>CAJOHZ010000070.1 GCA_905234695.1 uncultured Bacteroidales bacterium | reverse complement strand
TAGACTATGCAAACATCCATTCTAAATTCGAGCCTGCAATTTGACTATTAGAACAAAACTTGCAAATTTCAGCCTGCAAAATGACTATTACGCCTAAAAAAAACTGTTCGTTTGTTTATTTCGGAGAGGTCTTCTTGATAATCTTTGCGGGGTTTCCGGCAACGACCACATCGTCGGGTATGTCGTGCGTCACCACGCTGCCGGCGCCTACAATCACGCGGTTGCCGATAGTCACTCCGGGACAGACTATTACGCCACCGCCCAGCCAGCAGTCGTCGCCGATGCGGATGGGCAGCCCCGTCTCGATGGTCTTGCGTCGCTCCAAGTAGTCGTGCGGGTGGTCAGGGGTAAGCAGCTGGCAGTTGGGGCCTATCAGCGTGTGGTTGCCGATGGTGATGCCGCCGCCGTCGAGGAAGACGCCGTTGAAATTGATGACAACCCCTTCGCCGAGGGTGATGCGCTCGCCGTGGTCGCAGTGGAACGGCGGGATGACCAGCGCCGACGGGTGCGCGTTGGGCAGCAAGTCGTGTATGCAGCGGCGAAACTCCTCCTTGTCCCATGCACCGCATTGGTTCAGGGCACGCATCGCCTCGTAGGTGTGCACGATGCGGGCCTGTATCTCCTCGTCGGTATAGTCGTACGGCAGGTTGCCGAGCATTTTCTCGTATTCTGTCATGGCAATATGTCTTCGGTTATTTTGTCTATTGTTTAATGGGCCTAATCACTTTTGCCGGTGTACCGGCCACCACCATGTTGGCGGGCACGTCCTTGGTGACCACCGAGCCTGCGGCGACGATGGCGTTCTCGCCGATGGTGACGCCGGCCAGTACCTTGACGTTGGCGCCCAGCCAAGCGTTGCGGCCGATGACGATGGGCTTGGTGAGCAGCGTGTGGCGCGCGGCGGGGTCCTCAGGGTGATACTCGGTGGCCAGCACCAGCACACAGTGGGGTCCGATGAAGGCGCCGTCGCCGATGGTGATGCCGCCAAGGGCGAGAAGTGTGCATCCGAAGTTGAGGAAGCAGTCGTCGCCGAAGCGCACACCTGGGCCGTAGTTGATGTTAAGCGGCGTGAATACACGCACGGTGTCGGGTACCTCGCTGCGTGTAATCTCGCGCAGGCAGTCGCGCACCTCGGCCTCAGTGTGATAGCCGCTGTTCATCTCGGCACAGAGCCGCATTGTGCGCTGTACATCAGCGTATAGATCGTCACTTCCGACGTAGTTTTTTCCTGTAGGTGTATTCATTGATTTAAGGTTCTTGATTTATATTTTCGATGGTACTTCTCGCGGACGAGGTTGTATGAGTTCAGCGTCAGCTCTCTCAACAGGACATCGGAGGCGGTTGCAGGGTCGACGCCGATCCAGTATCGGGGCGACTCATTGAATGGTTTGCCAATGCAGGAGTGCTGTTCCTTTAGTTCTTCAATGCTCGGGCTGGCACTTGAGGGTGACAACACTGAAATTGTTGCAGTCGAAGAAAGAGAACATGTGGCCACAGACATAGAAGACCAGCACCTCGCTGGCGTAGCAGAAAGCCCTGAAGGGCATCCGTTCCCCTACGTCGTCGCCCAACGAAAGGCAGTAGTCGCGATAGTCCTCGATATTCATAAGTCAAAGCTAATCATAATAAATAACTCTGCCTGGTGAGAAAATATTGCCCATTGAGCAGCGTACTGTCGGCTGTAAGGCTTCAATGTCAATTGGTCTGGATTATTTCGCTTTGGCCAGTACGGCACCGGCATTCCAGGCACGGCCCACCTGCTCGCCAGTGACGTAGTAGCCGTTCTGGAACTGGTCGAAGATAAGGGCATTGAGCTTCATTGGGTCCACCTTGCCGTTCTCGCTGAGGACGTTTTCTTCGGCAGCAACATTGACAATCTTGCCCACGATGCAGTACATCGTCTCTGTCTCCACCACCTCGGCCAGTTCGCACTCCATGGCCACTGGGAATTCGTCGATGACGGGGGCGTTGACACGGTTGCTGCGGACAGCGTGGTAACCAGTTCGTTCGAACTTGTCGGGGGTCTTATTTCCGGTGGCGATGCCGAAGTAATCGGCCACATCCATGTGGTCGCGATCGGCGATGCTGACGGTGAAGGCTTTGGTCTTTAGGATGTTCTGCGTAGTCTTGTGGCCTTCGCTGATGAAGAGGGCGATTTTGTCCATCCCGCAAATCATACACCAGGCGGCGTTCATCACATTCACGCGGCCGCTCTCGTCGTAGGCCGCCACCATCAAAACCGGCATCGGGTACACAGCCGGCATAATTCCAAGGTCTTTTTTCATTGTTTTATCTTTTTTATTGTGTTACAAATGATTGTTATTTCCGAAGAAACGCCAATCCTGCGAAAAAATTATTTGATCCTGTTTATGTTTGGTTTAGAATCGACACAATCTCTTCTGTAAATGCGGTGAAGCGGGGCAAATCCTCGATGTAGGGCTCGGGGTTGTCGCGGTTGAAGCGGACGAGGGTGGTGTGGGGGAAGCGCTGCGCCATCTGCTCGAAGGGT
>CAJOHZ010000069.1 GCA_905234695.1 uncultured Bacteroidales bacterium | reverse complement strand
ACACGTGGGGAGATGTTGATTATGAGTTCATCAACAACGTCTCTGTAAAAGTATGGAAGCAATGGCAGCACATTGACTTAATAGTCGAGGTGGAAGGCAACTTTGCCGACGGCGATGAGAAACATGTTATCGTCATTGAGGACAAGGCATACACTGGCATCCACGACAACCAACTGGACCGTTACGTCCAAGACGTGGAAGCCTGGTACAAAGACAAAGATTTCCAAATTCACTATTGGGTAATCACATTCTTTGATAACGATACCGATGGTTTCAAGGCTATTGCTGATCAATGCAAGGAAGCAAATGGTGATTGGAAATGCCTATCTTTTGAGGATGTCGTCGACTTGACAGACAAGGAAAGACAAAGAGGGACATCTAACGACATACTCGACGAGTTTTGGATTAAGAACTGGTACTAACTCTATTGGAATACCAATTATTAATCAGTGGCAGTGAATGGCGTTTCCCGTCATTGTGAGATTTTTTATTTTGCCACTTCGGAAATAACGTGTACCTTCGCATCCGTATTCATCGAATGTTAAACCACTAAAGAAAGGAGTAATAGAATCTTTTGCAATTCCAAGAGTGGGGGACTCTTGGGCAAAATGCTCAGAGCAACACAGTTGCTCTTCATGTACAACAAAGTGCAAAGGGGCAATCCGCGCGACCCGAAAGGCATATAGAATAGCAACTCACATTGAACCCACAAAGAAGGCATGTAGATGGAGCGTCAATTTTGGCGCTCCCTTTACTGTTATTAATTCGATTATTTTACCAAGTCGTATCCGGTGCTGCGACCGCCCGACTCTGTGCGGGCAAGGATGCCTTTGGCGACAAGGTCTTGCAGGTCACGCAAGGCGGTATCGGGAGAACATTTGTTTATCTTTGCCCATTTGGAGGATGTCAATTTTCCCTCAAACCCATCCCACAGCATATTGACCATTTTGGTCTGCCGCTCATTCATAACTATATGACGGTGGCTCTCCCAAAACGTAGCTTTACTCAGTGTGTGCCCGATGGTCTCCATAGCCACTTTGATAGCCACATCCAACCTTCCGAGAAACCATAGTAGCCACTCGGTAATGTCAAGCGTCCCTTTCTGCGTCTGCTCCAGTATGTCGTAATACTCTTTTCGTGCCAACGCAATCTGTGTGGACATACTATAGAAGCGATAGGGTGTGGCATCGGATTTTGCCAAAAGCATATCGGTGATGGTACGTGCCAACCGCCCGTTGCCATCGCTGAAGGGGTGTATGCTAACAAACCATAGGTGTGCTATGGCTGCTTTCAGTACAGGGTCAGTGTCTGCGTTGTTTATCCATTGCAGCAGTTCCGACATCATCTGCGGTACATCTTTGCTGGGAGGTGCCTCGTAGTGTACCTTCTCTTTGCCATATTGTCCAGATACTACCTGCATATCCCCCCGCCGCCAGTTACCCACGGTGATGTGTGCCAATCGTCTGGGATTTGGAAACAATGCACTATGCCAACGGAACAGCCTATCTTGTGTTAAACCCAAATCGGTCATTAGGATTAATCCGATAAGAATGTCGTTTTCTAATGACCGTCATTAGAGCAAAATCGTTCCATACTCCTGTTTGACAACTTATTGCTATATTTGCAAATTCAAAAAACAAGGCCAAATGTTCAAAGATATCGACATAAAGTTTGTGGATAAGGAGATTACGCCGTTTGGAGGACTGTCATTATTCCTGAAGATGGTGGAGCGGTGCGGTTTCGAAGAGGTGCTGAGGGAGTGCGGACTGCCGGAGCAGGGGTCGAACCGTGGGTACAAGCCGTGGCAGCTGATTATGGGCCTGTTTGCTGGGGTATGGTGTGGTGCGAGCAAATTCGGGCACCTGGATCTGGTGCGCTACGACCGTGTGTTGAGCAAGATGATAGGGTGGAATATCGGTGCGGGGCACCGCGCATACCAGCGCTATCTGAACAAGTTCACGCAGGCCACGAACCAGGCTGTTTTTGGCCGGCTGTACCACTGGTTTTTCAGCCAGCTGGTCTTTGACAACTACACGCTTGACTTCGACTCCACGGTGATGGTGCGCGAGGGGGAGCAGGAGGGTGCGGCAAAGGGCTACAATCCGAAGCGCCCCGGCCGCAACTCCCACCACCCGATACTGGCCTTTGTGTCGGACATCAGGATGATTGCCAACTACTGGCTGCGGCCGGGCAACACATCCGCGTCGACCAACTACCTTGCGTTCCTCGAAGACACGCTGGAGAACCTGCAAGGCAAGACCGTCGGGCTGGTACGGATGGACAGCGGATTCTTTGCCAAAGAGATACTGGACTACCTGGAATCAAGGGAGTTGCAGTATATTGTGGCCTGCAAATTCACTTGGCCTATCAAGCGGGAACTGGTACGCGGACGGGTATGGACGGAAATCGACGACGGGATTGAGATGGCCGAGACAACATACCAGGCGCAGAGCTGGGAATGTCCCAGGCGTATCGTTATGGTGCGACAGGAAGTTGAGAAACGTCCGAAAGCGGCCGGCAAGCAGGTGAAACAGCTCTGCCTGTTCGAGGACCAGTCGGAGTATGGAAAGTACCGCTACAGCTGTTTTGTGACCAACCTTGATCTGCCGATGAAAGTGGTGTACGACACCTACCGTGGCCGTGCCGATTCCGAGAACCGCATCAAGGAGCTGAAGGCCGACTTCGCGGTGGACAGCTTTGTCACGCACAATTTCTGGGCTTCGGAGGCCTGCGGCAGTTTCATTGTCCTCGCCTACAACTTCTTCTCCCTCTTCCGGCATGCATTGGTCAACTCACCCAAGAAGAGCTTTCTGAAAACAATACGCTATGAATTCATCGCAACTCCGGCATATTTCTCCAAATCAAAAGACAAGCACATCCTTTATCTTGCCCGATCCCTGAAAACACGCTCCGCATTCCAAGGCATTTGGAACTCTCTCGACCACTTTTCTCTACCCTACCGTGTCTAATGACCGATTTGGG
>CAJOHZ010000068.1 GCA_905234695.1 uncultured Bacteroidales bacterium | reverse complement strand
TGAATCTCCGCCCTAGAAAACTTTTGAACTTTTCTTCCCCTAAACAAATATTCTTGCTATCTTTGCACAACAGTGTTGCACTTCGAGGTTGAATCTATACAGCCGAAAAAAAACTCCGTGAGGCAATAAAACCGTAAATGCGGCGTTTCTATACACAGAAACAATAAATCCCAACGTGTATCGAAAGAAATAATACTTGCTAAACAACCTTATTTAATAACCTAAAAAATAAATTGTTATGAAAGTATTGTTTCAGGGAAAGAAGCCTCTCGTGGGGCTGAAAGGAATTGTTGTTCTCTTCGTTTTCCAGTTGTCGCTCCTTGCCATGCCTGCCCACTCGCAAGTGCAGGACAGCGGTGCGTGGAACAACCGAAAGTTGCATTATGGTGTCCATTTTGGGTTCACTGAGAACAAGGTGGACCTCTATTACACCCAGGGCGGTGCGGCGCACGCCTTGGATGAGGGCAAACACTCGTTCTACACGCCGGGGTTCCGTATGGCTGTGATAGGCGATTATCGGATGGGGCGTTGGTTCAGCCTGCGTGCCATGCCGGGTATTTTGCTCTTCAGCCGCAACTGGGAGCCGACGGATGTTGCGGTCATGGCTTCGCCGTCCTCCAGCTATAAGGTGGAAAGCGTCTGCGGCGAGTTGCCCGTCAATGTCAAGTTCCACCCAATCCGCGTGGGCAAGATGGAGCCGTACCTTACTTCAGGACTCAGCTACAGCTTTGACTTCTCCTCGTTGCGTAACGACAGCGGGAATGAGACTATTCTTCAACTCAACCCCAATAATCTCCGTTATGAGTGCGGGATAGGCGTTGATTGCGACACCCGATACATACGGCTCGGTGTGGAGCTGAAAGCCGGCTTCGGCCTCCTCTCGCCCAGCACCGGTGGCAGCAACCTCACAAGCCCCTTCTATTTCCATTCCGGACCGACCTTCAGTATCGGCATCAACCTCGAGGCATAGCTTCTTCAATAAGCCTTCGACAGGCACTCGTCGAGGGCGGCGGTGATGGCCTCACGGTCGAGATGTTGGCCGATGAAGACAATCTTCTGCATGCGGTCGCCATAGGTGTCGTCCCAGTCGCGCTGTAGGTCGGGGTTGCGGCGCATGAAGTCTAGCAGCTCGTCGTCGGGCATGGTGGCATACCACTGCCCCACGTCTTTCAGCCCCACCTGCGAGCCGGCTTGCTCGAAGAGGTAGCAGGTGTCGGGCTCGGAGAGAAACCAGCAGATGCCTTTGGCGCGGATAATTTCCTTCGGCCAGTGGCGGGCCACAAACTCGTCGAAACGTCCGAGGTCCATCGGCTCGCGGCGGTAGTAGACAAAGGTGCCGATGCCGTACTCCTCGGCCTCGCCCTCGTCGTCGTGGTGATGGTGGTGCTCATGGTCGTGGTGGTGATGCTCTTCGTGTTCGTCATCGTCGTCATCATCTTCATCCTCGTGGTGCCCTTCTATCTGGTCAATCCACGCCGCCGAGGTGGCCACCTTGTCGAAGTTGAACATGCTGGTGTAGAGTATTTTGCTGAAGTCGATGTCGCAGTAGTCGCAGTTGATGATTTCGGCCTTGGGCTGGATGGCGCGGATGATTTCGCGTATGCGTCCCAGTTCGTCGTGCTCCACCTCGGAGGCTTTGTTCAGCAGGATGATGTTGCAGAACTCTATCTGCTGTATGACGAGGTTCTCGATGTCGTCCTCGGCCAGGCCGGGCTTGAGGAGGTTCTTGCCGCTTCCAAACTCGTCCTTCATGCGCAGGGCATCGACCACGGTGACGATGCTGTCCATTACGGCGATGCCGTCCTTGACGTATTCGGGGCCCATGGTGGGGATGGAGCAGATGGTCTGTGCTATGGGTTCGGGCTCGCAGATGCCGCTGGCCTCGATGACGATATAGTCGAAACGGTGCTGGCTGGTGATGTCGCGCAGCTGCTCCACCAGGTCCATCTTCAGCGTGCAGCAGATGCATCCGTTCTGCAAGGCCACCAGGCTCTCCTCCTTCTGCCCCACGATGCCGCCTTTCTCGATGAGGTCGGCGTCGATGTTCACCTCGCCGATGTCGTTGACGATTACGGCGAAGCGGATGCCGCGCTTGTTGTTCAGTATGCGGTTGAGGAGCGTTGTTTTGCCGCTGCCCAGATAGCCCGTCAGCAGCAGCACGGGAGTGGATTGTATGTTCATTGGTATATAATCTTTATGTCAGTTATAAATAACGACTATTCTCTCAAAGATATTGTAACCGCGGGCAATAAAAAACGCATATAGATTCAACCTCGAAGTGCAACACTGTTGTGCAAAGATAGCAAGAATTTTTGTTTAGGGGAAGAAAAGTTCAAAAGTTTTCTAGGGCGGAGATTCA
>CAJOHZ010000067.1 GCA_905234695.1 uncultured Bacteroidales bacterium | reverse complement strand
GTCGTCGAAGCGGTCTTTCTTCTCCTTCATCTCGACCTCGGAGGCTGCGCCGACATAGATGACTGCCACGCCGCCTGCCAATTTGGCAAGACGCTCCTGCAGCTTCTCACGGTCGTAGTCGCTGGTGGTCTTCTCAATCTGAGCCTTGATCTGGTTGACACGGCTCTTGATAAGCTCGCTGTTGCCAGCGCCGTTGACGATGGTGGTGTTGTCCTTGTCGATGCTGATCTTCTCGCAAGTGCCGAGCATATCCATGGTGGCATCTTCAAGCTTATAGCCCTTCTCCTCGCTGATGACGGTGCCGCCGGTGAGGATGGCAATGTCTTCGAGCATCTCCTTGCGGCGGTCGCCATGCTTTGTATTCCACCAATAGGGGAGACAAATTGTAGGCCTGGTGTTTGACGGTTTCCCTTCTTTGCTCCTTCTTCGTGGGTTCTTCGTGCCTTCTTTGAGATAATATCAATCCTATTGAAAATCAAATGAATGGATAAAATACTTGTAAAAAAACATAAAATACTTATTTTCAATATCATCACCTGCGACCTTTCGGTGATCCTTCGGTGGACTCTCGGCAGTCGCTATACATGCAAATTATCATACTTGTTGTTGGCAATATTTGGGTAATAGTCATCTTACCATGCCGTTGTCGTAACCGCCGTTCTGGAGGGTCTTCTCGCCTTTTCGGTACTGCTTGCCGAAGTCCATCTGCCAGGTGAGGCCGAGGACAAACATGTTGCCGTTGTTGGCGGTCCAATGTATGTGACGGTAGGGATGCACGGCGCTGAGGCCGAGGGTCTCGTAACGGTAGCCTTTGGGGTTGAATGGACAATGCCACATCAGCATGGCCGTGAGACTCTTCCATCGGTACTGCACGTAGAGGCTCTGCGCCATTTCGCTCACTGAATAGTTCTCTCCGTAGAGTGTCCACTGAGGCAGAAGCGTGAAGTTCGCCCCTGCCACAAGGCTCTTCCAATAGAACTGGGCGTTGGCAGCGGCGGTAAAATTATCCTTTGTGTGAGAAAAGTCGGCACCCTCGGAGTTGTAGTGGAGGTACATGCCAGTAAGCGACAGGTTGAGGCATTTCCACAGCCCCTGCACTCCCACCTGACCATTGGCATAGAGGCATTGCCATAGGTCTGCGTTCTGCGAGGTGAGGACGAAAAGGTCGCGCGCGGGGTCGTAGGTGTAGGTGGAAACGATGAGGTTGAAGTGGTGCATGGCTCCGGCTGTTGCAACAGCATACCATCCTTTGGGATGGACGTAGCGCAAAATCAGCTTATTGGAAAGTAGTTCGCTGGGTTTTAAACTCGGATTGCCCTGCTGACCCTCCACATCGTCGGTTTGCTGGAAGACGGGCGCGAGTGCGGAAAGCGACGGCAAGGTGGGCGTGAACTGCGAGGTGGCGGAGAGCGACCACTGGGGGCTGATGCGCCATTGCAGGCGGGCGATGCTGAGGTTCCTTATATACTGCTGGTAGCTGGTGCCGTCGGTAACGTTGAGCAACTTTGCCCCCGTACCGACGGAGTAGCCGACTTTCTGTCCAATCATGCCTTGCACCTCGGCGTAGAGATAGGCGTTGTCTTTGGTCATTGTGGTTTTGACTCCATAGAGTGTGTACTCGTTCTCGGCGAAATTGTGTTGGTATTGCAAGCCTGTGCGCAATTCCATCTTGGCGAATTGCTTGCTGTAGACACCCTCGCCACTGAGGGCATAGCCGTGTCCGTCGACGGTGGTGGCGTAGGTGCCATTGGTGTAGGACAGTGTGTTTTCATAGCGGTCGGTGGCATACTCGCCCACCACATTGAATTCTACTTTCTGTCCATGCGGCATTTTGTGAGTGTAGAACAGGTCGAGTTTGGGAAGATTTTCCGTTGAATAGTTGTGTTGCTGCATCGACTGATTGGTGGTAGTGCCGTTGTCTGTTTCGGTCATTGATCCTGTGGCATCGAGCGTCTTGGTGAAGAAGTCGTCCTGCACGGAAGCCACGAACATCGTGCTGTCGTCGTGCTGGTAGGTGTACTCGGCGTTGAGCGTGTGCTGAATATACCAGAATGGCATATTTGTGCGCTGGCTGCGCGTGACGGTGCGGGCAACGTCGAGGTAGCTGTCCTCCAGTTCGTAGGGTACGCTGTCGTAGTTGCGGTAGCCAAGGGTGTATTCCAATGCAAACTCACTTTTGCCCTTGTGGTAACTGCCCAACAAGTACCCATTGACAAAACCCGTGGTCAAGGCAGACTCCGCTTTCGCCACAATACTGCCGCCGTCCTCCCGCTCTTTCAATATGATGTTCACGATGCCCGATGCGCCGCGGTCGAGGTAACGGGTGCCGGGGTTGTTGCTGTATTCTACGCGCTTGATTTGCTCGGCCTTGAGGTTGGCCAATCGTGCCACGGGTACCTCCTTACCGTTAATCTGCAGGATGGCCAGCCCACCGTCAACAGTGATGCTCTGCAATGCCACATCCACCTTTAGGCCTGGCAGACCCAGCATGTCGAGCAGCACCAACGTGCGTCCTGCTGCCTGCACTTCTTCCTGTTTTGGCAGTACCACAAAGCGGTCGACACTCTCTGTGGTGCGGCTGGCGGTGATGGTGACAGTCTCCAGTTGCTTGGCGTTCATTGTCAGCGTACCGAGGTCGCCCGGCCTTTCGTATCCCACATACGAGGCCACAAGGTTGTAGGTTCCGTCGCCACAATCGATAGAGAACGAGCCGTCCTCGCCTGTTGTGGTACCTCGGATAAGGCTATCCGTCGTGACTGTTTTCAGCACCACATTGGCGAAAGCGATGGGTTGTCCGCTGTCGTCAGCCAGGCGGCCAGTGATATATCCATTTTGGGCACATAGTACTGTTGTTGTGAACAGCGTCACAAATAGTAATGTTAATTGTTTCATTGTCTTATTATAAAAAAAGGCGTAAACTATTCCGTTGTTTTTCCTTATTTCTATCGGAGGTGCTGGTGATACCTTTGGAGTAAATAAGTTGCGAAATAATTCACGCCATTGCGTGAACCCTCCGCATCCTATCCCCACTCCCTGAAAGTTACCAGCTTTTCCGATAGGAGAACAAGTGCGTCAAGGTAAGTTCCAATAAGAAACGCAACTTTTTGAGGGAAAACGAAGGCTGGAAAAGGATTTTTTTTCCGG
>CAJOHZ010000066.1 GCA_905234695.1 uncultured Bacteroidales bacterium | reverse complement strand
CATCGACTTCGGTGACCCACAGTTTGTGAAGTATTTGATTGAGAATTACGGATAGCCTCTATGCGTGAGCGCATCGAGAGCCGCCACGGCATCCACACCGTCGAGCACGCCGAGAAGATAGGCCTCGGCAGCCGCCAGTACAAGCTGGTCTCCATCGACGGGAAGGAGTGAAACCCACATTTATTCCATCCGAAGCAAAGAAGCCATCCGCCTCGGGAACCACACCTCCCAGGCGGATGGCTCTTTATGTTGCATATTTAGTTCCCGGCTGGCACAATAAAAAAAGAATGTGTGCGTTATAGTGAATGGCAACAATGACAATATCCTACGACGGGCGGAGCAAGGCGGTCCGCTCGGAAAAACATAAGGTCTTGTAATGTTTAATCGTGTGGTGCTGCAAGAAGAGGCGACCGCACACAACATTCAAGACACAATGGGAAAAAGTAGAAAGCGCACCCCTGTATGCTGCTGGGTGTGCTGCAAATCGCAGAAACGCGGAAAACAATTCAGCAATCGTCGGTTCCGCCGGTGCGAACACCAAAGGCTTTCAAAGTATGACATTGACAGCCTGCCCCTAAGGCAAAGGGATTTGACGGAACCGTGGGATTTGGGGGGCGATGGGAAAGGCTACCACCACCCAGAGCCAAACAAGGAGTGGTTCAAAAGAATGATGCGAAAATAAATTTTCCAATTATTGGTGTCCGCTAAACCATAATGAATCATACACAAATTAAGGTCGGCATCCTCGATTGGATACCGACCTTTTTGTTACCTTTGTTTTCACCACAAAAACATAAATAACATGAACAAAGGTACGCATTTTATCGGACAGCCGATGTTTGGACAGCTGATTTCTTTGCTTGACAAGTCAAAAATCCTCAGATTCAGCCATGAAAACGGTGGAGAAAAGTATGTGAAGCACTTTGATGCCTGGCAACATCTTATCATCATGCTGTATGCGGTGATTAAACGCTTCGATTCCCTGCGCGAGATTACAAACTCCATGTTCCCCGAGGCCCGCAAGTTTGCCCATCTGGGTATCAGCATGATGCCTCGTCGAAGCACACTCTCCGATGCCAACGCAAGAAGGCCGGAGAGAATTTTTGAGGCAGCCTATAGGGATTTATATGCCACATACAAGGATGAACTTTCCTCGGACAGCCGGAAACGGCAGATGCCAAAGTGGCTCTCGCGGCTTCAAATCATAGATTCCACGACCATCACTCTTTTCTCCAACATCATCTTCAAGGGCGTGG
Organism: uncultured Bacteroidales bacterium; assembly: GCA_905234695.1. Classification (GTDB taxonomy): domain Bacteria; phylum Bacteroidota; class Bacteroidia; order Bacteroidales; family P3; genus Colimorpha. The sequence goes on along the minus strand of CAJOHZ010000066.1, from coordinate 2,337 downwards.
GGAGGCACCCAAAGAGTGGCAGGAAGAAAGGCGGAATCAAGGTGCATGCCAATATACATGCCAATGAGGGAGTCCCCTCTGACATCAAGTACACCTCCGCCGCCAAGAACGACAGTTTCATGCTCCAGCCATCCAATTACTCCTGCGGAGACATCCTGGCCATCGACAGAGCCTACATTGATTACGCCAAATTCGAGGAACTCACAGCACGTGGGGTGATATATGTCACGAAGATGAAGAAGAACTTGGTCTATACAATCGACAGCGACACAATGTATATGTCCCCCAAAGGGCTGATGGAGCTCAGGGTGCAGCGTGTGACGTTTAAAAAACAAGTCAAGGATGGAGAGGACATTGTCCACCATGCCCGTATCATCACATACGTTGATATCAAGAAGGAAAAAGCCAAACTTGTGTCGCTGCTGACAAATGATATGGACATGGAGCCGGAGGATATCGTGGCGATATATCGGAAACGATGGGAAATTGAACTACTTTTCAAGCAATTAAAGCAGAACTTCCCGCTAAGATACTTCTATGGAGAGAGTGCCAATGCAATCAAGATACAGATATGGGTAACCCTGATTGCAAACCTTCTGCTTATGATCATGCAAAAACGTATACAAAGACCCTGGAGCTTCTCGGGATTGGCAACAATGTGCAGAATAATGCTCATGTACTATGTCAACCCATACTCCTTTTTTGAAGCACCGGAGAAAGACTGGCAGAAGATGATGAAAGAGACAGAATCATCACCTCCAGAACTGACGCTTTTTGATTGAGGGGGGCTTACTTTTTCAATGAAATGTCCGCATTGCCTATTTATCAGCACTGCGGACACATGGTTTATCACTTTTCAACTTTTAGCGGACAGCAATATTTTCCAATCCAATTATTTATCGTACTTTTGCACTTGTAAATAACAACAGATATGGAAACCGTTTCATACATAAACAACACAAGGACAAATCCTTTACGGAAAGTCGAGGCACATCAAAGCACCCCACAGGTGGAGGCTACGCCCAAAGAGCGGCTGCACACCGTTGAGGAGTTTATTGACAAGTTGGAACAGGCTGTGCTGGAGAGGCTATGAATGTCTACACGGTCAGAATCCTCGACACCGTTTTTGCCGACATTGGCGACATTGCTAACTATATTGTAGCCGTCAGCACACCGGAACACGCAGCCAAATATGCGCGGGAGCTGCAGGCTGAGATTATGTCTCTGAGCTATCTGGCCGGTATTATTCCTGAAAGCCGCTACCTCTCCGTTCGCCACTACCACCCTCACGCCAAACAATTGCGTACCCACAACAAGCAGTTGAACATCATCTTCCATATTGAAGGCAACGTGGCAATAGTGGATAAGATATTGGCCTCGAAAATGATAATAAACTAACAAGGATGGCAAGCAATGCTCATAACTCGCTGATTATTACCCCCCCCCAGTTTGCTAGTCTTGTAAACGGGAAGGGAGGAAACCCTATATTTATTGTTGGACTCTCACCACCCTGCTGCCAGCGGGCGTACACAGGAGTACGCCCCTACGGCGGCGGGGCGGCTTTGTTTTGTCCATGCATCGAAAATCACGAAAATTCACAAATATCATTAATCAATCAAAAACTTTAACATCATGAAGAAAATCTTACTTACGATTTTGGCTGTGCTGGCTATGAGCGGCATGGCTATGGCGCAGACGGCGCCGGCTGACGTCAACCTGCACCGCAACGAGGACGGCACGTGGAGCTTCATCATGCCGGGGCGCAACCTGGTGATGAGCACCGAGACCTTCAGCACGAACGACACGGTGAACGGCCACTATCTCGCCGGCGTGCCGGAGGGCTGGCTGATTCTGGCGCTGGGCGACACGGTGCCCGTGAGCAACGACTCGCTGCGCCGGACGACGCCCATCACCGAGGGCACCCCGGTGACCATCGTGCCGACCGGCAACCTACGCCGCATCAAGAGCATCACGCTGGTGGACGAGGTGCCGCCCGCCACCCCGCTTGACAACACCACCACCGCATGGTCGGCAGGCACCTTCGCCGTGCCCGCAGGCGGCTTGACCTACAGCGATGCCATCACCGTGAGCGGCGACGTGACGCTCGTGCTGACCGACGGCGAGACGCTCACCCTGAACAAGGGCATCAGCATCGCCGACGGCGCAACGCTCACCATCGAGGGCAATGGCACGATGAACGTCAACGGCACGAATGAAAGCACCGCCTCGACAGTGGACGGCACCGGCACACTGGTACTGACGAGCGGCACGCTGAACGTCAAGGGCGGCAATGGCGGAAGCGTTGGTGGAGATCATCAAATGGACGTTACTGCAAAT
>CAJOHZ010000065.1 GCA_905234695.1 uncultured Bacteroidales bacterium | reverse complement strand
CGGGTGTCCACCTCTTCCCATTCCGAACAGAGAAGTTAAGCCCCGCATCGCCGATGATACTGCACTTGTTTGTGGAAAAGTAGGTCGCCGCCAATCTTTTATAAGAGCATCCCAATCGGGATGCTCTTTTTTCGTATATATATATTATACCCCTATTTTCACACCATCAAAATCTCATGCTCATAATTAGAGCGGAATTATGCTCATGATTTTTTGGAATCATGAGCATGTTTTTCAAAATTCTTGCGCTTGAGATTTTGCAGGCTATTTTTTCTTCTTCACCTGCATATCCTCGGCGGGGCGGAACTTGGCATTCTCCAAGGCCGCCTTGATGCCCTTTCCGGCACGGAAACGGAGGTTGAGTTTCTTGATTTTGTCGGGCGTCACCTCTTTCTCGCCGCGGCATACCTCGCTGGTGATAGTCAGCGAGAACGAGCCCAGCTCGCCGAGTTGCACCGTGTGGCCGTCGAGCAGCAGGCGCTCCATCACCTTCTCAAACTGATAGACCGCCATTTCGGCCTCCTTCGGGTTCAGCGTCGTCTCGTCCGACACCAGCTTTGCCACCTCATGCTTGTCCACCTGCCCCACGCTCTTAAGGATTGCATACCACTTTCTCGCGCCCTTCGGGTCGCGCGGGTTGACCCTCTGCACTTTGTTGTAGAATAACGGCATAATTAGCTCCTTTCTTCTTTAATTGAACATTGGTTTAATTCGATTGGTGAGATGTCACAAAATCAGTTCTCGATTACTTTTGCCTCTTTGACAGTGCCTTTTGCGCCCAGTTTGTTTCTTAGGCCGGCAACGACTTCAACAAGCATGATAAATATGGAGACAAAGGCAAATATGATGGCACCGACAAGCATCAACAATCCCTTGAAGAAGAGGTTTGTGCCCTGGGTACCGGTGCTGTCGTCCCTGTATCGTCTGCCATTGGAGTCCACATAGGTGTCATTGAAGAATTTGAACACCAACCCTGCGCCGAAGAAGAAGCCTGCCAGCGCGAATCCCACCTTTCTAACCCAGGTGAGGAACTTCTGATGCTTGCGCGAGGCTGTTATGTCGTAGCCGTAGTTGTAGCCCGTCCAGATATAGAGCGGTATCAGCACAATGACGATGATGAGAAGGATTAGGATGCGGTTGGCTTTGCCTTTGGCATTGTCCACACCGACATTGGTCCATTTCAAGGCATCGTTCTTGGCATCGTCGAAGCTCCACTTTGCAACCTCGTCGAATTCTTTGTGCAACTGCTTGATTTCTTTGCCATACTTGTCTGCATAGGAATCTGCCGTCTCGCGGTTTTCCTTGGTGTTGTCTTTTACGGCGGTCTCTTGCGTTTCAGCAATCCATTTCTCTCGGGTCTGGATGTCGCTTTTGATCTTGGCCAATTTGTTTGCCTTGTACTTGTTGGCGCTGCTCATCGTGACCTCGTAGGGAGCGGAGACGTCTGCGCTGCACTGTTCGTAGGTGATGGTGGTGTCGCACGGTATCCACGCTTCCACTGTGGAGACCCAATGCTGGTTGAAATCGATGTCTTTGTCGCGGCTGTTGGTCCACCACCAGAGCAGCAATACGCCCAGCAGAGCGCCTGCTATTAGAGCCCAGCTCCATGTCTTATGGCGGCTGTTCGACCACGACACTACGTCGGTCAATTCGGCATAGCGCTGCGCGAAACGCTCCTCGCGCGGGTCTTCGGCGGCTTCACGGGCTTGGTTCAGGAGGGAATCCATGCAGTCGGTTTCCTCCTTTGTGGTGGGGTACATGTTTTCTGCGTTCACTTCGCCACGTTTGCGGTCGTTCTCGGTGACGAGCGACGATACGCACGAGGCCTCGTCAATCAGACGCCAAGCCTCTTGGTTTACATTGTTCTGTGCCATGTTGGATAGGTGTTAGATTATTGATTAAAACAGTGTCACTCGCCACCCGTTCTCGGTCTTCATCAGCGTGTGGGTCCTCTCCTTGACCTTGCCGTTGCCATAGGTGTAGCGCACCTCTACTTTGGCTTTCTTGCCGCTTTCGGCAATGGTCTCGCTGAGAATGTCGAACGACTTGATTCCGCCTTTTTCCTCCAACTCTTTCTCGTACCACTTGGAGGTTTTCTCGTAATCGGCATCCGAGGCTTGCTCAATGTTCCACAGCAAATCCATCGCCTTGGCGTATTGCTTTTTGACAAGATAATTGTTGAACTTTACCATCACACTGGACGGAGTGTCGTTGTCCGAACCACAGGCAGCGTTTCCACCACCGCAGCTTGCCATCGCCATTGTCGATACAACAGCGACCATCAGAATTGAAAATACCTTTTTCATGATTGAAACAATTTTAATTTATAAAAGGGTTAATTAACGTATGCATAGCAAACCCGCCATTCTGCACATCCGTGCAGCATGGCGGGCATAGGGTAAACAAAAGCGGAGGGGTACTCCTCTCAGATTATGGTTATGATTTCTGGGGGGGGTAATAATCAGTGAGTTATGGATATTATTGCGTGGCATAGTGGAATGTCGTGTGTTAGTTGATAATCATCTTCGAGGCTAATATCTTGTCCACTATTGCCACATTGCCTTCAACGTGGAAGATGATGTTCAGTTGCCTATTGTGGGTGCGCAACTGTTTGGCGTGTGGATGATAGTGGCGGACGGAATGGTAGCGGCTTTCGGGAATGATGCCGGCAAGATAACGCAAGGTCATTATCTCGGCTTGCAGTTCGCGAGCGTATTTGGCCGCGTGTTCCGGAGTGCTGACTTCAACGATATAGTCGGCTATGTCGTCAATGTCGGCAAAGACTGTGTCGAGGATTCTGACTGTGTATTCTTTCATAGCCTCTCAAGGACAGCTCGTTCCAATTTGTCGATAAACTCTTCGACGGTATGAAGCCGCTCTTTGGGAGTAGTTTGGACTTGCGTCGTGCCGTGAGGTACCTCGATATTCCGCAAAGGCTTTGTCCTTGTGTTGTTTACGTATGCAACTTGTGTTTCCATATCGTTGAATTTTATAGTGCAAAGGTACACACTTTTTCCGAAACCGCAAAAATTATTTTAAGCGACACAATCTTCCGTATGGAAGGACCGTCGCTCAAAGGATAAAAGGTACTCCGGGGAGTCGGAAGTGCTGGTGACACTTCCGGCGGACGTTTTTCAGCGGAGCGGTTAAGAAAACGTCCCAAAACACACCCCCAAGAGCTCACATCGACGGGGTGGTTTGGCACCTCGATGTCGGCTTTGTTCACCGCTGCGCTATCGAAAGCCAAATCGTTGGCTTTCTTCTCATCCTGGGGCTGGAGTGGTGTGCCCCGCGAACTTGACGAGCGAAGGTTCCAAGGGTTGCTCACTGCATTGGATTGATTTCAGCGGTGTTCGCAGCCTTCGGCACGGCTGTTCGCCGATTAAAGTGGCACGCGAGCTGGGTTCAGAACGTCGCGAGACAGTTCGGTCCCTATCTGTTGTGGGCGTTTGAAGTCTGAGGGGCTCTGACTCTAGTACGAGAGGACCGAGTTGGACAGACCTCTAGTGTACCGGTTGTAACGCCAGTGGCACCGCCGGGTAGCTATGTCTGGA
>CAJOHZ010000064.1 GCA_905234695.1 uncultured Bacteroidales bacterium | reverse complement strand
TGCAAGCCGACTTTTGTTATTTCCTTTTGAATCGCTCAAACCGCTTATCCTGCTTGGATTATTGACGTGTCACAGCCTGCAATTTGACTATTAGACCTTTTTTTAACCTTAGGTAAGGCGTCCTCTGGCGCCATACCTAGTGGCCTTATTTTCATATTGATGTAATGTTGTTCTTATGTTGCCGCAACATAAGAACAGATTGTGTTATAGCTTTTTATGGCGGGAGTCACAGGGCGTGGTGCCCGATGGCAAAATAAATTGCAGACATTCACGTTAAATGAATATATCATACCTTAAGAAACCAATACTCCTCGCAGCCGCGGCACTGATGATGGTCGCCTCAACTGGTTATGACATATACCGGTCACGAGAATTACGACACAATGAGACCATACATAGCACTGACGGACAAAACGAGAAAAAATATGATGGAAACGAACTTCTAACAGTATTATGTTTATAGGAAAAGGAGATTGCGATGCAGTCTCCTTTTTTTGTGTGTAAAAAGCTTGGCAATAGTGAGTTCTGTGCAATTTTGGTGCATTTTTTCGACATAAAAAAAGTCTCACAAGTTTACAATAACTTATGAGACTATTTCAGCGGAGAGGCAGGGATTCGAACCCTGGGACCAGCAAGCTGGTCAACGGTTTTCGAGACCGCCCCGATCGACCACTCCGGCACCTCTCCTGATACTGAACGGTATACGGCATTTTCTTTCGCTCAAACCGAGTTGCAAAGATACAACATTTTTTCCAATAAACAACTATTTTCCTCAAAAAAAACACACACCAAACGCAAGATAAATGATGAGAGAGGGTGACAAGGGAGTGGCTTCGGTGTGGTCCTTATGTTCTTTCGCTGTTCCTTCGGTATTTCTCCAACTGTTTCCCTACTGTTCTCCAACTGTTCTCCAACGTAGAATAGGAAAACAGTGGGTGAACAGTTGAATATCAGCAGGGTAAGTGCCGAAGGAAGGAAAAAGGAACATAAAAGCCACTCCGAGAGACGACTGGGAGAGGTGAAAGGTAACTTCGTTGACGTTTGAGGACCGAAGTCAATGAGCTTTTAGGGTCAATTTGAAAATTGAAAATAGGGAAAAGTGTGGACAAAACTTTTTCACCGGAAATTTGGAAAATCAAAAAATATGTGTATATTTGCACATTCCATTGTTTGCATTTAACAGTGGGACGATTTTATTGTAACGGCTAGTAAAACAAAGTAATATCACGAAACATGTTTTCATATATGCCCTTATTACACCCCTCCGAAAGGGGGAAAGAGGCCCTATTTATACACACCAAAATGTGAATAACCAACCTTTGAATCCACATCAAAATGTGAACAACTCGTATTTTTAATTCCAAAGAACGAAAAAAACAAACAAATCAATAAATTAACAACATTATGAAAAAATTTGTACTGGTTCTGTTAGCCCTGTTGACGTTATCGTTGACAGTCATGGCTAAGCCTGTGGACTCAGGCACAGCACGAAAGGCGGCCTCCACCTTCTTAAAGGGGGTGGGCGGAAGCACGTTCACAAACCTCACCGATGTGACGTCGCAATCGCCATTCAAAGAGTTTTACATCTTCTCGCTCAACCAAGGTAAGGGATTCATCCTTGTCTCGGCTGACGACTGCGTGTTGCCCATATTGGGCTACTCGCTGTCCAACACGTTTGTCACGGAGCAGATTCCCGCCCACGTGAAAGACTGGATGCAGATGTACGACGAACAAATCGCCTTCTACCGTGAGCACTACGGACAGCAGGAGTTCGGCGGTTCGCCCGATGTGCGCGAACAATGGGACGGCCTGCTGAACGGCCAAATGCCCGACCCACCGCTCTTGACTTCTGTCAACGCGCTGGTGACCACCACATGGAACCAGAGCCCGTACTACAACGACCTCTGCCCTTACGACAACACCTACTCGACCAAGACGGTGACCGGATGTGTGGCCACCGCCACCGCACAGGTGATGAAATTCTGGAACCATCCCACGGTTGGTTATGGTTCGCACTCCTACTCGCATAACACGTATGGCACCATGAGTGCCGACTTCGGCGCCACCACCTACGACTGGAACAACATGCCCACGTCGCTCACCTCGAACAGCAGCGCCACGCAAATCAACGCCGTGGCGACCCTGATGTACCACATCGGTGTGGCTGTGGAAATGGACTACGGTCCCAGCGCCACTGGCGGCAGCGGTGCCACCACCGGTGCCGGCGGCGACTTGAGCCAAGCTGCAGCCGACAACGCTCTGCTCACCTACTTCAAGTACAAACCCACCTTGCACTTTGAACTCAAAGAGAACTATACCGACGCCCAATGGAGCACGATGCTGCGGAACGAGTTGGATGCCGGTCGTCCCATGGTCTACAAAGGCCGCGACTATTCCGGCGGCCACGCTTTTGTTTGCGACGGATACAACACCCAAGGCCAGTTCCACTTCAACTGGGGTTGGGGTGGAAGCTATGACGGTTTCTACACAATGGGCGACCTGCACCCGGGAACGGGCGGTACCGGCGGAAACTCCACCTACACCTTCAACCTCGCCAACGGTGCCATCATGGGCATCGAACCCATCACCAACTGGGACACCACGGCCTCGACCTCTGTCTCGGTTTCCTCTTCGCAAAGCAATAACGGCAGTGTGACCGGAAGCGGTTCTTACTCCTTCGGGGATACCATTACCCTCCGTGCCAACGCCAACTCCGGTTGTCGTCTCAACCAGTGGAGCGACGGCAGCGTGCAGAACCCGCGCCAGCTTATCGCCAGGGGCGGCGCCATCAACCTCTCCGCCGACATTGCCCCCCTTTCGGGCGACACCCTCGGCTATTGCTTCAGTGGCAGACAGAGCTCGCTGGGCAACGGCTCCGGTGGAAGCTATTGGGGTATCAAGATGCCCGGCAGCGTCGTGACCAGTGGCCACAAACTGACGGCTGTCCAGTTCTATGTCTCCGACACCGGTACCTACGACGTGACCATCTACACCGGCTCGTCCTCTCCCTCCAATGCGCTTTACACCCAATCCTTCGCGGTCTCTGACGAGGATTGCTGGACCACCTTGACGCTGACAACGCCTGTGACGATTCCTGCCGACCAGAACTTCTGGATTACCCTTCATGACAACGGCGTCGCCTATCCCGCCTCCTTTACCAGCAGCTGCGGCAACAGCGACGGCGCCCTTTGGGGATCAAGCTTCAGTGCAATCTATCCGAGCTGGGATATCACCTTCATGATTCGCGGCATCTTCGCCGAATCCACCGACACCGACGATCCCTGCGACACCTCCAACCAGTGTGCCATCACAATCACCCTCCTCGATGCCTATGGCGACGGCGGTGGACAGATCCAGGTAGTAGATTCTGCCACCAACCTAGTGCTGGGAACATATACCAACAGTGGTGATTCGGCAACTTACACACTGTCTGTCTGCGACGGCAGAACGCTCAATTTCGTCTATGCCTCTACTGACAGCTGGCCGTACGAGAATGGCTGGGTCATCATTGACAATAACGGTGACACCATCTCCAGCCACGTAGGATGCGCCAATTCGTCAGATTGCACGGCTCCCACCAATGGCGTGGTGGCCACTTACACTGCCAACTGCGCAGCTCCTGCAGATTACCTTGTCAACTGCGACTTTGAGCAGGAGGGCAACAACGGTTGGGAGTTTATCAACGGCACCCAGGTGAACTGGTGGATGGTCGGCAACGCCACCAACAACGGCGGCAACCAGTCGCTC
>CAJOHZ010000063.1 GCA_905234695.1 uncultured Bacteroidales bacterium | reverse complement strand
CAAAGCCATAATCAGCGTCATTAAAACCTTTTTCATGATATTGTCTGTTTTTAGTGTTTGTTGTTTCCTTTCAATGGTTTATAGTCGTTTCAGCACCAGTGCGCTGTTCGTGCCACCGAAACCGAAGCTGTTGCTCAGCACGGTGTTCACCTCGGTCTCCACGGTCTTGGCGGCGATATGCAGCGGCGCGCTGTATTCGTCGGGGTTCTCGAAGTTGATGTTGGGGGCTACGAAGTTGTGCTGCATCATCAGTAGGCAGTACACAATCTCGCTGGCACCGGCCATCCAGCATTCATGTCCGGTCATCGACTTGGTCGAGCTTATCCAGGCGTGCTGGCCGGCGAACAGACGGCCCAAGGCCAGGGCTTCCACCATGTCGCCCTGATGGGTTGAGGTGGCATGGGCATTGACGTAGTCGATATCGCGGGTCTCCACACCGGCGTCCTGCATGGCGCGGGTCATGGCGATGATGCTGCCGTCGTCGCTGGCTTGTGAGATGCCGCCGCCGTTGGATGAGAATCCATAGCCAGCCACTTCGGCCAGGATATGCGCTCCGCGGGCTTTGGCATGTTCATACTCTTCCAGCACCAGCGCAGCGCCGCCGCCCGAAGGGATGAGGCCGTCGCGGTCGCGGTCGAAAGGACGAGAGGCCTTGGTGGGGTCGTCCATACGTTTGGAGAAGGCCGACAGGGCGTCGAACGACGCCATACTGTAATGGTTCGTCTCCTGCGCACCGCCACACAGCACCATGTCCTGCAGGCCCTGCTTGATGAACATATAGCCCAGACCGATGGCGTGCGACCCGCTGGCGCAGGCGGCACTCACTGTGAAGTTGATGCCACGCAAGTGGAAGATGGTGCTGAGGTTCATATTCACCGTCGAGTTCATCGACTGGAATATCCAGCCCGACCCCAGGAGGGTCGAGTCGCGTTTCTCGGCCATGATGTTGGCCGACTCGATGACCGCCTTCGCCGACGAGTCGTTGCCGAACAGCACGCCTACTTCGTGGGTGTTGAGGTATTCCTCGTCGATACCCGCGTTGGCAAATGCTTCGCGGCTGGCCATATAGGCATATTCAGCCTCTTCCGAAAGCCCTACGCGCAGCCGGCGGTCCAGCACCCCTTTCAGCACGGGGCGCTCCACGATGCCGGTCAGCGTGGACTGGTATCCGTATTCTTTCCGTATGGGTTCGTTCCCGATGCCCGACCGCCCTTCATACAGCGATTGGCGCACCGCCTCCAAAGAGGTTCCCAGGCAGGACCAGATGCCTGTCCCGGTGATGACTACTCTTCTCATTCGTTCTTCTGTGTTTCTGTGGTTGGTTTACCATTCAATGCCGATGCGCAGACCCACCTGTGAGGGATTCCGAGTGATGGTCTCCCGGGTGATATCATTGCCGTTGACACGGGTAATGGTCTCTTCTTCGATGCGGCTGAGGTACGAGGCTGTGAGCATGACGTTCACGGCGAAGTCCCGTTTCGAGGCAAACCGCACACCCAGCGCCGCGTCGCCATACGCGCCGGACTCTTCCCCAAGGTAGGAACCTACGCGCAGCTGCACCACAGGCGATGCCGCTTTGCCAACGACGAAGACATATTTCAGCGCGGTGTACATGGGCATGGTAAAATAGTCCTTGCCTCCTTCCATTCCGATGCCGATGCCGACATAGGCATGAGAGTTGAAGAAGAAACCGTGGGTGGTGGAGAACGCCGTGACAGTACGGCCGCCGTCCCAGGGACGGAAGCAGGTGCCGTGCTCGAGGCAGCCTTGGTAACCGCTGGGTATCTTGATGGTGTTTTCTTCCTGTGCCATCAAACCGCACGAGGCGGCAATCATGAGAATGCTAAGGATGAATTTTTTCATGGTTTTCTTTGGGTTTTATGTGATTATTGTTTGTTTTTGTCTTGTGGAATCAGGTGTACAAGCCACCGTTGATGGAGATGGTCTGGCCGGTGATGTAGGCGGCCTGCGGCGAGGCCAGGAATGCCACCAGGTCGGCAACCTCTTCGGGTTTCCCAAACCGGCCGGCGGGAATCATCTTCTTCAGTTCCTCCTCGGGCAACTCGGCGGTCATGTCGGTGGCGATAAATCCCGGTGCCACGGCATTGACGGTCACCTTGCGGGCGGCCACCTCCTGAGCCAGCGCCTTGGTGGCTCCGATGAGGGCGGCCTTGGCGGCGGAGTAGTTGGCTTGCCCCGGCAGCCCCTTCAGGCCCGACAGCGAGGTGATGTTGACTATGCGGCCGTTGCGGTGGGTGAGCATCTCCTTCAGCAGTCGGCGGGTTAGGTGAAAGAAACCGGTGAGGGTGGTGTCCAGCACCTGCTGCCACTGCTCGTCGGTCATGAATATCATCAGGTTGTCCTGACGAATGCCGGCGTTGTTCACCAGCACCGACACATAGTCGTCTGGGTGTTGGCCCTTCCAAGCCTCAATGGCCTGTTCAATGGCTTTCGGGTCGCTCACGTCGAACGGCATCAGCTCGGCCTTTCCGCCGGCGGCCTCGATGTCGTGCAAGGTGGCTTCTGCCGCGGCGGTGTTGGAACGGTAGTTCAGCAGCACTGGCATCCCATCGGCAGCCAGCCGCAGGGCGATGGCGCGGCCAATGCCGCGGGAGGCGCCGGTGACAAGGGCATAGTTCATGTTATTTCAGCTTTAGGGGGTTGGTTCGTAAATAGTTCTCCACGTTGGCAATCTCTTCGTAGAAAGGAGTGTCCTCCACAAAGAGCGGTATGATGGCACGCACTGCGTCGTATTGGCGGCGCGAGGTGGCACACAGTTTGTCGGCAATTTTCAGACAGTCGGTGGCCTGCGCCAGGGCGATGTACTGGATAGCCATGATTTGGAAACAATTGTCGATGACCTGGCGGCACAGCAGGGCGGTGTTGGTGCCCATGCTCACGATATCTTGGTTGTCGTTGTTGTTGGGGATGCTGTGTACGTAGTTGGGCATCGCCAGTGTTTGGCATTCCGCGGTGGTGCTGGTGGCCGTGAACTGGCACGCCTGCATCCCATAGTTCAGCCCCAGCACGCCCATGTTCAGGAACGGGGGCAGGATGCCGTTGATGCGGTCATGGAACAAATAGTTCAGCTGCCGCTCCGAAGTCATGGCCAGCCGCACCAGTGCAATCTTCACCTTGTCCTGCTCCAGCGAGATGTAGTCGCCGTGGAAATTGCCGCCGTGGTACACGTTCTCTGTCTCGGGGTCCACGATGGGGTTGTCGCAAGCCGAGCAGATTTCCTCCTGAAGGATGCGGCGCGAATTGGCCAGCGTCTCGTATATCGGGCCCAGTATCTGTGGCGTGCAACGCAGCGAATAGTAAGCCTGCACCTTGTGGTCGAAGGTCTTCTTGTCGCTGTGGCCGCTGGAATAGAGTTCATGCTCGCGCTTTTTCAGGCACTGGCTGTCGGCGGCCAACTCGCGCATCCGGCGAGCGGTCACCTGCTGCCCTTCGTGCCGGCGGCACTCGTTCAGCGGCTCGGCCATCCAGTCGTCATACGAGGCGGCAATCTCGTTCATCCATACCGCCGCCAGCGTGGCCCAGTCCAGCAGCGTCTCTGCATAATGCTGGTTCACGATGCTGATGCCCGTCATTACCGACGTGCCGTTGGTAATCGACAGCCCCTCGCGGATATGCATCCGCAGCGGTGTCAGGCCGCATTCGGCCATTACCTCGGCCGTCGGCCGCCATTCGCCTTTGTAATGCACCTTCCCTTCGCCGATAAGCGTCAGGGCGATATGGGCCAGCTGCACCAGGTCGCCGCTCGCGCCCACGCTGCCGTGGCGCGGCACAAAGGGATGGATTCCGCGGTTCACAAACTCCTGCAGCAGCAACACCACATCGGGATGCACTCCCGACCGGCATTGCAGCGCAGTACCCATCCGGGCGATGAGGGCGGCTTTCACATTCAGGTCGTCCAGCGGTTCGCCGGCGCCCGTGGAATGACTGCGGATGATGTTATACTGCAAGTCCGTGAGATATCGGTCGTCTACACGCCACTGCGCCATAGGACCAAAACCTGTGTTGATTCCGTAAATCACCTTGTCGGCATGGAAACGCTCCAGAAAACGATGGCAGCGTTCCACATCCTCTATTGCCAACGACGGAATTTCCAGCGGCTTGTTCTCAAACAAAACCTCTTCGACAGTGTGTAATGGTAGCGTATACATTTGTCTGTTGTGTTTTTCATACATCACTTCAACCCTACGGGGATGGCTCCCTGTACGGCTAAGCGGGTATCATATAATATTTTATATGTTTTATTTCTGTTCAGTCTGCTTGTTTTTTGAAACTGCAAATATACAAAAAAATAATTAATAAAATAAACCTCTTTCACGCAGATATTCGTTTTTTAGAATTGTTTAGATTTTTCCCCCGTTCATCTCTCACCTCTCATCTCTCGCCTCTCCCAATCTTCTTTCGGAGTGACTTTTATGCGCCTTGGCTCCACATGGTCGCCGACCTCAGTTCTCCGTGCCTTTTACTCTTATCTCACTCATACCCAGCACTTTTCCCGCACTTCTCCCGACATAGGTCGGAGAAGTGTCGGAGATATGTCGGGGAAACGTCGGAGAAGAGTAAAAGGCACATAAGCGTCACA
>CAJOHZ010000062.1 GCA_905234695.1 uncultured Bacteroidales bacterium | reverse complement strand
ATGGCCTCGCAGTCCTGAGCGAAGAGGTGGTTCCCCATCAGGAACAGGGTGGCTGAGATTGTTGCTAAAAAGATTTTTTTCATGGCTTGGATTTTTTTTTGTCTAATATATACACTGACTAGGTCCGTTTTGGATACCCCCTAAATCTATTTTTTAACTATTTCTTAACGTTTTTTAATGATTTTTCACGAATGGAATTGATTAAGGCCATCAAAATTCCAATGTGAGGAATTAGTCAAGTAAAGGTCGACAAAGGGGGCAATAAAAGGGCATAAAAAAGGTTGTGCAGAGGGGAATATATCTCCCTCTGCACAACCATAGAGAATTATATAGGATTATTCTGTAACTAGTTGGATATTATCGAATAGTGTGTCTATGAAATGATTGGATGTCACTTAGTCGCAAAGCACATAGATATCATCCCTCGGGTTGAGGTACAACACTGGCATGCGGGCGGCATTGCGCACGGTGCGCTCTTCCTGTACGCCGACGAACCACTCCAGCATATCGCGGTCACGGATGTCGGTGGTGACTGATATCAGCAGGTTGTAGCCACTGTCCCCGGCAGTGTCGCATATCAGCCGTTCGGGGAAGAAGGCTTGCCCTGGAACCGCTTGGGATTGGTATTCCACTCCTACATTACGGAAGAAGTTGTTCATGAATTTGATGTTGTTGTTCAACTTGGTGCGCAGGCCGCTGTCTTTGTAGTTGAAATGGAGCATGTGTAGCGTGCTGCGGTTGAACCGGGCAAAGTAGCTGGCCCAGATGAGTTTCTCCTTGCTTTCTTTGCGGAAATCGACGCTGTATGCAACATGGCGGTAGGGGTCTGGTCCGATAGGAGGGGTCTGGACCGTGAGGTAGGCGATTTTGCACTCAGAGAAGTTTCTCAATACTTCACGCGGATGGGTGGCGCTACCCTTTGGGGCATCGGGATTCACTCCAGCTACAGCCACCACGCCGTTAAGCAGCGTGGGCAGTTGAGCGATAATCTCACGCGTGTTGCCTTTGAGGGCGGCATGTGCGGGGTGTACGTCGGCCACGGTGGCCTCGGCCTGCAGCAGGGAGGGGGTGACGCTGTGAATGTCATGACCACCGATGCTTTTGTCCTCTATATAAAGCAGGATAAGTCCCTTCTTAAGTATCTTTGCCAACATCCGTGCATGTTGCACTACGGCATCGGTCATGCTGAGGTCTGCGAGGTATGCTATGACAAACTGGTCTTTCATCGAATCAGGGTGATATCGCCTTTGATCAAGTTCTCTAGGTTGGCTTCGCATTTGATGCGGCAGATATAGGTGTACACCCCAGGCATGCACCAGTTGCCGTTGTATCGGCCGTCCCAGCAGGAGTGTATGTCATTGCATTCAAATACCTTTTCGCCCCAACGGGAGAATATTGTGATAGAGAAATCTAGCACAAAGTTGCCACGGAAACACAACTGGTCGTTTACACCATCGTTGTTGGGTGAGAATGCATTGGGGATAAATATGTTTGGGCGGCCGCAGTTGACCTCGGTGCAGTGGATGGTCACGCAACCCGAGCGCGAACATCCCTGCTTGTCCCTTACGGTAACGGTATAGACGGTGACGGTGTCCTCAGGTGTGGCAGTGGGGTCGGCGCTGGTGGCGTTCTCCAGCGTGTTTGCGGGATTCCAGCTGTACGATACACCCGAGAGACGGCTGGCGTGCAGTCGTGTGCTTTCAGTGAGGAAAATGAGGGTGTCGTCGGCCCATACCTGCAGGCTGTCGAGGGTGTGGTCGCGTATCACGGTTGTGGTATCCACATAGGGACATCCTGCGGTGTCGGCATAGTGGATGACGTATGTCCCCTCGCATAACCCTTCAATCAGTGTGTCGCCTACAGGGTGGTTGGGGTATCCATAGGTCAGCGAGACCCATGCATCGCAACTGTCGCTGCACATCACAGCTAAAGCCTCCTTCTGTGTCTGCATCACCGGTGGGTCGGTGAGGGTATAGGTTCGCTCGGTGTGGCACCCGTGGCTCTCAACGGCCACAGTATGCTCGCGTCCGTCGGCGGACAGCTGACCAAGCGTCTGGCCTCCCAGAACACCGTCCCAATAGATGCGAGTGTCGTCTCCCGATTGGTCGCTGAGGACGACTGTCACATGGCCATCGTCGCCACCAGGGCAGGTGGGTGATTTCACTATAATGGAATCGATGAGGCTGATATAGTTGACGGTGAAAGTATCGGTCTCGTCGCACCCCTCAATTGAAGTGATGCGAAGCAGGTAGGTTCCGCTGTGGGTGACGAAGGGGTTGGCAATGGTACTGTCGGACACCTCGCCCGAAATCCATTCGTAGCCGCAGCCTAGCATAGGTTGAAGCCCAATCTGGACGGGGTCGCCGTTGCAGACGGCTTGGGTTTCAAAACGGCGTCCCTCGTTGCTCAGCACCCATACGGTGTGTTCAATGGTATCGTCTGAGCGACAACCAAACGCGAGATGAGCAATCAGACGCACGGTATATGTGCCCGCCTGGGAGTAGGTGTGGGATGGGTTTCGGTCGGTCGAAACGGATCCGTCGCCGAAGTCCCAGTGGAAACTGGTGCCGCGTCCTGTATTATGGAAATGGATGTTGTAAGGGGTGCAGCCTACAGGTGGTGCCACGAAATCGGCTACGGCGAAGTCGTCATGGATATTTAGTCGGAACAGGGCGTTGTTGCAGTTGTAACTCAAGTTCGAGTCTGACCATGCGTTGGGGGTGGTGGGGAATCCGTTGTATCCACCGCAGCTAGCGCATACGCTCTGATAGAGTGTGGCCATCTTGTCGAAACGGCTGGTACCGCCATCCACATGGTCGCCGCCGCCGTTACTGTGGGTGCCATGCAGTTCACCAAAAAATGTGGCGTAGTCCAGTCGCGAGGCGTTGGCATCGATGCTCATGATATAGAAATCTTGCCCGTCTGTGGTGCTATTGATGGCCCCGGCAGTGGTCTCCATGCCAGTGGTGCCGGCCGTATTCCAGTCCATTCCGTTGTATCCCACGAAATCGCGGCCCCAACCGGCGGCATAGACGCGGTTGCAAAGGTCGGCGGCAAAGGCAGTAGGGGAAAGGTTGGGTCGTCCCAACGGGGTGCCGAAGACCGTTGACCATATACGGCCGCTTAAGTCGGGATTCAGGCGTGCCAGCAGCATACCGCTGCCTGGCACGTTGTAGTTGGCGTTGTATACCATGCTGCTACCGCCCGCTTTGGTTTGTCCATAGAGGAATACCTCATTGTTCCGACCCGTCCGTACGAAGTAGCATTGGTCATATTCCGGTGAGCCGTAAAAGGTGCTCGCCATTAACCGCTCACCATTATAAGAGATTTTCGCTACAAATCCATCGGCACTGCCGCCACCATAGGTGGTTTGATAGGCTCCACCTGTGACGGGGAAGTTGGGCGAGTTGGTTCCGCCGCACACAAGCAGGTTATATTGTGTGTCTACATCAATGGAATAAACTGCATCGTCGCGGCTCCCACCAAGATAGGTGCACCATATCATATTGCGCAGGTTGTAGTCTAACTTGAATACTACTCCGTTCTGCTCTGCCATGGGCGAAGGTTGCACACTTCCCTCGGTGGTGGGGAAATTGAACGACATGGTGGTGCTGCCCACATAGATGTTGTTTAGGTCATCGGTGATAAGTTCGCCGCGGGCACCGTCGCCGTAGTTGTAGTACAGTGAGTCGTTGCCCTGCATGATGATGGTGTAGCTGTTGTTAAAATGCTGCTGGTAGTTCAATCCGTCGTTTCGGGTGCCGCCGACGTAGGTCGAGGCATCCAGATGGGCCCCGTCGCTGGTGAATCGACTGACAAAGATGTCGCTTCCGTTAGGGAAGTTGATGGTGCTGGAGCCTTCATATTGCAGCGGAGTGCCACCATTGAAGGAGGTGTCAAATGCCTGTGAGGTGACGGGAAAGTCGGCAGACCCTGTGGTACCAAAGATGACCAGTTCATCGAAACTGTTGACATATAGGCTGTGCGGCATGTCTGCAAGGGAGCCGCCAAGGTAGGTGGCAAATAACCGCTGGGTGCCAGAGGTGTCAAATTTGAAGATTCCTATATCAGCGTTGCCGTTCGGACTACCGTCGTATGCCCCTGGCGATACAGGGTAGCCAATGTCGAATACCAGCCCGGCGGTATAGGTGTTTTTATAAGTGTCGTAGGTGGCGGTAGTGCCCCAGTTGTCGGCTGTTGAGCCAGTGTAGGTCGAAAAATGCAGTACGGGGTCGATGACCAGCGGCAGTTGTTTGTCGTAATCGCCCAGACGGATATGTAGCTCATCACCTTTCAAGTAATAGTCGGCATCCACTTCTTGTCGACCTTGTGTGCCTTCTTGGTAGGCGTAGGGACGCAACTCTATGATGTCGCCTACCGAGGTGCGGATAACGAGGCTGCCGCTGCTCAGCAGCAATCCATCCTGTCCCTCGTACCGCATGGCAATTACAGAGGGATCTACCCCAGGGGAGACATAAAAGTTGCTCTTCATCGCATGTTCCGCCACGCGGACATCCATATCAATTCCAGGATAGAGGTCGCTGTAATAGACCGTCTGGTAGTGTGGCAGACGAGACACCCAGCGGGCGGGGTCATGTCCATAGTAATAGTTGTCGTAGCCGCTTTCTTCATCAATGTCACGCCCCATGGGACCAGAGGTGGTGGCGTTCACGAAATGGACGCGGTAGGCGTGCATCTGTTGACCGATGGCGTGGTGGAAGACGGACTCCCTCTTCGGGGCTTCGCGAACGGCGATAGTAAAACAGCGCTCTTCTGCGAAAAAGGCGGCATTGTGCATCTGGGCGCGGAAGCGTACTCGTGTGTTCCATTGCCCTTGGTTCTCTACGAACCAGGTGCGCTCACCAATGCCCAATGTGTCGCGATGTCGGTTATGGGCGTTGACGGAAGGTATGAGCAATAGTAAAAATACCAGTAAGAGGGTGCCGTGGATGGCACCCTCTTTACCAGTTATCAGGCATGTTGTTTTATTTGAGAATCTCGACGACACCGTTACGTTCCACATTGCCGTTGTAGCCCTTGCCGGAGAAGCGGTAGAAATAGGTGCCGGTAGGCGTGTTGCTGGCGGCGGGGTCC
>CAJOHZ010000061.1 GCA_905234695.1 uncultured Bacteroidales bacterium | reverse complement strand
AGCGCCGAAATCAAGGCCCTCTTCACCGAGTGGATCGAGAACCGCGAGAACACCCTCCGCACCAAGGAAATCGCCGACAAGCTCATCCCGCTGATGGAGAAATGCGGCTGCGATATCTGCAAGCAGCTCCTCGAACTCCGTCACAGCCTCGTCAAGAAGAGCCAGTGGATCTTCGGCGGCGACGGCTGGGGCTATGATATCGGATTCGGCGGCCTGGACCACGTGTTGGCCAGCGGCGAGGATGTCAACCGAAGGTCACGAACACCGCTGAATAGGTCAAATGCAGTGAGCAACGTCGTCGTCGTCGACACCGAGGTGTACTCCTGCTATGGCTGCGAACACCTTAATATCAAATCAAATGGAGTGAGATCATATCAAAATCTCTAAAGAATAATACTTTGGGGCAATAATTTCGTTTTCTTCGCGTTAAATGAACAATTAATACTATTCAGGTTATGAAGAAAACATTGTTTGCATCGCTTTTGGCAGTTCTGTTTGCCGGAGCGTGCTATGCGCAGAAGGTGGACAATTCGGTTGTCAAGGGATTCGACCTTCGAAAATATCTGGGTGACTGGTACGAGATTGCCAGATTTGACCACAAGTTCGAGCGCGGACTGGAATATTGCAAGGCCAACTATGCTTTGAAAGATAACGGCACCATTGCCGTGACCAATACCGCCATCAAGAACGGTAAGGCCAAAACAACCGACGGCAAGGCCAAAACAACCGATGTTCCTGCTGTGCTTCGCGTCTCGTTTTTCGGCCCGTTCTATAGCGACTACCGCGTAATGATGCTCGATGCCAACTACCAGTGGGCGCTGGTGGGCAGCAGCAGTGCCGACTACCTCTGGATACTTTCGCGCACTCCACGGTTGCCGAAGGAAACGCTGAACAAAATTCTAGCCGAAGCAAAACGCCGCGGCTACGACACCTCGAAACTCATCTGGGTTAAACAAAAGTAATACACAACACATTATGACAACACTCCTTATCCTTCTTGCAGTATCCCTCGCGGTGTCGGCCGTGGGCTGGAAGTATTTCATCTATTTCTTCAGTCTGGGCTACGGCTACGGCATTGTCGCGCTTTCGGTCGCAATGCTGGTGATGTTCGGCAGCGAACTCTCGGCATCCACCGTGGCGCTATGCGCGCTGCTCTTCGTCTTCGGTTTCCGCTTGGGCACCTACCTGCTTGTGCGCGAGCGTAAGGCTGCAGCCTATCGTAAAATCCTCTACGACCCATCGTTGCAAAAGAGGAAACCCGTCGGCGTCGTAATCGCGGTCTGGCTCTTCTGTGCCATACTGTACGTGCTGCAGGTCAGCCCGGTGGCTTTCCGCCTGATGAACACACGGGCAGGCTGCGGGGTCAGCAACCTGTGGGCGTGGATTGGCGCCGCATTTGTTCTCTGCGGCATCCTGCTCGAAGCCGATGCCGACGCACAAAAGTCCGCAGCCAAGAAGCGCAATCCCAAACGATTCGTCGACACAGGTCTCTACCGTATCGTTCGCTGCCCCAACTACCTGGGCGAGGTAGTTATCTGGACCGGCGTGCTGCTCAGTGGCATCGGCGCAGGCTTCGCCGTGTGGCAGTGGCTCATAGCCGCTATAGGCTACATCGGCATCGTCTACGTCATGTTCAGCGGTGCCCGTCGTCTGGAGTTGCGCCAAAACGAAGTCTATGGTAATGACCCCGAGTACCAGGCCTACGTCAAGAAGACCCCCATCCTCATTCCCGGCCTACCAATCTATTCTGTGGCAAAACACAAGTGGCTCAGCGCTTGAAAAACCTAAATTCAAGTTAATAATGTATATACGAAAACCGGAACAATCGCGTTATAGCCTGAAAAAAGAAATATGTGCGACCCTAAACAACAATCCAAGATAGAATTTGTTTCTTTTTGTATCGAGCAGTACAAGAAGGCTAACAAGTTGGGCGGTGCAGAAACGGAACAGATGTTTCTGCAGAGGGGGGTGATTGACTTCCTGTTGGGGCATTATGAAGTGCTGCATACCCAGAGCGAACAAATTATACTGGGCGAGATTGACGAATATCTAAAACACCATCAGCTATGACACTCTATCACGGAAGTCTTGAAATAGTAGAACATCCACTAATACGCGAGGCCAATCGACCGCTGGACTTCGGCACGGGATTCTACACTACTACCAGCCTCCAGCAGGCTCGCCGATGGGTAAAATTGTGTATGGAACAGAACAATGTTTCGCATGGCTATATCAACCAATATGAGTATACCCCGCAAAAAGGATTGAAGACTCGGCGTTTCCAATCGGCCAATGAGGCGTGGGTGGACTTTGTGCACGCTAATCGCACTATCCAGAACTACAAACACGACTACGACATCGTGACCGGTCCTGTGGCCAACGACAATGTCTACCTCAGTTTCAACCTCTATGAATCAGGAATCATCAGCAAGCGCGAACTTATCCGCCGTCTGAAGACATATAAGCTGGTAGACCAACTGCTGTTCCACACCGAGCAATCATTAGCCACACTTGAATACACAGGCAACAAGGAGGTGACGTTATGAACCAACCCAAGATAACCCAAGACAATGTGCACCTGCTGCTGCCCAACAAGGTGGCACAACTGGCCAACAGACTTTTGCAGAATGGAGTGGCCAACGATATGGTCACCGCCATTAACATTGTCTATTCCTCGCCTGTCTACGCGAAGCTGGAACAGGAAAAGACCAAATACTGGTGGCTGGGGGTGAACGCACTCTATCAGGAAATCACACAATACAGTAATTAATCATTTAAAACATTTTCATTATGAAGAAAACATTATTAGCTTCGATTTGCGCCATTTTGTTTGCCGGGTGCGGCAATGCGCAAAAGGTTGACAATGCTCCCGTGGCGGCGCTGGACTTGCAGCGCTACCTCGGCGACTGGTACGAGATTGCACGCTTCGACCATAGCTTCGAGCGCGGACTGGACTTCTGCAAGGCCAACTACGCGCTGCGCGAGGACGGCAAGATTGCCGTGACCAACACCGGCATTAAGGAGGGCAAGCAAAAGACCTCCAACGGCAAGGCCAAGACCACCGACGAGGCCGCCGTGCTGCGCGTCTCCTTCTTCGGTCCGTTCTACTCGGACTACCGCGTGATGCTGCTTGACGCCGACTACCAATGGGCACTCATCGGCAGTGGCAGTGCCAAATACCTCTGGATACTCTCCCGCACCCCCGAGTTGCCGCAGGAAACTCTGAATACCATCCTCGCCGAAGCCCAGCGCCGCGGCTACGACACCTCGAAGCTCATCTGGGTGAACCATAAATAACCCATGCGCATCATCCTTCACGCCAACTCAAAACGACGAAAGCCGAGGCCAGCAATGGTCTCGGCTTTTTTTTATTAAACATCATTTGTTTGATTAGAAATATTTTTCGTATCTTTGCAAATAATTTGTTATGCCAAATGACCGAAGAATACAATATTAAAACATTGACAACAACCCAAGAGGGACAAACTTTCGATAGAAAGAGTGCTCGCATCGACCCTAAAGGGTTGGCCGTTGTTCTTGTGGCATTGGCCAATGCCGATGGTGGTCGTGTGGCTATCGGCATTGAGGACGACGGCACGATAACCGGAATCGACCATTATATTGGAAATGTCAATGACTTGTTGCGCGTTCCGATGGATTATTGTGTTCCGAGAATCAATGTACATCCTGAATACCTCGATTGTATAAACAACAACGGAGATGCCGACCATATTCTTATTCTCAATGTAGAGCAAAGCAACCGGCTTCATGCCACCTCTGCCGACGAAGCCTATATACGTGTCGGCGATAAATCGCATAAGTTGGGCTTTGAGGAACGCATGCAGCTGATGTTCGCAAAGGGGGTGTGCTATTTTGAGGACGAGCCCGTCGCCAAAGCAGGAATAGAAGATCTCGACCTGAAGTGTGTTGAGGAATATTGTGCGAGGATTGGCTACGGTCGTGACGCTCTGACCTACCTGCGTTCCAACAAAAACTTTATCACCGAGAAAGACGGTAGAGAATATGTAAGTGGTGCCGCTATCCTTCTGTTTGGCATAGCTCCCCAGCGATGGTTCCCGAGAGCGCGTGTGCGTGTCGTCTGCTATGATGGAACACAAGAGCTGACAGGCGCACAAATGAATGTGGTGAAAGATGAAATGTTCGAGGGACGTATCATCGACATGACGCGCGACGCCCTCGCTTTCGTGAAAACCCAAATTCGCGAACATACTTTTTTAGGCGAAGGTGCCGTTTTCCGTACCGTCCCCGACTATCCCGAGTTCTGTTGGACTGAGCTTATTGTTAATGCCATCGCCCACCGAGACTACTCCATCTTCGGAACTGACATACAGGTCAAGATTTTCTCCGACCGTCTCACTGTTGAGAGTCCAGGCATCCTTCCCGGCATGGTGAGGATTGGCAATTTGCGCACAACTCACTTTTCTCGCAATCCAAAGATTGCTCAGATGCTTCATGAGTATGAGTATGTACGAGAGTTCGGCGAAGGAATAGACCGTATCTACCGGGAGATGGCAGAGGTCGGACAACCCGCCCCGGAGTTCAAACAATACGACTTCATGCTTCGTGCTACTATCAGGAAGGTTGTCCTTCAAAATGATACTCAAGATGATGTTCAAGACATTCAGAGGGTTAAAGAAATAGATAGCCAAAGAAATCAAGGTGGCACTCAAGATGGCACTCAAGATGATGTACAAAAAACTACACAGAAAACTACACAGAAAACTACACAGAAAATAATTGAAGCGATAATAGGCAATCCTAATATTTCTATAGAAGAATTAGCGGTTGTTTGTGGACTTAGTCGTGATGGTATAAACTATAATATCAGAAACCTAAAGAAGCAAGGTATTATTCGTCGAGTTGGTCCAGATAAAGGAGGCCACTGGGAAGTGATAACATCCCCCAATAAAGACTAAACACCCACCAAATAAAATCCCACGGCAAGCCCCCACGCTTGCCGTGGCTTTTTTATTGCCCCAAACCGCCCCGATTTTCTTCTAAATCAGGGCGGATTCCCCCTTTTTGTCCCTCTTCCCCCTCCCTCTTATCGCGACAATCCCACCCCGAACGCACCCGTAACGCACCCCCGACGCCCACCGGAAGCTGACGAAGCCCGATTCCGTTTTTCCTCACCCCTGTACTTTTGCGCCGTCTTTCGAAAGATACAGAAATCAAAAGTTTAACAAAAAACAGAAAGGAACAAACAATGGGAAAAATCTTTGGAGCAAACACCAAAATCAGCGGTAAGGTAGGCCAGCTCCTCTACCGCCAGACCCGCACGGGTACCGTC
>CAJOHZ010000060.1 GCA_905234695.1 uncultured Bacteroidales bacterium | reverse complement strand
TCTTTTGCGGTGACAGTACCCTGAGTGGTGATTGGCAGAAATACTACCAAACCAACATCTTCAGATACCCAAACTACAGAATCTCCGACACGGACGACTATTATTCCGACCACCGTCTGCACGGCCGCATTGTCGCCACACCAGTATTCTCGCGCGACGTATACGACCGCTGCACGGACATGGACTCCACCTGCGTCCGCATGGCCTACACGGAACACCGCTTTCAGTACTCAGGTGTGCCGGCGGAGATGCTTTCGCCCACGACCTATCTCACAAATGAAGGCAGCGAGCAGGAGAACGTCAAAGGGCCTCTGTTCCTTCTGAAGGGAAGTCCCGGATCTGTCGGCGGAAGCGGCACCAAGTCGTGGAATATCGGCGGTGCCGTGGATGCAGGGTTCGGCTGGAACACCTTTCTGAAGAGCATCACCCTCGGCGGGAGCTACACTTTCTCCAAGAGCAATTCGGAGGGCCTGCTCACCCTCATAGACCTTGATGGCGACGGTCTTTCCGACAAGATATACAAACGTGGCAACACGATATTCTACCGCCTGCGCGACAACGACAACCCCGGTGGCTTCGGAGCCGAGACGGAGGCCCATGGCATCAGTGATTTTCTGCGTACCACCGGGAGGGGCAACACCTGGGGACTCGAAGGGAGCGTGGGCTTCGACGGTGCCGGGGTCTGCTTCGGTGTCAACTGGACCGACGGGAACTCCGCCACCACCACATACTTCAGCGACATCGACGGCGACGGCCTGCCCGACATCGTCCGCGACGGCACCGTCTACTACAACCGCATCTACGAAGATCCCTATGAAGTTTTCACCCCGCTGGATTCGGGAGTGAAGTTCATCACGGTGCCCTCTTGCGGGCACACCGACACAATATACGTTGGCGAGCCTGTCGACGAGTGGGTCTTCGAAGGATACACAGATTCCACAATCGTGACATACGACACCCTCTTCGAGCCCGAAACGGACGGGGGTCGTTTTAGGGGTGGACACCCTCTATTATACCTACACGCCGCCCCGTCCCTACGAACCCGACTTGGAGAATGTCCGGTTCTGGCAGGCCCCCTGGGCGGGCTATATCCATCTGACCGACAGCGCCCGGATGCTGCCCGCCACAGTGGCCGCCGGCGACGGAGTCCGCCTGCTGGTGCAGTTCCATGGCGGCATCCTTGCGGCCGACACCCTGAGGCCGGGCGACAGCGCGTCGTTCCTCGACACAGTCGTGCAGGTCAATGCCGGCGACCGTGTCTACTTATGGACACCCGCACCGCCGACCGGCTGATGTGGAACCCTACCGTCACCTACTGCGACATGGTTGGCAACCACATGTCTTTGCCCAACAGCCTTGGCATTGACGAGGCGAGTTTCTCCTACGAACGGGATTTCCTGCTCAGCGGCTTGCAGAAAGTCAAGATGCCGTTCGATGCCGAGGTGGAAGTCTCCGTCACGGCGTTCGACAGTGTGGGGAGGATTCCGGGCAATTCCACCGTCTGCCGGTGCCAAGTGCTGGTCAACGGGGCGGACTCACTGCACTTCTTTGTCACCCGTTATAATACAGAATATCGAAAAACGCTCTTTCTCAACAAGGGGGATTCCGTGCAAGTGCGCATAGTCGCCGACACGGTCATCGACTGGAGCTCCATCCAGACGGACTGCCGCATGTATGTCACGGCCAACCTCGCCCAGGACGACGACTCGATGTACGCCTGCATCGACACGCTGAGTTACGAGGACAGCACCGTCTACTTTTTCGACTACCATCCCCAGATACAGAAACTGGTCTATTCAGGGAATGCCGACCCCGACAGCGTGTACATGTACGACGGCTACACGGCAGCCGGCTATGCCCGCTTCGGCACCATGTATCGCAATTGGGGGCAGTTCGCCTACAAAAACCCAAAAGAGTGGTCGGATTTAATCTATGAAAATGAGTTGGAGACCGGCGACCTTGCAGGCATCCTTGGCCAGAGTCAGTCGTCGTATGAGGGATTGGGAGAGGGCGCAGAGGTGGGCGTCGACAGCGGCGACCCGGAGAGCGAAGCCACCATTGGCGGGATGCCCGCCTACAACCCGCTGGCCTCTTCGTTTTTCGTCATGCAGCCCGATTTCAAGCGTGGCTGCTGGACAGCCTACAGCGACTACGCCTATATCGAGCGCGGCATGCTCTCCAACCTGCCCCACCCCGCCGACGGCATGACCGTGGCGCAGATCGACAGCGCGGACTACGAGAGCAGCGTCCCCGTCAGCTTCCCCGGAGCCACGGCGGTCAGCAAGAAATCCTTCAACCGGAGTTTCGGTGTGAGCGGGAGTGTGAGTGTCGACCTCGGCTTTTCCCGGAGCGGGGGACTGAGTTTCACCAGTTCCGAGACCCGCCAGCTGTCCGATATGCTCGACCTCAACGGCGACGGCCTGCCCGACGTCCTCTCCGAGACACGCGCACAGTACACACAGCCGTTCGGGGGACTCAGCCGGATCAAAGGGGTCATCGACGTGGACTTTCTGCCTGCGGGCTATTCGCTGGACACCATTGTCGGCGGCTCCTACGGGGGCAGCGCCCTGCGCATGCAGTGGCTGCCAGCCAACAGCACCCGCCGCGCCTACAAAGGCCTCACGGGCAACGTGGGGTCGAACCTCGGCGGGTCGCACGGGTCGGGCAGCTGTGCCACGACTTGGGCCGACCTCAACGGCGACGGCCTGCCCGACAAGGTCTACAGCACCGGGGGCAAGATATACTACTACATGAACACGGGCTACGGCTTCCTGCCGGCACGGACGCTTTTCTCCGACGGCACCGCCCACAGCTTCTACAGTGCCGGCTTCTCGGGCGGGGCAAGTTGCGGAGCCGGCATGGATTTTGCGTGGCTGAACAAAGAGGGGGCACAAATTGACCAATTGGCCGAGAGTCTTCCATCGAGTCTGGACACCTTGAAAAACATCCTTCGACGTCTGTTGGAAAAGCAGAAGTACAACAATTCTCTTAATGTCAGTATCACAGCCGGTCTGGGTGTCTCCAGCTCAATAAACAACACAACTGACGACCTTGTCGACCTCAACGGCGACGGTCTGCCCGACCGTGTGGAGGCCTCCACGAACGGCTATGTCATCCACTTCAACACCGGTTCAGGCTTCGATAACGGCACCGCCGTGCTGCATATGCTCCGTGAGGCCGACAACATCTCCTACACCACCGACCTCACGGGGGCCTTCACGGTGGGTGTCACCTTCGGGTTCATCCCGCTGAAAATCGAGGGCAACCCCAAGGGAGGGTTGTCCCGAAGCCTCAGCCGCACCCTCGCGCAGTGGTCCGACATGAACGGCGACGGCATCCCCGACTACGTGTGGGATGCAGGCGACGGCTACATTGGCGTGCGCTACTCCAACCTGGGCACTGCCAACAGACTCACCTCGGTCACGCTGCCGACCGGAGGGCGGTACCGACTGGACTATGCCCTCAACCACGACGGTGTGGAGAGCAACATGCGCCATTATGTGATGTCGTCCCTGAAGGTGACCGACGGACGTATGCAGGCCCCGCCCCGCCGATTCCGTTACCGGTACCACTACCGTTATTACGACCGCATCCAGCGTGACGACTACGGCTATGCCGAGGTTGTCACCATCGAGGACACCTCCCTGTCCGGCACCGTGGACGGCCGCCTCACCGTGCGCCGATACCACAACCGCGACTACATGTTCCGCGGGCTCTGCCACGACATCAAGGTTGTCGACGGGCTGTCGGGCGACACCCTCTCCGGCGAACAATATGATTACAGGCTCATGGAACTTGCCACGGGCGACCTCATCGACAGCATCGCTCCAGGGTGCCATGGCGGCGGATATCCCGCGGTGTGGAAAAGCAAGACAATCCTCTACGACCAGGGACAACCCGCCATCACCACCTGCCAACGGTTCGAATACACACGGTTCGGAAACGTGGAAGTCGTTCATGACCAAGGTGCACTGAACGACTCGACCGACGATTATACCGCCACAACGTTCTACGACTCCGTGGGAGATTACATCGTCTCGGCCGTGGTTGAGGAGCATGTGGTGGGAGTGGGAGTCGAACGGAACCGTACGGCCCTACGCGACAACAACACCGGCGACATCTTGACAATGACACTCTACAACAATGATGGCGATGATGCTGTATACGACTTCCATTACGACGACTACGGCAACACCGACCTTGTGACTTTTCCGGAAAATCACCAAGGCCAGCGGTTCACTATCGCATATGTTTACGATTCCGTGACGCATTCCCTGCCAGTGTCAACCACCAACGCCTACGGCCTGACGTCGCACGCCGCCTACGACTACCGCTGGCAGAAGCCGGTTAAGACCACCGCGGTCAGCGGCGCGCGGATAGAATACCGCTACGACAGCCACGGCCGCCTCGCCGAGCTCTACGCCCCGCTGGAGTACGGCGGCAATCATGCCACGATACGCCACGAGTACTACGACCGCTTCCCGCAGACTAATGCCTACTGGTCGCGCTGCAACCTGTGGGCCCGCACTCTGAACATGAACAATTACGACTACATCGGTGCCGTCGCCATCAGCGACGGTCTTGGCAGGCCTCGCATGGTGAAAAGAGAAGCGGCTGTGGATGGAATTCCCGTGCGTATTGTCAGCGGATGGAAGGAACTCGATGGCTTTGGCCGTCCCGTCCGGGAATATCGTCCATCGGTAGAGGACATCACCGAGGCCGACAGTATCGCCCACTTCCCTCTGCAGGACACGCTGTACACCCGCTACACCTATGATGGCCTTGACCGGATAACGAGGACAGACTATCCCGACAGCACTTATACAAAGATGTCATATATGGTCGGCAACGACGGTAACAATGTGCTGAGGCAAAAAACGTTGATTACCGACCAAAATAGCCACACAACACAGATATTCACCGATGTGAGAAACCAACGCACAACAGTAATCGACCCGTTGAACAACTCCGTGATATACCGCTATGACCCCTTCGGGCAGTTGACGCAGACCATTGACCCGGAAAACAACGCCACCACCCACATCTATGATGCTCTGGGTCGCCGGACACAGCGGAATCACCCGTCGGCAGGCACCACGATGTGGGAATATGACGCGGCGGGAAACATGCTTCGCCAAACGACGAACGGCGGCGAGGAGATAGAATACATATACGACTATCTCCGTCCAACCCATGTGGAATACTCCGTGCGTCCATGGAACAACGTGTGGTATGAATACGGCATCACCGGAAACGAGGCGGGCAGGATTGCCCGACAGCAAGACGCCACGGGGGTGCAGGAATTCCGATACGACCATCTGGGGAATGTCATCTACAACCGCCACACCTTTGTGCAACCCCAAACTCCCCTCACCTTTACCCTGCGTACCCAGTGGGAATACGACAGCTGGGGTCGCGTACTCAAAATTCTGTACCCCGACGGGGAGAATGTTGAATACACGTACGATTTCGGTGGCGCGCTCAAAAGTGTCACCGGCTACAAACCCGATATCGGCAGTGAAAACTACTATATCAAACAGATACTATACGACCAGTTCGGGCAACGCACATACCAGAAGAACGGAAACGACGTGGAAACCTATTACCAATATGACGACCGATCCCGACGACTGAGCCGGATGTATAACTATCAACCAGTATCGGGGGATACACTACAGGACAACCGCTACCAGTACGATGCCGTAGGCAACATCGTGGAAATTGTCGACAGCGGGCTTAACACCCGCATACAAAATTACGGATACGATGCCGCCGATCGGCTAACACATTCCGATGGCTGGTGCCACATGAACGGGCTGGATGCTCAACCGTGGTATATCAACGATTTTGAATACAGCCCTGCTGGACACATGACCCACAAGATTGCGGTGGGCGAGAATCTGGGGACTGCACAGGGACAATACCAAGTGAATTACGACAATAGCTTTTTGTACGACCTTCCTAATCCCCATGCGGTGAGCGGGATTGTCGACAATCTGACAGGCAACGAGTATGAATTTGAATGGGACGCCAACGGGAACTTGACGAGAACCCATGCCACTCCGTTAGAAGTGACTCGAGGCCTCTGCTGGACGGAAGACAACCGCCTGCAGGCCTATCTGGAGAGCTCCGACAACGGAGAGATAGCGGCGTATTACAGCTACGGTGCTGACGGGGAGCGCTGCTTTAAGTTGACCTCGCCACGGCTGACCATACAGCAGAACGCCAGTTCGTTTGGCATACCGACACTTATGTACCCCACCTTGTATGCCTCCCCGTTAATCACGGTCACCCGGACAGGATATACCAAACACTACTTCGAAGGCTCCAACCGAATTTGCAGCACGATTGGGGGCGGTTTCTCCACCATGGATCTGGACAGTGTCGAATACCATGTGCCGTGCTTGGCGGACACGTACGAGGAAATGCGCACCTGGCAGCAGGAAGGTCTGGAACACGCCTTCGGCAGCTGCATTGGTGCCGAGGTGGAAACCCCTGATGCTCCGTTCCTGCTTTACGACGTGATTCTCTCCGAGATGGAGCGTCACGATGGGGAGCCAGTGTTCTACTACCACTCAGACCATCTGGGTAGTGCGGCATACCTCACCGACGACCATGGATATGTGACGCGCCTTATGGCGAGGACTGGGTGGAGGACAACAGATTCAACCCCATTGACACCGTACGCCTCGGCATATACCGTTTCAACGGGAAAGAAAAGGACTACGAGAGTGGTTTCCATTACTACGGCGCACGGTACCACTGGAGCGAAGTACTGACAGGCTGGCTCAGCGTCGACCCATTGATGGACAAATACCCAAGTATTAGCCCGTATGCTTATTGTGCGTGGAATCCTATTCTTTTTATAGATCCGAATGGCGAAGAGAAAGTGAAATCTTTGGGTAAAAATGATAAAGACCGCAGGATAGCTAAAGCGGCTGATAATTTCCAAGACAATGAGCCCGTTATTCACCTATGGGCACATGGGGATCCCAATAGAATTCAAACTCATGGTAGATTTGGCACTACTAAATATATCACCTCTTGTCAAGATATGGAAAAATTCCTAAAAAAGAATAGTTCTCTTTATCGAGATAATGAAGATAACAGTACGCTTATTCTTGTATTACACTCGTGTTCAACAGGACAGGGAGAAGAAAACATCGCCCAAAAGATTTCATCCGGGTTAAACCTCTTAGTGGTTGCACCAACTGAAAACGTGCAGGTGCAAACAGATGACATGGGAACGCCTGACGAGGATAGTTATGAATTGGGAGCTCCGATAATGAATGACGGGAAACAGGTGGGAAAAGGTTCCTGGAATGTATACTACAAAGGAAAATTAGTGAATACTTACCATCAAGATTTCGCACCTGTTTTTGATAACCCTAAATCTGAAATTGAGCGTTATGAAAAGATATATCAGCAAGGGAATCAAGAATAGTCTCCATATAGCCATTTTTGTTTTCACACTTGTTTGCTTTTATGCTAATGCACGCTGCCAAGATGATAACAAAACGTCTATTATGTCGATGACTCCGGAATATTCTGAAAAAGAGATGGATTCTCTTAAATGGGATATTGTAACACGTGGAGATTATAATAGTTTTTGGGAATGCGAGCTAGCGTTATTTTCAAAAGGCAGTATGGAAAGAATGTACACAGAGTTCTTGCCATACACATTGATCATGGCATTTGTTTATGAGAGTCTTGATGCTTGTTATTTTGTATACACTCTCATAAAAGAATACCGGGAAGAAAGAGGGGAAGTGTTGACTGTGGAAGAGCTGCGTTTGTGTATACGGAGTTTGACTACTTACACATTGAAATTGAAAGATTGTGATGAATGTAAGGAAATGATAGAAGAATGTAAGGAAACGATAGATGAATGTGAGAAAATAAAGGAACAATTAACAAAAGAACTGGAATCTAGGGGTAAAGTGCAAAAAAACTAGTCGAGTTACAAAACCCCATGGATGCAACTGGGTTCCTCCATCCTATGAAAACTACTACTACAGAATCAAAGGGACATCGGATTCAATTACAATCCATTCGTATAGATGGTATAATCCTTTTAGCAATCGCACTAACATTGAAGTCATTTTTGAGAATATTCAAGGTCGGTGGGTTACTACATCCTGCATTGAATATGACCCCAAAGTTGTCCAATTCTAAAAGGGTGCGGTAAGGGAGTGCTCTCGGTGTGGTCCTTATATGGCTCACCTTGCGCAAAGCGACCGAAGCGGAGTAAATTTTCAACTTTCAACTCTCAACCGAAGGTCAGCGACCGAAGTGGAGCTAACTTTCAACTAGGGAGTGCCTTCGGAGTACCTTTTATATGGCACAACTCTCGGTTGGCTCCACTTCGGTCGCCGACCTCGGAACGGCTTTTATATGCCTTCGGTTGTTTTCCTGTTAGTATCCAGACCTCTTGCAGCACATTTGCGGCTCTTAGGTTGCAAATGTGTTGCAGAAGTGTTGCAGATATATTGCTAAACAACCGAAGGCACATAAAAGCCACACCGAAACCACATAAGGACCACACCGAGAGCACTCCCTTTTCAGAGGGGAGGGCGTCTGCTCCACAAGGATGTCTGAAAATTTTCCGTAAGTGCCTTAAATTTTGCTCTTTCGGACGGAGAACAGCACGGCAAGGGAGCTCAGCCCCATCACCAGCAGGAAGGTGGTGAGGAAGTCGGACAGCCGCATGGCCACGGGGAAGGCACTGACCACAAAGTTGTCGCCCATCTTGACGATACCGAACTGCTGTTGCAGGAAACAGATGACAAATCCTAGGAAGAGCCCCACCACCACCCCGACGGAGGTGATGAGCACCCCTTCGATGCGGAAGATGCGGCGCAGGTCGGTGCTCCTCAGCCCGAGGCTACGGAGGGTGGCGATGTCTTTGCGCTTGTCGAGGATGAGGAGCGTAAGCGAGGCCACCAGGTTGAGGGTCGAGATAAGCACAATCAGGGCCAGGATGAGGTAGATGCCCAGCCGCTCGCTGCGGAACACCTTATAATATACGGGCTGCTGCTCGAAACGGTCCTTGACGGTGAAGCGGGCGGTGCTGTCGTTGCCGTTGAGGAGGCTTCTGACTTGTTGCTTCACCCTTTCGGGGCGGGCGTGGGGCTGCAGGGCGATGGCCAGGGCGGTACACTCGTCGCCGCTGTAGCCGTTGAGGTCGCGGGTGAAGTCGATGTCGGCCACCACATAGCGGTTGTCGATGTCCTGCTGGATGTAGAAATTGCCCCCGGGGAGGGCGTAGCCGGTATTGAAGGCCTCGTCGACGGTCATGCCGAGGGCGGTGCCGCGTTTGGGGATGCGGATTGCCAGGGGGAGGTTGGAGGCCTCGCGGATGCCCAGGTTATAGTATACCTCGGCCCCCAGCAGCACCCGCTGCACGGTGGTGGCGGGCGGAAGGTCGTCGTCGTATCCTTCGGGGGGGGCGATGGGCACCTCTTCGCGGAGCAGGTAGACCCCTTCGTACAGCAGTGTGTCGAGACCGGTGATGAGGGGGTATTGTGCGTCTACCCCGCGCAGGGAGACGATGGCTTCGTTGTGGCGGTAGGTAATCCAAGCGTTCTCTTCCACCAGCTGCGACACGGCGGCCACGCCCGGCAACTGCTGCAAGGCGGCATAGTCGATATCAGCAGTGTGGAAGGTCTTGCCTTTGGCGGGCTGCACCAGCAACGGCGGGTCGAACGAGTTGAAGAGCCCTTGGGTGAGGAGGCCGATGCCGTTATAGACGCTCAGCACCACAATCAGCGCAGTGGTGCTCACGGCGATGCCGACAAGCGAAATCCATGAGATAACGTTGATGACTGTCTTCTGCTTGCGGGAGAAGAAATAGCGGCGGGCAACAAAGAGGGAGAGACTGGAAATCATAACGTCGGCCTTAACCCTATTCGCCTTACTTCTTGAGTAGGTTCTCGATGTTCTCGATATAGTCGAGCGAGTCGTCCAGATAGAATTCCAGCTGGGGGATGATGCGGAGTTGCTTTCCCTCGCGCAGGCCCAGCCGGCGGCGCAGGTCGGAGCTGTGGGTCAGGATGGCGTCGATGAGTCCCTGTTTGGTGGCGGGCTGCGGTGCAGCGCCATCGGCCGAGGGGATGGTGCCGATGGGCATGATGCTGACATGGATGCGGGCGATGGAGAGGTCGGGGGTGATGCGCACTCCCGTGACGGTGATGAGCGAGTTGCCCAGCACAGGTTTCATCTCGCGCAGGAAGATGTCGCCCATGTCCTGCTGGATAAGACGCGAAATCTTATTTTGTCGGGTTGTTTCCATAACTTAAAAAGGGAAATCTTTCACCTCTCACCTCTTGCCTCACTACCAGCGCCAGCCGATGCGGATGGGCACGAATACGGACTGCTGTTCGAAGAGGATGCCCACCTCGGCGAAGAAGCTGTGGTAGTTGCGGTTCATCTGCTGGAGGGCATGGTCATAGAACCAGTTGAGGCCGCCGTAGAATTCGAAGTAGGGGCTGATGGTGTTGCCGTAGTTGTTGGGGTTCATCAGGAAACTGCCACCCACGCGCAGACCCACCATCGGAGACCATGTGTCGCCCACGGGACGGAAGTCCATGTCGACGAAGGCATGGGCCATATTGCTGCTCTTGTCGAACTTGACGGGGCGCATGGGGGCGCAGAAGCAGTAGCCCACGCCGCCACCGAGGAAGAAGTCCTGACTGATGTTGACACCGTTGATGATGTTGAGGCCCATCGCCTGTTCCCAGGCGTTGAAGCGGTAGCCCGTGGCGGTGGCGTCGGTGGTGGTGGCGTCGGTCTGGGGCGAGCCGTAGTTGCCGGCATTGTGCATGAATCCGGCTTCGATTTTGAACATGTATTCCACATTCGGGAGCTCTTGGAGGTACTGCGCCGACGCAGTGGTGGCAAAGGCCATAAGGACTGTCAGAAAGAAGATTTTGGTGGCTTTCATTGGACAATGATTTGTGACTGCAAAGATAAGAAATTATTTTGGATTATTGCAATATAACTGCCTGCAGGGAGGTGGTTCCGCACCACGGTGCCGTTGCTTACATCGTTCATTTGCAATACTTTCTTACCAGAAATGTCGTAGATGGAAAGGTTTATTTTTTTGTCGTACGAGCCGAGGTCGAGGCGGAAATCACCGCGGGTGGGGTTGGGGTGGAGGCGCAAAGTGGGCGCTGTCGGGTTGTCGGGCGACTGGATGGACATCAGGGCTGTGTCGCATATCGCCAAGGTGTATTGGCCGGGGAAGAGGCGGGCGTTGAGGTAGCCGTTGGTGATGCCGCTGCCGGCACTGCGCTGGCGCGACACCAGGCGCCACGGTTGCGTATCGTCGGCGCGGTACAGGAGGCAGATCGAGTCGAGGGAGGTGGCCCGGGTGTAGAGGTCGGGGTCGAGCCATGCCGCGCCGGAGCTGTTGTTCGAGGCCATATTGTAGAAGAAATGTCCTTTCGCGGTGGTCTCCCACGGGATGCGGCCGGTGACCTGCCAGAAGCGGCTGCTCATGCGGACGATGCCCGCCAGGGTGTCGCCTCCGGGGTGGCAGAAATGGTGGCCTATGTGTACCCACGCATAGGGGTCGTTGTCGGTAGTGCTGACCCCCACTTTGCAGTAGGCCTGCGGGAGGGTTTGGGTGCCTTTGTTTTTCAGGCTCGCCGTGCCGTCGGTACAGGCGTCGGAAATCAGGTGGTTGTAGTCCACCACCGCGAAGGCGGCCGTGAAGGGGAGGGTGAAGGTCGCGGTGGCGATGCTGTCATCGAACAGCATCCACTGGGTGTTTGTCTGCAAGGTGTTGGAGAAGAAGGTGACGGGCACGCGGTTGCCGCGGGCGTATTGGTCGGTGCCGATGAGTTGCTGGCGCAGGGTGAGGGTGGCGCGGTGGCCGTCCACCGTCAGGTCGTCTATCAGATAGTCCACGAACCCCGCTCCGAAGACGTGGAAGTCGAAGAAGTCGGTGAGGTCCATGCCGCTGTAGAGGCTGAGGCTGTCGCGCAGGTCGGCGGCGTTGAGATTGCCGAAGGCGCAGCGGTCGAAGAGGCGTTGCATACAGCTGTAGAAGAGGCTGTCGCCCATGAGGCCGCGCAGCGAGTGCCACACGAGGGCGCCTTTCTTGTACGAGGTGGTGCCGTAGGTGTGTTCGCGGGGCATCCCGTGCAGGGAGCGGTAGCCGCCGTCGGCACGGTGGGCGGTGCGGATTACCGTGCTCAGCATGTCTTGGTAGTAGTCTATGGCGGCCTGGCGGCCCAAGGCCCCTTCGGTGGCCACCTCCTCGCAGAAGGTGGCGCCCCCTTCGTTAATCCACATGTCGCCCTCCTCCTCGCAGGTGATGAGGTTGCCGAACCAGGCATGCCCCAGTTCATGGCAGATGACCATCTGGCAGGTGTTGCTCAGGTTGTCGATGCACTGCGACACGAGGCCGATATTGGAGATATGTTCCATCGAGCCGAGGGGGGTGGCGATGTAGCCTATGCGCTCCCAGCGATAGGGTCCGAAGGCGTGTTCGTAGAAGGGCACCACATCGTCCAGGATGTCAAAGGTACTCATCACCAAGGCGCTGTCCTCGGTGAAGTAGCCTATATGGGCGGGGTAGGTGCCGTAGAGTCCGGTGTAGTCGCGGTGAATTGTCTTCCAGGGAGCCGTCGATACCGAGAGGATGTAGGTGGGTGCCGGTTGGGTCACCTGCCACACGCTGGTGGTGCTGCTGTCGGCGTTGAGGGTCTCCGATTCCAGCAGTCCGCTGCACAGCGCCTGCCAGCCGGGCTTGGCGGTCACGGTAAGCGTGTAGGTTGCCTTGTCGTGGAAGTTGTCGCGGCAGGGGAACCAGCAGCGACCGAACGTGTGGGGATATTCCATGAAGGCCGCCCCGAGGTTATAGTAAATGTTGTTGTCAAAGTGCAATCCGCCGAAGCCATATCCCTCCACATACCCATGGCTGTAGTAGGTGATTTCCACTACATGGGTGTCGCCCACCTGTCCGCCGGCATACACCGTCAGGAGGCGGTTGTCGTGGTCGAAACTGAAGCCGCGGGTCACCGACCCGTCCAGCCACACGGGCTGGATGCTGTCGGCAATGAGGTCGAAGGTCACCTGACTGCAGTCGCGGGTTTTCACAAAGGTGATTTCGGCCTTGCCCTGCAGTTGCCGATTCGCGTTGTGCCCCATGTCGAGGGTCAATTTGTAATGCAAAACATCAATGGAATCGTGTGCCGCCCCCTGCGCTTGGGCGTTGTGAAGGAGTCCGAACGCCGCGAGGACGCAAAAAAGTATACGATAGTTCATCTTCATAATCTGTCAATTGTGTTATGTGGATGCAAAGATACGAATTTTTTTTCTCTTGGAATGAAAAAAAGTTTGTACTTTTGCAGCGTGATATCAAATTGATATTGCTTTGAAACCTCACAGCGCAACAATACAATAAACACAATAACATGGAAACAAAAGAATTCAAACGCACCATGGGAGTCGTCAACAACGGCTTCCTCCAACTCTTTCTGAACATTGTCATGGTGGTGGCCATCGTGCTCGTCACCATCCTCCTTGCCCGGAAAAGCGAGGACCTCGGGGCTGTTTTCTGCATCGTGGCCTGCTGCTTCTACATCCTCCACTGCGTCGGCTTCATGGTCATCCAGCCCAACCAGTCGCGCGTGCTCACCTTCTTCGGCAAGTACCGCGGCACGGTGACCGACAACGGCTTCTTCTGGGTGAACCCCTTCTACGGCAAGCGCCGCCTCTCGCTGCGGGCGCGCAACATGGACGTGGCCCCCATCAAGGTGAACGACAAGAACGGCAAC
>CAJOHZ010000059.1 GCA_905234695.1 uncultured Bacteroidales bacterium | reverse complement strand
TGAATCTCCGCCCTAGAAAACTTTTGAACTTTTCTTCCCCTAAACAAATATTCTTGCTATCTTTGCACAACAGTGTTGCACTTCGAGGTTGAATCTATATAACAACAATTTTCGCGAACGACACAATAATATGTGATACCGAGCGTTATTTGTTCATGATTTCGTCGGTACACAGTATAAAATCCGTGGAACGGCAATATGCCACAGGAGAAGAGCCTGTATTGGTTCTGTGTTCCGATATGTATGAATATATCTGCAAATATGCCAGAACAAGCGGTACGGCTTATAAGTTGGCTTCTGAATTAATAGGATCGTTGTTGGCTCAGTCATGGGGACTGAACACACCACCGACATCATTCATCGAGATTCGTCCGGGCCATTGGTTCAAAGCAGGGGAACATGGCATTCTGGCATTCGGCAGCCGGAGAGTTGACAAGGTCATTGACGTTAATCCGACAACGATTGGTGGCATCAAGCCATCAGTAAACACTCTTCGCAATATCCTTGACATCGCCTTGTACGATCTATGGGTGGCAAATGAAGACCGCAATGCGAACAACGCCAACCTCATGTACGACATAGAGCAAGGTTCGCTAATATCTATCGACTACGGCTGCATATTCAACACTGCAATGTATGACTACCCGATGTCGCAACTTACATCAACAGATACAATATTGGCATCTGATTTGTTCCAACACATTCAAAAGGGCTATCCCGTTGATAAAGTCTCCTCAAAGGTTGTAAACCAGTTCTATCGAAACATCGCCCGTTGCAAACATGTAGCACGCAAGATTGCACATGAGATGCCAGTCCAATGGGGGGTGACTTTTGATGTTGTGCAAACAAAATTAGGCCAACTGTTTGACAACAGGTGGTGTGAGTCTGTATTGAACAATTACAAAGAATTTCTCGCAGAAAACATCATAAAATAAACGACCATGAGATATAGTATCGTGTATATTGTAACACGGCCGGAGATACAGGAACGTCTAAGTATCGGATTGATAGTTTTAACCGAAGGTCGTATTGAAGTCAAGACCTCGCTGAAAAAGCTCAAGGCGACAGAGCATCTTCTTTCTGCCAAAGAGTACAAATTCGTAGCGCGCACCTTGGGTGAGATGAGAAATAATATCAAAACAGAACAGGCTGTGGATTATCTTACACGATATTCAAACAATCTCATCACAGTCTCCCCGATGCAAACGATTGACATTGAGGATACCAAAAAGAACATGGAGTGGCTCTACCGAAATTACGTATACAGCCCCACAAAAGCGACAACCTAATCTCAGACCATCTGGGTAGTGCGGCATACCTCACCGACGACCATGGATATGTGACGCAGTCGGCCTTATGGCGAGGACTGGGTGGAGGACAACAGATTCAACCCCATTGACACCGTACGCCTCGGCATATACCGTTTCAACGGGAAAGAAAAGGACTACGAAAGCGGCTTCCACTACTATGGCGCACGGTACCACTGGAGCGAAGTTTTAACAGGGTGGTTGAGCGTTGACCCGCTGGCCGACAAGTACCCGAACATTAGTCCGTATAATTACTGCATGTGGAATCCTATTAAATTGGCCGATCCAAATGGTGAAAAACCTCGATTGTTTTTTCATGGGGAAAAAAGTAAGTCAACATTTGTGAATATAGTAAACTCGGGATTGGGGAAACAATTCGAAGCCAACCTCACAAGAAACCGTAACGGTAGTTATACTTTTGACATTATTCCAACAAAAAGTGGTGGCGATGTTAATAAACTGAATGAACATCAGCGAGCCTTCTATGATGCCCTAAGGAATTGTATTGATGCAAAAACAAAAGAAGGCAAAGAATTAATTTATGATATTGATGTGTATTATGCAGCCAAAGATGTACATACTGGAAATTACATCAAAAATGCAATAGATGTTGCTGACATGAATCAATTTAATGAGTTAAATGATGGTGGAGCAACTAAACAGGGTAAATTGATTCATGAATTTGAAGAACAACGCATGAAAGCTTATATGGGAAATGCAAAAGGGGAGGATATGGGATATAAATTTTGTCATAAGTCTGCAATTGTTGCGGAAAATAAGGTAAATGGTAATAGGAGAGACTCTTATGATAGAGGTTTGGGAAGGCAGACACATGAAGAAACATTTACCTTACCGAACGGGGAAAAACATCATGTAAAAGTGTCAACAAGCACCGCAATCATAACAGTAACTCAGTAAACAATATGAGAAAGAAGGTTATATTAGTACTGGCAATTGTATTTTCTTCATGTCATATATCCGAGAAAGACAAAATGGAGTTTAAGGAGTATTATTTCTACCGGGTTTCTTCTATTGTGGAATACAATGATTTAGTAGAAAACGGAGGCGAAATACATCTAAACGATTGGATGGTTTTTCTGGAAAATTGCTGTTATTTGGAGACTCTGACTGGATGCAATCTTAATTTCATTGACAGCGAGCCTCCTTACTACGAAAACACTAATCAGCTAATTACGGATACTGCAAACCTATCAAACTGGTATAATCAACATGGGGAAAAGTGGACTATACAGAAAGCCGACAAATACGTGTATAAAAAAAGACGGGGTCATACAGTCTTTTTTTAGTAATGCTTTCCCTCCAAGGAACAACAAGAAAAACTGAAGACACAAACTGCACGTTTTTCGCATGTTTTCCCTATTTTGGGTTCATGATAAAGAAACGCTGACAAAGACTTGATTTCACTCTGCCCTCAATAAAGGGGTGACAAGGGTGTGGCTTCGGTGCGGTCCTTATGCGGTTTCGGTGCGCCTTCGGTCCTTCTCTAACGTTTCTCTAACATTTTTCTAACACTTCTCTAACGTACCTTAGAGAGACGTGTCGGAGAAGTGTTGGGTATGCGTAAGATAAGGGTAAAGAGAATACCGAAAGAACATAAAAGGAACACCGAGAGACGACTGGAATACAATATTCGCGGACAAGCGGCGTTATCTCATATATTTCAAAAACAATCGCTCACCGATGGCAAGCAACCCTGACTTTGTGCAATATATCGTCGACCAGTGCGGCAAGGCCGGAGAGATAACGGCCCGCAAAATGTTCGGCGACTACGGTATCTACTGCAACGGGAAGATTTTCGGCCTCATCTGCGACAACGGTCTCTACATAAAACCCACCGAGACGGGAGGCAAGATGCTGCGCAGCAAGGAGCTGCGTCCACCCTACCCCGAAGCCAAGCCCCACTTCTATATCGAGGAGGTGGACGACCACGAATACCTCTCGACCCTGGTGAAAGCCACCTGCGCCGAGTTGCCGGAGCCGAAACCCAAACACAAGAAGAAATGAAACTCCTACGCGAAATATTCGGCTACCTCCTCGGCGGCGTGGTGTTCGTCGGCGCGATGCCGACACTGATGCAAACGTTATGAGACACTTCGCCCGCTATTCCTACATATTGACATCCTATGCGATAGGAATTCTTATCTTTACCCTTTTCCGCCTCCTGAACACGCTGGTGTACTGCTCCGGCGCCGAGACATGGCCCGACTTCGAAGGAGAGTATGTCGGAGCCTTGGTGATGGGATGGCGGTTCGACACGGTTATCAGCTGCTATCTGCTCTCCCTCCCGCTGCTGCTGATGATTGTGGGCGATGTGGCGCGCATCCGCGTCAAACCCTATTACCTGACCGCCCATATCCTGCTTGTAACGGTCTACCTCGTGGCGTTCTTCGCCTGTGCCGTCGACATTCCCTTTTTCAGTTACTTCTTTTCCCGCCTCAATGCGGTATCGGTCAACGAAGTGGACTCCTTCGGACTGATTGTGGACATGATTGTCAGTGACCCCGTCTACCTGTTGGGGCTGCTGGCCTATGTGGCCTTCGCCGTGGGGTATGTCTTCCTGATGCGCTGGGTGTACCGCAGGGTGCTGCGCAACAACCTCGACGGGCATCTGCCCACCGCATGGGGCATCGTCGTGGCTTTGGTGCTGATATTCGGTACCTTCGTCGGGATGCGCGGACGGCTGAGCAAGAAGAGCCCCATCCGCGTCGACACCGCCTATTTCTGCGGCAACGCCTTCCTCAACCAGCTGGGGTTGAACCCTGTGTTCACCTTCGTCAAGAGCGCCGCTGAGATGAACAAGATTTCCAACCAGCCCATCACGCTGACCGACGCCGACGAGGCCCGCCGGATATATGAGGCCGAGCGTGCCTTGCCTGTGGACAGCTCGCGGGTGCCCGCCGGGCTGGACCTGCCCCTGCCCGAAGGGACCAACGTGGTGCTGGTCATCATGGAATCCATGACGGTGGACAAAACCGGACTTTTCCACCCCGAGCAGTCGCTCTCGCCCAACCTGGACAGCCTGATGCGGGGAGGGCTGGTTTTCACCCAATGCTATTCAGCAGGTATCCACACCTACAACGGCATCTACTCCACGCTCTACTCCCACCCCGCCATCCTCGCCCGCCACACACTGAAACACACCTTCATCCCCTACATGTGCGGCCTGTCCCACCAACTGCAAGCCGCCGGCTACAGCACCGCCTACATGATGACCCACGACGAGGACTACGACAACATGCGGGGGTTCCTCCATGCCAACGCCTTCGACAGCGTCATCGGACAACATTCCTTCCCCTCGTCGGAGGTCGTGGGCACCTGGGGAGTACCCGACCACAAGCTCTTCGACCACGTCATCGAGCACTGCAACGCCGTGGCGCAACAGGGGCCTTTCTTCACCACCGTGATGACCTGCAGCGACCACACGCCCTACAGCCTCCCTGACGGCATAGACTTCCGGCCGACACAAAAGGAGATGCCGCAACGCATGTCGGAATATGCCGACTGGGCCATCGGCCGCTTCATGCGGCAGGCAGCGCAGCAGCCGTGGTTCAGCCACACCCTCTTCGTCTTCATCGCCGACCACGGGGCCGCCCGCCAGAGCATCTACGACATCGCCCTGGCCTACCACCACGTGCCCATGCTCTTCTACTTCCCCGGCCATATCGCACCCCAGCGGTGCGACCGCCTGGCGCTGCAACTGGACCTCTTCCCCACCCTGATGGGAATGCTGCCCTACGACTACCAAAACCACACCTTCGGCCTCGACCTGCTGCGACAG
Organism: uncultured Bacteroidales bacterium; assembly: GCA_905234695.1. Classification (GTDB taxonomy): domain Bacteria; phylum Bacteroidota; class Bacteroidia; order Bacteroidales; family P3; genus Colimorpha. The sequence continues at coordinate 1,829 of CAJOHZ010000059.1, read as the reverse complement.
GAACGCCAATACGCCTACTTCAGCAGCGATGACAAAATCTGCGTGCTCGATACCGCCTGGCTCTATATCTGCCAGGTGGCAGAGAACAACGAGCACCTGTATCACTGGTGCGACACCCTGCCCGGCGACCAGCTGAAACTCCATCCCGAACAGGCCGCCGACATGCGTCGGTATGCCTTCGGCATTATACAACATTCCTACCACATGCTCGAATCCCGCACCACCGGTTGTCCGCAATCCCTATGACAGAAAGCCAAGTCAACGAAGTTAACTCTTGATATTCACCATGCATCTTTTCCTCTCCAACGACACTACCGCCCCCTACGCCACCCTGCTGCCCGACGAGTCGCGCCATTGCGTGCGTGTGCTCCGCATGGGGGTGGGCGATGAGGTGTGGGTCACTTCGGGCGACGGCGTGATGTGCCGCGCCCGTATCGCCGACCCCGACGACAAGGCCTGCACCGTCGAGATTGTGGAACGGCAGGAAGACTACGGCCGCCGTCCCTTCCACCTGCACCTGTTGGTGGCTCCCACCAAGAACACCGCCCGTATCGAGTGGCTGGTGGAGAAGGCCGTGGAGATAGGCGTGGACCGTATCACGCCCGTCATCTGCGACCACTCCGAGCGAGGCACACAGAAAACCGACCGCCTTGACCGCATCGCCCTCAGCGCGATGAAGCAATCGCTCAAAGCCCGCCGCCCAGAGATTGACAGCCCCGTTCGCCTCACCGATTTCCTCAAGACGCCTGTCGAAGGGGGCAAGTTTGTGTGCTATTGCTCCGGAGAGGAACGGCACACCCTTCGCGAAAGCTATACCCCCGGCACCGATGCCACCGTGCTAATCGGCCCCGAGGGCGATTTCAGCCCCCGCGAGATAGCGGCCGCCCTCGCCGCGGGGTTCCTCCCCGTCACCCTCGGCGACAGTCGCCTCCGCACAGAGACCGCCGCCCTATACGCCGTCACCGCACTCAATTTCCTCAACAGCCTATGATAAAAATATTCAATAAACTAATGGGGCTAGTAATCCTAGTGGGGCTAGCCGGACAGATGAGCGCGCAGACGCAGATTGCGCTGCTGAAATACGGCGGCGGGGGCGATTGGTATGCCAATCCCACCTCGCTCACCAACCTCATCGCCTATTGCAACGCCGACGCACAGATGAACCTCGCGACCGACTACGCCGTGGTGGACGTGGGCAGCAGCGAACTTTTCAACTACCCCTTCATCCACATGACCGGCCACGGCAACGTGGTCTTCTCCACCCAGGAGGCGCAGAACCTGCGCAACTACCTCATCGGCGGAGGGTTCCTGCATATCGATGACAACTACGGCCTCAAGGAGTTCATCATCCCGCAGATGAAACGGGTCTTCCCCGAACTGGATTTTATCGAACTGCCCTTCTCGCACCCCATATACCATCAGAAATACCACTTCCCCAACGGGCTGCCCAAGATCCACGAACACGACAACCTGCCGCCCCGCGGCTACGGACTCATCTACGAAGGCCGCTTGGTCTGTTTCTTCAGCTGGGAGTGCGACCTCGGCGACGGCTGGGAGGACCCCGACGTCCACAACGACAGCCAAGCCACCCGTCAGAAAGCCTTCCAGATGGGCGAGAACCTGCTGCAGTATGTCTTTACGGAATAGGGTCACCTCAGCGGGCGAGGGCACAATGAATTCGGGCGTAGGCGATGGTGTTGAGCGAGTCGGTGCATTCGATGCTCAGCTGTTCGAAGAGGATAAGGACACTGCTGTCGGGTGAACGGTAGCAGCAGAGCTCGTCCTTGTGGAGTTCGAGGTAGGACTCGGTGAGGGGGTCGGTGAGGGTG
>CAJOHZ010000058.1 GCA_905234695.1 uncultured Bacteroidales bacterium | reverse complement strand
AAGCTGAAACTAAAAATGAGTCCGGTGCAATACCGAACTCATTTCTGTAGACAAATTAACTGATTTTTTAATCCGTCCAACTTTTGGGGGTCACTTCACACGGGACACAACCCTTTTTCTTTTGCTGTCGGGCCTCGAAAAGAGGCTGCCGTTATAAATTGTTTCTTACATTCCGTTGGGATTCTGGCGTTGCCAGTTCCAGCTGTCGCGCACCATGTCGTCGATGCCGTATTGGGCCTTCCAGCCGAGTTCGGCGGCGGCTTTGGCGGGGTTGCAATAGCAGGTGGCGATGTCGCCGGCGCGGCGGGGTTTGATGCTGTAAGGCACATCCACGCCGTTGACGCGGATGAAGGCCTTGACCATGTCCAGCACGCTATAGCCGTGGCCGGTGCCTATGTTATAGATGCCGATGCCGCAGTGGCGGGCGATGGCCTGCAGGGCACAGACATGCGCGGCGGCGAGGTCGCAGACATGGATGTAGTCGCGCACGCCGGTGCCATCGGGGGTGGGGTAGTCGTTGCCAAAAACGCCGAGTTCTTTGCGGCGTCCCACGGCCACCTGGGTGATGTAAGGCATCAGGTTGTTGGGGATTCCGTTGGGGCTCTCGCCGATGCGGCCGCTGGGGTGCGCCCCCACGGGGTTGAAGTAGCGCAGCAGCACCACGTTCCACTCCGGGTCGGCCTTCTGGATGTCCATGAGCACCTGCTCCAGCATACTCTTGGTCCAGCCGTAGGGGTTGGTGCATTGCCCCTTGGGGCAGTTCTCGGTGATGGGAATCTCCACGGGGTCGCCATAGATGGTTGCCGAGGAGCTGAAGATGATATTCTTGCATCCGTGCTGGCGCATCACGTCCACCAGTGTCAGCGTGCCGCCGATGTTGTTCTCGTAGTATTCCCACGGCTTCTCCACACTCTCACCCACGGCCTTGAGGCCGGCAAAGTGGATGCAGGCGTCGAACTTGTGCGCGGAAAGCACCTTCTCAAGCCCTTCACGGTCCCGAATGTCCACAGGGTAGAAAGGGACCTCCGTCACGCCGATGATCTCGGCCACGCGGCGCAGGGCTTCGGGGTTGCTGTTGCTGAGGTTGTCCACCACCACGGCGGTATGCCCAGCCTTGTACAGTTCAATCAATGTGTGGGAGCCGATAAATCCGGCCCCGCCGGTAACCAATATGTTCATGTCGGATATACTTTGTACGGATACAAACGTAGCACAGCCCGATTTATTGTGTCGCTGTCGCACAGCAACACAATATTTCCTGCTTGGTTGCCCAACAGCGGATTATTCCACCAGCAATCTCTCCGTGTGGCTACCTCGACAAACTGGAGAAGACCTACAACCTCATCGCTCGCCAGCGTCCATGGCAGCAACCTGAGGGGACAAGGGATGTGCGTTATTACCTGCTCGACAACTTCCTCACCTTCTGGTTCCGTTTTGTCCATAAATACCGCAGTGCAGTGGAGATAGACAACATGGACTATGTGCGGGCCAAAGTGCAGGCCGACTACAACACCTTTTCGGGATTCATCATGGAACGCTATTTCCGCCAGCAGTATGCCGAAACGGGTATCTACAACATTGTAAGCAACTACTGGCATCGGGATGCCGACGAGATAGATCTCATAGCTGTCGACGAGTCCGACAAGAGGCTCGTCATCGCCGAATGTAAGCGGCAAGCAAAACGTATCGATCTCAACCTACTACGCGAGAAAGCCTGCGCCATTGTGACCAAACACCGTCGCTGGCAGGTGGAATACCGCGCCCTCTCACTTGATGACATGTAACGTGACCTTTGCTTTCTGCCAGTTACATGACATTTTACACCATTTCCCGGTCACCGGGTGACAAGGGAGTGACTTCGGTGTGGTCCTTATGTGACGCTTATGTTCTTTCGCTGTTCCTTCGGTCCTTCTCTAACGCTTCTCTAACATTTCTCTAACACTTCTCTAACGTATCTTAGGAGAAGTGTGGGAAAAGTGCTGGGTATGTGCAAGATAAGAGTAAAAGGAAAGAAAAAGGAACATAAAAGCCACTCCGAGAGACGACAAGGAGAAGATTAAAACTAAAAACTAAAAGGTAAAAACTAAAAAAATTCACGCATCACTGGTTGCTCATCACTAGTCACTCATCACTAGTCACTCATCACTCATCACCTCCGGCGGTTCGCCGGTCACTAATCACTATAACCGGGTATTCACAATTGGTTGTTGGCTTTTCTTTCGGGGCTGGGGGGAGCAATCGGGCGGAAGTGTGTATCTTTGTAATGGAAAGATATGCCCGTATGAATTCTGCTAGATGTTCTAAATGTGACATTTGTGTCACGGGTCGCCGTCTTGTAGCGGCCGCACTTCTGTTGTTGTTACTCCCTGTCATGACCGCCGGCTCCGCCTGTGGCCAGACCAAGCGCCAGCTGGAGAAGGAGAAATCGCTTATCGAGAAAGAGATTGCCCGCCTGAACACGGAGCTCAGCAAGGCCAAGTCGTCCAGCAAGAAGTCCACCGCCCAGATTAATCTTCTAAACAAACGTATCGATGAGCGCAACCGTCTTATATCCAATATCAACGGGCAGATGACGCTCCTCGACGGGCAGATTGGGCGCACCCAGGATTCGCTCACGCTGATGCGTAACCAAATCGACAGCATGAAGGCCGAATATGCCAAGGTGGTGCGCACCCTCTACGGCCTTCAGCCGAATGCCACCGCCCTCGCGCTGCTGTTCGACAGCCGTTCGTATAACTACACTTATCTGAAGATGAAATATTTCCGGGAGTATTCCCGCTACCGGAAGTACCAAGCCACCATGATTTCGCGCAAGGAACGCAAGTTCGAGGACATGTCGCTCGACTTGCAGCGGCAGCGGAACGAGAAGAGCTCCCTGCTGGCGCAGGAGCGGCGGCAGAAGGAAGCCCTCGCACGCGAGCAGAAGCAACAGCAGCAGAACCTCACCACCAGCCAGCAGCAGGAGCGCGACCTGCGCAACAAAATCAGCAAGAAGGAGCAGCAGAAACGCAACCTGCAGGCGCAGATACAGAAACTCATCAACGAGGAGGTGGCCAAGTCGGCCAAGAAGGGAGGTGCCGACAAGAGCGGCAAGGTCAATGTGCCGACCGGAAAGACCGCCAGCACTGTCACCCCGACGGACGCCGCCTCGGCCGATTTCGTGGCGGCGAAGGGTCGTATGCCGTGGCCGGTATACTACAAGTCTGTCGCCCGCGAGTATGGCCTCTACACCCATGCCTCGGGCGGCCAGAACCGCAACTATGGTATCGACCTTGTCTGCACGCCCGGTGCCAAGGTGCAGGCCGTCTGTGCCGGCACGGTGTCGCGTGTGTTCACCACCCCCTACGACACCAAGGGCGTACTGGTGCGCCACGGAGCCTATATCACCGTCTATGCGGGCCTTGGCAACGTCTCTGTCGCCCAAGGGGCGAAGGTCACTGCCGGCCAGGCTCTCGGCACGGTGGCCGTGGGCGACGACAAGACCTCCGAGTTCAGCTTCCAGGTGTGGTGCGGCGAGAACGCTCTCAACCCGCGCAACTGGCTTAAATAGATGTTGAATTGTTGAACTGTTGAATTGTAGAACTGTTGAACGCTTGAACTCTTCTTGCTTATGAAGAAAACCTTCCTTTTGTTGTGTGCTGTGGGGCTGGCGCTCCACCTTCAGGCACAGCCCTCTCGTACGTCGTCCCTCGGGAGCATGAACTCCACCGCCCATTACCGCGACATCGCCACCGCATGGGTCGACTCGGTGATGGCCACTATGTCGCTGGAGCAGCAGGTGGCGCAGCTGATGATCATCCGTGTGCCGCTGAATATGGACGAAAAAGCCCTCGACAACTTCTGCCAGCTCATCCAGCAGACGGAGGTCGGCGGAGTCTGTTTCTTCGTCGGCACCGCGGAGCAGACGCTCCCGATGATACGCCGTTTCCAGTCGGTGAGTTGTGTGCCGCTGCTGGTCTGCATTGACGCGGAGTGGGGGATGGGGATGCGTCTCAAGGACTGCTATTCGTTCCCGCGCAACGCCCGTTTCGGGCTCTTGCCCCAAGAGATGGACACGCTGGTGTATATGATGGGGGCGGAAATCGGGCGTGAGTGCCGCAATATGGGCATCCATGTCAATTTCGCGCCGGTGGCCGATGTCAACAGCAACCCTGCCAACCCGGTCATCGGCACCCGCTCCTTCGGCAGCGACCCCGAGCGGGTGGCCCAGTTGGCCATCCAGTTCATGCGGGGCCAGCAGTCGCAGGGGGTCATGGCCGTGGCCAAGCATTTCCCCGGCCATGGCGACACCGATGCCGACAGCCATTTCGACCTTCCCGTCATCCGTCACAGCCGTGCCCATCTTGACAGCGTTGAGCTAGTCCCCTTTGCACGCCTTATCGAGGCGGGTGTCGAGGGGGTGATGACCGCCCACCTGCATATCTCCGCCTACGAGACCGAACCCCACCGGCCCTCCTCCCTCTCGGCCAACGTGGTCAACGGGCTGCTGCGGCAGCGTATGGGCTTCCAAGGGATGGTGATTACTGACGGGCTGGATATGAAAGGCGTGACGAAATACTATGCCGACGGGCAGGGGGAATATGAAGCCCTGCTGGCGGGCAGCGACCTCCTGTTGCTTCCGCCCGATGTGCCTGTCGCCATCCGCACCATTGTCCGTGCCGCCGAGAACGACGACGACCTGCGCCACCTCATCGAGATGCGTTGCTGCAGGGTGCTGCGGGCGAAATACAATCACGGCTGTGCCCAGATGGAACCCGACCGCTGGCGCATCCCCGACCGTGCCGACAGCCTGCGCTGCGCCGCCATCGTCAACGCCCTGCGGGCGGCCACCGAGACGAAGATTGACAGCATCGTGCAAGACGGCATCGCCCGCCAGGCCTATCCGGGCTGCCAGGTGATGGCCCTGCACGACGGGCAGATCCTCTTCCACCGCAACTATGGCCGTCTGACATACGCCCCCGGGGCTCCAGCGGTGACCGACGAGACGGTCTACGACCTTGCCTCGGTCACCAAGATGCTGGCCACCACCTTGGCGGTGATGAAGCTTGTGGAGGCCGAGAAAGTGCGCCTCGACGACCCTCTGAGCCGCTACCTCCCGTACCTCAAGCGTACCGACAAGGAGAAAATCACCATCCGGCAGGCGCTGAGCCATGTGGCGGGGTTGAAAGACTTTGACGCCTATTGGAAGACTGCCCGTTTCAGCAACACCCCCTATATGGATGTCATCGAGCAGGTGGCCGCCACGCCGTTGCAGACGACGGGGCGGTATGTCTATAGCGACCTTGGTTTCATACTTCTGGGCGATATGGTGCGCTATGTCTCCGGCCAGACGCTCGATATCTTTGTGCAGCAGCATTTCTATGAGCCCATGGGCCTTTGCCATACTCATTTCAATCCCGTGGAGAACGGCATCGACAGCCTCTCTATCGCGCCGACGGAGGCCGACAACTACTATCGCCACTGCATCGTGCAGGGCAGTGTCCACGACCCCAACGCCTATGCCATGGGCGGCGTGTCGGGTCATGCGGGCCTTTTCAGCAATGCCTCCGATGTGGCCAAGCTGTTGCAGATGCTCCTCGACGGCGGCGTGTACGACGGCCGTCGGCTGCTCAAGGAGCAGACCATCGCCCTTTTCAACAGCCGTTCCTACGCCCGTACCGGCTGCCGCCGCGGACTGGGATTCGACAAACCGTTGCTGAGCGGCGAGGAGAGCACCGCCTGTGCCGAGGCCTCGCAGGAGAGTTTCGGCCATACGGGTTTCACCGGCACGATGGTGTGGGTGGACCCCGAGTATAAGCTGGTCTATCTCTTCCTCTCCAACCGTGTGCATCCGAAGGCTTCTCCCAATAAACTGGCGCAGATGAATATCCGCACGCAGGTGCAGCACGAGTTGTACAAGGTGTTGGGACCTTCCGTCGGCTGTGGTGCAGGCGTGGCCACCTTCGGCAACTGATAGTCAAAAGGAAATACAAAAGGGGTGGCCTCCATGTAATGAACCCCGAAAGTTGGACAAAAAACTTTCGGGGTTTTATTATGAGGAAAAGACACACGATAGAGGAACGGATACAAGCCGTCAGGATGTGCC
>CAJOHZ010000057.1 GCA_905234695.1 uncultured Bacteroidales bacterium | reverse complement strand
GAATCTCCGCCCTAGAAAACTTTTGAACTTTTCTTCCCCTAAACAAATATTCTTGCTATCTTTGCACAACAGTGTTGCACTTCGAGGTTGAATCTATAGCCGAGCCAACCGTGGTGGGCACACAATAAAAACGCGGCAGGGGCGTTACTATAACCGTTATGCAAAAAACATCACTACTGATACTGCTCATGCTGCTGACGGCCGCCCTGACGGCCACGGCACAGAATGCCGCGCAGCTGACCGAGAAAGGCCGCAACGCCGAACAGATGGGACTGACCGATTTGGCCGAACGCCACTACCGCAACGCCCTGCAAGCCGATGGGGGCGACACCGCCGATGAAGCCCGTACCCGACTGGGTATCCTGCTGGAACAGAAAGAATACTACCCCGAAGCCGCCGCCCTGCTGGCCCAGAGCCACCGCTCAGAAGGGCAGGCCCATCTGGCCCTGTGCCTGCTGCAGATGCATATGCCCGACAGCGCCGCCATCTGCGCCGCCCGCGCGGTGGAACTCGACACCACCTCGGCCTTGGCCATGACCGTGATGGCATACGTGGAGACCGAACGCGACCAGCACATCAAAGCCACCTCATGGGCCAACCGAGCCTTGAAAGCCAATCCCAAATACGCCCGCGCCGAGAACGTGATGGGCTACATCCTCTACCGCAAAGGCAACGACAACGAAGCCATGCGCCATTTCAAGAAAGCCATCGAACTGGACAACACCCTGGCCGACGCCTACTACAACCTCAGCGTCATCTACTGTCAGCGCAACAGCCAGGAATCCGCCATACGAATGGTCAAACAGGGGCTGCAACACCATCCCAACCACATACGGCTCTACACCATCCTGGCCCACGCCTACCGCATGAAAAGCGACTTCCCCAAGGCACTGGAGTGCTACAACCGCATCCTGACGGCCGACAGCCTGCACACCCCCACCCTCAACCGCATCGGCACCCTATACTGCGAGCAGGGCCACTACGACCGCGCCATCGCCTACCACCGCCGTGTACTCAATATCGACCCCAACAATGCCGACGCCTACAAATACATCGGCAAAGCCTATATCGAATGGGGGCAACTGGACAAAGCCACCCAGAGTTTCATCCGTGCCACCAAACTCTGCAATACCGACCCCGAGACCTACATGTTCTTGGCACAACTGTACGGCAAGCAGAAGAAAGGCGAACACAAGCAGCAGTCGGCCTACAAGAAAGCCGCCCGTCTGGGCGACAAAGAAGCCCAAGCCTGGCTAGTGAAAAAAGGCCTCGCCTGGTAGCAGTGGGAAAAGCATCGAGCTATCCACCACCCGTTCATCGGTGTGGCCCTTATGTGACGCTTATGTTCTTTCGCTGTTCCTTCGGTTCTTCTCCAACGTTTCTCCTACACTTCTCCTACACTTCTCCAACGTATGTAGGGGAGAAGTGTGGGAGAAGTCCTGGGTATGCGTAAGATAAGGGTAAAAGGCATACCAAAGGCGCATAAAAACCACATAAAAGGCGCACCGAGAGCGGACTGGGAGCGGGGTGGGAAAATTGTGTGAAAAAATAATAAAAATTGTCTATGTCAAAAAAAAAGTGTTACTTTGCACATCGGATAGAGCATACAATATATTATATATATTAATGCAAACCAACAGAAAACAAAAAAAATACATATATGAAGAATTTAGTCATAGTAGAGTCTCCAGCCAAAGCAAAGACCATCGAAAAGTTCCTCGGAAAGGATTATGTGGTCAAATCGAGTTACGGTCACATCCGCGACCTGGCCAAGAAGGAGATGAGCATCGACATCGAAAACCAGTACGAACCCGAGTACCAGATTTCGGACGACAAGCACAAACTGGTATCCGAACTGAAGAAAGCGGTGAAGGATTCGGAACAGGTGTGGCTCGCATCCGATGAGGACCGCGAGGGAGAGGCCATCGCATGGCACCTGCAGGAGACGCTGAAACTCAACCCCGAAAGCACGAAGCGTATCGTGTTCAACGAGATTACCAAGAACGCCATCCTGTACGCCATCGAGCATCCGCGCGGCATCGACATGAATCTGGTGGACGCCCAGCAGGCACGCCGTGTGCTGGACCGTCTGGTGGGTTATGAAATCAGCCCCATCCTGTGGGCCAAAATCAAGCCCGCGCTGAGCGCCGGCCGCGTGCAGAGCGTGGCGGTACGCCTCATTGTGGAGCGCGAGAACGAAATCAAGAATTTCGTCAGCCAGAGCTACTACCGCGTCACAGCACAGCTGCATCCGGCCAACGGCCGCACCCAAGTGACCGCCGAGTTGAGCCGCCGCTACGACACCCGCGAAGAGGCGGAGGCATTCCTCAAGAGCCTTATCGGATGCTCGTTCAAGGTGCAGACCATCGACACCAAGCCCGCCAAACGCACCCCTGCGCCCCCCTTCACCACCTCGACCCTGCAACAGGAGGCCAGCCGCAAACTGGGATTCAGCGTGGCACGAACCATGCAGATTGCACAGCAGCTGTACGAAAGCGGATTTATTACCTACATGCGTACCGACAGCGTCAACCTCTCGGACCTGGCGCTGGGCATGGCCAAGGACGAAATCAGCAAACTCTACGGCGAGAGCTACGTCAAGACCCGCCGCTACCAGACCAAGACCAAAGGCGCACAGGAAGCCCACGAGGCTATCCGCCCCACCTATATGGACAACCACACCATCAATGCCGACACCGCCCAGCGCAGGCTGTACGAGCTTATCTGGAAGCGTGCCATCGCCTCTCAGATGGCCGATGCCGACATTGAGCGCACCATTGTGGACATCTCCGTGAGCGGACATCAGGAGAAATTCGTCTGCCAGGGCGAACAGGTGCGTTTCGACGGTTTCTTGAAAGTGTACATGGAATCGACCGACGACGAACCCGAAGAGGATCTCAACGGCGGCCGCGCCCTGCCGAAACTGGTGGAAGGGATGCTGCTGGGACTCGACTGCGCCGAAGCCGCCGAGCACCACACACAGCATGCCCCCCGCTACACCGAGGCCAGCCTGGTGAAAAAACTGGAAGACCTCGGCATCGGCCGACCCTCCACCTATGCCCCCACCATCAGCACCATCCTCAAACGCGAATACGTCATCAAGGAGGACCGAGAGCCGCAGGAGGTGTCCCTCGCCCTCATCACCCTTAAAGACGACACCGTCACCACTTCCACCCGCATCGAGAAATGCGGCTCGGAGAAGGGCAAGCTGTTCCCCACCGACATTGGAAGCGTGGTCAACACCTTCCTCATGGAACACTTCACCGACATCATCGACTATAACTTCACCGCCACGGTGGAAAAGGATTTCGACGATATTGCCGCCGGCAAGAAGCAATGGCGCAAAGTCATCGACAAATTCTACGTGCCGTTCCACAAGAACATCCGCCAAACCCAGCAGAACAGCCACCGCACCAGCGGAAACCGCTTGATAGGCACCGACCCCAAGACAGGCAAGAACGTGTATGCCAAGATTGGCCGCTACGGCACCCTGGTACAGATGGGCGACACCAGCAACGAGGAGAAGCCAAAGTTCGCCAGTATGAAGAAAGGCCAAAGCATCGAGTCCATCACCCTCGAAGAGGCGCTGGCCCTGTTCGAACTGCCCCGCACCGTGGGCCAGTACGAAGGGAAGGATGTGATTGTAAGCATCGGCAAGTTCGGCCCCTACGTGCGGATGGACAACAAATTCTATTCGCTCTCCAAGAACGACGACCCCTACGAGGTGGACCTGGAGCGCTGCATTGAACTCATCAACCTCAAACGCGAGGCTGAGGCCGAAAAGGACCGCCTGCGCGACCTGTACCCTCATATCATCGGCCTCCACGAAGGCGAGTCGGTGAGCTCGAACATCGGCCGCTACGGTCCTTACCTGACCTACCGCAACGAGAACTTCCGCCTGCCCAAGAACCTTGACCCGCTGAAGTTGACCCTCAGCCAGGCCATGGCCGTCATAGAGAACACCATCACCAAGAAAAACCGCGCACGCAAGAAGCAGGAACAGTGACTCTCAGCATAGTCATCGTCAATTACAACGTCAGGTACTTCCTTGAGCAGTGTCTGGAATCGGTGTTCCGTTCCGACCTGCAGCTTGAGGGAGAGTGTCAGGACCCGCTGGAGCTGGAGGTCTATGTGGTCGACAACGCCTCGGTGGACAGCTCGGTGGAGATGGTGCGGCAGAAGTTCCCACAGGTACACCTTATCGCCAACCGCGAGAACGTGGGGTTCGCCACCGCCAACAACCAAGCGTTGCGGGAAATTGAAAATTCAAAATTGAAAGTTGAAAGTTCGCTGCCGAACCCTAACAATTCTCAATTCTCAATTTTCAATTCTCAATTTATTTTGCTTCTCAACCCCGACACAGTGGTGGAGCGCGACACCTTTGCCAAGTGTGTGGGGTTCTTCCTGTCGCATCCCGACTGCGGCGGCCTCAGCGTGAAAATGATTAACGGCGAAGGTCGTTTCCTGAAAGAGAGCAAACGGGGCTTCCCCACCCCTGCCGCCGCATTCTACAAGGTGAGCGGCCTCATCAGGCTCTTCCCCCACTCGCGCCGCGTGGCGGCATACTACATGGGACATCTGGGCGACGACGACACCAACCCCGTGGACATCCTTCCGGGTGCCTTCATGATGGTGCGCCGGGAGGCCCTCGAAAAGACGGGCCTGCTCGACGAATCCTACTTCATGTATGGCGAGGATATCGACTTCTCGTGGCGCATCAAGTTGGCGGGTTACCAGAACTATTACTACCCCGAGGCGCGCATCATCCACTACAAAGGCGAGAGCACCAAACGGGGCAGCATGAACTATGTGTACACCTTCTACAACGCCATGGCCATCTTCGTGAGCCACTACTTCACAGGGGGCCATGCACGGTTCTACAACGCCCTGCTGCACTGCGCCATCTGGCTGCGGGCCAGCGACTTCCGAAGCCATGAAGAACAGCAGGTGGATAACGGTCATGATTTTCCTGCTTTCTTGAGGGCGGCTGTGAAGTTTGCAGGCCAGCAGGCCGGACTGGACGAGGAATCTGATGATACGTCGGATTACGGTGCTATGTCCTTTTTGGAACTGGTGGAGGAACACACCAGGAAAGGCACAGCTTTGTTTCTTATTGATGGGCTGGATGAGATTTTGGACGCAAAGCTACGGGAAAGTCTGTTCTACAGACTGAAGTCCTTTCTTACGGAATACAATAAAGCAAATCTGATTCTTACCCTTCGAGACAGCGGATTCTCCAATCTTAAGGATTGGGGAAAATGGAATGAGAACGATAATAGATGGGAACTTTGTGAGGACTTAAAGGATTTTTCCGTGTATCGTCTGGCTTCTCTGGTGAAAGACGATGTAAGGGGGCTGTGTAAGAAATGGTTTGTAGCTGATGGCGACAGTGAGGATGAGGGTCTGCGCTTGGCTGAAGCCATAATTCGACAGAAACATACTGCATCCCTTGCGGAAAACCCCTTGATGCTGACACTAATGTTGCTGGTCCGTGAGAACCATGAGGGTTGGTTACCTGATACGCCGGTGTCACTGTATGAGGCGGCTTCCAGTCTTTTGCTGGAACGCTGGGCTGCAGGTACGCAGTTACGGTGTCCGCTAGATTTGGAGGAGACACGCTATCAGCTCTCATTCATTGCATTTTCTCTACGAGGAACCTACGAAGTATCGAAGTCGGATTTGATTGCGCTTCTGGAACGTATCCGAGAAGGGCGAGAGTACTTGGTCTTCCGCAACCGGGATGTCTCAGAAGATGATTTCCTTCGGCTTATTGATGACAAAAATGCTCTTCTGTTGTGGAGTGGACCGGAGAAAGCCGTCTATGGTTTTCAGCACCGGGTATTCTGGGAATACTTCTCCGCTTACGCAGTAGATCGGCATTGCTATGAGGACTATCACCAGGGTGAGCGTCCACTTGCCCCGTTTTTAGATCGGCTATGGGAACCTGGTACTGCGACAATAATGCCTGGCACAGCTGAAATACTTCTCTTGACCGCCGCTATGGACCCGATAAGCAGTCAAATGCTGGCGCACGACTTAACGGAACTATTGAAAAAGGAATCTCTGGAAAGTGATAGGTATTTACCGCTGAAAGGACTGCTCCTCCGTTTCCTGACGG
>CAJOHZ010000056.1:15721-22120 GCA_905234695.1 uncultured Bacteroidales bacterium | reverse complement strand
GATACAAATTCAAATCCGTTCTCTCGAAAAACCTCTGCAATTAATTAACTCACAATAATTTCAAAGAACTTTCACTGATTTTTAGTGGACAGCAATGATAATCCATCTGTTAGAAAAAAAATTGAAGAAATAATCAATAACAAATAATAGCCATGTCTTTTTTATATTTTTTATTGCAAGGGGCTGTGTTGTCTGCATTGAGGGACAAAATCATGCCGAGTAACAACTATTCACTACATCAGTTGCCTATGCCAAGTGTGCAAAAAAAAGAACAGGATACTACGCGTACTGATATTGAAGCAACTGAGAGTTACTCGAAAACAGAAATGGGGATGAACCATAAAGAACTTGCAGATACATTGTGCGAAATTCTTCGCAAAGACAAGTTGTTAAAGGGATATTCGATTCAGGAGTATAGACAATGGTACGATTATAATAATTTTAAAATAACAGAGAATGAAAAAGAATTCCATGTGAGTATTACGGTGTGTACATATAAAGAAGATGAAGGAAAGATCAGGCATCGGATGGAGTGGGTTCTATATTGCCTTCCTTATGTAAAGAAACAATTCGTTGATTTTACAGTGGATGAACCTTATATCCCTTTCGCAGACGGATGTGGATGTATGTTTTTTTAATGCAATAATAATTTACAAATGCGATATACAATGAAAACAAGATGCTTGCTTTATGCATTGCTACTGCTTCTCACTATGGGTTGCGGTCAAAACTCAGATTCCACTGCCAAAGAAATGGACGGTGAACTTTCAGCCAGAATTGATTCCATTGGGCATGTTTTTACAGATTCTGCGTCAATGTTGCGCATCATGGTTATAGACAGCTCTGGGCGCTTGGTTGCCAACAGCATTGTTGGCAACGAGGGCGGTGCCACACCGAACGACAAAATAGCTATTACGCCTGGCGACCTCATGTTCCCGGTCATGCTGGCTTCTTTGGGTGAGGCGATCGATACCTCTACCCTGATGTTACGCATTGGCGACAAGGATTATGACGGATGTCGAATCGCGGATTCTCACGTTCCCATTGACCCTTACACGGGTCTTCCTTGCGACAGCCTCCCCGTTATGCAGGCCATGCGGATTCACTCACCGGTGGCAATGACAGAACTTGGGTGGACATTCTATCATGACAAAAGAGAACTCTTGAGGGAAAGACTTTGTACAATGTTGCCGGGTGTGGAGTTCACCAGCTATTATCCGGACAATTATGGGTTCGACAACGACTCGGATTTTCGCAATTATTGTCGTGGCTATGGTATGAAGGTGCCTATGACCTCATTGTTGAAATGTTACCTTCGGTCTGATGTCGCCACTCTGTTGAATGGCGGACGGATGATAGGGTGGGAGTCAACCGACGTTGATGGCAAAGAATCGGATATATGCATTGGTTATTCCGCAGACGGACGCTACGCCGCACTTATCATTGTCTCCCGCAATCCGATGCCTTCAGCGGTATTCGAACAATTATTTCGCAAATAGAACATAATAACAATAACCATAAAAACACAATCATGAAGAAACAAATAATCATCACTTTGCTATTTTGTGCATTGGCAAGCAGCGCTTTTGCCCAAAACAATGCCACCGAGCGTATGCTCAACCGCTACCTGTCATACGTCAAGATTGAGTCACAGTCTCAGTATCCGATGCCTGAAGATGGACCTGACGCGTTCCCCGTACAAGAAGGTCAGAAACAGATGGCCACCTTTATCTTCAATGAGATAAAGGCATTTGGGAAAGGCGTGGAAGTCAAAATGTCGCCAGACTATTACATCTACGCTAAAGTACCATCTAACATGAAAAAGAAAGTCCCGTCGGTGATGTTTATGGCGCACCTTGATGTCACTCCTGAAGCAAATGGCAAAGGCATCAATCCGCAAGTGCATCGCAATTACGATGGTGGAGATATTGCCCTCGGGCATGGCTTGATATTGAGTCCTACATCCAAGCAAGGATTACATTTGAAAGACCTCGTGGGAAAGACTATCGTGACTTCAGATGGTACAACACTGACAGGTGCCGACTGCAAGACTGGCTGTGCCATACTAGTCACCCTCATTGAGCAAATGCTCAACGACAAAAAATTCAAACATGGCGACGTATACTTTTGCTTTAGCCAAAATGAAGATATCGGAATGGCAGCGGTGTGCATGAATTTGTCATATTTCGATAAGGTTCCCGATATGCTTATTGATGTTGATGGCGGCGACTATGGACAATTCAGCGTTGCTAATTTCACCGCCGAAGGACGTACCTATCTTTTTAAAGGCAATCTTGCTCACCCATCAAACGGTAAGGCTAACGGTTATGCCGATGCTCGCACAGCTATGGCCTACTTTATAGGGCAGCTGCCTCCTGACACCCATCCTTCCAATTCGGAGGGGAAACAAGGCTACATACACTGCTATGCAGGCGACACCCTCAATGGAGGTCAGGACTATCGGATTTCTTTCCGTATCCGTTACTTTGACAAGGATGATGGGGCGCGTTATGCTAGATGCTTTGACAACGCGACAAAGAAAACACTTGAGGCATTTCCTAATGTGGAGATCCAGTTGGAGAACAAAGCCCTGCAATATGACAATGTGGCATACAGCATGCATCCCAAAACAATTGAGGTAATTAAACAGGCGGTGGCAAAGACAGGTATACGAATGGAACCCGTAGAACTCCGCGCAGGAACCACTGGAGCCATGATGGTTGCACAAGGATTGCCGGGAGGCCCCTGCATTTACAGCGGTCAACAGGCAGAACACAGCTTATTCGAATGGTGCTGTATCGAAGAGTTAGTTGAATTGACTAGTTTTTGCAAAACAATTGTTGATGAAATTAGCAAATTAACTATTAGTATCAAAATGTAATTGAATATATGTTAATTATTGAACTGTCTTAATGATAATTCAAAAAATGACAAATGTATGAAAAAGATTGAAATGGTATTTCCTATAGTGGGACTAATTGGATTGGCAGCATTTGTTTTGCAATGGGAATTCCTTTTGGTTGTGTGTGTGGCACTATGCCTAACTGGTATTGTATGGCTTTTGTTCAGCAAGTGGATACCACTGAGTTCGCTGCCACTACTCGTTATGACATTGGTAATTGGTGTGCTGATATTCAGTCAGCCTGCCATGGGCAAATTATTCAGGAATTTCTTTCCTCAATTTTTGCCTATTGGCATGTCAGATACACACACTCAACATGAACCCTCTTGGATAGTCTGTCAGCTGTTTTTCCGTCCGTCTAATTGTTTTTATCGGTTGGTTGATGCCCTCATCGGATTCTGCATCGTCGCTCTATTACTACCTTGCTTCAAATATCTTGCGGAAAAATGGCAGACATTGGTGGCTTTAGTGATGGCTGGACTGTTTTTGGTTTCTTTCATTCTTTGGTCATTAAATGTTAAGTGGTGGGTTGAAGCCGTAGGATTCCTCTCAGCCGTCTATTGCGTCACGCTGATGGTGACAGACCTCTTTTCCGGTAAAAAAAGTAGGCTGTTCTACATCATCTTCTTGTCCGTCCTATTCTTCTCACTGTTGGCTACTCTTGTTACCGCAATCATCTATCACCAACGCTATTATTACGGTGACATATATGTCGTTTTCGATTGGTTGGTTACTCTCACCGCTCCACTTTGCTCGGCACTGTTTTATATTGTCTGGTTCCTTTATGACAAAAAAAATGCGCCGCCATTGAGTAAATGTATTGAATGGATACTGTTACCATATTGTCACCGTATACCGAGGCAATAGGTGAAACGAAAGGGAGTAAATGGGGAGCAAAACCAGTAAGGCTTTGCTCCCCTCTTTTTGTGGTGATTCTGGTATTGGCACAAAGAGCCCTCCAAGAAGGCACAAAGAACTCACCACGAAGGCAACAACACGGATGTGCAGAGGATAATTCGCTTATTTTCCGCAAATTCCAAAGATGTCATAGACCCTGCAAATATCTGCGGAAGAACGGGTCGCTGATGAAATAGGTGCTACCGGTTTTATCGGCGATGCCGTCTTCAAGTAGGGTCATGATATTTTTCTGTACCGAGGACGGGGTGTTTAGTTTGTTATTGCGGACGTATTCGGTAGAAAATATATGCTCCCCGCTTTTCGCCAATGCTCTCATCAGTTGTTTCTGCCCAGTAGCGTAACGGTTGAACTGTTCGAAATAGAAATCACCTTTGAGGTCGATGATATCCTGTACACTATTGTCGATATCCTCCATCGTTATGCTCTTCTTTTTTGTAATAGTGCGTTGCCAGATAAAAGAGGCCAAAAGCTGGATGTAATAGGGAATCTCCGCAGCACATTGTATCAAGTATTTGGCTTCGTCATCGCTAAGCGTAATATTGTCCTTTCCGAAACGTTGTCGCAAAAAATCTATTGTTTCATCCACGGGCAGTGGACCAATTTGTACGTGTATGCCTGTGTTGAAAAAAGGACGTTTCTTGTTCTCAAACATCTGTGACATCATGTGCGTCTTACTACCAAGAAAGAGGTAGCTGACCCCTTGCTGCTGCTGAATAACAGAACGCAACAGTCCTTCGACACCCTCTTTACCGAAGCGTGTTATTTCTTGGAACTCATCCAGCACTACGACCACGTGGCCTTGCTGCTTTGCCATCTGCTCTGGTATATTGAACACTTGCGAAAGGGTATTCTGGGAGATATGACTTTCGGAAAAGTCTATAGATAATTTAGGTGATCCGTCAACACTAAATTCGAGAGTTGGTCGAATTCTTTTAACCCAGTTGGTCAAATCCTGGGCAAAGTTTTCTATTTTTTTCTGTTTCTTTCGGGCTGCCTCAATCACTAGTTCTGCCAATCGATCCAAGGAGAATGCTGACATTAGGTCTATATAAAGACAAGGAATACCTTGTTCCTCCAAGCGGTCCATTACGCGAAAGACTAGCGACGTTTTACCATATCTGCGAGGGGCAAACAGTACAACATTGTTACCCCCGGTAAGAGTGGAAGTTAACAAATCTGTCTCTTTCCTACGGTCGAAGAAAGCATCGCCCCGTACAATAGTACCATAGCTGAATGGATTCATGTTGTTTTATTTTTTCAGTGCAAAAGTACATATTTTTTTTTGAATGGACAAATTAATTTACATCATACAATCACAAACACTTGATAATAATTACTATACGATTATACTGTATGGCATTATGCCATACAGTATAATATACGAAAACATATTAAGCAGAAGCCGAACAACATGTCTTTTTATATTATTTCAGGACAGAATGTACGGAGAACGCTACCTACTAATGACGAAAATTGTAAAAAATATTTATTTTCGTCATTTTCTCCAGGAGATTTATGCCCCCTCCCCAAAAAAAGCCGAAAGACTGTCGAGACATCGTCGAAGGATCCTTTTGTCACCATCAAGGCAATAGGTGAAACGAATGGGTATAAAAAAGGGGAGCAAAACCAGCAAGGCTTTACTCCCTTCTTTTTGTAGTGATTCTGGCATTGGAACAAAGAGCCCTCCAAGAAGGCACAAAGAGCTCACCAAGAAGGCAACAATACGGATATGCGGAGAAAAAACAATTATTCTCCGCAGAACTTACGTAATTACAGCTCTTTCATGTATTCTTTGGCATACTCTACATAATGCGCCACGTTATCGGTCTGGCCGGGGCGGGTGGGCTTGATGTATCGGGCGGGGACGCCGCCCCAGATTTCGTGAGGCGGAATCTTGGTGCCTTGCAGCACCAGGGCGCCGGCGGCGACGATGGAGCCCTCCCCTACCTCGCAGTCGTCGAGCAGGGTGGCACCCATGCCGATGAGGGCGCCGTCGCGGATGGTGCAGGCATGAAGGTGACATTATGGCCGATGGTGACGTCGCTACCGATATGCGTGGGGCCTGTCTCGTGCGTCACATGTATGCAGGAGCCGTCCTGCACGTTGGTGCGGTCGCCGATGGTGATGAGCACCACGTCGCCGCGCACCACGGCATTGAACCACACCGAGCACTCGTCGCCCAGCGTCACGTCGCCCACCAGCGTGGCGTTCTCGCTGAAATAGCAGTCCTTGCCCCAGCGGGGAGACATGCCTTTGTATGATTTGATTAGTGCCATGGGGATAAAAAGAAGTCCGACTTGTCGGACAAATCTGACAAGCCGGACTATCTACTCGGTTTTTCTTACCAGGCGAAGAGGGGACGATTCTGCATCATCTCGTTGACCTGGCCGATGATACGAGCGCGGACGGCCTCGTCGGTCGGGTTGCAGAGAACGGTGTCAATCATGTCCACAATCACCTGCATGTCGCCTTCTTTCAGACCACGGGTGGTGATGGCGGGCGTTCCGACGCGCAGACCGCTGGTCTTGAAGGCGCTGCGGCTGTCGAAGGGCACCATGTTCTTGTTCACCGTGATGTCG
>CAJOHZ010000056.1:0-15714 GCA_905234695.1 uncultured Bacteroidales bacterium | reverse complement strand
GCTTCCTTACCGGTCAGCTCGGGGAACTTGGTGCGGAGGTCGATGAGCATAAGGTGGTTGTCGGTGCCACCGCTGATGACTTTGTAGCCCTTGTTTACAAAGGCTTCGCACATCACCTTGGCGTTCTTCATGACCTGCTGGATGTACTGGTCGTAGCTGTCGGTCAGGGCCTCGCCGAGGGCGACGGCCTTGGCGGCGATGACATGCTCCAGCGGGCCGCCCTGGGTGCCGGGGAAGACGGCGCTGTCGAGCAGGGCGCTCATCTTCTTGATTTCGCCCTTCGGGGTGGTCTTGCCCCACGGGTTGTCGAAATCCTGACCCATGAGGATCATACCGCCGCGGGGTCCGCGGAGGGTCTTATGGGTGGTGGTGGTGACGATATGGCAATACTTCACGGCGTTGTTCAGATAGCCCTTGGCGATGAGGCCGCTGGGGTGGCTGATGTCGCCCATGAGGATGGCGCCGATCTTGTCGGCGATGGCACGCATGCGATCCCAATCCCAGTCACGGCTGTAGGCCGAGCCGCCGCCGATGATGAGCTTCGGACGGAACTCGAGGGCCTTCTTCTCCATGTCTTCATAGTCGACGGTGCCGGTCTCTTCCTTCACCTGATAGCCGACCACCTTGTACATGAGGCCGCTGAAGTTGACGGGGCTGCCGTGGCTGAGGTGACCACCATGGTTGAGGTCCATGCCCATGAAGGTGTCGCCGGCATTGAGGCATGCCAGGAACACGGCCATATTGGCCTGGGCACCGCTGTGGGGCTGCACGTTGGCCCAGCAGGCACCGTAGAGCTGCTTGGCACGCTCGATGGCGATGGTCTCGCTCTGGTCCACCACCTGGCAGCCGCCATAGTAACGCTTTCCGGGATAACCCTCGGCGTACTTGTTGGTCATCACGCTGCCCATGGCTTCCATCACCTGGTCGCTGACAAAATTCTCCGAGGCAATCAGCTCAATGCCTTTGGTCTGACGCTCACGCTCTTTCTGAATGAGGTCGAAAATCTGTGTATCTCTTTGCATTTCAGTATAATATTTTAGGTTTTTATAATTCAAACGATTTTGCAAATATACACATAAAATTCCAATGGGGCAAGTTAATTGTGCCCGTAAGGGGCGGAAATGTGAAAATTGTTGATATTTTTTCACACTTTATCCGCCATGTGTTTGTCTCCATTTCGATTAATTTGTGTATTTTTGCAATTGACTATAAATTTTCATACCATGAAAAAACCGTTGAAAATCACGATTATAATCGTAGGCGTTATCGTCGCCTTTATTCTGCTTGTGCTTTTGCTAGTGTCGCTCTTCGGCGGCAGTGTCGCGAAAAGCTATGTCAACAACCATGCCGAGGAGCTGCTGGGCCGCAAGGCACAGGTGGAGCATGTCGGCCTGAACCTCTTCTCCGGGCATGTCGCCGTGGAGGGCCTTGCAGTCTACGAGGACAATGGCAAGGATGTCTTCGCCGGCTTTGACACCCTCGACGTGTCGGTGAGCCTGCTGAAGCTGATTGGCAAGGAGGTCTATGTGCGCCACATCACCCTGGCGGGTCTCAACGTGAAGGTGATTCAGAACGGCACCCGTTTCAATTTCACCAGCCTCATCGAGCACTTCCAGAGCGATTCGGCCGAGGTGGAGGTGAAGGACACCACCCCCTCGGACTGGGTCATCAACCTGCATAATATCCGCCTCAGCAACGGCCGTCTGCATTATGCCGACATGGAGCGCAACAGCCACTGGGGCTTCAACGACCTGAACCTGCTGGTGCCCGACTTCTGCATCGGCGGCGAGAAGCAGACCGACGCCGGTCTCACGCTGGCCTTGGCCGACGGTGGCTCGCTGCAAGCCGACGCTGCCTACAATGCCGTGAGCAACGACTTCAACGCAAAACTGAAACTGACCAATTTCGCCCTCAACCAGGTGAAGCCTTACGTCACCGACATCGCCAATATCGAACAGATCAACGGCCGCCTTGGAGTCAACGCCACGGCCAACGGCAACCTGAGCAATATCATGGACATGGTCATCTCGGCCAACGCCACGATAGACGATGTGGATGTGCTGGACAACCACAATACCTCGGTGGTATCGCTGCACCACCTCGACGTCGACCTCGCCAAGATGGTGTTGAGCCAGAACCTCTTCGACATCGCCAGCGTGAACCTCGACGGCATCCAGGCCCGTTATGAGCTGTTTGCCGACAGCAGCGACACGTTCTCGCGGTTCCTCAAGCCGCAACAGACGACGGCGCAGGCAGTGGAGGACGACGAGGCTGACGAGGCCGAGCCCTCCGACCAGACCGACGAGGCGGACCAAGCCGACCAGCCTGACCAGCCCGCCGCACCCCTCATGCTGCATGTGGGGCACCTTATGCTGAGCGACATCAACTTCACCTACGCCGACCATACCCTGCCCGACGAGTTTGTCTTCCCCGTCACCAAAATCCGCGTGGAGGCCGACGACATCAGCATGAACGGCAACAACAACGCCCGTGTCTTCGCCATGCTCCCCAACGGGGGCACCGCCATGGTGAACTGGAACGGAAGCATCTCTGACTGGAAGTCGTACCAGAACATCCGCCTCAACATCAAGAATCTGCACCTCACCGACCTCAGCCCCTATATGGTGGCCTACCTCGGCCAGCCCTTCACCGACGGCATCTTCAGCTTCACTTCCTACAACACCCTCCGCAACAGCAACCTCAGCGGACAGAACCGCATCGACATCTACAAGCCCACCGTGGGCGACCGCCGCAAGGACGTGAAGGGGGCTATGCGCCTGCCCGTCAAGGCGGCCCTCTATGTCCTCAAGGACAAGGACGACAAGGTGATTCTCGACGTGCCCATCTCGGGCAATATCGACAACCCCAGCTTCAACTACATGAAACTGGTGTGGAAGACCCTGGGGAACCTGCTCGTGAAGGTGGCCACTTCGCCCGCCCGAGCCTTGGGCGACCTGGTGAACGGCGACAACGGCGAGGTGTTCATCGGGGTTGACCCCAACGAACACGACTTCACCTCGGAGCAGTTCTATCAAATCGACAAGGTGGCCGACCTCGCCAAGCTGGACGAGTCCATCATCCTCCATCTGGAGCTGCAGACCCGTCCCACCGACGACTCGACCATCGTGGACAACCACAACCGCCGCAACGTCATCCTGCAGCATCACCTCACCGAGCTGGGCGTGGCGTCCGACAGGATTGTCATCACCACCGCCGAGCCTTCGGCCGACCTGAAGAAAGAGGGCTACCTTGTGACCACTACCGTGGCCGACTTGGAGGGAATCGACATCATTGAGCCATGAGTTACCGAAAATGGATATACGCCCTTCTGGGCACCTGTATCAGCGGCATCCCCGGCGGCATCGTGGGATTCTTCATGGGCATGGCCGTCGACGGCATTGCCGGCAACGCCGGCCGCCGCAGGCTGGAAGAGCCCGACGACGAGGACTCCTCGACCCACCACGGCCCCTACCGCAACAACAGTTCCAACGACGACATCGAGGCCTGCCTCGTCATCCTGATTGCCGCCATCCTCAAAGCCGACGGACAGGTGCGGCGGTCCGAACTGGACTATGTCAAGCAGTTCTTCGCCCAGAACTACGACGAGGAGAAGGGGAAACGCTACCTCGCCATGCTGCGCGACCTGGTCAAGCCCGAGGTACACATCGACGTGCGGAAGGCCTGCCTGCAAATCAAGTACCATACCGACTACACCACCCGCTACCATATCGTGGACTTCCTGTTCGGCCTGACCATGGCCGACAACTCCTATGACGCCAACGAGAACTCCACCATCAACCGGATTGCCTCCGCCTTCGGCATCAACGCCGGCGACTATGCCTCGATGTATGCCCGCCATGTGGGCGGCCACGCCCACAGCCAACAGGGGCGTCCCGCCGGCAGCCACAAGGACCCCTACAAGATTCTGGGACTTGCCTCCACAGCCACCGACGAAGAGGTCAAGAAAGCCTACCGCCGCCTGGCCATGAAGTACCACCCCGACAAGGTGGAGGGGATGGGCGACGAGGTGAAGAAGAACGCCGCCGCCCAGTTCCGCGAAATCAACGAAGCCTACGAGCAAATCAAAACCGCCCGCGGGATGAAATAAGAGCCTTGCAAACGGGATGGACAGCATCCCTGTAAAAACAGAGCGGGGGCGGCCCCCGCTGCTTTTATTCGCATCTCCGCTTACTGCTGGCGGTAGATGGTGATTTCAATACGACGGTTCTTGGCACGACCCTCTTTGGTCTTGTTGCTCTCGATGGGGTTGGTGTCACCCTTGCCGATCGCCTGGATGCGTTCGGCGGCGATACCCTTCTTGACGAGCATGGCCTTGATATTGTCGGCGCGGCTCTGGGAGAGCTTCATGTTCTTGGCGGGCTGACCCACATTGTCGGTATGACCAGTGACGGTGACCATGACATCGGGATAGCGATCCATCACATCCTTCAGGTTGTCCCAGGAGTCCTCGTTAAGTTCGGCCCAGATGGGCATGTCCTTACCTGTCTCGAAGTAGGCGACATCCTTGTAACCAGCGAGGAAGGCGGCCTCTTCACGAGCTTTCTGCTCGGCCTTGGCTTTGGCGCGGGCTTCGGCTTCGGCACGGGCGCGAGCTTCGGCTTCGGCTTTGGCGCGGGCTTCGGCATCAGCCTTGGCGCGGGCCAGCGAGTCGGCTTCGGCTTTGGCGCGGGCCTCGGCATCGGCCTTGGCGCGAGCCAGCGAGTCGGCTTCGGCTTTCAGGCGGGCCAGTTCGGCGGCCTGAGCGTCGGCGGCAGCCTTGGCGGCGGCCAGTTCGGCGGCGTGGGCGCGGGCTACGGAGTCGGCGGCAGCTTTGGCCTCAGCCTCGGCTTTGGCGCGGGCTTCGGCAGCCTTGGCCTCGGCTTCAGCCTTGGCACGGGCTTCAGCCTCCAGACGCTCCTGCTCAGCCTTGGCGGCAGCCTCAGCAGCAAGACGCTCCTGTTCGGCCTTGGCGGCAGCCTCTTCGGCAGCCTTGATCTTCTTCCAGTCCACATTCTTGCCCATGCCCATACGCAGACCAATCTTGAGGCCCACCATCAGGGGGTTGACGGAGCCGTCAATGCAGTTGGAGGCCATGGTGCCGTTATAGTCGGTGATGTCCAGCAGGGGGGCATCCGAAGCCTCGATGCTGCTGTTGAGACCATAGGCGCAGTAGAGGCCCATGTAGAGACCGGTGGTCTCGTTGATATTGTACACAGCGCCCAGGTCGGCCAGCACGTCGATGTTGCTGACAAACTTGATGTCGCCCTCTTGGTCGGCTTCAGCGGTCTCGAAACCGTGTTCGGGAAGGTCGCTGTAGGTCACATTGGTCGAGGGGAAGTAACCGGTGGTGGTGAAGGTGCCTTCGGTGGCTTTGTAGGTGCCCTTCATCGGAAGGCTCATCTGAACACCGAGGCCGCCCTGGAAGGCCCACTTCTCGTTAATAGGGGCGCGGAGCATCAGCTGCACGGGGATGTCGAGGGCAACCATGTTCTGCACCTCGCGCCAGTCGTTGAAGCTGGTGCTGCGGTCGTAGGTCTGATTGTTGTCAGGATGGGTGAGACCTTCCTGTTTGTAACCGTAGTTGTACAGGGCCGAGCTCTTCAGGGTAGAGGCCTGCACGCCGACACCGATACCGATATTGTGGTTGAACATGTGCTGGTACTGGAGTTCCACAAGTCCGCCCATGCCAATCGACGAGGAACCGTCGACAGGAGTGTACAGCAGCGTGTGGACACCGCCGCCCAAATTAAACTGCACATTGCTGAAATGGTCAATCGTCTGGGCCGAAGCAGCAAACGATGCTACCAGCATGATGGAGATAAGTATCTTTTTCATTTGTATGCTGTATTTCAATAGTTATATTAATATTTGATTGTTTTGGCGCTCTGACCGTCGACGGTGACCATGTAGGTGCCCTGGGGCATCACCGTCATGTCGAGGCTGTACTCGTTGCCGTTGAATGTGGCGGTGTAGACCACGGCGCCATAGGCGTTGTAGACCTGCATCGTGTGGCTACCCTCGGCGAAGCCCTGCAGTTTCACGGTCGTGGTGGTGGTCACAGGGTTGGGGTACACGTTGACGACCTTGGTGGCGCTGGTGGTGGTGTAGGTCTCATCGCAGGTGCGGGCCTCCGTGGGCATACCGATATTGGTCACCACGTGGTAGTTGCCGTTCAGGCCGCCCTTCTCCTGATAGTAGGGCTTGGTGGCGCCGCTGATGGCCACACCGTCGCGATACCACTGGTAGGAAGAGAAGCGGTTCTCGCGGTTGTCGATGCTGATGACATCGTCGAAAATCTGCACCATGTAGTCGGTGCTGAGGTTCACGCGGAAGGGGATGGAGTCGATGACAGCCTGTCCGCCAGCCTCGTTCTCAAAGGTCACCTTGAAATAGTACACACCCTCGGGGCAGTTGGCGGGAATCGGGAAGGAGATGGTGTTGCTGCCGGCGGCGATGGTCTGGGTGATGGAGGTGAAGCGGGTGTCGTAGAAGTCCACCGTGTAGCTGACGGGCTCGCCAGTACGCAGGGTGTAGTTCAGCTCGGCCGTGTTGTCCTCGCAGAAACCGGCGGCGAAGTCATAGTCGAACACGCTGGTCGCGCTGGCGGAATCCAGCACGGTGGGCATGATGATACGGCCTTCGTTGCTGTACTCTTCATCCCCGGGGGCGAGATAGTTGCCCTGGCCGGGGCCTTCAAGGCCGTAGGAGATGGTGATCACCTTGTTGCTGCCAGCCTCGGGCGAGTCGTACTTGGCCGAGGGGTTGCAGGTGATGGAGTCGACGGGGAAAGTGCCGTTGAGGATGGGCGAAGTGGTGAAATAGGCCACATCGGTGCCATCATACTCTTTGACCAGACGCACCACGGCGCCTTCGGCGGTCAGCTGCTTGGGGGTGATGTCGGCATAGAGGGTGTCGTTGGCAGCCACATAGTTGCCGCCCTGGGCACCGTTGACCGTGAAGGTAAGGATGACAGCCTTGTGCGTACCCACATTGCGGTCCTCGTAGTTGGCCTGAGGATTGACATACACCTCGTCGTTGCCCACCTTGCCGATGATGTTGACGGGATTTGCCGTGTCAGCGGGAAGAATCATCGCAGACGTGTTGCCGTTGTAGACCTTGGTGGAGTCGACGCGGTAGCCGGTCACCATGAGGGTCTTGGGGGTAATGCTGGCAAACAGCCACAGCGTATCGGGAGCCGTGTAGTTCGAGGCCTGTGCACCCGTGAGGCTGAAGACCACCGCCACGGGGATGGAGTCGCCCACATTGACATCGCTGTAAGTGGCGCCTGCCGACATACTGGCGGTATCGCCGGGAATACGGCCGCTCACCGTACCCAGGCTGGACACGCGGCAGAAGTCACCACCCGTGTACACCTTGGTGGTGTCGATGGTGGTACCGGAAACCGTCAGCTGACGGGGGGTGATGGCGGAAATGAACTCCTTGGTGGTGTCGAGCACATAGCCAGCCGCATCGCGACCCGTAAGTGTCCACGAAAGGGTTACGGTCTTGTTCTCTCCCACAAAGGGGTTGTCGTAGTGAGCCACGGGGACGGCCTCAACGGAGTCGCCTTCCAGCACACCAATCAAATTGAACACTGGAATGAAGTTGGCGGTAATGGTACCGTCATAAACCTTGGAGGTGGCCACCTGTGAGTAGTCCTCCACCGTCAATTGTATGGGAGTCTGAGCCCACATAACGGTCATCATGCTCATGAAAAGCAAGAGAGACAATAGTGTTTTTTTCATACAAGTTCGCCTGTTGTCACATCGGCCCATCGGTTTTTAATATTATTATCTTTAGTTATTTTCGCTTTGGATGGAACTGCAAAAATACTCAATTATTTTCGCATAACAACAAAAAAAATCCCTCCTCCCCTTTCATACAAAAACCACAAAACTATTTTCCAGCGATTTACGCAATTGAAATTTATTGCGCTCTCCTTGCCAACAACACCCTGAAAACCTGCGAACGACCGCTTAATATTACACGATTTTGCCCTGTTCTATTGACGAGTTTTTAGTTTGAGTTTTTAGTTTAAGTTTTCAGTTTTTAATGACAAACAATTAAACAAAGTTTAGTGACCAGTGATTAGAGACTCGTGATGCGTGAATTTTTTAGTTTTTACATTTTAGTTTTTAGTTTTAATCTTCTCCTAGTCGTCTCTCGGTGATTCTTTTATGATCCTTCGCCCTTCCTTCTATTCAACTGTTCGCCCACTGTTTTCCTATCCTACGTTGGAGAACAGTTGGAGAACAGTAGGGAAACAGTTGGAGAAATACCGAAGGAACACCGAAAGATCACCGAAGGATCACTGGGACTACACCGAGACCACTCCCTTGAAAAAAACGAATGCAGAAAGGCTTGTTTTTCTTACATGTCGAAAAAAATATGTATTTTTGTATGTTTGTATGGCACCGTTCCATACAAACGAATTACATGTATAATAATTAATTAGCGATATACCTAATGGCAAATTTCCTTTCCAAATTATTTGGCACCAAGTCCCAGCGCGACCTGAAAGAGGTGCAGCCCTACCTGGATGCCGCCCTCAAAGCATACCCCGCCATACAGACCCTCAGCAACGACGAGCTACGAGCCAAGACCCTCGAGTTCAAACAACGCATACAAGACGAAATCCGTGAGGAGGAAGAGGAGCTGGCAGCCCTGCGCGGCCGCATCGAAGCGGAATACGACATGCCCATCGACGAGAAGGAGGAACTGTACAAACGCATCGAGAAACTGGAGAAGGTGTCGTATGACAAGACCCAGGAGATGCTCAACAAGATACTGCCCGAGGCCTTCGCCGTAGTGAAGGAGACCGCCCGCCGCTTTGCCGAGAACAGCGAGGTGGTGGTGACCGCCAACGACCACGACCGCGAGTTGGCGGTGCGCCGCGACAACGTCACCATCGAGTCCGGCAACCCCGACACGGCCCACTACAAGAACCAATGGATGGCCGGCGGAAACCTCATCACATGGGATATGGTACACTACGACGTGCAGCTTATCGGCGGCGTGGTGCTCCACAGCGGCAAAATCGCCGAGATGGCCACCGGTGAGGGTAAAACCCTCGTGGCCACCCTGCCCGTGTACCTCAACGCACTGCCCGGCAAGGGGGTGCATGTGGTTACCGTGAACGACTATCTGGCCAAGCGCGACTCGGAGTGGATGGGAATGCTGTTCGAGTTCCACGGCCTGACGGTGGACTGCATCGACAAGCACGAGCCCCATAGCGACGAGCGCAAGGCGGCCTACAACGCCGACATCACCTACGGCACCAACAACGAGTTCGGTTTCGACTACCTGCGCGACAACATGAGCCGCAACCCCGAGGAGCTGGTGCAGCGCGGCCACAACTACGCCATCGTCGACGAGGTGGACTCGGTGCTCATCGACGACGCCCGTACCCCCCTTATCATCAGCGGCCCCACCGGCAAGGACGACGAGGACCAGGAGTTCGACCGCTTCAAGCCCGTAATCGAGAAACTCTACAACGCCCAGCGAACCCTGGTGACCCAGGTGCTGGCCGACGCCAAGCGCGAACTGGCCGAGCATCCTGACCCCAAGCCCGAAGAGGAGGCCTCGAAACTGCTGTTGCGCGCCTACCGCGGCCTGCCCAAAAACAAGGCCCTTATCAAATTCCTCTCCGAAACCGGCATCAAGGCCATCCTGCAGCGCACCGAGAACTTCTACATGCAGGAGCAGAACAAATACATGCATATCATCGACGACGACCTGTACTTCACCATCGACGAGAAGCAGCGCACCGTCGAACTCACCGACAAGGGCATGGACTACCTCACCGCCATGGGCGAGGACCGCAACTTCTACCAGTTGCCCGACATCGGAAGCATGATTGCCGAGCTGGAGCACGAGAACCTCACCCCCGAAGAGAAAGCCGCCCGAAAGGAGAAAATATACAGCGACTTCGCCATCCAGAGCGACCGCGTCCATACCGTCGACCAACTGCTGAAAGCCTACGCCCTGTTCGAGAAGGATGTGGACTATATCGTCGATGAGAACAAACAGGTGAAGATTGTCGACGAGCAGACGGGCCGTATCATGGAGGGCCGCCGCTGGAGCGACGGTCTGCACCAAGCCGTCGAAGCCAAGGAGAACGCCAAGGTGGAGGCCGCCACACAGACCTACGCCACCATCACGCTGCAGAACTACTTCCGCATGTACAAGAAGCTGGCCGGTATGACCGGTACCGCTGAGACCGAGGCGGGTGAGTTCTGGAACATCTACAAGCTGGATGTGGTGGTCATCCCCACCAACCGTCCCATCGCCCGTATCGATATGGACGACATGATTTACAAGACCAAACGCGAGAAATACAAGGCCGTCATCGACGAGGTGGAACGCCTCATCGGCATCGGCCGCCCCGTGCTGGTGGGTACCACCTCGGTGGAGACCTCCGAGTTGCTGAGCAAGATGCTGAAGATGAAACGCATCCCCCACAACGTACTGAACGCAAAGCTGCACCAGAAGGAGGCCGAGATTGTGGCCCAGGCCGGTGAGGCGGGCCGCGTGACCATCGCCACCAACATGGCCGGTCGTGGTACGGATATCAAGCTGCGCGAGGGTGTGCGCGAGGCCGGCGGTCTGGCCATCATCGGCACCGAGCGCCATGAGTCGCGCCGCGTCGACCGCCAGCTGCGCGGCCGTGCCGGCCGTCAGGGCGACCCCGGCAGCAGCCTCTTCTTCGTCTCCCTCGAAGACGACCTGATGCGTATCTTCGGTTCCGAGCGCATCGCCAGCATCATGGACCGCATGGGTCTGCAGGAGGGCGAGGTTATCCAGCACTCCATGATTACCAAGCAGATTGAACGGGCACAGAAGAAGGTCGAAGAGAACAACTTCGGTATGCGTAAACGGCTGTTGGAATACGACGACGTGATGAACAACCAACGTACCGTTATCTACAACAAACGCCGCAACGCCCTCTATGGCGACCGTCTCAGCATCGACATCAGCAACATGTTCTACGACACTTGCAACCTGCTGTACGACGACACCATGGAAAACCATGACTTCGAAGGACTGAAGATGGAGATGATTCGTGTCTTCGCCCTCGAAATCCCCTTCACGGAGAAAGAGCTCAACAACGCCCGCCACGACGATGCGGTGAAGATGCTCTACGACTTGGTGTACAGCACCTACAAGGAGCGCATGCAGCGCATCTGCGACTTGGCATACCCCTTCATCAAGAATATCTACGAGAACACCCGCTACATCAATGTCGCCTTCCCCATCACCGACGGCAAGAAGACCATGAATGTGGTGACCCCCGTGAAGAAGTCCTACGACAACCACGGCCGCGAGGTGCAGCTGAGCATCGAGAAGGGCATCACGCTGGCCATCATCGACGACCTGTGGAAGGACCACCTGCGCGAGTTGGACGAGTTGAAGACCTCCGTGCAGAACGCCTCCTACGAGCAGAAAGACCCGTTGCTGATATACAAATTCGAGAGCTTCAACCTGTTCGAGAAGATGTTGCTGGAAATCAACCGCGAGATTTCATCGTTCCTCATCCGGGCCAGCCTGCCCGTGAAGGAGGAGGGCGATATGCGCGAAGCCCATCAGCCGCGGCGCGACCGCCGCGGGCTGAAAGCCAGCCACGACGAAGCCGCCACCGACACCCAACGGGCCATGGACCGCGCCGCCGGCCAGCAGACCGGCGAACGCCCCAAGCCGCAACCCGTCCGCGTGGAGAAGAAGGTGGGCCGCAACGACCCCTGCCCCTGCGGCAGCGGAAAGAAATACAAAAACTGCTGCGGCAGAGACCTGGAAGACTAAGAAACTGTTTAAAATTAATCCAATGTTTTTCTTACGACATCAAAACGGCATCTTTCCCTCCTTTTTTCGGTCACAATGGACCCCCATTGCTCCCTCAAAAAGAAGAAAAATCTGCTCGCCTTGCTGTATAACAAATTCCATCAATTAAATTCAAACAGCTTCTAAGAAACCATAAGATTTTCCACCACCGCCAAAAGCCAACGCTTTTGGCGGTGTTTTTTTACTCGCCCGTAATGGGGCGGACCTGACTGCGCAGCTGCTCGATGTCGAGGCGCTGGTACATCAGGTTTTCTGAATTGTTGAAATAGTCGCGGTTGGCCTTGTAGTTGTCGTTGTCGTATTCCGAAGCCCTGACGAAGAGGTTATGGGCCACCGCATGTTTCAATTCCTCAAAGGTCATCTTGTCCTCCTCCCACAGTTTGCGTTCCTTGTCGGTCATGTATTTCGACACCTTGGCATACTGCGCGGCGGGCAGCCGGTCGCCGCCGTGGGCGTCGGGCACCAGACTGCGTTCCAAGGCATGGAAGTCCACCCAGCCGGTGATGGTGGTCTCCAACAGGCGCAGTTTGCGGCGGTTCTTGTCGGTATAGTAACCCAAGTAGGCATGGCAGGGCTCGACGAAGATGACGGGCTTCAGCCCGATGTGGCGCATAACGGAGGCAAAGAAGACACAGGCATCAATACAGTTGGCCTGACGGGTGTTGTAGACCTCGTCGAAGAAACGGATGCGCTGCACGTTGGAGCGCTTGGTGGGATTGGCCGTGCAGGAGATGGAGGAATAGGTGATGCCGTGCTCCAAGGCATAGTGCCAGATGGCCTCCACCTGGTCGACCACATGCTGCGAGGTGGACTGGTAGCCCATGATACGGCTCACCACCCCCTGCTGCAACATGCCCGAGAGGATGGTGTCGGTATAGGGGTGCTCCTCGTTGACATAGGCGGCGAACCGTTGTCGCGGATGCTGAGCAGGCAGTCGTTGACCGAACGGTAATGGAGGTGCATATTCTTCACATCCACCTCCTCATCGTTGATATAGCAGGTGAAGGAGAGGTCGATGGCCCCCTGCTGGCGGGTGCGGTACAGCTTGTCATATTTCCACCGCAGGGTGGGATAAAAAGTATAGCGCTGTCCGCGGCGGGGGAGTTCTTCCTGGAAGATGGTGACGTAGTTGAGGTTCGACGAGTCGATGGTGACGCGCAGGATGGCGTTGTTGGCCGGCGAGGTGACGGAGACGGCGAAGAGGGCGTTGTCGGACGGCTCACCGCCATACGCCTCCTCCAGGTTGGCCATACCCATCACCAGCGAGGGATAGAGCTGTCCCTCGAACATGGGGTTGTAGATGGCCGTGAAGTTGACCAGCGAGGGGTTGTACTGCTTGGTGCGCCCGCCGTCGCAACCCGCCAGCAGAAGCACCACGCATACCGTCAACAAGCATCGTCTCATCATGCAGTCCCCTCCCCTATTGAGCAAAGAATATACCCCATATCAGAACCACCAGCAACGCCAGCGGCGCAATGAAACGGGCGATGAAACGGAGCACCTTGAGGTATCCGATGCGAAGTGTGCCATGGTTGGAGAGCTCGTCGACCATCGCCTCCTTGGGCATCACCCAACCGAAGAATATCACCGTGCAGAGGGCGCAGATGGGCGGGAGGTAGATGCTGTTGATGCGGTCGACGAAGTCGAAGAGCGAAAGGCCCGCCATTTTCACTTCCGAGAGGTGGCTGAACGAGAGCGTGAAGACCGCCCCCAGGGCCGTGGCCAGCAAGAAGAATAGGCCTGCCCCCTGCCAACGTTTCAGGCGGGAGGTCTCGCAGGTGCATGCCGTGAGGCATTCCAGCAGCGAGATGGCGCTGGTGAGGGCCGCCACGAGCAGCAACAGGAAGAATACCACAGAGAATACGATGCCTGCCGTGCCCATGCTGTTGAAGACATTGGGCAGCACACAGAAGACCAATCCGGGCCCGCCAGCGGGGTCGAAACCGCAGCTGAACACCGCGGGGAAGATGGCCACCCCGGCCAGGATGGCGATGAGGGTGTCGCAAGCGGTAATCCACATGGCGGTCTTGAAGATATTGTCGTTGGCAGGCAGATAGGAGCCGTAGACCACCATCACACCCATGCCGACGCTGAGCGAGAAGAGGGCCTGCCCCAGCGCCGCCAGGATTCCCTCGCCGGTAAGTTTGGAGAAATCGGGCGAGAAGAGGTATTCCACCCCTCGCATCGCCCCCGGAAGGGTGAGGCTGCGCACACAGAGCACCAGTATCAGCACCACCAAAATCGGCATCAGCACCTTGGAGGCCAACTCAACCCCTTTCTGCACCCCGCCGAGGATGACCACCAGCACGAGGGCCGAGAAAATCACCATGAACCAGACGGGGTTCCATCCACCGGTGGAGAATTGCTGGAAGAATCCGGAAATTATGCTGCTGTCGGTGCCCAGCGTGGCCAGCGCACCGCTGACAGAATGCCACACATACCCCGTGGTCCATCCCGAAAGCACCAGATACTGCGACAGGATGAAGAAACAGGTAAGCACACAGAGCCACCCAAACATCCTCCATACCACCGAATGCCCTTTACGGGTCAACGACTCGTAGGCCCCCAGCGGAGTACGACGGGTGCGACGGCCGATGACCAGTTCGGAAATCATCAACACCGAACCCAACAAGAATACAAAGCAGAGATAGACCAAGAGGAATGCGCCGCCGCCATACTTGCCCGTGATATAAGGGAAACGCCAGATATTGCCCAGCCCCACGGCTGAGCCGACGGCGGCCAAGATGGCGCCAAGATTGGAAGAAAATGATTTTTGTTGAGTGGACATGAGATGAATTGAGAATTGAAAATTGAGAATGGATTTGACTATGAATGAAGCAAGTGTGAGTTTATAAGGTTACTTCACGAGGTTCGGGTTTTGGTTGACGAAATCGGCCCATTGCTGCTTGCGGGACTTCGTCGCACGTTTGGGTTTGAGTTGACGGCGAAGGTCGCTCAGAGGGTCGGACTGCTCAAGATGGCAGGTGTAGGCCACTGCCAACGCATCGGAGGCATCCAGATAAG
This sequence comes from uncultured Bacteroidales bacterium, assembly GCA_905234695.1. Lineage (GTDB taxonomy): Bacteria > Bacteroidota > Bacteroidia > Bacteroidales > P3 > Colimorpha. The sequence goes on along the minus strand of CAJOHZ010000056.1, from coordinate 852 downwards.
CCGGCATATCGCTGAAGCCGAAGATGCTCTGCAGCATCAGGGCCACCTGTTCCTTGGTGGCGTTGCCCGAGCCCGTGACCCGCTGCTTGACGGCCGCCGGCTCATACTCGGTATAGGAGAGGTCGCGGCTCATGGCGGCGCCGATGGCCACCCCCTGGGCTTTTCCCAGCTTCAGCATGGACTGCACATTCTTGCCCGAGAAAGGCGCCTCGATGGCCAGATGGTCGGGGTGGTAGGAGTCGATGATGCGCTGCGTGGCGTCGAATATCTTGCGGATGCGCATGTGGAAGTCGGCAATCCGTTTCAGATACAGCACATCCATCACCACCAGTTGCGGCCGGCCGGGGGACGACGGGTCGCCGGTCTCCAGGAGACTGTAACCAAGTATCTGTGTGCCAGGGTCTATTCCAAGTATCAGCATCGTCGCGAGGCAGATTGCCGCTATAAATTTTGAAATGCAAAGATACGAAATCATTTCGACTTATCGCAAGGTTAGCGATATTTTTTGTATCTTTGCAAATTATACATACAATGAATTTTTAATCTAAAAACATCAATATCATGGACAAACTGATTATCACCGCCGCCATCTGTGGCGCAGAAGTCACCAAAGAGCAAAATCCTGCCGTACCCTACACTGTCGAGGAAATCGTCCGCGAAGCCAAATCGGCCGTCGACGCCGGTGCCGCCATCGTGCACCTGCATGTCCGCGAGGACGACGGCACTCCCACCCAGAGCCGTGCCCGCTTCCAGGAGTGCACCGAGGCCATCCTCAAGGAGTGCCCCAACGTCATCCTCATTCCCTCCACCGGCGGCGCCGTGGGCATGACCCCCGACGAGCGTCTGCAAAGC
>CAJOHZ010000055.1 GCA_905234695.1 uncultured Bacteroidales bacterium | reverse complement strand
CGATACATACTTCACAGCCATTGTTTGCTTGGTATATGATACGCAAGTCTTCTTAAATTCAAGTATGGGTATTACTGATTCCATTTCTTTGCAAGATATTTAGCGGTAAGATTTAATGCAAGTACAAATAGCAAGAGGAAGAGCGATGCACCCCAAATCAACTCTTGCAAGTTAGGGTCGTTGAAAAATTCCCAAATAAGCAGAGGTACTGCCGAGATGGGCTTATCAACAGAGAAGCGGATAAGCGAACAACCAAGAGCTGTGAACATTAGCGGTGCAGTCTCTCCAATTACTCGCGAAACGGCAAGTAGTATGCCTGTGAAGATGCCACCGAACGCAGCAGGTAGCTGCACTCTCATCATCACTCGTGCCCTGTTGCCTCCGAGAGCCAATCCCGCCTCCTTGAGTGATGCTGGAAGAATCTTCAGGGTCTCTTCTGTTGAACGAACGATAAGCGGAACCATCATGATGCAGAGTGCCACGCTGCCTGCGATTGCCGAATAGCCTTTCATCGGAACAACCACCCATATATAGGTGATGATACCGATAATTACCGATGGCGTACCTTGCAGAAGGTCATTTAGATAACTAACAAATTGAGCAAATCTGTTCTTACTATTCTCTGCCAAAAATGCTCCACAAAGAATGCCCAACGGAACGGCAACAATTACAGCCATGCCAAGCATAATCATTGTTCCGACTATACCATTTGCGATGCCTCCGGGTATAGGTTCGCCCGCTTCGATAGCCTTCATTGCCTTGTACGCTGTTGGTGTCGGCTCTGTAAAGAACGCCCAAGAGAGTTGATGGTAGCCACGCAGCAATACTTCTCCCAAAATGGCAAGCAACGGAACAGCAGTAAGTGCTGCCAACAGGCAAATGCCCCAAAGCATCAACTTGTCTTTTGCCAAACGGCGTTTTATTTTCGATCTATCCATAATCAAACTATCCTTGCGCGTTTAATCATCATCTTTCCTATCATATTGATAAGAGCGGTTATTAGAAACAATACCAATCCTATGGCAATCAAAGACGACAGGCGCAAATCGTCTGCCTCGCCAAACTGATTGGCAATGATTGAGGCCATAGAATTTCCCGTTGATTGTATAGAATCGGGAATATTGTTGGTATTTCCAATAAGCATTGTAACGGTCATTGTCTCACCCAACGCTCTGCCCATGGCCAATACATACGAAGAGAACATGCCCGAACCGGCTACAGGGAAAATGATTTTTCTTATCACCTCGGCGCGGGTCGCCCCCAGGCTGTATGCTCCTTCTTTCAAGTCGTTTGGCACCATCTTGATAAATTCGGCACTAAGCGATGCCACGTAGGGAATAATCATTATGGCCAAAACAAGTGATGCGGTCAGTACGCCCGAGCCTTGTGGCGAGATATCAAGTGCCATAAGGATGGGTCGTAGCGTGAAGAAGCCCCACAGGCCATATATAATCGACGGAATACCCGCCAACAAGTCGGTTACGGTACTCAACACCGATGCAACCTTTGTCCCCCTGAAATATTCGCCCACGAAAAGTGCAACGGGCAGTGAAAAGGGAATGCAAAAGACGAGTGCCAGCAAGGCAGTCATCAGTGTGCCTGTAATGAATGGCAACGCTCCGTACTGACTGCGAAGAGGTAAGGAAGTTCAGAAATCCGAAATGTTCAAAAGCATCGTATGCGTCAGTGACGAGGGCGTAAACAACGCCCCCGCACACTATCGGCACAATCAATGCTGCTACAAACAATATTATTCTGTAAAGTTTATCATTCATAGACCAATCCAAAACTTTACTGCAGTATCGCAACTCCGTCGTATGTTACGGCCTTCAGGTTTTCCATACTCAATTCTTTTGCCTTCGCTGGCAGCGGGGCGTAGTGTACTTCCGAGGTGATGTTCTGTACCTCGTCAGAGAGAATATACTGCAACAGATCGAGTGTGGCTTCGGCCTGCTCCTTGCTACGGCCGGAGTAGTTCTGCTCCTTGTATATAATTATCCAGGTGAATGCCGAGATAGGATAGGCACCGGCGGCATCCGCATTGGTGATTGACGTACGGGTGTCGGCTGGAATTGTGCCCGCCGCGGCTGCTGAAATAGATTCAGCCGTCGGCAACACAAATTCACCTCTCGCGTTCTGAATGATGGCATAGGGAATCTTCTGTGCAAATGCGTACTCTGAACCTACATAACCAATAGAGTTTTTGGTTTGTGAGATGACGCCTGCAACACCGGGATTACCCTTAGCGGCCTGTCCCGAAGGGAAGTTCACCGACTTGCCGGCACCGAACTTCTCTTTCCACATAGGACTGACTTTTGCAAGATAGTCGGTGAAGATGAATGTCGTGCCTGAACCATCGGAACGGAATACGGGAATGATGGCCTCGGCAGGGAGCGCCACACCAGGATTGAGAGCGGTCAGACGCTCGTCGTTCCACATCCTAATCTTGCCGGCAAAGATGTCTGCCACCACCTCGCCTGTAAGTTTCAGCTCCTTTACGCCGTCCAAATTATAGGCCACAACGACGGCACCCATACAAGTCGGGACGTGAACCACAGGTTCCATTTCCGCCATCTCCTTGTCGGTGAGGAAAGCATCGCTGCCGGCAAAATCCACAACCTTGTCGCGCAAGTTGCGAACGCCGCCGCCCGAGCCGACACCACCGTACGCAACGATATCACCATTCACCTGGGCAAAGTTCTCAAAAACCACGTTGTAAAAAGGAAGAGGGAATGTTGCTCCTGCTCCCGAAAGTTCCTGGGCCTCACGAACACCATTTTTGGCGTTGCCGCCACACGATGCCATTGCTATGGCAACTGCCAATGTCATAATTGACGAAAAAATCTGTTTCATAATGATACTATTTATTTAAAATGTTTGTCAGATACCAAAGTAACAATTCACGTATGCCCAGTATTGGCTCTTTGCGCCGTCGGCCTTTGGCATTGCCATCCTGAAATTGGGAGCAATCTTTACATATTTGCCGATTTTGAATTGGGCGCCAAGGATGGCTGCCGATTCGTCGTTCGCACCGTTCCAGCCGCTACGGGAATACAGGTCGTCAAACCGCACAAACAGGGATATGCCTTTGGGCAGGTTTACCATAGCGTACAACGAGTAGCCGCTCAGGTCGGCATCCGCCACGCCCGATGTGTTGGCCATATAGCTGTATTCGGCCCCGACGGCAAACCGCTCGTGACGGTAGCCAGCAAAAGCCGCCAGGTTTGCCGTGTTCTTCCGCCCCTCCGCTCCGCTCTCGTTCAAGCCTCCGTACAGGCGGATATGGAAACCTTCGGCCGGAGTGAGCGTCACGCCCAAGCCGTAGTTCAGACCGTCCCCTGCCTGAATCTTCTTATAACCCTCGCCGTTCACCACAATGGCGTCGGCCGAAATCCAGTCGGCAAACCGATAGGCTGCCGAGAGACCCAAATCGGCACTGCTGCCGAACTTGTATTCGTCCTGGAAAGACTTCCAGATGTAGCGATAGCCCCAGAACTTCTCCTGAAACTTGAATTGCGTGGTCGAAATAAGTCCGCCGTTCAACGCAAGGCGGCCGCTCTCCCACGACACCATCGCGTGCTTGACGTAAGCAATGCGTTGGTAGTCGCTCACATCGGCCGACTTGCCGATGTCCAGCACCCCCTTGACCGACAGCCCGCTTCCGAGCTTGTATTCATAACCCAGGTAGCTTCTGTCCAGTTCAAAGCCCCGATTGTCGTTCTCCGAGCCGAAACCCGTGTGGAAATTTCCGAACACCTGCACAATCGCTTTGCCTTTCGGCTCCCCGATTTCAGCGTTTCTTTCCTGCGCCACGCCACTGACGGAAGTGGCTAACGCCAATAAAATCATCATTTTGTTCATAATATCGTCTGTTTTAATCACGCTGCAAAAATAGGCAGGCGATATTACAACGGTATGACGATTTTATGAAAATTTGACTTGTAACAATCTTTTCATTTCATCTTAACAGCTTTGTAATATGAGCCCGCTATTTTTGCGGATGAAAAATAAACATTAAGGAAAATGGAAACAACTTGTTATCTGATTATTATTGTATTTCTGCTGGTGCTGGCAGTGGTGGATTTGTTTGTCGGGGTCAGCAACGACGCCGTCAATTTTATGAATTCGGCCATCGGGGCCAAGGTGGCGCGGTTCCGCACCGTGATCATCGTTGCCTCGGTTGGAATCGTTGCCGGAGCTATGCTGTCGGCGGGGATGATGGATGTGGCGCGGCACGGCATTATGCAACCGTCGTACTTCTCGTTTCGCGAGGTGATGATGCTGTTTCTGGCCGTGATGGTGACGGATGTGATTGTGCTTGACGTGTTCAACTCGCACGGTATGCCCACATCCACAACCGTGTCGCTGGTGTTCGAACTCATGGGCGGCGCTTTCGTTCTGGCGCTGCTCAAGATGTCGGCCGACGGCAGCCTGGCTATGTCCGACCTGCTCAATTCCAGTAAGGCATTGTCGGTCATCATCGCCATCTTTGTCAGCGTGGCGCTAGCTTTCGTCACGGGTGCCGTAGTGCAGTGGATTTCGCGTCTGATCTTCACCTTCCGCATCCACAGGCATCCTTACGCCGAGGCGTTCTTCGGCGGCATCGCCTTCACGGTGCTCGCCTATTTCATTTTCATCAAAGGGCTTTCGGGCACTCCGTTTATCGGCGAGGAGACGAAGGCGTGGATTGTGCAGAACACGGGGATGCTGTTGTTCTGCATATTCTGCGTGACGACATTCGTTTCGTTCTTCCTCGTCATTGCGCGGGTGAACATATTCCGTCTTGTTGTTCTGTTTGGCACATTCGCCTTGGCGATGGCTTTTGCAAGCAACGACCTGGTGAACTTCGTCGGTGTGCCCCTCGCCGGGCTGTCCGCCTTCCAAGACTGGATGCAACACGGCGCGCCCGACCCCGACGGCTTTATGATGACCTCGCTGATGGAGTCGGAGAAATCGCCGTTTGGCTATCTGGCCGTCGCCGGGGTGATAATGATTGTGGCATTGGCCACCTCGAAGAAGGCCCAGAATGTGGTGAAGACCGAGGTGGGCCTGGGCCGACAGGACGAGAGCGACGAGATGTTCGGCTCCAGCCAGGCAGCGCGTACCATAGTGCGTTCGGCGCAAGCGGCCAAGACGGCCGTTTCGAGCATCACTCCACGTTGGCTTCGCCGGGCCATACGGCAGCGTTTCGACACCGAGAATGCCGAAATGCTGGGCGGCGCATCGTTCGATATGGTGCGGGCATCGGTCAACCTGGTGCTGGCATCGGTATTGATAGTCATCGGCACCAACTACAAACTGCCACTCTCCACCACCTACGTAACCTTTATGGTGGCTATGGGAACAAGTCTTGCCGACGGCGCTTGGGGACGCGACAGCGCTGTGTTCCGCGTCACGGGAGTCCTCAGCGTCATCGGCGGTTGGTTCCTCACGGCCGGCATTGCCTTCGTCTCGTGCGCCCTGGTCTGCCTGCTGTTCTATTTTGGCGGCTTCATCGCTATGTTTGCCTTGATGATTTTGGCGGCATTCTTCGTGGTGAAGGGCAACATCACCTACCGCAAGAAAAAACTGGAGGACAAGGACGCACTTCTCGCTTCCATTATGCACAGCCACGACGCAGAGATTGTGTGGGACCTGCTGCGAAAACATATCAGCCACACGCAGAGCGACACCTGCCGTTTCACCTCCGAACAATACAACCGCATCCTCGACGGTCTGATGTCTGAGAACCTTAAAGGGTTGCGCGCCACGCAACTGCTGCTGAAAGACAAACAGGAGGAGCTGAAAAGGGTGCGCCACCGCGAGTTTGTCGCCTTGCACCGCATTCCCGAGGACATCGCACTGGAACACAACACCTGGTTCCATCTTGGCGCCAACAGCAACCAGCAGTTCATCTACTGCCTGAAGCGGCTGCTTGAGCCGATAAAGGAGCATATCGACAACAATTTCAACCCCGTACCGGCGGCCTTTATGGAAGAGTTCCGCCCCATCCGCAACCGCATCGGCAATCTGATGGACGAGACTTGCGAGATGCTCACCACTTGCTGTTTCGACCACGAAAAAAGAGTGCTCGAGGAGGCCGAACTCTGCAAAAAAGAGCTCTCTGCCCTGCGCAAAACACACATCGACCGTATGCAGAGGCGGACGGGCACAGCCGACTACAAAACATCGCTCATCTACCTGAACATCCTTCAGGAAAGCCAGGAACTCCTCAACATCATGCGCCACCAACTGAAAGCCGCACGCAAGATGCTCGCAGAGAATAAGCATTTTTAACCAAACACAACACAATAAAAAACAGTTCATTCCGTTTTATTTCTAATAATTTACAGCATGATAAAAAACCGCACATACAACATTCTTGTTGTTGACGACGAAATCGACATTTGTCAGATACTGCAATATAATTTAGAGAAAGAAGGCTATTCCGTTGCGGTGGCAACATCCGCAGAAGAAGCCCTGCAAAACAATATTCCCAATTTCAACCTCTTGCTACTCGATGTGATGATGGACGGAATGTCGGGCTTCGAACTGGCAAGTGCGTTGAAAAACAACGAGAAAACATCGGACATCCCTATTATCTTCCTGACGGCAAAAGATTCGGAGCAAGACATCTTGCACGGTTTCGGCCTTGGTGCCGACGATTATATTTCAAAACCGTTCAGGATACTGGAACTGTTGGCCAGAGTCAAGGTCGTTTTAACCAGGTCGGACCGCAAAGAAAAACCGGCGAAGGACACCCTGCAATATGAGGGCATTATGCTAAACACCAGCCAGAAAAAGGTACACGTCGACGGAGTGGAAGTCCCTTTCACAAGGACCGAGTTCGAACTGCTGGCCTTGCTGCTGTCTGTTCGTGGACGTGTCCTCTCCCGGCAAGAGTTGATCGACCGCATCTGGCCCAACGATGCCACGGTGATGGACCGGACTGTCGACGTGAACATCCTGAGAATACGGAAAAAGATTGAACCCTATTCTTCGTGTATCGGGACAAAGATGGGCTACGGTTATTATTTCAAGGACTGACCACTAACGCAATAACACACTAACGCATTAAATATATGTCTATCGGAAAGAAACTGTCGGTCAGCATAACGGTGATATTCGGTCTGTTTGCTTTCTCCTTTATGGCTTTTCAGCACTATCGGGAGAAAGAGTTCAAGATAGAGTGCCTGAACATCCAACTTCAGGACTGCAACCTGCGTATAAGTGAATCTCTCAGCAGCGGCGACAGCATCACAGACAGCCTTGTCGAGAGTTATGTTTTTCGGCACGAGATGGAAAATCTGCGTGTGACCATCATCGACAGCCTCGGCCGGGTGCTGTACGACAATCGTATTGAGGACTACAGCACGATGGACAATCACCTTCACCGGAAGGAAATACGCGAGGCTTTAGCCAAAGGGCAGGGGACGGACATAGAACGAACCAGCGCCACAATGGGCCAGGATTACTTCTATTCCGCCACCTATCTGCCGCAACTCGGCCTCTACGTCCGCTCCGCATTGCCCTACACTCACGACCTGAAGGATTCCCTGCAAGCGGAGAAGAAATACCTGTGGCTCACCTTGGGTATTTTCATTGTCTTGATGTTTGTATTGTCCCGCTTTACAAGAAAAATAGGCAACAGCATCGACAAGCTGCGTACCTTCGCCGAGCGAATCGCCTTGGGCGAAAGCCTTGAAATTGAGGAACTGGCCACCTTCTCGAACGATGAACTTGGCGAAATAGCCGAACGAATCGTCAAAATATACAAGAAGCTGCAGGCCACGAAAGAAGAGCAGAACCAGCTGAAACACGAACTGACGCAGAACGCTGCCCACGAGTTGAAGACTCCCGTGGCAAGCATTCAGGGCTATCTGGAAACGGTCTTGACGCACCCCGACATCTCCGACGAAATGCGGCAGCAGTTCCTTGTGCAATGCTTCGGACAGGCACAGCGGCTGGCATCCATCTTACAGGATATGGCCACCCTGAACAAAATCGACGCGGCGCCGATGACATACAAGTTCGAAGAGGTCAACATTTCACAGATAGTGGAGCAGGTCCTCGACGCTTCGGCATTGCAACTGGAAGAACATCGGATGCATTTCGACAACCAGTTGCCCGCCACGCTTATGGCTCGCGCCGACGCGTCGCTCGTCCATAGCATCTTCCGCAACCTCACCGACAACGCCATATCCTACGCGGGCGACGGCACCACGATAACCCTTACACATTCCGACGCCGACACCCATTGGCAGTTCACCTTCTCCGACAATGGCGTTGGAATCGCGCAGGAGCATCTGTCGCGTATCTTCGAGCGGTTCTATCGTGTCGACAAGGGCCGGAGCCGCAAACTCGGAGGCACAGGTCTCGGCCTCGCTATTGTGAAAAACGCCGTTCAACTGCATGGTGGAATGATAGCAGCATTTCAAAACAAGGACGGTGGAGTTCGCTTTGTTTTCACTATACGCAAAAGCGTAGGTCATCCGTAATCACGGTCTCGGTAACATCGGAAATTCTTTTGTATTTAAACGTCAGGCAAAAAGACTTTGCTAAAAACGTTTAAGGGGCTGCCATTTTGCCCGATGTGCAAAGCCAAATATTTAGGTAGATAGTAATAATCACCACTTTAACCTTATATAAATTGATTAAAAATGATAGTAGAATTACTTCTACTCGGGGTTTCTTTTGCTTGATTTAATTGTATGATTTGAAATTTTCAGATTGACAGTTCCCGGCCCATGGCCGATATGTTTAATTTAAATTTCAAATTTTATGTACAAGTTCAAACAAGACCTTGCCATGGCCTATTTCGACGGCTGTTGCAAGAAGACCGCGAGCCGCCTCCTCGCCCGCGAAATCAATCTCACCCCCGGCCTCCTCGACGCCCTCAAAGCCACCGGCTACCGCCCCGCCCAAAAACGCCTCTCCCCCCGCCAACTCCAAATCCTCTTCTCCTATCTAGGTGAGCCATAGACCAACCCACCACTATCAATCAGCCATATACGCCCATTCCGCCCATTAGCCCCATTCTCCTTATCCTTCCCAAAACACCAGCGACCCCTCGCGCGATTACATATCGCACAAGAGGTCGCTGTCTTT
>CAJOHZ010000054.1 GCA_905234695.1 uncultured Bacteroidales bacterium | reverse complement strand
GGTTGAGTCAATTGCCAAAATGAAGGTAGCAGGTCCCTCCCTCAAAGTGTCATGACGGCCGTCATGATGTGATATCCAGTCATGGCGCACCGCTCCCGGCGTGTCGTCTCTCAACGTCGCACGCTCGCCCTCGCAGATATTGTGCTGCTCCACGGTCAGCACCGGGTCGGGGCGCCCCAGCACCTTCACCCGGTAGGTCTCGTCGGTGTAGCAGGAGGTGTCGTCGTAGTTGTAGGTGCGGAGGTCCACCGCATACGTCCCCGCCTGGTCGAAGGTGTGACCCACCTTGCCACCGTATATCACCGTGTCCACCGGCGAGTTCGCCATCGAGCCCGCGTGGATGGTCCACCGCGTGATGTTGGTGTCGCAGCGGCCGCCGCCGCCCGGCACGTAGCTCTTGTCCAGCAGCTGTAGCCACGAGTCGCAGTCCTTCAGCGTGTCGATCGAGGTCATCGGCTTGATGTTGTTCACCCGCACGTATGCCGAGTTCCAGTACGGCTTCGCGGGGTCCACCGCCGACTTCATGTCGCAGCGGAACACCATGTCGTTCGTGTAGTCCCCCGCACCGTCGCCCGCCATGATGCGGAAGTCGTTGATGACGCAATCGTACACGCGGTGCGACGTGTCGAGCACCTGGTTGTTCGAGTTCGCCGCGGGCGTCAGCCGACGCCACGTGATGTTGGAGGGTGGGTTCGCCTCGTTGGGAATCTCGCTCCCGTTCTGGTCGCTCCGGTACCACACGTATTCCCGCAAGCCCGTGGGGCCCGTGAGCGTCTGCACCCGCGCCGCCGTGCCCGCAGGGCAGCCCGACGTGCCAATCGACACCGGCTGGCAGTCGCCCGCCACGTAGCAGTAGCCGTAATGGCCGTGCTGCGAGCAGTCGCCCATGAAAATCTCCACACGGATTTTTTCGTACATGTATTTGAAGACGTTGATGGCCACCTTGTTCCATTCACGCCACATGATGGTGCTGCTTCCGGAACCAATTGAATGCCATCCATTCACATTGTTCTGCAGGCCCGTGGTGGGAACGAAATAGCTCAGCGTGTCGCTGATGGGCGTCCACACCGGATTGGCGTCCGTGCCCGTGTTGCTGCACACGCGGATGCAGAAGGTGGGGTCATACAATGCATTATTGTGGGGCAGCTGCGCCAGAATGCAATAGTAGAATATCAGCATGGCATTCTGCGGACGCACCGTCATGGTGTAGTACAGTCCCTCGGCCTCGGCGCCCGTCGCGCAGTTGCCCAGACGGATGGAGCTGGTGATGCCCGCGTCGTAGCTCGACGGGACATACGGGAGTTGATAGTTCGAAATGGGATCCGTGCCCCGCTGGGTGCCCGTGCCGGGTCCCTCGGTGGAACTCATGATGCGGAAACGCTTCGTGGGCTCTACCGTCGAACCACAATAAGAGGTACTCGAACTGGCGGGGACCATCGTGGCCAGCTCGTTGCCGTTGTATACCTGGCTGGTCATGTTCATGCCTGTCACATTGGGTGCAACCGCGGCCTGTGCAGGTTTGTTGCCCGTCTGGCCGGACCACTTTCCGTAGCCCGTGGAGGGGGTGGCAAAACTCGTCGGGTTGCGCAACCCGGGACAATACGACTGTGTGGCTTGCGCCAGTGCCGTATCGGAGAGTAAAACACCTAATAGACAAACAACAACCCCCGCAATACGGAAGGGGCGAAACGGCATTGTGAACTCCTGTGTCTTCATAAGGCTGCGAATTGGGCTAGTGTTATAACGCTGGTTATTTTTATTTATTATTTTTATATACTACAAAATTGCAACTTTTTTTGTCATCGGACAGGGTATACTCCACCTTGTCTTGTTATCAAGATTCACAACTTGGGATTTTGTTGCAAAGAAACCCCCTATTTTACCGTTAAAAAATCTTAAATTCCAAGGAAGGTCGAGAGTCGTTTGCCAGCCACCATTACTAATCACTGGGCCGAAGGCCAGTTAAGGTTAAGGACAATGCTAAGGTTATAGCCCCGACAAAGGAGCGGACTCGGTGTGGCCCTTATGTGACGCTTATGTTCTTTCGGTGTTCCTTCGGTATTTCTCCAACTGTTTCCCTACTGTTCTCCAACTGTTCTCCAACCAGTGGGCGAACAGTTGAATATCAGCAGGGTAAGTACCGAAGGAAGGAAGAAGGATCATAAAAGGAACACCGAGAGACGACTAGGAGAAGATTAAAACTCATTAGTGTCCACTAAAAAATTAACATATTAAAAGTTTAACAATAACTGTCCATTTGAATTGTTGAGTTCTTTGAAATCATTGAGTTGACAATTGTTGAAGAGGTCGTAAAGTGGGGTTTTGTCTGTCAGTGAGACTCCGAGTATCTGCAACACCTCGTAGGTGCTTCGTTTCAGCTGCATGTCGTGCTGGACAATGGCCAGCGACCGTAGTGGAGCTAACGGGACTTGTGCTGTCGCCGACCAAAGGAAGGCAACGGCATAACAACATGTCCTGTGGAGGGCACAAAAAAAGAGAAACATCTCTGTTTCTCTCTGGTGCCCGGTGCCGTAGGATGCGAACACTGCTGAAATAAAACTATACAACGTGAGCAACGGGACTTGTTCAAGTCCAGAAACATCTCTGTTTCTCTCTGGTGCCCGGAACAGGACTTGAACCTGCACTCCTTTCGGAACACGCACCTGAAACGTGCGCGTCTACCAATTCCGCCATCCGGGCATCTGGTAGGACAACTCTTTCGTTGTCGGTTGTGGTGTTTTGTGCCCAGGACAAGACTTGAACTTGCACCGCCCTACGGCGACTACCCCCTCAAAGTAGCGTGTCTACCAATTCCACCACCTGGGCGCTTTCTTTCGTGGAAAACCATGTTTCCTGTCTCTCGAAAGCGGGTGCAAAAGTACTAACTTTTTTCGACATAGACAAAAAATAATTTTCCTTTTTGCCTGTATCGTTCCTTAACCCGTTGTTTGCCAACGGATGGAAGAGAAGGATTTTTTTAATCCTCCTCTTCCTCCGCGTCGGAATCGTCCATTTCGACATCCCCTCCGGAGAACCAAGTGAGGAAATTTTGAATCTCCATTTGCGAGTTGGCGAGGACGTAACTAAAGCTGTCGACCTTGCGCTTATCCTTGTTGATGGAGAGGATTCGGTCGTTCCACTCGCCGACGCTGCTGGTGATACTGAGCCGCTGGGCCTTGAGCTCGTATTTCATGTAGTACCAGTGGTCGTTAGCCACCTGTATGTAGAGGATGAGGTAGGTCTCGGGGCCTTTCTTGAAGAACTGGGCTTTGAGGCGCACATTGACATGCAGCTGTTTCTTGCCCACGTTGCAGAGCGCCGAGGTGCAGTTGGCCGTGTAGCCACGGAGGGGCGAGTATTCCCACTTGACGTTCTCGAAGAGAATCGTGTTGTCGATGCACTTGGGCATCTTATTGAAGGCGCCGGTGCCGAGGTAGGTCTGGTAGGCATCGGTGCCGTCCTCGTCGCCCATGCCGAAGATAAGGGCACGCTCCAAGAGGGCGTTCTCACGGTCGGCAGCCTGCGGACGCAGGTCGTCCTCAATCTGCTGTGCCATCTGGTTGATTACGCCGCCGTCGATGGGGAAGGTGACACCGAAGACGGTGCTGAGCGTGAACTCCTTTTCGTCGGACGGGTCGAGATAGGCGGTACCATAGGCATAGATGGAGGCGGGTCCTTCGGAGAGGCCGAAGGTGACCGGGCCTTCGCCCTCGACGACACAGTTGTCGGTATGGAGGGTGATGTAGCGGTCCACCTCGTCGTTGTCGTCAAGCTTGCGCTGCGAGGTGATGGTGTAGGTGGAGGCAGAGCTGTTATAGTGCAGCAGGCCGTAGCTGCTGAGGAGCTCTGTGCCGGGCTGTTGCTTGGTGAGGAACGAGGAAGTGGGCTTGAGGGAGGTCTGGTCCTGACGGATGGCGGCGTTGATGCGCTGTCCCTTCCAGTCGACCGGGGTCTCGGGCACCACGACGCGGATGTTCTCGGGGTCCAGGTAGTCGGCATAGGCCAGCAGGCCCAGCTGGTCGATGGGGGCGCAGTTGTGCAGGAGTCGCACACCGCCATCGAAGTAGTAGTTCTTATGCTGCGAGTCGACACGGACATTGCCGGCGAAGCCGAAGGCGGTGGAGAGGGTGAAGCGTGCCGAGTCAGGCACGAAGCCCTTGGCAACGCTGAGGTGCTGTGCGTCGGTGGCTATCTCGTTCATGTAGATAGGCTGGGGTTTCTCGTCCTCGCCCACATAGTCGATGGTGCCCTTGCCGCTATACTGCTGTCCATTGGCCACCAAGAGGTCGCAGTTGTAGAAGAGGTGGAATCCGTTGGTGCGCGAGAAGAGGAGGCTTCCGCCCTTGATGAGGCTCATGTCGCCACCCTTGGAGAGGTGCAGCGAGTCGCCCGAGGGGGCGATGACGGCATCGGCCACGGGGAGGGCGAAGACATTGTGGTTGGAGAGCTCCAAGGCGTCGTAGTTGTAGGTGCTGTTGATGGCACAGAAGCGGATGTTTTTGAGCTTGGGATCGGTGCTCTCGAAGCGGGCGCCGGGCATCTGGTCGAGGCGGGCGGCGCGGTCACGCAGTCCCACGGCCTCCATGCCGCCGGTTTCCATGCTCTTGCTGTTGTCGAGGGCCAGGAGGCGATGGTCCCAATCCCAGGTATACTGGTCGACCCATGCGGCATACCCCATGGCGGGCAGCAGGGTGCGCTCCAGCGAGTCGTTGGAATTGAACTGGCCGGTATGCTCCTCGTAGTCGATATGCGACCGCATGTTCTTGGCGCCAAAGGCGACTTCGTCGTACTTGACGGAACGGAGGACGAACTCGGTGACGTCGGCATCCATCTCAGAGGTGTGCAGGCGGAACCAGGGCGAGCGGAGGGTGCCCTCGTGGATGGTGACGGTGCCTGTGGCCGCCGCCCCTTTGGGCTGGAGGGTGACACGACCCGCCAGCTGGGAGAGCCCGTGGTACATCTGGAACTGGGGCCCCTTAAGCAGCTGCGAGACGGTCATGGAGTCCTTATAGGGATACCAGCGCACCACCGTCTGGCCGTTGCGGATGTCGGGGAAGTCGTTCTCCTCCTTGACATAGAATGTGTCGGACTGCGCCACCATGGAGTCGGGCATGAAGATATACTTGTCGGTGACGGTGACGGAGGTGAGGTATTCGAGTCGGCCCTTGCCCCGCAGACCGCCATAACTGAGGGCCACGGTGTCGTGGTAGGTACCCTTGCCGCCATAGGCGGGGTAGCCGCCCTTGGGGCTTCCGTTGATAAATCCCAGCGAGTAGTCGCGCTGCACCTTCAGCGGCTGGTCGATTTCGGGGAAGATGCCCGCCGAGGTGAGCGAGCCGTTGAACTCCAGGCTGTCGGTCTGGAAGTCGGTGAGCTGCTTGATGACAAAGGGACGCAAGAGGTAATAGAACCGCTCGCGGTCGTAGACGCCGCCCAGCACAAAGGGACGGTCGTAGTAGACGTAACTGGGCTTGACGCTGTTGAATATCGGGTAGTCTTTGTTCTTGGTCAGGCCGCAGTGGTTGTCGGACCTGTCAATCTGGATATCGCCCACCAGGCTGTATAGGGGCGTGCGCACCATCTTCTGCTTTCCGGGTTCGGTGAAGCTGGTGACATAGAAGCGCAGCGAGTCGATCTGCGGGAGGTCGAAGCGGAAATCCTCGTAATAGAAGTAGGCGTCGGTGACGTTCATCTCGAAACGGCCCACGTTGATGTGGCCCGAGAAGGTGATGTCGCGGTTGCGCTTGACGGTGATGTTGCCCTCGTAAGGCTTGACGACCACCAGCTGGCTGTCGCTGACCACGAATTTCTTGATGCCGTGGACGCGAAGGTCGTTGGAGGCGAGGTCGAGCTCGGCATTGACACCGGGAGTCTCCGACTCAAGGGTGAGGGCGTCGTAGTCGTGGCCTTTCTGCTTGCTGATGGCCTTATAGAAGCCGATGAGCTTGTCGTGGACATGGACCATGTGGGTGCCCTCGTCGAACGACACCAGACCCGACTTGGAGAGGGTATGTATCATCAGCTTGGTCTGTGTCTCGTCCATCTTGATGGCCCGCTGGAACGACACCACGTTGAAGTCCTTCTTCATGTCGTGCTCCTTCATGTAGCGGTATACGCGCACCACGGGGCTGATATTGTCTATGCCCTGCACCTCGCGGTCCTTGCTCTGCGAGTAGTAGCGGTTGGACTCGAAGGTGACGAAGGTGCGAGTGTTGGGCTGGGCCACCATGCAGAATTCCACCACATCCTTCTCTATCATCCAGTTGATGGACTCGCAGTAAATGTCCATCTGGTGGTAGCTGTCGGTATAGGGGCTGTAGAAATTGCGCTTGGTGCTGTTGAGCATATTGACGCGCTGGTCCTTGGTGGTGTAGCGCACCAGCACGCCGGTGTTGCACACCGAATCATCGGCGATATACATCCTCACCGAGGCCCGCTCGGAGGTGAGCATGTGGGGCAGGATGGTGAACTTGGTGGAGCTGACCACAAGGAACCGCTTGCCGTCGCGGTAGAACACCATCGAGGCGGGGTTCTTCTCGTCGTTGGTCACGAAGCGGGGGCCGTACATCATGAAGCTGCCCTCGAAGTCGATACCGGGAAGCACATCTTTGAGTTGGAAGTCCTTCTGGTAGGAGCGGAACTTGGGGAAGTTGTATTTGTCGGGTTCAGTCTTGGCGTTCAACGCCTCCTCCACCTGTCCCTTGATAGGTTTCTTGAAGTAGTTGGCGTTGATGAAAGTCACCGAGTCGGCCTCGAATTTGGGGAATTTCGTCACCGCGGTATAGAACTGCAGGTCAGCATGGCACACGTCGGCGCTCACACCGCAACGCTGCCAGGTGAGCCGTCCGCCCTGCCCCTCCCAGAGGTTGTCGAGGAAACGGTAGGTGCCCTTGGTGCCGTAGATGGTGTTCTCGTCGGCATTGTTGGAAGTGCCCGAGGTGTAGGTGAGGTCGAAGGGGCTGTCGAAGACCGTCTTCACGTCGTTCTTCCCCACCAGGAACGAGAAGCGGGTGCCCGGCTGGGCCTGCCATATCGAGGTGCGCGAGCGGTAGAGCGTGCGGTCGGCCAGCAGGTCGGCGGTATAGTCGATGAAGCCGGTAATCTCCTTCGTCTTGGGGGTGATGGACATAATGGCCGTGGTGGCCGTCACCCACTCGGTGAAGAGCGTCGTGCTGAGCGACGACTTGCGGTACTCCATCAGCGTCTGCGTGAGGGCCACGTAGTCGGGCATGGGCTGCATCTTGGTCTTGCGGGCCGCTATATACAGGTCGAGGACGGCCTTCTGCTTGGTGGCGTCCATGTTGTCGTACACCTTGCGGAACTCGTCGATGAGTTTTGCGTTGGCCTCCAGTTTCTCCTCCACCTTGGTAGTGCCGTTGATATAGGTGAGCAGCTGCGACGGGAAGTCCTCGTCGGTGAAGGGGGTGTTCTGGCGGGTGGGGCGTTTCTGTGCCTCGCACATCGGGGCCTGCGTCAGCAGGAGCAGACCGAGGATGAGATAGAAAACGTTTCGTTTCATGCTATCAAAATATGCGTAATATCATTATAACGAAGAACCCTCGCCTTTAGTATGACCTTCCTGCATTTTGTCCCGAGCGGGGGAGTGGCTTCGGTGCGGTCCTTATGCGACGCTTATGTGCCTTTTGCCCTTCTCCGACGTTTCTCCGACACTTCTCCTACACTTCTCCGACTCATGTCGGGAGAAGTGCGGGAGAAGTGTTGGATATGCGTAAGATAAGAGTAAAAGGCACGGAGAACTGAGGTCGGCGACCCTGTGGAGCCAAGGCGCATAAAAGCCACACCGAGAGCACTCCCTTGTCACCCTTCAACGAGGGCGGAGCGAAATCAAATCATCGTCCGCGTTTCTTTATTCATGTCACTTATGTCCATAATTTCACTGATAATGAATTATGTACTACCTGTTTCATTGTGTTACTAATATCCACAAGTCGCTTTGCAACTCCGGATCTTTCCAACCCTAATGTATAGAAGTAACTATTTGATAACAACCTTTTACCAAGAGGTTTCTCCATTTTGTTATTTTTCACTTCTAATAAAGTTTTTATTACTGCTATCATTAGAGACTCGTTCCATCCATCTCGGCATGTTATTAGAATGAATGGCTTATGTCTTTCATATAATACAATACATGTTCCTTGTTTGTAGTAACTAAACATTGTTTTTACAGAAAAGGATAACTCGTCATAAACAATATATTTTGTTTTCTTCACAAAATAATAATCGTATATGATATTAAGGCCTTTGTCATCAAAATGCATTTCATAGACCACTGTTTTACATCTTTTAAAAAACTCGAAAATGAAAACTGGAAGCAGTATAATGAATTCGATCAAACATACTCTACATATTGCACTATGAAGAGGTACACCATTTGAATAAACAACTATTACTAAACATATTAATAAAACAAGTATTGCGATTGTTGTCTTAAACAAAGATGATAAAAAAACTGTTTTATAGTTTTTATATTTTCCTAAATTATATTTAAATGTGTTATTCATTTCTACCACTCGTAAAAAGGTTTTGATGAATTGTTTGATGATTGAGAAAAATTAGTTCCTCTTGGAGAAGAACTTTGTGTTGTTTTCCCTGTTGATTGTGAAGATGATTTTGGGGTAGACTTAGCAGATGATGAAGATGTTGAAGTCGCAACATCTGCAGTTGTAACAATGGTGCTCAATACGGTATTAGCCCTGCTACTGCTTGCACCTTCTGCTGAGGTTTTAACTCCTTGTTGTGAAGTACTAACTGTCGTCGATGTTACAGTTGTTGCTTTGCCAAATGTTGTTACGGCTGTAGAACCGTAACCAACCACAACAGATGTGACAACATCAACTGTCGTATTATTTGTTGCCGCGCCTAAAGGTGTTGTGTATTGGGGATCTGATGATTGTGGGGCTCCTGACAGTGCATTGGTAATTGTATGAATGCCTTCTGCAATTTCATACGCCCCTGTTCCAACGACAAATGCCCCAATTGGTGCAGCTGCACCTCCTGTTATAACGCTCCCACCAGCCCCAATCACAATTCCGCCTACAGCCGTAATTGCACCGCCTGCAATATTTAATGCACCTTTTACACAGCGGCCAATCTTTGGCCAGTCCGTGAATTCCATTCCATTGCTGTCTATATAAACAATTGGATTCCAAGCGCAGTAGGCATAGGGGGAAATGCCGGGGTACTTGTCGGACAACGGGTCCACACTCAACCACCCCGTCAGTACTTCGCTCCAGTGGTACCGTGCGCCGTAGTAATGGAAACCACTCTCGTAGTCCTTTTCTTTCCCGTTGAAAACAAAGGGATAAAATCGCACGTTTTGAGTGCGGTTTACCCTTTCGGTATTATATGCTTGTCGGTTCAATTAGTATTATTTTTTTGAGGGGGTAGGAGGACGGGTACCTGTTCCTTGTCGCCCCATTGCCATTCAATGGTTCTTTATCACAAATTACTTTTTAGCATATTTGGCTACGGAATCACAATATTGCAGATGTAGCATGGGATCTTTTAAGTCTGCGTCGTACTTACCATTGTAGATTTCTGTAAGCCATTCCGTTGCAATAAATTTTGTCAGAGCATCAGCAGCAGTATCGCACATGGCTTGCAACAACAATCTTTCCGCCTCTCTTACCATGGCCGAATCTACTGCAATTATATTATTGTCAACATCAATAAAATAATACGAAACAAAATCTGTCGCAGCATCAGAACTACCATCTCTAATCGCACATATATAGCAATACAATAGATAATCTCTATGAGAGAGTGGACAATTGTCATATCCTTTCCATAACTTAAAATGTTCTATATTACATTTCAAATAAGCGCTGTCGCCTCCAGAAATAACCATACAATCCATTGGGGTTAATGATTCTGATATGGGAAGCAACTGGGTCAACTCTTTTTGCAATTCAGTGTACCTTCGCTTGTAATCATACCATTTATACAAGGAGTAACAAAGGATGCATAGTGCAGAAAAAAACACTAGTATGAAAATGGTTTTGGCCTTATTATTCATTATGGTTTTGGATTTTTTCTAATACTTTGTTGATACCGCCCTGCCTGTTTATCCATGCTTGTGGAGCGCCTCTAAACGATGATACCTTTTCCCCATTAACATATATATTCCAGTTCTGGCGGGACAGCCCCTTGTCCTGCCGTTACACTTTGTTATCTGTTCTGCAACCTCCTCGTGCGACATCGTGCCATAGCTTTAGCTTTTTCATTATAGTATTCTTGTTTCAATACATCAACACTGACATTGTTTCTACCGCCATACCATTATACCATTCTGCTAAATAAATGGCACACCCGATTTCTGGAATATCTGCACAAGATGTGTCACATGATGCACCAATCTCTAATAAGTGCACCAAAAGGGGGGGTAAAATAGAATCCTGAGGAATGTTAGAAAACCCTCCTAACAGCCAGAAACAATTATATGCTGCTAATGTATTGCCATACTTTTCGGCCATAACATACGAATACAAAATAAAATCCCGCAAAAGAGAATCGGGTTCACCACCATTTATATAGTTGTTTGCAAATGAGACATACTCCTTATAATCACCATTAAGTATAGCCATGTCAGTTTTTGATAACCCTATTATGAATGTTGAATCATGTTGAGGTGAATCTTTTCTGATAATAGTTTGAGCATTCCCAATATCTATCAAAATAATGCATAATACACAAATGATACAAAATGTTTTTTTCATGTCATGAAGTTTTTATAACGAGCTTATTACATTCTGACTTCCTCCCTTGTTCGAAATCCAATCTTTTGGATGCTGTGTTCCTGGAAAACTATCGACTAGATTTCCATTGCAAAACACATTCCATACGCCAGTATTTTCCCCGTTAGAGTCTT
>CAJOHZ010000053.1:7933-15312 GCA_905234695.1 uncultured Bacteroidales bacterium | reverse complement strand
GTTAGAGGAGATAGACGGTGATGTGCGAGAACAGTACAGGTATGAAGAATTTGAAGTGTTTCAAAAAAACAGCAAATCTTTAGGAACGAACGACAAGTTGATCTTCAACGATATTGAATTGCCGAAGTCACTACAACCTTATTTCCATAAAATACAACAGGTGACCACACTGGGTATGAGCAGCACTCAGATTAATTTCTCTAGAGTTTCTATCCCACAGCCAGAATTGAAAGATGATGGAACGATAGAGTATCCGAACAAGATGAAGATTTTCAGTGAAGCACCAGAAGACGTATTGGCCATGCCTGCAATACAGAGTTTTGGAGAAGGATTGTTCTTCAGCTTCAATGAAAATACAATGAAGGCATGGGAAAACAGGTACAGCGAGTTGTTCATAGAACGATATGCGGGGATGGATTCACATGATGACTCTTTCAACAACATTTATCAAGAAATGAAGCGTGGCGGTGTGGCAAAGTTTTTGGCTCTTCATACATTCTCCCATGTGCTGATGAAGGAGTTAGAGTTCTCTTGTGGCTACCCTACTGCTAGTTTGAGTGAACGCTTATATTTCTCGGAAAGGATGTGTGGCGTATTAATATATACGACAGACGGCGCAGAGGGAAGCATGGGAGGTTTAGTTTGGCAAGGACAACCCTCTTTGATAGAAGACATCCTACGTAAAGCAATGCAAAGGGCTTTGAACTGTGCATCGGATCCAATATGTTGGGAAAATGAGGATCAATTGAACTATGCGGCATGTTTTTCATGTGCAATGGTATCAGAAACGTCTTGCGAAAAAAGAAATGTGGGTCTTGACCGACGAATTTTGGTTGATTCTGATTTTGGGTATTTTAAGGATTTGTTGTAAACAAGAGTAATAATATATGATAGACTTTTTGCGGTTCAGTTCAGTACTTGTACCACATCATGAGTGTGGGGTCTATGTAACATTCTTGATTCTTGGATGCCGATTAAAGATTAAGAGGATAATTGAAAAAGACGTTATTTGAATATGAGCAACGATAAAGACGGGTATTTGGATTTTACATTACCTTGAGCTCTTTTTCCGCAACTTGCTGATAGGGGAGACCAACGAGTTAAAGAACAGGTGTCTGCTGATGAATCCGCCGGAAGAATGGAAGCAACCCACAAGTACAAGACAAGTACCCCACAAGCACCCCTCAAGTACCCGTACAAGTACCCGCATAAGTACCCGTACAAGCTCATCTACAACGCACTTAAATACAGATAGTAAACTTTGTACAAGTAACGATAATGTTATTGAACTTGTACGGATTATTGGATATGAAGAATTAAGCATCCGGCAGATGATGGAGTTCAAAGGACTAAAGCATCGGAACAATTTTATGGAGTACCACCTTGAACCCGCAATGAAGGAGAAGTTTGTGCGCAGGAAATATCCCGAAATCCCCAATCATCCCCGCCAAAGATACTTGCTGACGGTGAAAGGGCTGGCGCTGTATGAAGAACTAAAGAAAAAGGAGTCTCAACAATAAATAGGGGAAGCCCATTGATGAGCTTCCCCTAGAAGGAATGATTTCAACTGTTAAGCCTCGGCGGGAACGGTGTCGATAAGTTGTTCCTCCAGTTGCTGGCTAGTGGCGCCTTTCTCGATATTGAAGGTGATGGCCTCATCGGTGGCGGTGATATGTATGGTGTCGCCGGGCAGGATGTCGGCTTTGATGATTTCGTCGGCCAAATCGTCTTCGATATACTGCTGGATGGCTCGCTTGAGCGGGCGGGCACCGTACTGCTCGTCCCAGCCTTTCTTGAGGATGAAATCTTTGGCTTGCTCGTCAATCTCGATACCGTAGCCCATGTGGCGCACCCGTTTGAAGAGCCCCTTCAATTCGATGGAGATAATCTTGTGAATATCTTCTCGTTTCAAGCTGTTGAAGAAGATGATGTCGTCGATGCGGTTCAGGAACTCGGGGGCGAATTTCTTCTTCATCTCTTTGTCGATAACGGAACGCTCCAGGGCGGCGCGTTCGGCCTCGCGAGCGGCGGTGTTGAATCCCACACCGGTGCCGAAGTCCTTCAGCTGGCGGGTGCCGATATTGGAGGTCATGATGATGATGGTGTTCTTGAAGTCCACCTTGCGGCCGAGGCCGTCGGTGAGTTGTCCGTCGTCGAGTACTTGCAGCAGCACGTTAAAGACATCGGGATGGGCCTTCTCGATTTCGTCTAGCAGGACGATGGAGTAGGGCTTGCGACGCACCCGCTCGGTGAGCTGGCCGCCCTCTTCATAGCCCACGTATCCTGGAGGCGCGCCGATGAGGCGCGAGACGGCGAATTTCTCCATGTATTCGCTCATGTCGATGCGAATCATATTGGCCTCGCTGTCGAATAGGTATTTGGCCAGCACCTTGGTGAGGTAGGTCTTGCCCACGCCAGTGGGACCCACGAAGATGAAGGAGCCGATGGGGCGGTTGGGGTCTTTGAGTCCGGCGCGGTTGCGGCGGATGGCCTTGCAGATTTGGCGGACGGCCTCGTCCTGTCCGATGACGGTGCCCTGCAGTTCGGATTCCATGACCATGAGACGCGATCCCTCGTTGGAGGCGATACGCTGGACGGGCACGCCCGTCATCATGGCCACCACCTCGGCAACATCCTGGTCGGTGACTTTGGCGCGTTGGTCGCGGTCGTTCTCCTCCCATTGTTTCTTGCGCTCGGAGAGTTTGTCCTGCAGTTGATGTTCCTGGTCGCGGTACTGGGCGGCTTCGCTGTAGCGTTTCTGTGCAAGCACCTCTTTCTTGAGTTTCCCGATGCGGGCAATCTCCTCTTCGAGGGCGAGGATGTCCTCGGGCACTTCGACATGGGCGATGCGCACACGTGCGCCGGCTTCGTCAAGGGCATCGATGGCCTTGTCGGGCAGCAGGCGGTCGCTGACATAGCGTTCGGTGAGGGAGATGCAGGCTTTGAGTGCCTCGTCGGTATAGCGCACCAGATGGTGGTCTTCGTATTTGTCTTTGATGTTTTTCAGGATGGTGAGGGTCTCCTCGGGGGTGGTGGCTTCGACCAGCACTTTCTGGAAGCGGCGTTCCAAGGCGCCGTCTTTCTCGATGTACTGGCGGTATTCGTCGAGGGTGGTGGTGCCGATGCACTGGATTCCGCCTCGGGCGAGGGCGGGCTTGAACATATTGGAGGCATCGAGCGAGCCGCTGGCGCTGCCGGCGCCGACGATGGTGTGTATCTCGTCGATGAAGACAATGATGTCGGGGTTCTTCTCCAGTTCGTTCAGGATGGCTTTCATGCGTTCCTCGAACTGGCCGCGGTATTTGGTGCCAGCCACCAGCGAGGCGAGGTCGAGCGAGATGACCCGCTTGTCGTATAGCGTGCGCGGCACGCGGCCGTCGATGATGCGCAGCGCCAGTCCTTCGGCGATGGCGCTCTTGCCCACACCGGGCTCGCCGATGAGGATGGGGTTGTTCTTCTTGCGGCGCGAGAGAATCTGGGCGATGCGTTCCAATTCCTTCTCACGGCCCACAATGGGGTCCAGACGGCCCTCGCGGGCCATCTGTGTGAGGTCGCGCCCGAAGTTCTCAAGGGCGGGTGTCTTGCTGTCCGATTTCGGGGCGTTGTTTCCCGGGGCGCTTGTGCGTTGCTGTTCCACCTCGGGGTCGGCAAAGGGATCGTCGTTGTCGTCTTCGCTGGTTTGCGAGCGGAAGTCGGGCAGGGGAGTGGAGAAGTCGGTCGCGTTGTCGGGCACTCCGCCGTTCTGACGCAGCTGGCGGATGCAGCGGTCGTGGTCGATGCCACCGCTGCGAAGCACCTTGGCCACAATATTCTCGTTTTCCTGAAGGATGGCGAGGATGATGTGGATGGTATGAATCTCTTTGGCTTTGAGACGTGTGCTTTCGAGGAAACTGAGCCGGAGAATCTTTTCGGCCTGGCGCAGCATGGGGATTTCGCTGTCGTCGCTGTATTTGATGTCGCTGTCGATTAGGGCGACAGAGTTCTCGATGCGGGTTCTGACGGCGGCCAGATCGACCTCCATCTGAAGGAGCATTTGGACGGCAGAACAATCGTCGATGCGGAGGATGCCGAGGAAAAGATGTTCGGCGCCAATGGCCCCGTTTTTGAGGCGGATGGCCTCGTCGCGGCTGTTGGCGATGGCTTGCTTTACGTGGTTGCTGAGTTTCGGTTCCATGTGTAATGGTTTGGAATGCAAAAGTACATTAAATATTGCAAACCATATCTTTTTGTACAGGCTTGTTTTCAACATGGTATTGTTCGTTGTATGCAATTGTGTTTGTTCCAGTCTTTTGTGGTATATTTGATGGCCTCTTTCGTTGTCCGTCCATTGTTGTCGGACCGGATTGTATTGCTTTTTGTACTTTTGGCGGTATTTCTATGTGTATTTCAAAAAAAAGTTGTATCTTTGCGGAGTCATTCAAGACGTGATTATTCATCTGCCCCAAAAGCCTAACACCTGATGGAAAAGAGAATAGGTACTATTACTTTGCTGCTGTCGGACCGCGAAAGGTCCGGCGAAATCAACACAATCATATCTGATTTTGCCGATATTATCCTGTGCCGTCAAGGACTTCCGTTCCGTGACAGGCAGACGGCTGTCATCTCGCTTATCGTGGAGGGTTCGCCCGACCGTATCAACGCGCTCACCGGTCGTGTGGGCCGTCTGCAGGGGGTGCATTCCAAGGCGGTGCTGGCAAGCTAGCCGACGGATGGCGTATGAAGAAAGAATTAATAACATAAACAATACAACACCATGAGACATCAGAATTTCATCGATCGTGACAAATTATACGGATTGCTGGAGAACAATGTTCCGACAGAGTCCGAACTGAACGACATCCTCAACAAGGCCCGCAAGCTGAAGGGGCTGAGTTTGGAGGATGTGGCCAAACTGCTGTGTGTGGAGGATGAGGCTTCCATTGCCAAGATTCTGGACACGGCGCATTACTGCAAGGAGGAAATCTACGGCAAGCGGCTGGTACTGTTTGCCCCCATCTACACGGGCAACGCCTGCGTGAACAACTGCGTGTACTGCGGCTTCCGCCGCGACAACAAGTCGCTCAGACGCAAGGTGCTCACGATGGACGAGATTGAACAGGAGACCCTGCAGCTGCTGCGCATGGGACACAAGCGTGCCCTGCTGATTTGTGGCGAGAGTCCACGTAACGATGCCGACTATATGGTCGAGGCCATTCGCCGCTGCTATGCCGCCAAGGACGAGAAGGGGAGCACCATCCGCCGCATCAATGTGGAGCTGGCCCCTATGAGCGTGGAGGATTTCGCCAAACTGAAAGCCGAGCGCATCGGCACGTATGTATGCTTCCAGGAGACCTACGACCCCGTGGAGTATGCCAAGTTCCATCCCGCCGGTACACCCAAGGGCGACTACCTGTACCGCCTCACTTGTATGGACCGCGCCCAGGAGGGTGGCATCAACGACGTGGGTCTCGGCGTGTTGTTCGGTTTGGTGGACTACCGTTTCGAGATTCTGGCCATTATGGAGCATGCCCGTCACCTGGAAGAGGACTACGGCTGTGGTCCCCATACGGTCAGCTTCCCCCGTATCGAACCTGCCGAAGGAACCCCCTTCAGCTTGCCTGAGAACATCCCGCACCCCGTCAACGACAAGGATTTCATGAAGATTATCGCTATCATCCGCATCGCTATGCCCTATACGGGTATCATCATCAGCACCCGCGAGCGGCCTGAGATGCGCGACCAGCTGGTGAAGTATGGCGTCAGCCAGATCAGCGCGGCCAGCGAGACCAACCCCGGCGGCTATGAGGAAAACAACACCGGCGCCCAGTTCACCTTGGGCGACCACCGTTCGCTGGATGAGGTCATCAGCATGATGATTGACGGCGGATATATCCCCTCGTTCTGCACAGGATGCTACCGCAAGGGTCGCGTGGGAGCCGACTTCATGGATTTGGCCAAGCCGGGCCTCATCAAGGAGTACTGCAAGCCCAATGCAATGTTCACCTTCCGCGAGTATCTGGAGGACTATGCCAGCCCCGCCACCAAGGAGAAAGGCCTGCGCCTCCTCAAGGAGCTGACCAACACTTTCAGCAAAGAGGAATTGAAGAAGCGCGTGGAGGGCAACCTCTGCAAGATTGGCGACGGTGAGCGCGACCTCTATTTTTAAGAAACTGTTTAAATTTAATTGATGGAGCAAAGCGAGCAGATTTTTCTTCTTTTTGAGGGAGCAATGGGGGTCCATTGTAACCGAAAAAAGGAGGGAAAGATGCCGTTTTGATGCTTTAAGAAAATCATTGGATTAATTTTAAACAGTTTCTAAGAAAAGAGGGTGCTTTTTCGAGAGTTTGAGGGATTCCTATAGGGAAATCCCTCTTTCTTTTTGTCTACAATGGGGTGTTAATACGATGGATTTGTTATGTTCTTGATTTATAGTATGCAAGGTAGGAATTTGAGTATTGGGCAAGGCTTCTTTTGGGCCATATTGGGTGTTAAAAAGGGGCGTTTCAACATGTCGTTTTGTTTTTATTGCTAAAAAAAAGTATACTTTTGCACGCGAAAAACAAAATGGATAAGCCGAAAACCATTACAAAGAGTAGGCACAACTAAAACAACACAAACAATGAAAAAAGTACTTTTAACTCTTGCAGTCACCTGCTTCGCCTTCGCGGCCAACGCACAGTTCGTCATCGGCGGTAACGTCGGATTTGGTATGAGCAACGGTACCAATACTTTCACTAGTACAATCGTGACTCCTGCCACAACCATCACTACCACCACCGACCTTCCCAAGACCGTTAACTTCTACATTATGCCTAAGATTGGCTTCAACATCAACGAAAAGATGTCGGCTGGTATCATCCTGGGTTACAGCTCCACCTCTACCACCACTATCAATAAATATCCCGACTACACTATAGTTCCTCTCGGTACTGATATTGTCCGTACCACTAAAGTTTCTACTAGCGAAATCAATGTCACTCCGTATTTCCGTTACAATGTGACCACCCTGAACAACTTCACCTTCTTCTGCGAGGCTGCAGTGCCCATCGCTATCTCTCCCGTTGAGAAGACCCACTATGAACTGACTTACAATGAAGCTGGTGCTGCGAAGTCGGAGACTGGCGATCTTGAAGGTGCCAAGTACACCTCGTTTGGTGTGACTGTCACCCCCGGTTTGAACTATGCACTGAACGACCACTTGAACATGGACATCTACTTCAACGCTATCGGCCTTGGCTTCAACCATAGGGTGACCACCACCGTGACCAAATATCCCAACGGTGACACCGATACCGATGTGGATGCCACGAACACTTTCGGTCTCAATGTCCGCACTCTTCCTGCCGGTGTTGGTTTCGGCATCAACTATGTTTTCTAATCTAAACGACTACAATAAAACA
>CAJOHZ010000053.1:0-7928 GCA_905234695.1 uncultured Bacteroidales bacterium | reverse complement strand
GGCCTCCCCGCTGCTTTTGTGCCTATGGCACTCTATAGTGAGAATATCAATTCTTTGTGACTGTTCCAGTCATTCATCAGCTGACGGAAGTCTGCATAGTCGGCCTGGGTGATAACGGACTTGCGCAGGCGCAGGCTGCGGGTGACCAACAGGCGTTTCCCTTTCTGCTTGATGATGATGTTGATGCTTCCGACGTTGGGTTTGGTATAGTCGATATTGACCTCGCCGCCGATGAGTTTGACCCCTTTGGGCAATTCCATGGTATAATGGTAGAACTCGCTGGCTGTGCAGGCCTGCACGTCGCTCGTGCGGGTGGGGGTGAGGTAGGCGGGGTCGATATGAAGACCCTCTTTCTCGTCGGGCAACACGATACGGGCATATTCGGGGTTAAGGGTGTCGGGAGTCCATTCAAGGACGCGGTCGACATACACGGGTTGCGGGGAACTGTTTTTGTCGACCGACGGTACCAACTGTTTGGAGATGGCGCTTAGACGGAGGGTGCTGTCGCCCACGATGGCTTCGACCACGAGGGGCTTGTCGCCAAAGACATTGAGGGATTCATCTTTGATGGTGGCTTTGATGCCTGCCTCATTGAGCAGGGCAGCCAGCAGGCCGGTCTTGTCGATGGAGGTGCCGCAATTGGAGGCAAAGACCTCGGCGGCAGGGGTCATGACATAGTTGGTGCGGGCGAGGTTGACGGGGTTGTAGTGAACGTAGTCTACCACCCAGTCACGAATGGCTTCGGCATAGGCTTTCTTGTCATCTTTCTTCAGGTTAGAGAGGAGCTTGCGGGCGGCGGGAAGAGAGGTCTCGGCGGTGAAGACCGGTTTGTCGCCCAGTTGGAACTCGATGTCATACCCGTCGACAGGGGGCATGTAGCGGTCGTTGACGGTTTGGGGAAGGTCGTTGAGCACCTGTGTGTGGCCGTCGGCATACCGTATCTCGTAACGCTTGACGGGGCAGTCTTGACGGGTGTTGAACCGCTCGGCGAGCACGCCGCTCTGGCGGTGCAGGGTATAGTCGAGCACGATGGTGCAGTTGTATTCAAGGGCGGTGTGGACGATGGCCATCTCACGGATGCCGTTGTAGCGCCCGCAGTCGGTACATTCACTGGGCAACTGGTCGACAAAGGCGTTCTTCGGAGTCTCCACACGGCGGCCGTCGGCGGTGACGGTATAACACTCGTTGATGGTGAGCGTTTCGAATGCGGGGTTGTAGGTGATGAACGTCTCGCCCTTGTCGGCATAGGCGGTGATGGCGCGGTTACGCAGCAGTTTGATTTCCTTGCGGTAGCGGATGTCCATACTGCCGTTGCCGTTCACCTTATAGCTGCGGCGGATAAGGTTGTATTCGGCATCGGGGCCGACCTGTGCCGAAGTCAATTGGAAATTGAAAATCGAAAATTGAAAAACCAGCAGGGATAGCAATATCTTTTTCATGACTAATACTTCTTATTTCTTGTTCTTACTTCGTGAGGATGACGGGGGTGTTGGCAAGGAGTTTCTGGCTGGCGACAGTCTGACGGAAGCAGTGCCAGTCATAGGGCTCGTAGATGCGTTTCCCAAAGAGGGTGCTTTCGGCGAAGATGAGTTTGTTGCCTTCCATCCAGTACTGGCAGCCGAAGCTGGCGGCCGGGTCGGCCACACCACCCACGAAGGGGAAGTGCAGCTGCTTGTATTCTGCAGGGAGGGTGATGGTCTCGCTTATTTCCAACAGACGTGAGCAGGCATCGGCGAAAGGTTGGGTGCGGTATTCTGGGGTGACATCGAACGAGAGATGACCCATGGCGCGACTGAAGAGGTTGCGGGCCGAGAGCGGGGTGAACACCAGTGTGTTGCCGTCGACAATGGCGTAGTGGGGTATGCTGTAGGTGTATGTGATGCTGACGGGAGCATCGAGGTATTGGTCGGGGTTGGTGTAATTGATGCTTGTGATCTGGGCGTTGGGGGCAATCTTCAGCAGTTCGATTTCGAGATTACGACGCCATTCGGCGGTGCGGCAACTAAATACCCCGCGCACCGCCTTGTCGCTCTGACCTTCGGCGGTGACGGTGATATTGCCCGTGAGGGTGCCGTCGGCAGCGATGGCGCTGGTTCCCGAAATGCGGAGGTAGTGGTTTTCAGGTTCGGATACAGGGGTGTACATGAGGTCGGCGCCCTGCGGCAGGCCAATAAGGTAACCCTGCTGCTGCTCGGCGCTGGACCACAGCTCGCGGAGGTTGGGCACCCAGGTGGGGTCCAGCATCTCGAAACGGCCGTCGCGGTGCTTCACGGCGCAGACGCTATGATTGAATTGGTCGGCAGGGATACGGTCGATACGTTCCCCTGCCATCGTCATGGCGGCATAAGCCTCGAAGCCGGCGGCGCGGAGCATGGTGATAAGCATACCCGCCTTGTCTTTACAGACGCCACAGCGGTCGGTGTAATTCATTTGGGCGTTATGCAGCGTGTAGCCCTCTCCTGGACCCATGCTGATGCCCGCATAGCGGATGTTGTCGGCAACCCAGTGGGTGAGGATGGCGATGCTATCCTGCTCGTTCTTGGCAGGACGCAGCAACTCGTTGACTTTGGCCTTTACCTCGGGGGTGGGGAGGAAGCTGCCGTAGTCCTCGTTGACACCATAGAACCACATTGATTTGGCTTCCCAGTTGGGACTGGTGCTGAGGAGAAGTTTGCATTGGATGTCATTGTTGGCCAAGGCTCGGGGTTCCCGTTTGAGGGGTGTGATGCCTTCTTTGGTGAAGGTGTATACGGTACGGTCGGCCACGATAGACGAGTCGATGCGGACACTGCACACGCTGTCGCCACAGTTGTAGAGTTGGAAACGGAGGTTCTTTGCGGTCAGTACGCTGACTTGGTATACCTTGCGCTCTACGGGCACAGAGCTCCAGAAGGGGACGATGTCGTAGAAATGGCCGCGCATGGGTGGAATATACTTGCTGTCGTCCTCGCCGTCGGCCAGCAGGGCATAGGTGAACCCCTTGCGGTAGGTGGTATATTCCACCTCGTCGCCAGGGTCGAGATGGCCTATCTCGACCATCTTTTGGCTGGCGCCCCAGTAGATGAGGCGTGCTGGAGCCACATAGTCATAGACATTAAGGTCAAGGGCCTTTTTTGTGCCATTGGCATAATGGATGGTGACATTGCGAAATTCGACGTAAGCCGACAGGGGGTCATAGTCGATTTTCAGCGTGGCAAGGTCACGGCAGCCAGCGTAGTCGTTGGCGCGGATGCGCTGGTGGTTGACGACATGGCTTAGGCCCGACTCCTCCATCACGACAGAGGTGCTGTCGTATAGGACGGTGCGGGGTTGAGCCGCCAGCGGCAATGAAAGTGCCGCCAGGGCTAGGAATGGTATGATGCGTTTCATCTTGTTTATATAATTGTTATAATGTTTCTTCCAATGGAGATGGGGCCGTAGGGATGCTGTCGGGCGGAATGACGGAATCGCTGGGGCGGTAGAAGTCCTCGGGACAACCGTACATTAACATTATGGGGTCTTTCTTGCATCCGCTGATTGCGATGCCTGCCAATGCCAACATTCCTGCAATCATTGCGCCCTTCAGTTTCAAATAACGAGTCTTCATATTGATATATGTTTGATGGTTAGTTGCTTGGTGTATTTATGGAAAATAGGATACACATTGCAAAGATAAGCATTTTTTTGCAATCCTGCAAGCGGAAAAAGAGGGGGAGGGAAGAAAAATGTGGCGTGGACTATTTGCGGCGAAGCACCAGCAGTCGCACCAGCAATGTCAACGCAATGGGACACACTGCGATATTGAGCGTCTGGGGCATGCCGATAAAAGTGATAGCCACGGTGGCCAGCAGCATGAGAATCTGTGTCCATATCACCCATCGGTTGCTTTTGTGCAGCCGGATGGTGAAATAGAAAAACAGGGGCGATGCCCAGAGGATATTGAGGTTGTATTTGGTGCAATAATGCGCCGTGAGGAACCACAGAAACAAAATCATCAGCGAAGTCAGAGAGGTGACAGAGAAAAGGAGGATGTCGAGCCATTTCATCTTCCATTCAAACTTTAGCTGAAGAAATGTAAGTATCAGTACAACTGCCAACAGAATATAGAAACAAAGGGTGGGGGAGAAACTGTCGGGCAACGGTGTGCGAGTCTCTTCCAGCAGGGGTATAGCGGGGTCGGCAATGGGCTGGTGGGTGTCGGAGACGGTGAGGGTGTCGAATCGCTGCATCATCTCGATAGGAGAAAACATTGCCTCGTAGTTGCTGCAGCGATGGTCGCAGCGGAGTCCGAGGACGATGTCCACCCCGAAACGCCACCAAAGTTTGTTTTTCTCAGTAGGTAGATAGAGGTAGTCGCGGTAGGTGAGCGCCTGACTGTCGGTTATTTCCGGACTTAGAGTACGATGGACTAGGCAGCTGGCAACCATATCGCGTACACGGGTTGCGCAGTTGTCGCGGAAGAAGTCATATTTGTAGTATCTGTATTCAGGCAGATGGTTCTGCTCCAGCATGATGAAAAGGTTGCATAACTCCTGATGGGTAAGTCGCAGTCGCTGCTCCCAGACCGCACGCCCTTCGTAGATGTATTCCCACATGAAGTTTTCGAACGACTGCCGACTGAGGCAGTAGTCCAATATTCCACAGGAGAATTTCCAATAGAAGTGGGGCGTGTCAAAATCGAAGGTGCCGTAATTATATACAACGTCGATGCCTTTGACGCTGTCGCAGATACGGATGGCTGAGTGTCCCCACGAGAGGTAGTATTCGTTCCCTTCGCCACAGGTAAGGATGCTGGCATAGGCCGAGTCGGAAAGAGTCTGGGCAGATGTCGACGCATGGGTGGTGGGGGCGAGGAGAATTGCCGCCAGAAGAATATACAGGAGTTTTTTCATGCTATTGGTTTTCAGAAGGGTTGATGCTTTCCAACTCGTCAAATGTCGGGGCATCGGGGACTCCATGAGGGTGTTCGGTGTGGGCGAGTTCCAATGGGGAGTTTTCGCGGATAGGCGGTTTGGCCGGTGCATCGGGG
This sequence comes from uncultured Bacteroidales bacterium, assembly GCA_905234695.1. Classification (GTDB taxonomy): domain Bacteria; phylum Bacteroidota; class Bacteroidia; order Bacteroidales; family P3; genus Colimorpha. The sequence continues at coordinate 2,920 of CAJOHZ010000053.1, read as the reverse complement.
TTGATGTGGACATCCAGTTGTGGGAACGGAATCTGAATACTGTTGGCATTAAACGCTTTGTAGATGTTTTCGCGGATGCGAAGCCACACAGTCCAATAGTCTTCGGTCTTCACCCACAACCACAGCGAAAAGTCTACCGAGCTGTTGTTGAGGTTGCTCACAGCCACGGTGGGGTCTTTGGGTTCGTGCTGTATCAGCGGTTCGGCATCGATTACCTGCCAGAGCACATCCTTGGCATAGTCGAGGTCGGTCCCATAGGCCACACTCGCCACAATGTCGAGGCGGATAATGTTCTCTTTGGTGTGGTTGATGAGGGATTTATTCGAGAGTTCGCTGTTGGGGATGATAATGGAGCGACCGTTGAACGGTTTCATTATCGTGTGGAAAATCTTGATTTCTTGAATATAACCTTTATATGATCCACACTCGATATAGTCGCCTACCTTGAAGGGTTTCATGAGTAGGATGATGACGCCTCCAGCGAAATTTTGCAAGGTACCCTGGAGTGCCATACCGATGGCCAAACCCATGGCACCCAACAAAGCGATAAAGGAGGTGGCCTTGATTCCCACCACATCCATCGCCATAATGATAATCATGGCTTTCAGCAGCAGGTCCACCAACGAGCCCAGGAAGGTCTTGAGCGAGGGCTCTGCACCTCGTTTTTCCAGCGCCTTGACGATGAGCTTTTTCAGCATCTTGGCCAGTTTCATGCCTATCCACAGGATGAGGATGGCGATGAGCAACTTGGGAATGAACCCCACGGTGAGTTCTGTAATGGTGCGAAGGCCGTCTTTCAGGATGGTGTTCTCGCCCGTTACCACAGCCTTGATGTCCGAGATGTTCATGTTGGAGATAGAGTCTTTGAGGGCTGTAGTGGTGCTGTCGAGTTTCACGAGTCCTTCCGGAGCCTGTGGAGGGGGCGGGGTTGTTGTGGCTTGTCCACCGAGGGCGGCCTGCAACATTTTGGTGGTGTCGTCAATCTGTATCATTGTAGATGTGATAGATGTAATAATTCTTTATAACGAAGGCTTTGCGGGAATATTGTCTTGTGAATATAAAAAATACACGGTTGCGAAAAAAACAGTATCTTTGCATTGTATTAAAAACGGATAGCACTATGATAATTGATTTCAAGAAACTGGAGCAGACGGTAATACCCAATTTCAAAGGGGGTGAGGGTGTAACGAAAAACCGTACAGTAAACGACGGGCTAAACAAGATTATGCAAGGCACGTTAGAACCGGGTTGCACCATTGGCTATCACTGCCATGAGACCTCTAGCGAGGTAATCTATATCCTTAGCGGCGACGCCCGTGTGCTGTACGACGATGGTGAGGAACGCCTTGTGCCCGGCCAGTGCCACTACTGCCCCAAAGGTCACAGTCACAGCCTTATCAACGCTTCGCCGACCGAGCCACTGGTCTATTTTGCAGTGGTTCCTGAGCAATAATGATTTTTATGCCGGAGAGAATACATAACTGTCCTGAGTTGATGGATGCCATTGAGCGGATGGGGTTTCTTCCGTTGCTCGATAGCGGCGTCCCGGGTTTCTCGGCCGACGAGATGGTTGCTCCCGAATGCCGCTATGTACGGCGTGACGATGGAGGATGGAGCTGGCCGCTGTGGGACTGGAAAGGCCCTGTCGTCACAGAAGGGCATTTTGCCTATGGCAAGTTCTTCGGCGGCAAAGCGGGATTCGTCACAATGGAGTGGTGGCCCGACCTCTGCAACTACCGGCGGGCCAAATACCCGGAACCTGATGAGGACAGTATCGAAGGCACCATCCTGGAAGTGCTGCGCGTCAACGGCAGCATGATTACAAGGGAGCTACGCACAGCCTGTGGCTTCGACGGCCCCAAGATGCGCAGTCGCTTCGACAGTTATGTCACACGCCTGCAGATGGCCTGCCGCGTGGTGACAGAAGACTTCGTTTATCCCACCGACAAACACGGAAACCGCTACGGATGGGGTTGGGCTTTGCTGAATACGCCCGAACGTCTCTTCGGCCACGACGCATGCCTGTGCAACCATACCCCCGAGGAGAGCCGCAAGCGCATAATGGCACACCTCGGAAAACTACTGCCTAAGGCTACCGAAAAGCAGATTGCAAAACTGATAGGCTGACCTAATCCTCGTCGTTTTTAGCGTTAGGAACAAAGAGCACCACCGTCAGCGCACCCACGGCACCGGCCACAGGCACTATGATGCGGGCCACGGAACCCTCGGGAATGAACACGAAGGTGGAGAGTAGCACCATAGCCGTCATGATGCCTACGGCGCCGGCCTTCTGCGTGACCGTCATGCCGCCGCGACGATGGTAGCTGCGGATATACTTGCCCAGCCACGACCGCAGCAGGCACTGCTGCAACTTCGGCGACGAGCGGTAGAACAGCCATGACGCCAGCAGCAGGAACGGTGTCGTCGGCAACCCCGGCACCACCACGCCCAGGGCTCCAAGACCAACGGCCAATAGACCTAACGTTATGTATAGGTATCGTTTCATCATTTTCTTATTCTGTCAGGCTGAGTGGGTTTGTAAGGAAGTCTTCTTTTACACCTTCAGCAAGCAAAGCATTGTCAAAATAGATTAAATAGCAGATATGACTTTCCGCATCGCCGCATTCCAGTAATAACTTTTATCATATTGTTATGACGGCGTATCATTAAGTTATTCAGCAAGTAATCTCTATTTATCATACTGTCTTAATTCGATTTTTCTGCAAATATTTACATATTTTTCGATTACAAAGATACAACTTTTCCCGAACATGTGGGATTTTTTTTTGCCGTATGAAATATTTTTCGTACTTTTGCAGTCGCTTTCGAGAGCGAAAGCTGTAAGCAAGAAAAGCATTGCGATACTGTCCTATTATCGGAATTCGCCAAATTTCATGAGGAAGGACCGAGCATTTATGCT
>CAJOHZ010000052.1 GCA_905234695.1 uncultured Bacteroidales bacterium | reverse complement strand
AACGGCTTCCACCTCGACTCGAAGGAGCCCGACTGGAGCAAGTTCCGCGACTTCATTATGGGCGAGGTCCGCTACAACTCCCTGATGAAGACCTTCCCCCAGGAGGCCGAAGAACTCTTCGTCGCCACCCAGAAGAACGCCCAGTGGCGCTACGAGGGCTACAAAGCCCTGGCCGAGATGAAATAAAACAACGTAATGCTCGTAAAGCAAGCGGCGGGTCGGGATGACTGACCCGCCGTTTTGTTTTCTTTTCGGCGGCTGAAGCCGCCGGCACAGAACGCATGTGGACATTGTTTTCGGGAAAACATTATCGTTTGAGGCGGTGGAGAAGGAGTTTGATTGTGGGAATCAGGAGGAGGCCGAGGAGGAAGGTGAGGAGGTGATGTTTGAATGGGTGGTAGGTTTCGGAGGGGGCGATGGAACGGAGGGGGTTGGCGGGGAGCAGTGGGGCGGTGGTAATAGTGGATTCTTTGCCGGTGGTCTCGGAGGTGGAGAGGCGGTTTTCGGTGGTGGCGGCGGAGCGGTCGCGGTCGGTGACGGACTGGCGGTCGCGGAGGGTGGTGAGGCGCGTGGTGTCGCCGTCGGCATTGGTCTGGACGGTGATGACGGTGGTCTCGCGCAGGGTGTCGCGGACAATGAGGGTGACGGTCTGGCGGAGGGTGTCAGCCGAGGTGCCGGTCTGTGTGCTCTGCATGACGGATCTGCTGCTTCTGCAACTCGTCAAGGACAGGGCAGCCACCGCTATGAGGGCAGTCGTTAATCTTTTGTATGGCATTGCGCAAATGTTTTATTTCGTCTTTCAGTTCCCTGACTTCATGTCGCAGGGGATCAGCTATATTTTCCCTGAACTCGTCGACATACATCTTGGAGAGATTCATGTCTTTCTGCCGGTTGTCGGCACGAAGGCTCTCGACCTCCTGCCGGTGGCGGCGTCGGTCGAAGAGCCAGCCGCCACCGGCGACGAGAGTGAGCAGGGAGGGAATGAGGTTCCAAAGGTTGTTCATGATGGGGTGTGTTTACAGGTTGTTATCTTTGAGCCACTGACGGACATCGAAGCATGGGCAGGCTTTGTTGGCGTACTCGTTGTGGCCGTGGTTTTCGGTGACGGCATACTCTTCCATCAGGTCACGGACAAGTTGGAGCAGGACAATCCGCTGGGCTTCGGTGCGGGTGTCGGCAGGACGGCCGTCGTCGTCGAGGCCGCCGACATAGGCGATGCCGATGCTGCGGGCGTTGTGTCCGGGGCAGTGGGCGCCCGCCTGCTCGACGGGGCGGCCGGAGTGGACGCTGCCGTCGGGGTAGATGACATAATGATAGCCGATGTCGTGCCAGCCGAGGCTGCGATGGTATCTTCTTATGCTCTCCACGGTACATTCGGCATCGGGGCGTGTGGCGGTGCAATGGATGATGATTTCGGTGATTTTTCGCATGGGGTTTCCTTTTTGTTTTTGCAAGGCACGAATGCCTTGGCACGGGACGGATAATTTTTCTTTCGGCGATACAATCGCCTTGCAATGGACACAGGGGCGAGGCTTCTTTGCAAGACCTGAAGGCCTTGCCACGGGACGCATTCTTTCGGGGGAGGACGGGTTGGGGGCATGGCTTGGAAGGGGTTAGGCGGTGAGGTAGAGGACGTTGACGGTGTCGCCCTTGGCATAACGCTCAGGGTCTTTAAAGGTGAGCTTGTTGTCGGCAAGGGTGTAGTCGGCGGGCGGCTGCATCAGGCCGTTGACGAACACGGCGACGGCACTCTCGGCAAAGGGCGGTTTGGTGAGGGTGATCTCGGCGGTGTAGTCCATGCTGTCGAGGGTGAGGACGGGAGGATTGGGAAAGGCGATGGTTTTCTCGGTGGCCACGACCTTGCCATTGGAAAGGGCGAGGCTGACGACAGCCTTGGTGGTGGTGCCGCTGCCAGCGGTGTTGGTGGTGTTGACACCCGTAACTGGGAGGGCGGTCTTGGCTACCTTGACAGCGGTGCCTTCCTTGGTGACGGCAGAGACATACTTGCCACTCTCAGCATTGCCGCCGGTGACGGACTGGAGGGCTCCGTCCATGGCGCCGCTGACGGCATTGTCTATCTTTGCGCTTGTTGAGGCAGCGGTGGCAAGTTGTTCGGTCAATGCAGACCAATCGTCAGATATTGCGGGCGATACTACGCCGTCGATTTGTTTAATTTTTAACTTTTGCATGATTCTTAGTTTTTCTTTTTATTTTTTTGCAAAACCTTAAGGCTTTGCCACTGGACGTATTTTCTTTTTGCGTCCTAATTGATGACAGGGATGGCTTTGAGGATTATCTCATCGCTGCTTTCTATTCCAGGTAGTTCGAAGCCGTCGGCGGTATCGTCGCCCGCCAGTTCCTTGTAGTCCCTGACTGGTAAGTATCGTAGTCCGTTGACAAAGACCTCGGAGGTGCCAGGTACGAAAGGCTGGCGGGCGATGAAGATGCCGTTAATGAAGTCGATGCTGGCGGCAGGTATCTGTTGCGGCAACAAGTCGGACATGCGGACTTGTGCGGCGTTGCCGTCGGAGTCGTAGCCCATAGTACGAAGCTTTGGAATGTCGCGACAGTCGGCGACTGGCAGGGTGGTAATCTCTAAGTCTTCCACGGGACAAGTTAATTTTGAATTTTGAACATTGAATTTTGAAATTCTTTTTGCGGCGGCTGAAGCCGCCTACACGGAACACATCTTTATCGGATGCCGGTGAGTGTCAGCCGATGGCCACGGAGGACGATTGAGCGGCCTCCGTGGAGCAGACGGCTAATTACGGACAGTCAGGGCGTAACTTCGAGTGCGGCGACCTCGGGCTTGAGGTAGACGGCAGCGGAGTTGATGCCGCCATAGCTGTTGACCGAAGCCGTGAAGGCAGTGCGTCCCTGATAGGAGGCGAGGGCGGCGTTCTCAACAAAGAAGAGCTGTGTGCTGACGCGGAGCGTGCCGTCGCCTTCCTCGCGGCTGTGCACCCATGCCGCCGCCCCGTTGGTGATGGCTACGGAGGTGGCGAGACAGTTGTCGGCCACGGAGAATCCGATTTTGTCCACCACGTCCCAAAGCTTGGCATCGGCGGCGGTGTCGAGGACGACCTTGTAGCCCTTGATGGTGGCGCGAGGGGTACGGGTTACGCTGTCGATGGTTTGCCTGCCGTGGAAGAAAGTGAGCTGATCGCCCTCCAGGAAAGAGTCATTATTGTCAATGACCGCCTGTGAGAACTGTCCGACGGTGGTGTTGGCATCGATGGCGAGGGTGCCGAGGGCTACGCTGCTGACGAGGATGTTGGAGGCGTTTTTGGCCATTCCAATGCTGGGGAGGCTGCCGCGAGTAATCTGGTATGGTGCGAGGATGGCACCGCCGTTAAGCCGTATGGTCTTGGTGATGTAGACCTTGACCACATCAATGTTGGCCTGGATGAAGGCGTTGTAGACAGACATCTGCGGAGGCAGGTTCTCATAGCCCTTGCGGAGCATGGCATCGAATTGCTTGTAGATGGCACCAAGATTGGCCCACTGTGCGCGGCGGTCCATCTGCCTTGCGCTACGGCGTGGAATGACGGGCTTGACAGGCAGTTCGCTGACAACCGTGCCAGTCCTGGTCTGACGGTAGAGCAGTTGCCCCACCTTACCGCTGATTTTGGTATTTACACCGAAGATTTTAGCCATAAAGGTTTCCTTTCTTTAATTTTTGTTGTACTTTCTTTTCAGTCCTCTTGGCGATGCCCGATATGTGCACCTGTCAGGCTTGGCTTTGAAAGACGGGGCAAAAATAAAGCGGCGGGAAACAATGGGGTATGGATTTGTCCTCTTTCTGTACTGATTCTATATGGATAAATACCTGTTTCTGTACTGTTACATGTGGTGTGGACAAAGGGTAAAATAAGGCTTGCAAGGCAGGTTTTTGGAAAAAATTGGGTAGATGAGATTGATATATTGAAAAATACAAAATATTAATATTCAATTTATTTATCTAAAATATCAAAAAATATTTTGCAGGAATGAGAAAAAGTTGTACTTTTGCATAAACATACTTACCTCGTTTCCCATAAGAACAGCGCGCTCAAGGTAAGTTTTTTTATATAGTCTTTTCCACTGGGGTGACACAACGGAGTTTATTGACGGGTGCAGATTGACGGTGTGTTGGTAAGATTGTCAGCGGTTTTCTTTCGAGGACGAATACGGCAATCTGTGTGGTGGTTCGCTACTTACGGAAGTCAAGCGGATTTGTTCTTGTAGTTTACTTTTGAAGAGGCGGATTACCGACGACAAAAATGAAAAGATATAAAACACAACCCTCCCCGAGACGTAACTAATGGCGTTTCGGGGAGGGATTTTTTGACGTGGGGTGCTTACGGCTTGCAGAGGTGGCGGCAGATAATCATTTATTCTCCACTATTGTTTGCTCTGCTCCAATCTGCATATCCCAACTAGAGTGGGTTGATGCCGGAGCGTGTTTTTACGACAGACCTAAAAGTTGAGATGCGATGCAGCACCTTCTCGTTTTCCAAAAACATTAAATATGATTTGATTTGGAACTAATCATTGAAACATATAAATTACATTATTGTATTTATATCAATTAGTTATATGCGATACCATTGCTATAAAAACATTGCAAAGTTAATGAATGAAGAATCTTTTGAATGGAAGGATTTCTGGGATGGCTTCATCGCTATTACAAATTCGTGTACTTACAAAGCAGCCATCCCCTCCAGAATAGGAGGGGATGGCTGCGAGAACTCTTATGGTGACTATCAAGCCTTTATTAATTTAAGGTAATAGATGCCGTCAGTGGATTTGATTTTAAGGATATAGTAACCTTTAGAGATGGTATGTATGTCCATTGTGTTCTTACCCGATACAGAAAGCAACACTTTGCCATTCATATCTATCAGCGTGAGCGTCTCTATGCTGTTGGCTTCTATTCCCACCACGCGTACTTCGTTACCAGCGGGATTGGGCACTAAATACGGCTCGGACTGTCCAACGTCAGACATCCTACCGAAATCCTGCCTACTGGTCTTTGCTCCGTTCACAATCTGATCCAAAAGGTCTTTAACCTTCACGCAGACTACGGCAAGACACAGTTTGTCGTCGTCGCATATCAAAACATGGATGCAAACCACCGAGTCGCCCGATTCCTGCATCTGTTGGAGCCTTCCATAATCGAGGACGAGCAGCCCCGTGACGGTGGGCAGCGAAGTCGCGTCGTAGTCTACCACCTGGCTGGGCTCTGAGTACACACCCAGGACAGAATTGGTTCCCGTAGGCAATGTCAGTTTGAATTTAAATGCTGCCGAGGCATTGGGACTGCTGATTGTGGGGTTGTATAGTATTTCGTCGAGTTTAATTTCGCAGTCTGTCCCAACACATGCCGAGAAATCGATGGGCATGGAGATTTCCCTTTCGCAGTCCAATGAAGTGCTGATGAGGCTGAAGGCGATGTGGGAAATCTGAAGGTTGGTAAGCCTGAAACCGATTTGGACAAAGGCTGTAGCACCGGCACCGATAGTTAACGGCAGTGGGCTACTAATGACAGTAACTCCAGACATAGTACTTATCTGGTCGAAGATGACAGGAGCCGAGGATTGGTTCGTTACCTCCATAGTCAGAGTGTAATAGAGCTGGCAGTCTTTTATATAACATTCATCCTTGCCCAGCGGCATTACCTGTATGCTGTCGCAACCGCACATATCATCCTCCTCAATGGTAAGCGTGGGGGATTCTATCTCGCAATTATCGCCAAATCTAACATTCATGCTGTAATTGCCGTATTGTGGCAATGGTAGGTAAATATTATGATTGTTAGTCCCGTTGGCAATCCATCCTCCTTCAAGCGACCATACCCACTTCAGCCCATCCGGACTTAACATATAGACAGGGAGTGTGTCTGGAAGACATCTTGTATAGCATCCCGTGAGCAATGCATCGAAATTGGGTGCATGGGTGATATAAATCCTGCTGGTGTCGCTCCTGCAGCCGCTGTTCTGGTCTACAATGAAAGCGGTAGCATATCCCGCAGAGTAATAGTTGGCCTGATTGCCCAATGAGCCGTTGCTCCAGCTGGCGTATCTGTCGGATACGAGGTTGACCGGTGGCTTACAGATACAACTATTTTCGCCAAAGCTCAATACGGGTGGGGCTGGAGTTTTATACACATGGAAAGTCATGGTTGCCGTTTCCTCGCAATTTTGGTTGTGGATGGTTAAAGAAATCGTATAGTCGCCATCTGTTGACGGAACGAAATATGGGTCTGTTGAATGGGGATTGGTTAACGATACTGTTGTCCCTGCTTTTGTCAGAGTCCAGTCGTATGAAATATAGCTATTGTGTGTAAAACATGAAAAATGTATTTCTTCGCCAGTACAATGTTTCTCAATGTCTTTGATGAGAACTAGCGGCTTGTCGAAGAATCCCACGTTCACCTCTCCTTCTCCGATACACCCGTTCACGTCAACAACTCTGACGCTGTAGTCACCAGTATAATGCGTGTTATATTCATAAGCGTTGCCTGTCAGGTTTGAGGGTGTGGGAGTGGGTGAAAACAAATAACCTGAAGATTGAACTTGGTTATAAGAATAATGAGAATTCGTTTGAGAGTTTTTATAAACGATTAATCTATCGTCTCCCATACATACTGGATTGGTGGATTCTAATATAAGATGTCCCTTCTTAAGGATATCCGAATAGATTTTATATATTCTGTTTTTACTAGTAGTACATCCATTAAAATCGGTTATCTCTAAACTTACTATGAACTGCGTTCCCATTGTTCCGTAATAGGTGTGATCTTGATGCGAATGATTAGATATTGCATTATCACCAAAATTCCATAGATAACTGTTAGCTGTTCCAGAAATCTCGGCCGAAAAATTAAATGGAACATCGGCGCACAAATTGGTTCTATCAGGATTTATTCTGAAAATGGATGCTTGGGGATATAAGGTAAACAGCGTGGAAACGGAATAGCCACAGTCTTCTATTCTCGCAGTAATAATGAAGTTAGTTTCAACCGTAGGTAAAACTATATTATTGATGCTATATGTATAAACACCAGGCAGCATTGCATAGTCTGCGTTGTTGAAGTTGAAATATAGAGTTCTGGACCCTTCAAAAGCAGGGTCATAGTAATAAGAGTTATCAGTAACCACTATCCGGGAGTTCTCGCAGTCGTATCGTGCGGAAACATTGAGTATGTATTGTACCAAAATTGTTTTAGAAGCATAATGACAATTATCACATTCATCGTTGGTTGTGGCCTCTATGACATGGTACCCGACGGTGGTGTATTCCACTCTGAACATCGTTGAGGAAAGTTGTGTGATTTGTGCATTCTCATCATCGGTTGTGATAATCCATTCGCACCCGACATCCTCCAACTCAATTCTCACCACAGCACCGCAAACATCAGTTATCATTGTGGATTGTTCGCAATCGTCCAATATCTTCTTGCACACCTTATTATCGCATCCTGTCAGGTTGTTTGTAATGGTCAGACAGTATTCTCCTGTTCCGATAATCGGGCATGTCATTGTTGTAGAAACGGGCGTACCGTCGTATGTCCAGGAATATGAGTAAGGGCTTGTCGCAGTGTTCTCGCTGTCATAATTCATTTCCCGTGAGAGGATGTTCCCATTTCTCACTATTACGAAACTGGGCTTGCGTATGATGTGAATTAAAGACGTTGCGTGAAGATTATTGCAGAAATGGGTGTTGTCATTTGTATTGTAGGTGAGGTCAATGGGAATATTCCCGGCTTGAGTGAAAGTGTGGCTTATAGGATTCGAAGAACCAATATTTATTCCACCCACTTTCCATGACTCCGCCTCGAAGGAGGTGCCACAGTTGGCACATGTTGCTGTTAGCGTTACCGCTTCCCCTTGGCAAGATGAGGCAGGATTAATGGTTACGACAGCATTATTCTCTCCCACCACGACATTATAGGCTACCGAATCTTTCAGTCCGTAGCAATAATGTCTTACAAGGGACAGGACGAATGGCGCATATATGCCATTTTCCATTGTGTTGACAATGACATCCACCGATGCCTCCGTTTTGTCACCAATGACGCTTGCGCGGTTTTCTGGCTGCACCTTCCATTCATAGAACACATTGTCCTGTAGGGGTGCATCGAGATGCATTATGGATTGAGGACAGGCATATAACGTTTCGGGTACTATACTCGCAAGCTCGAAGGCTGTCACAGTATGGACGGCAGCCTCCGACCTGCACCCCGTGCGGTTGTCGACGGTAAACACATTGACATTACACACCTCGTCGCCGTATGGGACTGTGAAAATATTGTTAGAAATGGGCGTCAAGGTTGCCTGTGAACATGGCGCTGCCCATTCCAGATGGCAGCCCTCGCCCACACCAGCTCCACTGCTAATAGTCAGGTCAAGTGAATTGTTGCGGCACACGATGTGTTTGCCCTCTATCATGCCCACGCTTATTGCCTCCGGGGGAGCATTGACCTCGACATAGTATACGGCCTCGTTGCAATAATTATCGCTTGAGGCGGTGATGGTGTAGGTACCAGTCTCTAAAAACTGGTATGAGAGGGTGTTGCCATCCGATGTCTGACTTATGCCGGAAGGGGAAAGTATCTTCCATTGTAGAATACCATCCGGCTCATTGGTGCTGTAGGTATATGAACTATTGAGACATACAATTTTCTCTCCATTGATGACAAGTCTTGGCAACACATGGATGGTGTCCACTTGGGAGGTAAACCCCACACAACCCAGAAAATCGCAGCCATAGTTGACGGTGATAGTATATACACCGTTGGAATCGAAGGTGATGATTCGCTCGTTTATGTTGTCGCCGTTGACTATCGTCACGCCGGTCGAGGGCTGTACTGTCCAGTCGTAATAAGTGCTGCCCCACAATGGAAGACTGTATTTGAAGAATTCTCCCTGGCAGAGTTCTTTCTTTCCCATTATGCCGATGTTATCGGATATTATGGGTATCTTTACGGACATAATACTGTTGCACACATTCTCATCGCAAAATGCACCGTCGAGTCCGATTGTCCCATAACCGCTGGCTGGATTGTCCCACAGCACCTCAACGGATGGAGTGCCCTGGCCTGTCGTGATGACACCCCCATCTACAATCCAGACGTAAGGACTACATGCAACGTTGAGAGCCGTGTATTTTGCTGCCGTTCCCCCACAAACAGTGCCATAACATGACAATTCAAGATTTTTTCCGTCCTTGAGTTTGATGCGGAATGTCTCGGTGGTATCACACCCACAGAACGAAGTCAGAATGTGTTTCACTATCATTTCTGTGTTTATGTCTTCAAGCGTGTAATTTCGAGTGCTCTCAGTGCTAATGCTGCTTTCCCACAGGAAACCCGTAGCAATGGTCTGGACGTTCACGCTGTTGTCGATGAATTCCACAGAGCCGCCTTTGCATATTTCGATTATTTTGTCACCATTTTCGTCAATGTAATAGCTTGGCAGAGTTTGCGTGTTGAGGTCAGGTTTACTGATAAGGACGACGTTCCTTGTCAGTGTGCATTCGCTGCCGTCTGAAAGGGTAACCGTTATCTGCAATTGTCCGAAATCGCCATTGCCCCATTTGATGGTTACGCTTTCACCATTGTCGTTCGAAGTTATATCACCGCCTATTGCAGTCCACAGGTAACTTTCCATTTCTGTTCCGGTGGGATGGTCGGTCAGTGCGGTGTACGTCACCTCATCACCCTTGCAGGCAGCTATGGCGTCTGCATAGTTGTTTTCTTCTGTCAGCAGTTGCGGATAAAA
>CAJOHZ010000051.1 GCA_905234695.1 uncultured Bacteroidales bacterium | reverse complement strand
GTCTACTACTCGGCGCGGGTGCGGGGCCGCTGCCACCACCGCTGCGCGGTGCACGACACGCTGATGTGGGGCCCGTGGAGCGACCTGGTGCACTTCTATGTGGGCAACCATGAGCCCGGCACGGGCATCGCCGCCCCCGAGGCCACGATAGCCTTCACGCTGAGCCCCAACCCGACTAGCGGGGAGGTGACGGTGGTGTTGCCACCTCTTGGCGAGGGGGCTGTGCTGACGGTGGCTGACGCCACGGGGCGCGAGGTGCGCCGCCAGACTATTGCACCCGCCACGGAGGACACCCGCCTGCGCCTCGACCTCAAGGGTTTCCCCGCCGGCGCCTACCTCGTCACCGTGGTCACCCCCCAGGGCTCGCACACGGAGAAACTGGTGGTTGGTGACTAGTGATACGAACGAATACCTTTTGTTTCAAAAAAAAATAGTATCTTTGCACCATCAAACTTATTGTCCCATGAAGAAATTAATCGTTGTAACACTCGCTTGCCTCGCCGTTTGCGGCGTGTGGGCACAGAATGCAGGCACCTTGGGCGCCTCGGATGTAAAGGAATATGTCTCTGTCGTGCTGACGATGGGAGCGAAAGAGGTACCGCAAGACTCGCTGGCCCGCTATGGGGTGCTGGTGCAGACCCGCAACGGCCGCATGGCCACGGCATTGGTGCCGGTGGATAACTATGAGACCTTCCTCCACTCGGGATTGGTACAGGTGCAGCCCTCCACGAGGGTTTTCCTGCGCGACAGCCAGGTGAGTTCGCAGCCTGCAACGAAGCATTGCGAAAACCATACGGCAGGCGTCCGCCCCGATGAGGGACGCGATGAGCCTCATGCTGCCGCCGACATGCGTTCCGACGACCCCCACAGAGGTCATGACATGCATCGCGGCCACCCATATGACCACGAAGCAACCGACCGCCCGGTGCGGCATGGCCGGTTGTCTGCCGACCAGATTGCCGATGAGGATGCCCGCGGCTGTTTCTTCGGATTGCTGCTGGGAGGCTCGCGCAACTGGGAGTTGGTCGACAATGCCGCCCAGGCAGGGTACTGGTATGTCGACCAGGGTCTCAACCTGGATGTCCGCACGGGTTATCAGTTCAACCAGAATGTGGGGTTCATCACAGGACTTCAGCTGCTCTCCAAGAACTACTCGACAGATGTGGATATCGACAATATCTATTACGAAACACGACACAGCAACCTCTACCTCCAGCTGCCGCTGCTGGCGGATTTCTCGCTGGGCAACGAGGCGGTGCGTATACATTTGGCCTTGGGCGGCTATGCGGGTCTGTGGTGCTCACAGCTCCGCAACGGCTACGTATATAGCCCCTCCGGCAATACCGGCATAGGCTGGAAACGCGGCTTTGAAGAGGGCTACGACCAGCGGTTCGATGCCGGCCTCACGGGTGGAGTCGGCCTCTCGTTCCAGCTTACGCCCTACTGGCAGCTGCGTTTCGAGGGCAACTACTACTACAGCCTCATCAGCAACAAGCAGGATCCCTACAAGCAATACAACCGCACCACGGCCTTTGGCATGGGGTTGACCTACCATTTCTAAATCTGTCGCGCCATGCCGATTCCTTATCCGCCGCCCGTGGAGGTGTCGGTCCCGGTATGGCCCGACTTCCTTGACCGCCGCAACCCTGAGAGCCACAAGGGCACGTATGGCCATGCCCTTCTTGTGGCTGGCAGCTACGGCAAGATGGGCGCCGCCGTGCTGGCGGCACGGGCCTGCCTGCGCACGGGTGCAGGGCTGCTGACGGTCCATGTGCCGCGCAAAGGAGTGGAGGTGATGCAGACCGCCGTGCCCGAGGCGATGGTCTCCGTCGACCCCGACGAGACCCATTGGACGCATCTTTTCACAGCAGAGGAACTGGCACGTTACGATGCTGTCGCCATAGGCCCCGGGCTGGGTGTCGACAGCGTTGCCGCATTGCGCAGCCTGCTCGAGGCTGTCGACAAACCGTTGGCGCTTGATGCCGACGGACTCAATATGCTGGCTGCCCAACCCGACAAAAGGGAGCTTCTGAGGCGTCTGGGACGTGGCGCAGGGGCGGTGTTGACACCCCATGCCAGGGAGTTTGAACGCCTTTTCGGCCCGACGGCCAGCCCCGACGACCGTCGCCAAATTTCGGCTGATACGGGCTGTGTGATTGTGTATAAGGGGCATCGAACCCAGATTACGGGTAGGGGAGGCGAGTTGTACGTCAACACCACAGGAAACCCCGGTATGGCCACAGCGGGGAGCGGCGATGTGCTGACGGGCATGATGCTGGGAATTTTGTCGCAAAATAAAGAACGACAGCTTACTATGGAAGAATGCGCCTGTCTGTCGGTCTGGCTGCATGGAAAATCGGCCGATTTGGCGGTCGAGAACCAGTCGCAGTGCAGCCTTGTGGCAGGGGATATAGTAAAAAAAATTGGTGTTGCAACAATGTGCAGAACAGGTTGTTGTAAGGATTGATGACAGACTTTGACAAAAAAAGTTTGTCGCATTGAAAAAAAGTGTGTATCTTTGCAACCGCTTTGAAAGAGAAAGCAACCTTCCTCAATAGCTCAGTTGGTTAGAGCACCTGACTGTTAATCAGGGGGTCGCAGGTTCAAGTCCTGCTTGGGGAGCAAAAAAAAAGAGCACCGATGTCGGTGCTCTTTTTTTGTATGGTTCATCAGAGACAGGCTTTGACGAACGACATAAACAAGGGGTGCGGGTTCAGCACCGACGAGCTGTATTCGGGGTGGAACTGCGTGCCGATATACCAGCGTTTCTCCGGAATCTCGACAATCTCCACAAGGCTGGCGGCGGGGTTGATGCCAACGCATTTCATCCCTTTCTGTTCGTACTCTTCCTGATATTGGTTGTTGAACTCGTAGCGGTGGCGGTGCCGCTCGCTGATGGTGTTTTTTTCACCTTTCACCTTTGCCCTTTCATCGCCAAAATAGGCTCCATAGACTTTGCTTCCTTCTTTCAGTTCGCATTCGTAGGCGCCCAGCCGCATTGTGCCGCCCATCTGGGTGATGCTCTTCTGCTCCTCCATGATGTCGATGACGTTATGCGGTGTCTGCCCGTCCATCTCGCGGCTGTTGGCGTCTTTATAGCCCAGCACGTTGCGGGCGAACTCGATGACCATCATCTGCATCCCCAGGCAGATGCCGAAAGTGGGGATGTCGTGGGTGCGGGTGTATTCGGCTGCGATAATCTTGCCCTCGATGCCGCGGGTGCCGAATCCGGGGCAGATGACGATGCCCGCCAGCCCGTCGAGTTTCTCGGCGACATTCTGTGCGGTGAGGGTCTCGCTGTTGACGAAATGGAGCTTGGCCTTCACGTCGTTGTAGATGCCGGCCAGGTTCAGGCTTTCGCGGATGCTCTTGTAAGCGTCCTGCAGGTCGTATTTGCCCACCAGTCCGATATGCACTTCGCGTTTGGCATTGCGCTGCTTGTCGAGGAAGTCGTGCCACGGTTTCATGGCCGGGGTCTCGCCCACGGGGATGCCAATCTTGCGCATGATGGCGGCGTCGAGCCCCTGACGTTGCATATTCACAGGCACCTCGTAGATGCTGGGCATGTCCTCGCTCTGCACCACGCACTCCAAATCGACGTTGCAGAACGAGGCCACTTTCATCCGCATGCCGTCGTCCAGATGGCGCTCCGTGCGCAGCACGAGGATGTCGGGCTGGATGCCCATCGACTGCAGCTCCTTCACGCTGTGCTGGGTGGGTTTTGTCTTCAGCTCGTCGGCCGCTTTCAGATAGGGTACGTATGTCAGGTGAACGTTGACGGCATTGCGCCCCAACTGCCACCGCAACTGGCGGATGGCCTCCATGAACGGCGCGCTCTCGATGTCGCCGATGGTGCCGCCCACTTCGGTGATGACGAAGTCCAGCTGTTCGTCCTTCTCCTCCTCGCGCAGCATGCGGCGCTTGATTTCGTCGGTGATATGCGGCACCACCTGGATGGTCTTGCCGAGATAGTCGCCGCGGCGCTCGCGGTCGATGACGGTCTTGTAGATGCGGCCGGTGGTGATGCTGTTATTCCGCGTGGTTTGGATGCCTGTGAAGCGTTCGTAATGGCCCAGGTCGAGGTCGGTCTCCATGCCGTCCGCCGTCACGTAGCACTCGCCGTGCTCGTAGGGGTTTAGCGTACCGGGGTCGATGTTGATGTAGGGGTCGAATTTTTGAATAGTGACCTTATAGCCGCGTGCCTGCAGCAGTTTGCCGATGCTGGCGGAGATGATGCCCTTGCCTAGGGAAGAGACCACGCCGCCCGTGACGAAAATGTACTTTGTTTCCATAAAAAAGACAAATTAATATGTTGTGGTATTGGAATAAAACGAATTAGTGCGAGAAGAGGATTTCCCTGTATTTGGGCAGGGGCCAGAGCTCGTCGTCGACGATGAGCTCGAGCTTGTCGACATGGTAGCGGATGGTGTCGAAATAGGGCAGCACAGTGTCATGGTAGGTGATGGCACGCTGCCGTTCGCTGGTGATATGATTTGCTTGCTTGCGGGCTTCCACCATGTTGTCCACGTTCTGCTTGATGGTGGAGATATGCGTCGAAAGCTCCTCGATGAGCGAGTCGTCGTGGGCCGAGAGGGTACGGGCCTTGTCGATGTCGTACACCTGGCGCATCTTGTAGACGTTGTCGAGCAGCGTCGACTGGTAGCGTGTGGCCACGGGGATGATGTGGTTGAGGACGATGTCGCCCAGCACCCGCGCCTCAATCTGCACCTTCTTGATGTAGGTGTCCCATTTCACTTCGTTGCGGGCGGCCAGCTCGGTACGGTTCATCACACCGGTCTCCTCGAACATCTGCACCGACGAGGGCGAGGTGTAGGCATCGTAGATGAGCGGCACACTGCTCTCGCAATCCAAGCCACGCCGCTGCGCCTCCTGCCGCCATTCGTCGCTGTAGCCGTTGCCGTCGAAGCGGATGGGTTTCGACTCGCGGATATACTGGCGCAGCAGCTCGAAAATGGCATGTTCTTTCTGTTCGCCTGCCGCCATCCGCGCATCCACCGACTGGCGGAACTCCCGCAGTTGCGAGGCTACGGCGGTGTTGAGGGCAATCATGGCACAGCCGCAGTTGGCTGAGGAGCCCACGGCACGGAACTCGAAACGGTTTCCCGTGAAGGCGAAGGGGGAGGTGCGGTTGCGGTCGGTGTTGTCGACCAGCACCTCGGGGATATGTGCCACGCCGAGTTGCATGCGGCGTTTCTCGTCAAGGACGATGGCCTGCTCCTTGTCGGCATTCTCCAGCTGGTCGAGCACCGCGGAGAGTTGGCTGCCGAGGAAGATGCTGATGATGGAGGGTGGGGCTTCCTGGGCACCCAGACGGTGGGCGTTGGTGGCGGTCATGATGGAGGCTTTCAGCAGCGCGTTGTGCTTCTTTACAGCCATCAACACGTTGACCAGGAAGGTGATGAAACGCAGATTCTCTTCTGGAGTCTTGCCGGGGGTGAGCAGGCCGACGCCGGTGTCGGTGCCCAGCGACCAGTTGTTGTGCTTGCCCGAACCGTTCACGCCCGCAAAGGGTTTCTCGTGTAGCAATACCTTGAAACCATGGCGGCTGGCAACCTTGTGCATCAGCGACATCAGTATCAGGTTCTGGTCAACGGCCAGGTTGGTCTCGTTGTAGATGGGGGCCAACTCGAACTGGTTGGGGGCCACTTCGTTGTGGCGTGTCTTGCAAGGGATGGCGTATTTATAAGCCTCGAATTCCAGTTCTTTCATGAAGGACTGCACTCGGGCGGGGATGGCGCCGAAGTAGTGGTCTTCCAGCTGCTGGTTCTTGGCCGACTCGTGGCCCAGCAGGGTGCGGCCCGTCAGCAACAGGTCGGGACGGGCGGAATAGATGGACTCGTCGACGAGGAAATACTCCTGCTCCCAACCCAGGTAGGAATAGACCTTGCGCACCGTCGGGTCGAAAAGACGGCATACATCGGTGGCGGCACAGTCGACAGCATGCAACGCCTTCAGCAGCGGTGTCTTGTAGTCGAGCGCCTCGCCGGTATAAGAGACGAACACCGTGGGGATGCAGAGTGTGTCGTCGACCACGAATGCGGGCGACGAGGTGTCCCAGGCGGTGTAGCCGCGAGCCTCGAAGGTATTGCGTATGCCGCCGTTAGGGAAACTGGAGCCGTCGGCCTCCTGCTGCGCCAGCAACTTGCCCGAGAACTCCTCAATCACATCGCTGCCTGGCTGGCCGGCATATTCGATAAACGCATCATGCTTCTCGGCCGTGCCTTCGGTGAGCGGCTGGAACCAGTGGGTGTAGTGGGTCGCGCCCATGTCCAGCGCCCAGTTTTTCATGCCCACGGCCACATTGTTGGCAATTTCGCGATTGAACGGCGCCCCGTTGTCGAGCACATTGCAGAAAGCCTTGAAGGTCTCTGTCGAGAGGTAACGTGCCATCTGTTTCCGTCCGAACACATGGCTGCCGTAATAATCGGAAACCATACCTGCGGGAGGCTGGACGGCGGCCGCCTTCTTGGCGAAAGCCTCCTGCAACACTTTGAAACGTAGATTACTCATTGTATAATGATGATTGTATAATGATGAATATTTCTTAATAAAAAACAGTTTCTAATAGTACACCACGGTTCCGATTGGGCGGTCGAGGAGTGTAATATGATGTCGTTGGGCAATGTCGTGCGCCACGCTGTCGGGCTCCGTCCATGCGTGTTTGGCAAGGGCGAATTTGTCGTGGTGGACCGTGAAGACCTGTTTGGCCTGCAAGTCGAGGATGGCTTTCTCCAAGTCTTCGGGCATCAGGTGGATATTGGCCCAGTCTTGGTTGTACTGTCCGTTCTCCATCAGTGCCAGATCCACCGAACCATAGTGCTCTTGGATGTATTTGAAGCGGTGGTCGTAGCCGCCGTCGCCACCCACATACACCTTGCGTCCCCCCGCCTCGACCATAAATGAGGCCCAGAGGGTCTGGTTGCTCTTAAAGACGCGGTTGGAGAAGTGGCGAGTGGGGAGGCAGGTGGTTTTTGAATCCTGACAGCTGAAGGTCTCATACCAGTCCATCTCGGCGATATGCTCGGGGTCGTATCCCCAGTATTCCAGATACTCCGCCACACCGAGAGGGCAGACCACCTGTTTCACCTTGTGGCGTATATCGCGCAAGGTGGCAAAATCCAGATGGTCCCAGTGTTCGTGGGTGATAATCAGCATGTCGATGTCGGGCATCTCCTCGGGTGTGTAGATGTCTGTCCCTTTGAACGGGCGCATCATCGTCGTGACGGGCCACTCCAGTTTCAGCACGGGGTCGACCAGATAGCGTTTCCCGTCCAGACAGAATAGATAGGAAGAGTGCCCGAACCACACCAACCAGTCACGGTCGGCGGGCAGGCTGTCGAGGTCGGTCTTGACCACTTCGACAGGCTCCGATGGCACCCGGTCCTCCGGACGTCCCGTGGCGAACTTCCACAGGGTTGAGAATCCTCCCTTCTCGCCCGTGAACTGGGGCGTGGGAATCTCGTTCTGGAACTTTCCGTTGCGATAGTTTGGCGACTGCTCGATACGGGCCTTGCGTTCTTTCGACATCCGCCGACCGAAACAGGGGTGGGTCAGGATGCCGGCCGTCGATGCGCCTGTCACACCCAAGACAGAAAGAATGATAACCAAAGCCTTCATTTTCCTACTCATTAGAGGATTCGTCCATTGTCAGTGCTTGTAAAAATATAATAACGATAAAAAAACGCTTTTATTGCCTTTGGTGGTATTATGCTAACAAAAGGAACTGCTTTGGAGTTCTATTGGGCTGTCTTTGGCCTTCTTTGATTCTTCTTTGTGATTCTTTTTTGAATTCAAAATGCGACCGACCCAGCAGAGAATCATTCACTTGCATCGATGTGGAGCACAGCCTTCCGGCATATAATATGTTGACTTCTTTATAAATAAGAAGAACTTTATCCTAAAAGGTATCAAGTATCAAAAAAAATACATATATTTACACCCGATTTAGACGCGAGTTGTCTAAACGATGCAAGAAAAGCATTTGTAAAAGGTCACTCTTGAAATTTGCCCAATTTCAAAATATCAGCTGGCCGTGATACTGATGCCTTTTGTTTGTTTGATATTGTTTCCGCACTTTGGCGTGAACATATCGACAGCATGGGATAAAGTTCTAAAGTTTCAAGCTGATAGGCCGGGCAAAACCTCAAGGATTGAAACGGGCAACATTGATTCCATGCTTTTTTATTGTTGTGTAACCGCCAATCCGGGAGTCAGAGCGGCACAAATTTGAGGACGCGAGAATGGTCCATCAAAAGCGGATCGGAGAGCAGGAACAATATCGAAAAGCCTTGAAAGAGGTCAGTAAGGAACGTAATCCAAGAGACTATTTTTCGGAGGATGTCGTGGAACGCGCCATCGCCGACAAAGGGTTCTTGCTAACATACTCCGTTCAAATACCGCTTCACGACACTTTCTCATTCATCGTAAACAACCGACTGATTCCTGAAAACATGGAGTACTACATGTATCAAGACAGCGGTCCCATCCTCATTCCACAAGAAGTATACGAAAAACTTAAGCCATTACTGCCCCACATTGCAGAGTCGTACATAAGAACCATCAGTTGCGGAACTGCGTTGTTGAATTCGCTTATCGCCGCTTTTGCCTCCAGCGACAAGGAAATATTCTGCGACATCATCCTGCAAAACAATTTGAACTTATACCACATAAGCAACATCTGCCACCACCTCTGGACGAATGTTGTTATTCCACAGGGACTCACGTTCGAAGAGTGGCACGACTATCACAATTCGTTTGTGATAAGCGACCTGTCGATGGTAAACGAGGACGAGCGACCTTTCTTCGATGCCTTCAACGACTTGAACGACATTGCCGACAAATGGGACACCCAAGATGACGCAGAACAATATGACCGGTACAACACTCAACTGAATATCTTACAGCAGTCGCATATTGCTTATTTGTTAGGGCTATATTGGGATGACCCCAAACAGCTCACGGCCCAAGAGCGCAGGGCGATAGAAGAGATAGCACACCGTCCTTCCGCCGAAGGCCTTTACGACATACTGCGACAGCAGTATGATGCTCATGTAAGTGGTGACAAATTCGTGTTGCCTTCTGATTACTTCAAATTAGAGAACGAATCGCCCCATACCGATGAATTCTTCCTGCTGCGTTACGACGTTGTCAAGGCTGGCCCCGAAAAGTTTGCAGAGCTCATCAACTATCTGTCAGACTGCTGTTATATCTCAAACTCATTGCCTGTCAAACAGCTATTAGCCTATCGGCTGTCGGGGAAGATGCGTCCAGAGAGTATCGTGCCGATAGAATGGAACGGGAGAAATGGCAAGTCGTATGAATTAATCTACCTTATCAAGTGCTTAACTGAAAGTGGAAGAAAGTACAAAAAGATGAGGCGGTTCTTTACTGGCTGTGAATGGGTCAATAACAACACAGACAGCGGCTATGCAAGTGGAGCCGACTTCCACCTGAAAGAATACCTCCACAACCTCTATCCCACAGTGCCCGACCAACTATAATGTTATCTATAATTATCTATAAACTGAAACCGAAATAATAAAAACATTATTTTTGCAAAAATATTAACTAATAAATAAAAGAATATGTGCACGTACCCTCCAACAGATTGTGATGAAAAAACAGATTGTGATGAAGACTTTAATCCCAATAAAGCTTGGGAGCAACAAGACAATGAATCCGACGAAGAATACCAAGAACGATTAGATGATTGGAATGATATGCTAGACATACTTAACGATTGATTGTTTGACCGTAATGAATTACTTATTATTGTCAATCATTATTGAATAATTAATGAGAACGGATCATTAGTGTCCACTAAAAAATTAACATATTAAAAGTTTAACAATAACTGTCCATTTGAATTGTTGAGTTCTTTGAAATCGTTGAGTTGATTATTATT
>CAJOHZ010000050.1 GCA_905234695.1 uncultured Bacteroidales bacterium | reverse complement strand
CGAAAATCGGCACCAAATCCAATGGCGCAAATTGGAGTAACGATTCAGAACCCCCAGAGGGATCAATTATAGACATTGACACAATTCCTCATGGAATGATATAATAATTATTGATAAAAAATGTCGAGAATTGAAAAATAGTCCGTGCTTTTGCAAATCGAAAACAAACAGAACCATGAAAAAAACATTCTTGGTAATTTTGTTGTTGACAGGCTTTGTGGCAAGAAGTCAAAACGATTCGGTTTACCAATCTTTCTTCGGGAATGACTCCACAAGATGGACTGTCAGCATAGAATATGGTGCCGATGCATATCCGCTCAATTACGATTTCCGGACAATCGGAGACACCGTGATAGACAGTGTGGCTTACAAAAAAGTAGTGGGGTTGGAATTTAATTGCCCTCAACGTCACCAAATAATATACTGCTTTATGAGAGAAAATCGAGAGACAGGCCAGCTGTGGATTAGAAATTCATTTGGGGTGGAATACCTCGTGTGTGATATGAGCCTCTCTGTCGGAGACACATTCATATCTACATTCTTATACTATAACATAGCAGGTGAGTTGGACACATTTGTGGTTGAGGAGATTGTGTATAGGGATGGTCGGAAACACATCCAACTATGGGGCCCAGATCAAGTGTTCGATGAAGGAATTGGTTCAGTTTACATGTTCGATGCCTGTGATTTTGAATATTATAATCGCTCAGAGATTCTATGTGTATATAAAGACGGAACACATGTATACCAAAATCCATACCACTCGCGATGCAGGAATTATAGGTATGGGGAGACGAGCAGCCCAACAATAGAAAAGATAACAGTTTACCCCAACCCATGTGAGAATGTGCTGCAGATAACCAATATCCCAGTCCCGCCTAAGATTGTATACGCTACAGATGTCGCAGGTCATAGGTTCACCTTGCCGACAGATGGCTTTTCAGTCCACACAAGCGGACTTGCAAGTGGATGGTACGAACTGACAATAATTACCCCAGGGAAAACGTATTCGTCATCGTTTCTGAAATTGTAGCTATTATGAAAAAAATGTAATACCCATCATATTGTTGGTATTTGCATTTAGTGCATTATTTGTCTAAGACAAGAATGCTCACCATGGGAAATCCGTTTCACTTCATGGAACAATTAGGCTGTTGGTTGTTTTTGCTGATGTTGTGGACGATCCAAACACCGATGGGTTTGCCTTGTTACTTGTTCTTTTCTCTCTCTGTGGTTTCGTTTTTTTTTCGTATCTTTGCATCGGCTTACTATAGTAAAAAATGTCGAAGCAGTACAGCAATCGCAGTGGTATAGTGAAGATTATCTTCCTCGTGGTGGGAGCGATATTTATCGTCCGGCTGTCGGTGCTGCAGATTTTTGACCAAGAGTACAAGGAGAAAGCCAATAACCAGTCGTTGCGCAACATCACACAGTATCCCGCCCGCGGACTGATGTATGACCGCAATGGCAAACTGCTGGTGTATAACGAGGCGGTGTACGACTTGATGGTGATACCGCGGATGGTGAAGGAGCTGGACACCGACTATTTCTGTCAGTCGTTGCGCATCACCCGCGAGGAGTTTGAGAGCCGGATGAAGAAGGCCTCGACCTACTCGCCCTACTCGGCCTCGGCGTTCATGAAGCAGATTTCGAAAGAGGAGTTCGGCCGCTGGGAGAGCCAGTTGTACAAGTTCAAGGGCTTTTATATCTCGAAGCGCACCCTGCGGGTGTATGACCGTCCGATTGCGGCCCATGTGCTAGGGTATGTGGGCGAGGTGAACGAACACGACCTGCAGGCGGACTCCTACTACAAACGGGGCGACTATATCGGCAAGAGCGGCCTGGAGGCGTCGTATGAGGATTTGCTGCGGGGCCGCAAAGGGAAACGCATCATGCAGGTGGATGTCCACAACCGCGAGGTGGGGCATTACATGCATGGCGCGCTCGACACGATGCCCACGGAGGGGCTGAACCTTTACACCACCCTCGACGCCGACCTGCAGGAATATGCCGAGAAGGTGATGGCCAACAAGCGTGGCTGCATCGTGGCCATAGAGCCTTCGACCGGCGAGGTGTTGACGCTGCTGTCGGCCCCGGGGTACGACCCCAACTTGCTGGTGGGCCGCGTGCGCGGCGAGAATTTCGTGCGGCTGAACAACGACATCGCCAAGCCGCTGTTCAACCGGGCGCTGCAGGCGCAATACCCGCCGGGAAGCATCTTCAAGGTGGCGCAGGCCATGATAGCCCTGCATCTGGGTGCCATCACGCCGTCGACGGGGTTCACCTGCGACAAGATACTGGGGTGCCACAACCACCCGAGTGCGCGCAGTGTGCAGGAGGCCATCAAGATGTCGTGCAACCCCTATTTCTACTACACCTACCGCCGTGTCATCCAGCCGGGCAAGTACAAGAGTATCTACAAGGACAGCCAGTATGGCCTCACGGTGTGGCACGACTATATGCTGCGTTTCGGCTTCGGCCAGCGGATGGACATCGACCTGCCCAACGTGAAGAAGGGCAATATCCCCGACACGGCGTTCTACAACCGTTGGTACGGCAAGGAGCGGTGGGCCTTCTCGACCATCTTCTCCAACAGCATCGGACAGGGCGAGGTGGAGGTGGTGCCACTGCAGATGGCCAACCTGGCCTGTATTGTGGCCAACCGAGGCTACTACTACACCCCCCATCTGGTGCGCTTCTACGGCCCCGACTCGACCAAGATAGACAAGTACTACGAACGGCACGACACGGGGGTGGAGAAAGAATATTTTGACATCGCCGCGCGGGGCATGTACGACGTGGTGCATGGCGCCGGCGGTACGGCCCACAAGGCCAATATCTCCGACATCGCGGTATGTGGCAAGACCGGCACGGCCGAGAACTACGGCAACGACCACTCCGTCTTTATCGCCTTTGCCCCGATGGACAACCCCAAGATTGCCGTGGCGGTCTATGTGGAGAACGCCCAAGGCGGCGGCGGCTCATGGGCGGCCCCCATCGCCAGTCTGGTGATTGAGAAATACATCCGCGGCGAGGTCAAGCGCAAGGACTTTGAGAAATATTACATGGACATCAACCCCTGCCAGAAACTGCCCCTCACGCGCAGGGTGAAGAAACCGAAGAAGAAATGAACTCCTCCGTGCCATATAACAACAGCAACAGGTTCGACTGGGTAGCCATCGGGCTGTATCTGGGCATTGTGCTGTTCGGCTGGCTGAACATCTACGCCGCCGGCTATAGCGAGGCACATGCCGCGATATTCGATTTCTCGCAGCAGCACGGCAAACAGCTGCTGTGGATGGGTATCGCCTTCCTGTTGGCGGTGTGTGTGCTGCTGATTGAACCGAAGATATTCTCGCAGATGTCGTACATCATCTACGGGGTGGTGCTGCTGTTGCTGGTGGTGACCCTCTTTGTGGGTACCCGTACCAACGGAGGCCAGTCGTGGATTGACTTCGGGGCATTCAAGTTCCAGCCATCGGAATTTGCCAAGTTCGCCACGGCGTTGGTGGTGGCGAAGTATATCAGTGCCATCGACATAGACCTGAAGAAATTCGGCACGAGGGCGACCCTCGCACTGCTGGTGCTGGTGCCCGCCGCCTTGATACTGATGCAGCACGACACCGGGTCGGCGCTGGTGTTTGCCGCCTTCCTGCTGCCTTTCTTCCGCGAGGGCCTTTCGCACTATATCCTGTTGGTGGGCCTGCTGGCGGTGGTGCTGTTTGTGCTGGCGCTGCTGGTCAACAAGTATATCCTGCTGGGCATCCTGTTGTTGGTGTGCCTGCTGTATCTTTTCGTATGGCTTTCCAAGCGCACCTCGAAGCACTATTGGCACACGGCCCTGTTTTTTGTGCTGTGCAGTCTGTTCACCCTGTCGGTTGATTTCACGTTCGAGAATGTCCTTGAAACCCATCAGCGCAACCGCATCTATGTGCTGCTGGGCAAGGTGGAGGACCCGCGGGGCGTGGGCTACAATGTCAACCAGGCCAAGATTGCCATCGGCTCGGGCGGGTTCGCAGGCAAGGGATTCCTGAACGGCACCATCACCAAGGCCGATTTCGTGCCCGAGCAGGAGACCGACTTCATCTTCTGCACGGTGGGCGAGGAGTGGGGCTTTCTGGGCTGTGTGGTGCTGGTGGCGGCGTATGTGTGGCTGCTGGTGCATTTGATTACCATGGCCGAACGACAACGGTCGACATTGGCGCGATTTTACGGCTACAGTGTGGCATCGATACTCTTCTTCCACTTCTTCGTCAACGTGGGCATGGTGCTTGGGCTGGTGCCCGTGATAGGCATCCCGCTGCCCTTCTTCAGCTATGGCGGCTCGTCGCTGCTGGCCTTCACGCTGCTGCTGTTTGTCTTCATACGCCAGGACGCCGACCGCAACGCACTGATATGAAGTAAGAGGTAAGAACTAAGAGCTAAGAAGTAAGAGGTATATCTATCGATTCTATCACATCTATCCAATCTATCAACCCATCTATCCAATCTATCAATCTATCACAATGGCAAAGAAAACCCCTACCACGGAAAACCATTGCTCGTTTTGTGGACGGCCGGAATCGCAGACCCGGATGCTGCTCGCCGGAGCCAATGGCTATATATGCGACGCCTGTGTGCAGCAGGCTTCCCAGATTCTCAACGAACACCAACATGCCGCCACCTTTGCGCCGGCGGCGAGCCGTGCCATCCCCCAGCCCCGCGAGATAAAGGAATATCTGGACCAGTATGTCATCGGGCAAGAGGATGCCAAGAGGGTGCTGTCGGTGGCGGTGTACAACCACTACAAGCGCCTCAAGTACTATGCCAGCCACGACACCAAGGAGGATGTGGAGATAGAGAAGTCGAATATCGTCATCGTGGGCGAGACGGGCACCGGCAAGACTTTGCTGGCCCGTACCATCGCACGGGTGCTGGAGGTGCCTTTTTGCATTGCCGACGCCACCACGCTGACCGAGGCGGGCTATGTAGGCGACGATGTGGAGAATGTGCTGGTGCGGCTGCTGCAGGCGGCGGACTACGACGTGGCGGCGGCCGAGCAGGGCATTGTCTTCATCGACGAGATTGACAAGATTGCCCGCAAGGGCGACAACCCCTCCATTACCCGCGACGTGTCGGGCGAGGGGGTGCAGCAGGCGCTGCTCAAGCTGCTGGAAGGGGCTGTGGTCAATGTGCCGCCCCAAGGGGGACGCAAACACCCCGAACAGCAGATGGTGCAAATCAACACCCGCAATATCCTGTTCATCGCCGGCGGCGCCTTCGACGGTATCGACCGCACCATCGCCTCGCGCCTCAAGTCCAATGTCATCGGCTACAATGGTACCAAGACCCGCGAGGAGATTGACCGCCACAATATGCTGCGGTATATCCTTCCCACCGACCTGCGCCATTTCGGCCTTATCCCCGAACTGGTGGGCCGCTTCCCGATGTTGACCTATCTCAACCCCCTCGACCGCGAGGCATTGCGCCGCATCCTCACGGAACCCCGCAACGCGCTGGTGCGCCAATATGAGGAGCTGTTCAAGATGGACGATGTGCAGCTGACATTCGCCCCCGAGGCCCTTGACGCCGTGGTGGACACCGCCATGGAGTACCGCCTCGGCGCCCGCGGCTTGCGCTCCATCATGGAGAGCGTGATGACGGACTTCATGTACGACCTGCCCAGCCTGGGAGGCGGCTCCGTGTGCATCACGAAAGAGATTGTGACCGAGAAAATCAGTAAATCAAATATCAATAACTCATTAAAAGATTAAATGTTATGAAGAAAATCATCCTTCTTGCGATGGCCTTGTGCCTCGTGTGTACCGGCGCCATGGCGCAGAAAAAGAATGCGAAACCGGCAAAAACCGCCCCGAAGACGGTGACGCTGCAGTCCACAGCCAATGCTGTCAGTCCGAAGATGGAAGAAGAGACCAAGATAATCGACCTCCCGGAAGTGATGGGGATGGACATGCCGCTCATCGAGTGCTTGAAGCAGCGTCGCACTATCCGCGACCTGAGAGATGAAGAAATTCCCCAGGAAATGATTTCCAGCCTGCTGTGGAGTGCCTATGGCTTCAATCGTGAGGATGAAGGGAAGCGCGTGGTGCCTTCGGCCGTCAACATGCAGGAGTTCGATATCTACCTCTTCACCCGTGATGGGGTGTATCTCTATGAAGCCGAGAAGAACCATCTCGTCCTTGTGCTGAGTGACGACCACCGCCAAGAAATCAGTTCACAGAAGCATTTCGCCATGGCCCCAGTGTCGATTCTCATTGTGGCCAACTACGACCGTATGGGGGTGTTCCAGAAAGACAAGGAGACTCGCGATTTCTACGCCGCCGTGGACTGCGGCTATGTGAGCCAGAACATCTACCTCTTCTGTGCCTCCCATGATTTGGGCACGGTGGCCTGTGGCGGTATCGACCGCGACACCCTCCACAAGTTGCTCGGCATCACCAACGGCAAGGCCCTCTTGGCCCATCCGGTGGGAATGCACAACTAATTCCTTCATGCCACGGGGTGTCTCCCGCGAAGGCATGGTGTTGGACTTCGCCTGCCTGCCTGCCGGAAGGCACTCTGGTTATTTGCTCTGTCCCACGGGATGGAGAATTCGTAATCGAGTTGACCCTGTAGATAACGTCCGATATGATGCGTAAACTCACACCCGCCCTGCTGTTTCTCCTGCTTCTGCTGCCGATGTGGCCGAAGGCGCAGGATGCATTTGACCACCGGGGGGTGCAGTTTGCCACACAGGGCACCGACTTCTGGGTATGCTTTCCCCGCACGGTTTCCGCCAACGGGCCGAACTATTCGCGGCTGTATGTGGTGAGCGAGCGCGACTGCGATGTAACGGTCTCCAACCCCATACTGGATTTCACTCAGACCTATCATGTCGCCCGGCGGGTTATGGCCGGACCCGACACCAACTATATCCTGCTGCCCGAGCTGGTGTGCCGCTATGTCGATGAATTGGTGCCCCGCACAGTCCTCACCCCCAACGACGACCTCACCGGCGAGGTGGGCTACCGACCGCAGCCCCGGGCCTTCCATGTCACCAGCACCGACACCATCGCCCTCTACCTCTTCATCTACGCCAACGGCGCCAGCGATGTCACCAATGTGCTGCCTACCGAGATGCTGCGCGACGAGTATGTCACCCAGCAATATCCCCGTTTCCGAGTGGAGCAGCCTGAGCCGGACAATACCTATGTCATCCCTTCCGGCAACTTCTTCACCATCGTGGCCACCGAGGACAGCACGGTGGTGGATATCCGGCTGGCTGACTGGGACTGGATGCGGCGGCCTCCGGGAACCGAAATTTCCGTCACCCTCAACGCCGGCGAGTTGTACCATGTAGGCAATGGCGAGTTGCGCGACAAGTACTATCCGCTCTTTTATCCGTATGCCATCCCGCCCCCGATGGGTCCCGGGGAGCCTCCGTTCAGGTTTCCCATCCTCACCCATGGCTTCACCCCGAGGATTGTCTATACCGACACATTCACGATAGACCTCAGCGGCTCCTATATCAAAGCCCGCGACTGCAAGCGGATTGCCGTTTTCGAGGGGTCGCAGTGTAATCAAGTTCCGCTCCATACAGGGCTCTGTCCCGGCCTGGCAGACTACTTCATGGAGCAGGCCATCCCCACCCGCTATGCCAGCACGGAGTTTCTGCTACCGCCCCTTCAGAATTCCGACACCACCTATATCCGCTTTACGGGCATCCATGACAGCACGGTCATCACCATCCGCGATGTCGCCCGCCTCTCCAATTCCACCCGCCGCCTTACCATCCATGCCGGAGCGACCGACTGGTTCCAGATGGACCAGGGCGAAGGGCCTTTCTACATCACCTCCACCCACCCTGTGGTGGTGAAGGAATACGCGATGGGAAGCAATGCATACTACGACATGCCTTTCCACGATTTCGGCGACCCGGCGGTAATCACGCCCATCCCGGTGGAATGGTGGCATGGGGGGCAGGTCAACTATGGCACGGTCAACAACGTGGATGCCAACTACAACCGCAACGAGATTCGGCCGATGCTGCATATCTTCGCCCGTACTGCCGACGTAGACCAAATCAAGGTGGACGACTATTTTATCCGCAACGACTTCCGCCCGATGGCAGGCACCCCCTACAGCTATGCCCATTACGACTTCCACAGTCCCTATAACAGCGAAGGCACCCACCATATCGTGAGTACCAACGGAGCCCCCTTTACGGCTATCTTGGATGAGGCGTTCCGATGGAATCACGCCATCACCAACCTCTCCCATGTGCAGCCGGGCAACAGCTACCTGCGGGTCAACGACATCCCTGCCGACAGCCTGAAGAGCGACAGCATCTGGTGCATGTACGACCCCATCCGCTTCCACAGCTGGATAGAGCGGCCGGCGGACAGCATCATCTGGGACTTCGGCGACGGGCACGTCGAGCGCTACCGCTACGAGGAGGGGCAGCGGGTGACCTACACCTACGGCGACACCGGCCGCTACGAGGTGCGGCGCATCATCACCTTCGAGGACGAGGGGTGCTTCACCATGAAGCCCGACACCATGACCGCGCCGATATGGATACACAACCACTACGACACCACCTTCGCGGTGCGCCTGTGCGAAGGGAGCTACACCTTCCGGGGATACGAGTTCGGGACCACGGACACGCACTATGTGACCACCTACTGGACCCCGTCGGGGTGCGACACCCTGTGGCATATCGCGCTGGTGACCTGTCCGCGGTGCACGACGGATGTGGACTCGGTGCTGCTGGAAGACCTTCCGTGGCACTACCACGGGCAGGTGTTCTACGGTTCCGCGCACGGGGTGCAGGTGCACTTCGACCCCGACGGGGGCACGGGAGTGGGCGAGGGGTGCGACAGCATCGTGACCTACCACCTGTTCGTCGTGGGGTCGTATGAGGAAGTGACGGACAGCGTGATGATATCCGTGCCGAACATCTTCACGCCCGGCGTGCCGGACAACGGCGAGGCCAACTGCTATTTCAAGGTCATCCACAACAACCGCGTGGCGCGGATGGAGGTGGAGATATACGACCGCCGCGGGGAGCGGATGGCGAAGTTCGACGGCCTGACGGAGTCGTGGGACGGCACGAACCGTGGGCGGCCCTGTCCGCAGGGGGCATACGTGTACCATATCCGCTACATCGACGAGAACAACCGCAACTGGCAGGTGATGTATGGCACCGTCACCCTTCTCCGATAACCCGTCAGGGCAATGCCGACGGTGATGACCGCACCCCCGTTTCGCACATTATTCCGCTGCCGGGAAAAATATTTTTCACCATGTCGCAAAAAAATAGTATCTTTGCATCGGAAATTTATAACGAGTATTCATCCTAAAAACAAAGACAATTATGAGCAAAAAGTTTATCTGCCCGGTGTGTGGCTACGTCTATGAGGGCGACACGATGCCCGAGAAATGCCCCATTTGCGGCAAACCCATGCAAGAAATGAAAGAGGACATCAAGACTTGGGCTGCCGAGCATATCGTCGGCGTGGCCAAGGATGCCCCCGAGGACATCAAGACCGACCTGCGCATGAACTTCGAAGGCGAGTGCAAAGAGGTGGGTATGTATCTGGCCATGGCCCGTGTGGCACACCGCGAGGGGTATCCCGAGGTGGGTCTGTATTGGGAGAAAGCCGCCTTTGAAGAGGCCGAGCACGCCGCCAAATTCGCCGAGTTGCTGGGTGAAGTGCTGACCGACAGCACCGCCGAGAACCTGAAGATGCGTGTGGATGCCGAGTATGGTGCCACCGCCGGCAAGACCGACCTGGCCAAACGTGCCAAGGCCCTGAACCTCGACGCCATCCACGACACCGTCCACGAGATGGCCCGCGACGAAGCCCGTCACGGCAAAGCCCTCGAGGGTCTGTACAACCGCTATTTCAAGAAGTAACACTGCCGTCGGCGAAGTGTGGCCACCGCGTGGCTGCACAGATTGCCCGGCCAGGAAGAAGAGGAGCCCCGCCACTGGTGGCTCCTCTTGTTTTGTATCGGTAGCTAAATTCCAGTTACAAGTGCAACACTGAGTAGAAAAAAAGAGCACCAAAAATTTGGTACTCTCAGGTAAAATGACTACTTTTGTGTTGCATATGAAA
>CAJOHZ010000049.1 GCA_905234695.1 uncultured Bacteroidales bacterium | reverse complement strand
GGAGGGTAAGAAACTGTATGTACAGGGGGGCACCATCATCGCCATCGGCGGATTGGAGCGGGGCGCATCTCTCACCCAGAGTTGCTACCAGGCTTCCAGCTGGTCGAAGAGCACATGGTACGCCCTCACGGTGGGAAGCACGGTGTATGCCTTCAAGACTCCGTCGAGTGGCGGTACACCGCTGGTGGTGTCGGGGGCCTCGACACCTACGCTG
Organism: uncultured Bacteroidales bacterium; assembly: GCA_905234695.1. Taxonomy (GTDB): domain Bacteria; phylum Bacteroidota; class Bacteroidia; order Bacteroidales; family P3; genus Colimorpha. The sequence continues at coordinate 13,134 of CAJOHZ010000049.1, read as the reverse complement.
AAATCGGGCATCACCTCCTCCGGTGGCACCGACTATTTCAACGGCATGATGCAGGTAGGCGGCACCGTGTCGGGGGGCTCGAACGTGAGCCTTACCTCGTATACCGCCAATTCGGGCGGCGGCCCTGGTTGGCATTGATTGATGATTAATTGAAAAGATTGATTCATGAAAAAGATATTCTGCCTTTTGACAGGTTTTCTGCTCTTCGTTCCCGCCCTCAGGGCGCAGACCGATGTGGACCTTGATACGGAACTTGGCGGCCGGCTTTCTCTCTCGGTGGACAAGAAGATTCTCAAAGGGCTCCATGTGAGTCTCGAGGAGGAGGTGCGGATGGATGACAATTTCGCCTCGTTCAACCGATTCCATACCACCCTCGGGGTGTCCTACAAACTGCATCCCAATATCAAGGTGGGGCTTGGGTATGCCATAATCAACCCCTACAGCACCAATAACAAGGCGTTCAAGAGCAGCCGCCACCGCCTCATGGCCGATGTTATAGGCAGCATGCAGTTCGGCAACTGGCGACTTTCGCTGAAGGAACGCTTCCAGGCCACCTATCGGTCGGGCGATATGAATGAGTATCAGGCGCCGCGTACCGCGTTGGCACTCAAAAGCCGTCTGAAGGTGACATACAAGGCGCTGCGCCGGTGGGAACCCTACGCTTCGGTCGAGCTGCGCAATACCTTCAACGCCCCCGTGATTGTGGCCAACTACGACGGAACGGACTACCTAACGGAATCGATGTCGCAGCATGGCGAGGCAGGCTGGTTCCTTGACGGCTTCAACGGAAGTTATGTCAACCGTCTGCGTGGCGCGGTGGGGGTGGACTACCGCCTCAGCAAGGCCAGCAGTTTGGATGTGTCGCTTATGGCCGACTATGTGATGGACAAGGTGGTGGATGCCAACGCCGCAGGCACCAAGCTCAAGTCCTACACCCGTGAGACGGGCGTTGTGGGGTGGCTTGCCGTCGGCTACACGTATTCGTTCTAGTTTCCTGGGATTATCTGTTCTTGAATTTGGTCACCATGTCGATGTCGTTGGGGGTGCTGTCGGTGGGGTGGTAGGTGACCTTGATCCAAGCCGTGTCTTTCAGGAAATCGATGGAGCCTATCTGGATGTCCAGAATGTCGAGGCCGGTGCGTTTGCGCAAGTCTTCCAGCAACTCCTCGCGCCGTTCGGGAACGATGAGTTCAATCTTCTCGTAGAGGATAATCTTGTGCGCCTGCCGGTGGCTGAAACCGAGGCTTTCGAGCAGCCAGATGACCCCGATGAACAGCAGGTTGGTGACGACGAAGGCGGTGTAGCTGGAGGTGAGGCCCGAGCCGTTAATGATGCTGATGCCGATGAGGACGAAGAGATAGGTCATCTCGCGGATGGGCAGCTGCTCGGTGCGGTAGCGTATCATGCTGAAGATGGCGAAAAGACCCAAGGCCAGCGTCATCTCCATCTGTAGGTTCTGCAGTTGGTAGAGGATGAAGAAGATGGTGGAGCTGAAGAGCATATAGGTGAAGTAGTAGTCGCGGCGGTGGCTCTTGCGATAGTAGAGGAAGTGGGTGATAATCCAGCATACCAGCAGGTTGAATCCGAAACGGATGAGCAGGGTCCAGAGGCTGGGACCGTCGAAGAGGGGGATGTCGCCCAGCAGGTTGATGGATTGGTCGCCTTGCGGGAATTCGGCGGCGATGGAGGGGTCGAAGTCAAGCTGTAATAATTTCATATTAGGAGGGATTGTTTAATCGTTGGATTGTTTAATTGTTGAAATGTTGAATTGTTTAATTGAGGGTCAGGGACGGATTTTTTCGATATAGCGTAGTTTGGGCTTGAAGCGGTTGTGTTTGACGGAGGGGTCGGTGAGGGCAGTGCCGATGCAGTACTTGCTCATGCGGCGGGGCAGGATGTGCATGTCGTGCAGCGCACGCTCGATGTCCGACATCGGGGCGCCAACCTCGTGCTTCACCTCGATGACCAGCAGGTGAGAGATGTCGCCGTCGAGGCGGGTGGCGCGATTGTGGAAACGGATGCCGCTGTCGATGGTGACGCGCTCGCTCATCCCCTTGTCGACAAGGGTGATGCGCTCGAAGCGGTTTTCCAGACAGGCGTGCAGGGAGTCAATAGGGTAAGTGGTGCTGTCGTTGACAAAGGTCGCCACCTCGGGCACCGTCAAACATTCGTCGAACTGCTGCGGGTCGATGGGGATGCGCACCTTGTGGGTCTTTTTCTTGTTGTCCTTGTGCTTTATCTCAAAGAAGGTGGTGTCGGTGGAACGGTAGCAGCGCACGCGCAGTTTCTGACGGTTGAGTTTCTTGTTGTGGTGCAGGGTGTACATCGCAAGCCCCTCCGTGTCGAAATAGAGGGTGTGGTAGGGGGCTAGCGGATTCCCTTCGATATGCTGCAGGTAGTAGCCGTCGGCGATGCGTTCCAACAACTCGTCAAGCAGTGCGGCGGGGGCCATGTACTTCTGGTCCACGCGGTTCATCAGCCGGACGGATTTCATGTCGTCCAGACCGATAGGGGGCATCTGAGAGAGTAAATCGCTATACATTGTCCAAATCACTAATCACCAATCACTAATCACTATTCACTAATCATTTGTACGAGTATTCAAAGGTTTTCGTGCTTTCCAACTTGCCGTCGGGCTTGTAGTTGTATTGCTTCTTGCGGGTGCCGTCGTCGTTGTATTCGAACTTCTTGATGCGCTTGACGTGGTTTTTGCTGTCGTATTCAATCTGTCGGGTGCATTTCGTCGAAGTGCCTTCATACTCGTACACGACGCGTTCTTTCTGTCCGTAGGAGGCATATTCTATCTCTTCGATTTTGCGTCCTTGCTCGTCGTAGGTGACGGAGTTGTCGAGGTAGGGTGTCTTGGTCCCCGATTTCAGGTTCCATTCCTTCACCACCAGGTTCTTCTTGCGCTCGCGTTTGCCCGTATTCTCCTGTGCGCACAGGCATCCTGCGACAAGGCAGAACACCAGCAACATAATGGTCTGTTTTTTCATAGTGAATGAAGTTAGTTGAGACTGCAAAGGTACAGAAAAAATCCCAATTGTTGCGTTTTGGTTGAAAATAAAAACCCGGCAGACGGTGCCGGACTTTGGCGTGTGTCCTTTCTTTTGGTGACAATCTGTTGGTTAGTCTTTTAGACAGCCGAGGGGAACTACTTGCACGCCATCGGGACGAGTGTACGCATACTGCCCCACGCCAGTGAGTACCATCATGAACGAGGGTGCAGGCATGTGAACGGTGTCGATTCTGCTTGCTAGTTTTTTAAGCGATGCTACACCCTCCTCGATAGATGTCTTCCCTCCAAGCTTGATTTCAACAAGACCATAGTGTCCGTTGCGCAAGTGTATTACGGCATCGCATTCCAATCCGTTCCTGTCACGGAAATGGTATACATGACCGTCAAGAGCATCGGCGTAAACTCGTAAATCCCGTATCGCCATATTTTCGAAAATGTAGCCAAAAGTTTTTAGGTCGTTTAGGAGATCATGGGGGCCGATGGCCAAAGATGCTACGGCAATAGACGGGTCTGTAAAATAGCGTGTGTCGGAGGTACGAATAGCCGATTTGCTTTTTAGATTAGGATTCCAAGCAGGCATATCCTCGATTAGGAATATCATGCGCAGTGCTGTTAAGTAGGATGCTAGGGTGGCCTCGTTCATGCTGTCTATGTCGTTAGTTACGATATCGGATACGAGTGTACTGATGGAAGCTTGTGTGCCGATGTTCCGTGCGTAACTACGAAGTAGTTTGTGACAGAAGGTACTGTCGCGTCGTACATTATCAACGCGAGAGATGTCTGTGTTGCATACGGCATCGATATAAAGACTGGCTTGCTTTAATGCGGCTTTCTTTCCCATTGTTAAGGCTTCAGGCCAACCGCCACGGCTGGCTAAAAAGGCCAGTTCATCTATCTCTATTTTTCGTTCACCGGCATCGGCTTGTTTCCCGTTAAATAATTCTTCAAGGCTTACTTCGCCTGATGATTCTCCCGATTCCCACAATGACATTGTTCTCATCGTTAACCAAGAAAAACGCCCTGTTCCCGAGTGTTGGATGCTATCTCGTTTAGCGGGGACAGCGGATCCGGTCAGTATGAATTGCCCGATTCCGTTATCTCGGTGATCCACTTCGAAACGGATGGCATCCCACAAACGAGGCATTACTTGCCACTCGTCAATAAGACGAGGTGTAGCTCCTTTTAGTAGGCGTTTTATACTGATGCCATCGATGAGTTTTATTTGTTCCTCGATGGCTGGGTCGTTCATGTATATGACGCTTGAGGCATGCTGTTCCGCCGTTGTGGTTTTTCCACACCATTTTGGGCCCTCTATTAGTACTGCTCCCGATGCCTCTAACAATCCGTCTAGTAGTTTATCTGCAATTCGTTTTTTGTACATTTTTATCAGTGATTTTTGATGGTGCAAAATTACAATAAAAAATTGAATTACAAAATATTTTTTATTTCTATTGTGCCAAATGACGGATTTTTATTGTGCCAAATGACGGATTTTCGTTGTGCCAAATGACGAAAAAATACTATTGCCTTAAATCTTTTCGCTATCGAGGTACCCATAAGAGGAACACAAGGTTGGCAATGGACACCATGCGTTCGGTTTTCTATAACGGTTTTTTTATGCAAAGATATAATATGTTTCGTGAAGTTCATGACTATGTGGTCCACAAAGTCATGAACTTCAGGAGCGCTTTTTGGCGTAATGTAATAAGATACAGTGTTCCTCCCCCTTTCTTAGGTGGATTGAAATGGTGGTCGATAACGGTGTATTATTCTCCAAAAGGGAATTCGGGCTCAGGCATCCAAATAGGTTTATCGGCGGGTCCAATTTCTTGTATTTTCCTAATAAGAGCATTCTTGTTTTCAAATACTTCGTAAGGGTAGTCTATCCCTAAATCGGAGTAGTACAAGATGGTTATGCCATGTTCTTTGCACAAGTCACCTTTTGTTTTGTCTCGACGTATCGTTTCTTCATAAGACTTTTCCCCACCAAAAAACTCTAATGCTTCAAAATGTTGTTCACCTTGGCATTCAATAGCGATGTTGTAATCGGGCAGATAAAAATCAAGGCGCATCTTTCCAATACCAACCAGCCAAGGAAAACTCTTTTGAGCTGTGAAGTTTATGTGATGATGCTTGAGCAGTTTCCGTATTTCCAATTCAAGGTGACTCTCATTACACTGTGGACACCCATTACCAGAAAGATGTCCTGAGGCTACTTGTTGAAACTCACCATGAATAGGACATATTATAGTCACATTATCAAAGGATCCCGTATAAATGGTTTTGGAATAGTCATATTTGTCACCAAACTTTTCTCGTGCTACTTCAATAAAAAAGTCTGTATCCATATACCGTCGGCTACATTTTTTGCATCGTCCACCTTGTAAATGCTATGTGGGTATAATCTCGAAAATGCCGTGCTTCTGGCAAATAACTTTTACTGGGGTAAGAGCATCGACATAATCAACTAAAGAATAGTCATATTCGTCACCATGAACAGCGCGAGCTTTGGAAATAAAAGATAGGGTATCCAGTTTCTGATTGGGAGAACATTTCGGGCAACCCTGCCCATTGAGATGGCCTGCGGCACTTTGCCAAAATTCACCGTGTTCTGGACAGATAATACAGATTTTATCTTTCCCCTTCGTGTATACGACTTTTGAATAGTCATATTTATTGTGATGGACTCTTTTTGCCTTTTCGACATACTCTTCCGTTGTAGGAGAATATGAACCAGCACATTTGGGGCAAATGGATCCTTGGAGATGATTACCAGCATTCTGCCAAAACTCACCATGCTCTGGGCATATAATACAGACTTTTTGGTTCATCCCGGTATATTGGGTCTTGGAATAATCATACTTATTGCCATGAACTTCTTGCGTTCTCTCAATGTACATCTCCGTCGTGATTTTCTTCTTCTTCGGAATGCCTTTCTGACTTGGTCTAAGACTCAGCATATCAATGGCGCATAAAGGACACCCATTCCCAGAAAGATGACTTGCTGCTGTTTGCCAAAATTCACCATGTTTAGGACATATCACGCAAACTTTCTCATCTGATTTGGTGTATTCCGTTTTCGAATAATCGTATTTATCACCATGTACAGACCTCGCCTTTTTGATAAAATCAGTAGTTGTCAATTGATACTTTCTGCCAGTTTCTTCAAAGTGGCATTCAGGGCATCCGGAGTGTCTAATTATATGGCTGTAGGGGTCCTTCCAAAATTCACCGTGTTTAGGACATTCTATGCAGACCTTGATATGTGTGCCCTTATATTCGGCTTTTGAATAGTTGTACTTGTCGCCATGTACGGCTCGTGCTCTTTCAATAAATTCCTCTTGCTCAAAAGTCTGTATAGAAGAAAGATGCTCATTTGCACATTTTCGACAACCATATCCTTTTAGGTGTCCGTATGGTGTTTGCCAGAATTCACCATGTTGTGGACAGATGATGCATACTTTTGTGCTATCATTTATGTACTCAACTTTGGAATAGTCGTATTTATTCCCATGTACTTCATGTGCTTCTTTTAGAAATTGCTCTTGGGATTTCGTGAGGCTGATTCTGACTTTCTCCTTCCCGCACTCAGGGCATCCATGGCCTCCAAGATGTGTCACGGGTTCTTGCCAAAAATCGCCATGTTTCTGGCATACTATACACACCTTAGTATGATTGCCAGCATACTCGACTTTAGAATAGTCATAGTTGTCCCCATGTACCAATCTTGCTTGTTTGATGAACTTTTCTGTGGATTTCAATCTCTTTTCCCGGGTGACTAATTTGGCACATTCGGGACATCCAGATCTGCCAATAATATGATTGAATGGTGCTTGTAAAAAGTCCCCATGCTCAGGACATCCTATAATTACTTTCTTTCTGCCCGACTGATATTCAACCTTTGAATAGTCATATTTATTGCCGTGGACGCTTCTGGCCCTCTCGATAAAACTTGCTGTGTCATAATGTTGCTTCCCTGCACATATAGGACAACCACTTTTTTGAAACATGTGAACATGTGGTTCTTGCCAAAATTCACCATGCGTGGGGCAGATAATGCAGACTTTCGTTTTTGCATTCACATATTCGACCTTTGAGTAATCGTATTTGGGCGTACCATCTGATTTTTGGTGTATTTGTTGACATATCGTGACAAACTCTTCGGTCGTATATTTATGAACTCCTCCACATCGTGGACAGCCATTCCCGCTAAGGTGTTCTCGTGGTTTCTGCAAGAATTCGCCATGTTCTGGACATATTATACATACGGGATCAAGTACGCCGGTATATACTACCTTTGAGTAGTCATACTTGTCTCCATGGATTGTCCGTGCTTTCGAGATGAATTGTGCTGTATTGCTTTGGGACATATATTACTATGAACTTTCGCCGCTGAGTGAATCCTGTATATTGATTGTTAATTTAATGTGTATTAAATTAATTCTAACTGCAAAAATACGAATTATTTTTGAAACGGCAATACTGTGCATGAAAAAAATCACCGCCGGAAATGGGCGGTGATGTCTTGGAAGGTGCCGTCGGGTTGGCGGCGGAGCATCCGCTGGTTGCATTTGGGCGACCGCAGGGGACCCAAATGGGCGAGGTAGGGCCCGACCTTGATGTAGTCGAACTGCTGCTTGTCGACATCGTGGGGGATGTATTGCCGGCCACTGTACCACGCCACCTTGTAGCGCGGGTAGCGGCGGTGCAGGTAGGCCGCCAGGTCGGCGACTTCGCGTGGCGCGGCATCGCCTCCCATGAAGCAGACACAGGTGATGTCGTTGCCACAGAGGGTCAGCATCCTATCCAGTGCCAAGGTGTCGAGGGGACGCCCCGTGTCAGCCCACAGATAGGGACTGTGGCACCCCGGACAGCGGCAGGGACAGCCGGTGATGTTGATGGCCAGCGAGGTTTCGTCGGGAACCTCCTGGAAGACGATGTCGGTATTGAGGTATTTGAGCAAAAGGGGGGGTGATTAGTGAATAGTGATTAGTGATGAGTGGTCAACAATTGTTGGCGTGGTAATAGCGGCGATGGGCTTCTTCCTGACGGCCTTGCGAGAAGTTGCTGATACGTTTCAGGTAGCCGATGATGCGAGTCATGTAGTCCACGTTCTTGCTATGGCAGTGGGGACATTCTTTGAGGTACCGCTTGTCGATGTGGCCGCAGTCGTTGCAGATGGTGTTGGGGATGTTGAAGGTAAAGTAGTTGCAGCCTTCTGCGGAGGCTACGCGCAGCAACTGGCGGTACTGCTCTTTGGAAAGGTGCTCGTCGAGGTTGAGGTGCAAGGCGCTACCGCCGGTGAGGTGCTGGATATAAGGGGCTCCGTGCAGCTTGAACTTGTCGAGGACGGTCAGCGAGTCGTCCTCGACCACGTAGAAGTAGCTGTTGTAGCAGTCGCGCGGCACGAAGTAGCCGTCCTCGCGGTCCCATTTGGCGTGTTTTATCCCCACGTTCTCGGCGGGAATCATCTCGCAGTTGAAAAGTAATTCCTTGGTGCGGTACTGTTTGTTGTAGCGTTCGATGAGGCCGAGCACGCCTTGGACGTATTCGCGGTACTGGTCGTTGTCGTTGATGGGGATGCCGAGGAATTCGGCGGCCTCCACCAGTCCGTTGACGCCGATGGTGAGGTACTGGCGGTTGATGTTGATATAGCCTGCGTCGAACAGCGGAAGCATGCCGTGGCTTTGCAGCTCCTTGAGGTTTTCGTTGTAGGCAATCTGCACCTTATGGCAGAGGTCTACGATGTCGCCCAGGTAGTTGAGGTAGGGTATGTTGTTCTTGACGGCGTACTGGATGCAGCGGTTGAGGTTGATGGTGAGCACGCTCTTCGAGCCCGTGGAGACGCCGCCGGCCCCGAGGGTGTAGCTGAACTCGTTGTCGGTAATTTCGTTGCGCAGGCGGCAGCAACTCGACAGCGAGTCGGCGTTGTCGCTCAGGTAGGTGAAGAAGGAATGACCTTCGGCGTACATCTCGGCGGTGAAGGAGGCCCACTCCTCGTCGCGGCAGTCGCCGTTTTCGCTCAGCAGGGCCATGGTCTCGACGGGGAAGGTGAGGATGGATTTGGTGCGCTCTTGGTTGAACCACTTCATGAAGCGTTTCTGCAGCCAGCTGAGTCCCTCCCAGTCGGGCTTGCTGCCGTTGGGGAAGACGAAGTCGCCGAAGAGACTTTCGAAGTAGTATTTGTCGTAGTAGGCGATATTCCAGAACACGGCCTGGTAGTTGCGGGCGCCGGTGGGCTGGTTGAGGGTGTAGACAATCTGCTCGAAGCAGTCGGTGATGACCTTGTCGATGCTGCGTTGTTTGATGGAGAGGTCCACTATGCGGTCGGGCTCCTTCCAGTAGTCGGTGCCGTATTCCAGCCCGATGAAGTAGTTGAGGTACATCAGGAACTCGGGGGTGGCGCAGGCGCCGCTGAGCATGCTGCTGACCATGAAGACCATGTTGACGAAGCCGCCGCAGAAGCTCTTGAGGTTCGTCGGGGCCTTGGAGTTTCCGCCGATGGAGGCGGTGCCGCCGATAAGCCACGGATACATCGTGATGCTGGCGCAGTAGTTGGCCAGCGAGGTCTCGTCGTTCTTGTAGATGAAGTGGTGCGTCAGCAGGTCGAGGTAGCGGTCCGACAGCTCCTTGCCGTAGAGTTTCTTGATGCGGTCGGTTAGCAGGCGCCGGTTGAGGCGGATGAAGCTGGCCTTGGGCAGCTCGCCGATGAGGGTGGCGATGTTCTTGTGCTCCACGTTGGCGTTGGCGTCGTATTTGCTGCCTGTGGCGGCGTTCTCGGCCCGCATGTAGTCCACCAGGAAGTTCAGTTTCTCTAGCGTCTCACGGTCTTCGGTGTGTTTCTGGCGGTAGAGCATGAACGACTTGGCCACCTTGTAGTGGCCCTCTTTCATCAGCGATTCCTCGACCTGGTTCTGGATGTCCTCGACGGTGATGCCGTCGTGGATGTCGAGATGGGTGATGATTTGGCTGAGGGATGCCAAGTCTACCGGTTCGTTGACCGACTGGAAAGCCTTGATGATGGCGTTCATGATTTTGTCGAGCGAGAAGCGCACCTGCTGCCCGTCGCGTTTGGTGATGCTGAAGGGGACGATTTCCATAAGATGTATTCGAGGAATGTGTTAATGTGGGAATGCGTTAATGTGGCTGCCCTTGCGGGCAGCCGCCCGGCATTAATGGTTTTTCTTGATAATGAGACTGAGCGAAGGTATTAATGCCGTATGATAATCTTCCGGGTTTGCTCGCCGAGGCGCAGCATGTATATTCCGCAGGGCAGTGTGCCGGTGGCGATGGTCAGACGGGTGGTGCCGGCCTCCACGGGCTGGCAGGATACCTTGCGGCCCGTCATGTCGTACAGGGCAGCCTCGCTGTGGGCGGCAGGTGCGCTGAGGACAATCTGCAGACGGCTGTCCACGGGGTTGGGATAGACCTCCATGTGGGCGGCGTCGGCTTCGGCGATGCTGTTGGCGGAATTCAGCACGGCCACGCCGTCAAGGTCGAAGCCAGCGCTGTGGGAATTGGTGGGGAAGGGGTCGTTGATCATGTGACCGAAAGCGTCGCGGTTGCCCAGCAGGGGGTCGATGCTGCCCACCACGTCGATGATGCGTACATGGGTGATGTTGTTGATGTCGATGCCCGTGCTGTCGCGCAGCTCGTCGAGGTCGAACGGGGTGCCGTATCCCACGCGGTATTTACCAGCGAGGTTGTTGATGAAGGTGGGGTCGACCGAGCCGGTGCCGCCAATCTGGCGGTCGGTCTGTGTCAGCGACGTGGCGGGGAAGCGCACGAAGGTGACACCGTCGGAACTTACCTCCACGAAGCCCAACTCGAGGAAGAAATCGTTGAAGGAGTTCTCGAACACGGCGAAGTCATAGCCCTCGCCGTTGCGGATGGGCTGTGCGAAGGTCAGCGTGGCGCTGCCGGCATCGCCCAGGCTCACCACGTCCATAGTGCTGGCCGAGGCGGGGCCGACGGCATCCGCTTCGGTGCCATAGGTGACGGCAGGGGCGTTGGGGTTGGAGAGGTCTTGCGAACCGCGCACCAGTGTGCAGCCCGTGGCCCAGCCTTTGATGGTGGGGTCGTCAAAGGCAATGGCCGTGCAGCCCTCGGTGCCCACGGCACCGCAGAAGGGACCCGTCACAGGGGCGTTGGGGTTGTGGGCGGGATAGATGCGCTGCGGGAATGCATAGATATAGGTCCAGTAGCCGCCGTAGGCGGTGTCGTAGGTGCTGTCGACGACCACACCTGTGGTGGGGTCATACCAGCGGCTGAAGTCGCCGTCGGCCAACGGCTGGTACATGCCCATCGACATGGTGCCGTTCAACGTGTGCTCCCACCAGCTGGCAGAGGCTTTGTGCATGGTGTCGCCGTTCTCCACGAAGAGGATGTCGTCGATGCCCCACTGGCCGAGTTCATAGGAGAAGCGGCTGTCGGTGTCGGCGATGGCGTCCATGGCATTCTGTACGGTGGCATTGCCGGTAAAGCGGTAGCCCCAAGCAAGCGTTGTGTCGGGCCAGTTCACCACGAAGATGGCGCGGCTGTCGCCTTCGCCCACCCAGAAGCGGATGTCGTTGGCGCTGATGGTGGCATCCTGTGTGGCGGGGGCGCTCACCGGAGTGATGGCCTGCGGATAGACACGGGTGTAGTTCCAATAGCCGCCCCAGGCGGTGTCGTAGGTGCTGTCGACCACCACGCCGGCGGTCGGGTCGGCCCAGCGGCTGAAGTCGCCGTGGTTGAGCTGTTGGGCCACGCCGTTCGACATTTGTCCGTTCAACGTGTGCTCCCACCAACTGCCAGAGGCTTTGTGCAGGGTGTCGCCATTCTCGATAAAGAGGATGTCTTCGATGCCATAGTTGCCGGTCACATAACTGAAGCGGGGGTCGGCGTTGGCGATGGCATCCATCACGGTCTGCAGGTTGGTGCTGCGGCCGCTGAAACGGTAGCCCCAAGCCAAGGCGGTATCGGGCCAGTTGACGGCAAAAACAACCTCGAAGTTGCCTTCGCCCACCCAGTAGGTGATGTCGGAGGCAGCGATGGTGGCGCTGGTGTCGGAAGGGGCGGGGTTCGGGTCGGTGGCAGCCATGGCGGTGGTGCCCAGGAACGTGCAGCTGCTGCTCATCTCTATGACGTCGTTGTTGGCCACAGGCTCGTTGGGCCATGCGTTCTGACCCCAGTCTCCATTATGGTAATAACACCAGCCATTCATGGATGACCCCGGATTCACGGTTCCGTCGTTGTAGGTCATGCTAGCCATCAGACTGCCGCTCAAGGTGTAGCTGAAGCGGCTGTCGTAGGCGGCAATGGTGTCCAGCAGGCTGGTGGCTGTGGCGGTGCCGTTCCAGCGCACGCCCCATGCCAGGGCCAGGTTGTTGTCGCTGGGGTCGTCGTCCCAGGCGAGGATATAGATGGCCTGGTTTGTGCCCGTACCCGTCCAGAACTGGATGCTCGAGGCGGGGAAGGAGATGCTTTTTGCGCCGCCTTTGGTGGGATGACCGTACAAGGCGTTGTTGCCCTGCTGTGCATGGGCTGCGAGGCCAGCTGTCAGCAGCAGAGCCATCGCGAAAGTCATAATTTTTTTACACATAGCATAGTACTATTTTGGTTTGACAAAATAGCTTTCTACATGAAATCGGTGAAAAGGGATGGGAGGTCGGCGCCTATGCGCTGCGGCATCAATTTTCAGCTCTTTCCTCGAAAGCCGTAAATTTCTGATTTGGCAGGTCTTCTGACTCGCTCTCCGCCGCCCCGGCCTTCCCATGCGACTATTGCGCCGCACAGTGGCCTGTGGTTGGGACTGCGGTGGTTCTGAGCTCACAGCAGCGGGACTGTTCAGGACTCTCACCTGATTCCCTTTTGACACCTAGGAGGCTTGCTGTCTGCAATATATATTCGGCATGCAAACTTCTTTCGGCGACCAAATCGGTTGCAAAGATACAAAGAAAAATCGACATGCCAAATCTTTTTTATCAACATCTGTCAATAAGATTTTTCTCGGCCTATGTCCTCTCAATTAATTCTAGGCGTAATAGTCATTTTGCAGGCTGAAATTTGCAAGTTTTGTTCTAATAGTCAAATTGCAGGCTCGAATTTAGAATGGATGTTTGCATAGTCTAAAA
>CAJOHZ010000048.1 GCA_905234695.1 uncultured Bacteroidales bacterium | reverse complement strand
CCGAGGGTCATGGTGTTGATTTCCATGCCGAGGAGGCGCATGCAGAGGAGGGTGCCGAGCAGCGACAGGGGAATGGAGACCAGCGAGATGACGGTGGTGCGCAGGCTGCCGAGGAAGAGGAAAAGGATGATGATGACGAAGAGGGCGCCTTCGAGCAGGGCCTCGCCAACGTTGCCCACAGAGGAGGAGATGAAGTCGGCCTGGCGGAAGATGCGGGTGTTCATCTGCACATCGGCGGGGAGCGTGCGGCGGATGTTCTCGAGGTTGGCCTCGATATTCTCCGTCACGCGCAGGGTGTTGATATTGGGCTGCTTGGAGACCGAGAGGATGACCGCCGGGGTGGCGTTGCAGGAGGCGTAGCCGTAGTGCTGGGCGGCGCCGACACGCACCTCGGCCACGTCGCCGAGACGCACGGGACGGCCCTGGTGCATGGTGACGAAGGTGCGGGAGAGCTCGTCGACGTCGTTGCTACGGCCCATGCCGCGGAGGGCGTACTCGTTGCCGTAGTCACGGATGACGCCGCCCGTGGAGTTGACGCTGAGGGAGGAGCCGAGGGCTTCGAGGTCGGCCATGATGACGCCGTAGGCGCGCATGCGGATGGGATCGGCGAGGATCTGGTACTGCTTGTAGTCGCCGCCGATGATGGTGACCTGCGACACGCCGCCTGTGCCGAGGATGGCGGGCTTGACGACCCATTCCGCCAGCGTGCGGAGTTCTTGCATGTCGGTGGCTGGCTCGTGGTGGACGGTGCTGTCGAGCTGCAGGCTGATAAAGAGGATTTCGCCCATCACGCTACTTTGGGGCGCGAGGACGGGGGTGATGCCTTCGGGGAGGCTCTCGGCGAGGGTGGCCATCTTCTCGCTGACCACCTGGCGGGCGCGGAAGACATCCATGCCCCAGTCGAACTCGACGAAGACGAAGCTGCTGCCTTGCAGCGAAGTGGAGCGCACACGGCGTACGCTGGTGGCGCCGTTGACGGCCGTCTCGATGGGGAAGGTCACCAGCCGTTCCACCTCCTCGGGGGCCATGCCGTGGGCATCGCTCATCACCACCACTTGGGGGGCGGTGAGGTCGGGAAAGACGTCGATGTCCATCCGATTGGCCGACCAGAGGCCCGCCACGACCAGCAGCACCGACGCCACGAGGACAAAGAGCTTGTTGTCCAAGCTGAAACGTATTATCTTGTTAAGCATAATAGCAATTGTCGGTTAAAGGTTAAACACTTGCAGGCCTCAGAGGGCTACGGCGTTGAGTTGGAGCCAGCAGAGCTCGTATTCGCGGGCGTGTTCCCAGATGGAGAGTTCCTGCTGGGTGTAGTAGTCGACCTGCAGGAGGTATTGCTCCAGCGTCATCTCGCCGGCCTCGAGGGCTTTGTCCAACAGCTCATAGCTGTTGTAGCGCGCATAGGTATCGCGAAGGTTGTTGAGGTTGTTGCGCAGGGTGAACAGGCGGTGCGAGAGACAGGTCAGCTCCTGGAGGAGTTCCGTGCGACGGCCCGACAGTTCCTGCTGGGCCGCCGAAAGCGACACCGAAGCCTGCCGGACGGCCCGCTGCTGACTCCATATCGGCAGCGTGGCCCCCACGGTAACGCCCCGGAAGGCGCTGCCAGTGACAGTCTCGGAGGCGTAGCCCACCGACATCTCGGGCAGCCACTGCGCCCGGCTGAGCTGCAGCTCCTGCTGACGCAGTTCCACGCTGTTCTGCAGGGTACGAAGGGCGGGATAGGTGCGCTCGACCGAATCGAACCATTCGTCGAGTGCGGCAGGGAGCAGCCCCTCTTCATACTCGCGCTGCTGGAAATTGTAGGAACCGGTATTGAGGAGGTTGCAGAGGTCGTGGAATAGGTGGTCGTATTTCAAGATGGCATCGGCCTCGTGGTTTTGCATGTTGACGACCTCCATCTGCAGGCGATTGTATTCCAAAACAGAGCAGTCGCCCTGTGCCAGACGTTTCTCGTACACGCTCCGCAGCCGAAGGAGTCCTTCCGTCCGACGGGAGTAGACCTCGGCGATGGCGCGGTAGTAAATCAAGTCGGCACAGATAAGCTGGGTTTCGTACAGCACCGTATTGCGCGTTGTGCCGTAGTCTAGCTGGGCCGCCTGTTCCACCAAGTTGCGCAACCGGGCACGCCGCACATAGACCGAGGGCATCTCAAACGACTGCGTGACCCGCAAGTCCCAACGGGTGCCTTGGTCGGCGGGGTCGCCGCGGAAGAGCGAGAGCTCCACCTCGGGGTTGGGGAGCAGAAGTCCCACATGCGCCTTCAGCTGGTCTGCCTCGGCACGGCTGCGGGCCGCCTGAAGGAGGG
The DNA here is from genome assembly GCA_905234695.1 of uncultured Bacteroidales bacterium. GTDB lineage: Bacteria > Bacteroidota > Bacteroidia > Bacteroidales > P3 > Colimorpha. The sequence goes on along the minus strand of CAJOHZ010000048.1, from coordinate 8,932 downwards.
CATTGTGCTCCTCCACCTGGCGCAATATCTCATCGTAGTGCCGCTGCGCCCATCCCGGGAGCGCAAGGCAACATATCGTAAAAAGAAAAAGAATCCTTTTCATCTTTTAATCCTTTCAACTTTACATTTTCTGGTTAGTGCACATGTCCTGCGTGAGGGTCGAGGGCACCGCTGCCCTGTGCCAGCTTGACCATGAAGGCCCCGCGGGCCACCACCCACTCGCCCTCGCTGAGGCCCGAAGTGACCTCGGTACGGCGGCCGTCGGTGGCGCCGAGGGTGACAGGACGCTTCTCGTATTCCTCATGGCACACCTTGACGAAGACGAAGTAGTTGCCCATCTCCTCGATAATGCCCGTATTGGGTACTGTCAGCACCTGCCGGTCGGCGGCGGTGGTGATGTACATGGTGACGAAACTGCCGCTGAGCAGGTTGCCCGTATTGCGGACGCGGAAGGTTACAGGAATCAGCGGACTGGAGGGGTCGGTGGCCTTGCCATAGGATACGAGGCTGCCGTGGAGGTCGTCCAACGAATAGACGCTGTCGATTCCCGGAATGCGGATATTGACCCCGGTGATGTCCTTCAAGGAGGTGTAGTAGCGGGGAGCCACCTCGGCGCGCAACTGCAGGTCGCGGTTCTGCGCCACCGTCACCACGGAGCGGCCCGTCTCGGCAAAGCCGCCGTTGCGCACGTTGAGGCTCTTGACGTAGCCGCTGATGGGGGCCCGCACCACCGAACCGGTGGAGGAGAAGTTGGAACAGAGGTTGTCGTAGGTGGCCTTGGCCGACTCGTAAGCGGCGCGGGCACGGTCTACCTCGGCCTGCGAGACAATCCTGTCAGCCACAAGGGCCTGCTTGCGGTCGTATTCGGCCTTGGCGGCATTGTAGTTGGCCGAGGCCTCCTGCAGGCGCACCGACATGTTGTTGTCGGCCATGCCGCTGCTCTGTATCTCGAAGAGTTTCTGGCCTGCCTGAACGGCGGCACCCTCCACGAGGTTGGGGTTGGCGAACAGCACCACGCCGGCCGAAGGGGCTGTGGCCTCCCGCTCGTCGCCCTGCGAACCGAGCACCTGGGCTGTGGTGCGGACAACCTGTCCGAAGGTGCGATACTGCACCTTCTCCAACGCAAAGCCCACCTTGAGCCCTTGGGCGTTGGTAAACTGGATAACATTGTCGCCATGGTCGTGATGATGGTCATGGTCGTGGTCATGATGATGCTCATGGCCGTGTTCCTCGGCGGCTTCGTGGGAATGGTTATGGCCGCTGTGGCATGAGGGGGTGGCACCGAGTATGAGGGCAGCCACCACTATGTATGTTATTTTCTTCATTCTAAATGGAATAAAATGATACAACGAGTCCTATAAAGGACGGAATTAAACAAACGAACAGGGGGGACCTTACGCCACGGCAGGAGGGCCGCGCAACTGACACCCCTCCATGCAAGGGGCCTGGGGCAGACGAGGGCCAGCCACAGCGGGCAACGGCCTGTCGCCCGTCATCAACACCTCGGGAAGCGACGCCGAGAGGGGCGCCATCATGGGGCCGAAGAGGTCGTGCACATCGGCCTTGATACTGGAAGCCAGGACTGCCTCATCCTCCTTGGTGCTGAGCACCAGGTGGGAGAGCATCTCGGCCAGCTTGCAGGTGTCGAACGGATGATGGGAATGGGAGTGACCGCAACCGTTATGGTCGTGATCACAGTCGCAATGACAAGCCAGCTCGGTCTCGAAGACAAAGCCCTCCTCGTCGGCGCAATCATGGTGGTGATGAGGCACCACCGCATGCAACAGGATGATTGCACACGCCAGCGAAATCATTATTTTGGCCGTCAGATGCTTCATAGTATGACCTTTACGTCCATTGGGGAAGCCCCGTGGGACGGTCTGTCACGATGCAAAGATACACAAATTAATTGAAACAGAAGAAAAGTGTGCGCTCGAAGCCGTATTTCGTGAGGGTGTGGTCGGCTCGGTAGCCCAGCCGTTGCAGGCTCTTTATACTGGCTGTGTTATGGGGCGACGCGGTGGCACAAAGCAGGTTGTAGCCCCGATTGCGGGCCTCCCGATGCAGCTGCCGCCCCAGGGTCACCTGCAGGCCGTGGCCGCGCCACTGCGGACGCACGATACAGACCTTGAAATGTGCCGCCCTATAGCCGGCGGCATCTACCTGTGTCAGCAACGGAGCCAAGGCCTCGCCGTCATCCGGCTGCGGGACATACAGCACCGCAAACGCTGCCAGCTCCTCCCCTACCCATGCACCAAGGCAGAGATGAGGCTCCTGGAGACAAGCGCGCCACATCTGCTCGGTGTTGCGCCGCAGCAGGTCGGGACGCTCCAGCGTGTCCAACGCCTCCTTCTCGACAGCTAACAGGGCATCAAGATGCTGTAATCCACAGGCGGTTATAGTAAACATACGGCGGGCGGGTTTGTGAGTGCAAAGGTACACATTTTTCCCAAAATAACAGCTGTGGAGGCAATAATACAGAAAATATTCTTACCTTTGCAGCGTGAATCGACCCGAAACAGAGACACCCACCCTTTCGGTACAATATACACGCCTGATGCGCCGGACGCCGATGCTGCGCGTGGTGGCGAGACTGGCCGTCGGCATCCTGCTGACCGAGTACCTGCCCCTGCCGGCGGCTGCGCTGTGGACGGCAGTCGGCATCGGTCTGGCAGGACTGGTAGCTGGAGCCTTCTCGCGCCGCCAATGGGTGACCCGGCTGTTTCTGTGTGGCCTGTGGATTACCCTTATCGGTGCAGGCGGACTGCTGGTGCGCCTACACCTCCCCGACGACCCTTTCCGCAGTCTGGAAGAGCCCTCCCGGACGAGGGTGATGCAGCTGCGACTGACGGACACGCCGCACCCCACGAAGAGCGGCTACAAGGTACCCGTGGAAGTGGAGGCGTATGTGGACAGCGAACGGTGGTGTGCCACCCATGGCGGACTGATGCTTTTCCTTCCGGCCGACAGCACGGTGGAAGCCCTTCGGTACGGCCAGCGGATTATGGTGCGCGGCACCCCGCGACAGCCGTCGGGCGAGGAGAACCCCGGCCAATTCGATTACCAGCGATACCTGCGGCACCGAGGCATCCTATGGCAATGCCGCCTCGCAAAAGGGGGATGGGTGCCCTCGACCGCCAAGGAGACTCCCCAAGGCTTCAAAGCCTGGACCAAACGGCTGCAGTGGACATTGGTGCAACGCCTCCGCCACAGCCGCCTCACCCCCTCACAACAGGGTATCGCCGAAGCCATGCTACTAGGCTGGCGCGACGACACTGACATGCAGACCACACGGCAGTTCCGCGAGGCAGGCATCGCCCATTTGCTCTGCGTGTCGGGGTTGCATGTGGGCATCGTGGCCCTGCTGGCGGGCAGCCTACTCTCTTTCCTTGGCCGCCGCCGTTGGCAACGGGCGGTGAAGGGGGCGGTGCAGACCCTAGCGGTGTGGCTGTTCGTCTGCCTGACCGGCCTGTCGCCCTCGGCCCTGCGGGCGGGCGTGATGTTCACCCTGCTCATCGCAGGCGACGCCCTGGCACAACGGCCCAACAGCGCCAATAACCTTGCCACCTCGGCCGTACTGCTATTGTGCCTCCGGCCGATGCTGCTGTTTGATGTGGGGTTCCAACTCTCCTATGCCGCCGTAGCGGGTATAATTATAGGATATAAGCCTATATATCAATTAATTACCACCCCCCCCCTATCAGAAAATTGGATGGCGGCTGGTAGGGGGGCTGTGGCGACTGACATGCCTTTCCACCGTTGCCCAGTTGGCCACCCTGCCGCTGACGCTCTACTACTTTCATCAATTCCCGCTCTATTTCCTAATCGCCAACCTCCTTATCGTGCCTTTCGCCGGCCTGCTGCTGGGCACGATGCTGGCCGTGGTGGCCAGTTACGGGTGGCCGTGGCTGTGTGATGTAATCACCGAGGTGTTGCGGTGGGAGCTGACCTTCGTCGACAGCCTCACCCGCTGGGTGAGTTCCTTGCCCCACGCCATGCCCGACAATCTCTACTGCGACCTGCCCATGACGCTGCTGCTGGGGCTGGCGGTACTGATGACCTTCCTGTGGCTTCGCCTCCGCTGGCGGTGGATGGTGCCGGCCCTGCTAGGATGCTTGGTGCTGGCAGCGGGATGGCTGCGGGTGACGGATGTCCGCACCAGCCGTCAAGAGGCTATCGTGGCCTATGCCGCCGGCCGCCATTGGGCGGTGGAATACCTCTGCGGGCATGAGAGCTACCTTGTGGCCGACAGCGTGGTGGCCGCCGACCCCTCGACAATCGACTACCAACGGAGCGGACTGCTGCGACAACGCCGCATCCGCCATACCACCGTGCTGACCGCCGACAGCCGCTATGCCGACGCCCGCTGTGCCATGATGGACCACGGCATCCGCTTCGGACAGCAACGCATCTATGTCATCGACCGCACCAACGCCTACCCCTTCCGCCACTACGCCCCGTTGCCGCAGGAGGTGACGCAACAGGAGGTAGCGCTGCTGGTCGTGGCACCCGACACATGGGTGGACACGGCACATCTGGATGCCTGGTTCCGATACGACACACTGCTGCACCGCCCACAGAAGGCGTGGACGTGTGGTCATAAGTAGGGATGACTCGTTACCGTAAAACCTCAATGACCCCTTGGTGCATGGTCCAGATGGTCACCCCGTGGGCCTTGAAGATGTAGAAATAGGTCCCGTCAGGCACTCGGTGGCCATGACGGTCGTTGGTGCCGTTGGGGTCCCACCATTCGGCCTCGGAGGCGATATTGCGGAAACTGTAGACGAGGCGGCCAGTGCGGTCGTAGATATGAAGCTCGTTGTACTTGAAACAGTTGTTCTCCAGCAGACCCCCTATTACAAAGCGGTCGTTGATGCCGTCGCCATTGGCCGTGACGACGTTCGGGAAGGTGAGGTTGGTGTCGCAGTGGTCGCCGTCCCAGAGGACATAGAGGCTGTAGTAGATGGTGCTGTCGCAGCCCTGCTCGTTGTAGAGGTGGAACGGGTATCGGCTTACCGTATCGGTGAAGAGGGTGTCGAAGAAACTCCACGGAAGCTGACTTTCAAGAACAGAGTCGACGATGATTGTGTCGGTGTTGGCAAGAGTATACACCCTATAAAATACGGAGGAATCCTCTCCATGCTGTCCGTGGTAAACAACTGCCGTGTCATTCGAGATAAAGGTGCTGTCGTTATAAGGGAAAGGTGTCTCTCCCGGACAAATGAAAAGAATGACGGAATCCGTCATATTGGGCCAAACATGAAGGTAGTAATGGAGAATAGTGTCGCAGGCCGGCCGCACACCCGAAAGGGTGTATGTATGAGAGAATGTGTAAACGTCGGATAATAGGAGAGTATCAAAATCAACGTTGAAGGTGTCTTGCATAAAAGTCCACGGAAGTTGATTTTGTACCGTTGTGTCAACTATGATTGTATCGAGTTTCTGCATACGGACAACCGTCAGAACGAGGAGCGTATCACCATGATCGAGTGCCAGCGTAGTATCGCCATAGACGATGGAGCCCTCAATCATCACGGGGAAGTCTTCGAAGCAGATGGCAAGAGTGTCATACTGATGGCAAATATGATTGACAAAGACATCACGAGTCAAGGTGTCCGTACAAGGTCTCCCTTCCATGGTTGTGGCAAGGCGTAATGTGTGCCAGCCTGGGGAGAGTGTAATGACGAGGGTGTCGGTATTCGCCACAGGAGGAAGGGTGTCAACCAAAAACGTCCAATGAGCACAAGGCTCGGTGACAAGTGAATCGGCAGAATATTCGGTAACACTGCGACTGGTGTTGACTAATCGCAGACGAAGGTGACAACCGAGGGTATCTAGGGTATCTATATCAAAGGAGGATACTGGGTATTGCGGAATGGGTGGGGCCGTCGAGATGAGTGTGTGGCAATTACTTCCATCGGGGGCTCCGATAAAACCCAACCGACAGTGGAACTGATCGCGCGAATCGGTAGTGAACTCCCGCGTGGTTGCCACCACCGAATCAGGATACCCCTCTGGGTACCACTGGTAAGTGAATCCTTCAGGGGCGGTATAGTAACTGCTGTCTAAACAATGGATGGCTTGAAGCTGGCGCTGATGACAGCCGAGAGTGAAGTAGGCATAGCCAAAATGTTGTCCTAACTGGCAATCGTAAGTTGTTAGGCGAATGGAAATCATTTGCCCATGAACATTAGAGAGGTCGGCCCCTATAGTGGTCCAGTCCTTCCAAAGAACAGAAGATGAAGCATGCCAGCCGAGACCAGTAGAAGCTACATAGGTGGCCGAATAACAGTTGGAATTGATGTGGTTGCCCGTAGAGTCCATAATCTCGAAAGTGAAACGAGGCTGGTTATTGGGGGTGTGATCGGGATTTTGAAGCACCGCGGCGTACCGTAACAACAGCAGGTCGTATTGTGAGGTATCCACATGATAGTAAAAGATAATGCTTTCCGATTGTGAACCAACGCTGTTATCGCCTAAACGAATGGAAGCATTCTCACCCGGAGGTATGAGTGGGAGCATTCCCCCTGAATAGGGATCTGTCCCCTGTTCAGTGATTAACCTATGGCGATTATTAAGGATGCCTACCCTCTGAGAAGTCCAGTTGCCATTGGTGCAAATGGTACGTACACTCCCCAAATCATACACAGATGGGCAGGAGTAGAACAAAGGGTTATTATAGTGGCATAAGGGTGGTATGAATATATTGATACTGTTGAAGATAGTACAATTGTCAATGTAGTATGTAAGGGAGAACTGGTGCGGACCTGATGAGAGCGTCACGATGGGAGTCGTGTCAGGCAATAATCTGTTGTCTAATCTTATTGTTAAACTATCGTTGTGGGTGTCGTAGTCTCGAATAGTATCATTACCCGTAGGGGTTTGCTGGATGTTACATATATGACTTGTGTTTAACACTCTTGCGCGCATGTAGCAGATACCTTCCGGGTCTTCATATATATCCATGGTATCAAGGGTAACCTCGGGGACATATCTTTGATAGTTGATTAGAGGAGCCCTGACGTCTTCAATCACACAGGTAGAATCGCCAGATAGAGCGTTATAGTATAACTGATAATGACGATACCCTAATTCGTCATCATACCATCGGTATGGGTAAGAGATGTTGCATCCACCTTGTACAGAATAAGTAAACGTAGGCCAACAACCTGATAACGAGACACCCACACTGACATCACTCGTGTTGCAGCATTCAAACCTGATAGAACTTTGGATAGCTGTTGTCCCTGAACTCCTAGGTTTGTGGTTCATGATTCTTATAGATAGCGTCTGGTTATGATAAGGACGCAATCTAATATGATAATAGCCATTACTGTTTGATTTTCTGGTAACAATGGGTGCACATGCATGATTCAAGGGATTACCCATACTGTCAAAGACACCTATCTCAAGCCAAGGTTTATACCGTATATCAGAGTAACAAAGAATATAAAGAGAGTAATATATGGTGAGAACCGTAGTTTGGGTGGTATCGACACGGTACAGGTACGTAACTCCTTCGGAGCGACTTGTATTGTCCTCCTGCATGTTGCCGAGCTGAATGCAATCGGTGGCGGCATTGTATGAATGATGGTCGCTACTAATGCCTATGTTTGCATAAGGATTCTCGTTGGCCCCGTATGAACAGATGACACGTGGCGTTCCTAAGTCACTGACCGTTGGGCAGGTGCGCAACATGGAGTCGGTCACCTGCGCCGTGCCGTGGTACGGGCAGACGAGGAGGAACAGGAGCAGGTATGGCAGCAGGCGGCGCATATTACAATGCGGGGGCGATACGTCATAGCGTACCGTCCCCGCTGAAGGTAGGATTGATTAATATCCGAAGATGTCTTCGAGGGTGAGCTTCTTCACCTTGCCGAACTTGGCGAGGGCGTTGAAGTCCATGTCGGCTTCCTTGCCGAGACACATGTAGACCTTCTTCTGATGGGCGATGTGCTTGCGGCTGAAGTTGTCGACATCCTCCATGCGCACCTTGGGATAGGCCTCGAAGAGAATCTGGGAAAGGCTCTTCTTCATGTCGTAGCCCATCTTCTCGTAGTTGAGGTAGCAGTTGATGATGTTCATCTTCCTGGGCCATGTAGAAGTTGGCCTCGGCGATGGGCATGTCGTCGAAGAGCTCGTTGAAGGCGGTCATGGCGTCGATGAGCTTGTCGTTCTGCGTGGCGATGATGGCGGCATTGGTGAAGTAGCCGTCCTTGTCGGAGGGCGTGGCATAGTAGCTCTGGGCGCTGTAGGCGAGGGAGCGTTTCTCGCGCATCTCCTGGAAGACGATGGCGTTCATGGAGCCGCCGAAGTACTCGTTGAAGATGTTCAGCACAGCCAGGTTCTTGGTGTTGAACTTCTCGCCGCGGAAGTGCTCGCGCATGTAGGTCTGGTTGGCGTTGTAGTCGACGAAGTAGACGATGTTCTCGCTGACGGCCTTGGGGGTGACCTTCTTGTTGGCGGGAGCCTTCAGGAGTTTCTTGGGGGTCTGGTGGATGTCGGCGACGGTCTTGGCGATGGCGTCGGCGCTCTCAGGACCGTAGAAGAGCACGCGGTGCTGGTAGGAGAAGAGGGTGTGGAGGGCGTCGGTGAGCTGCTGGCAGGTGAGGGCCTTCAGCTGGGCCTCGCTGAGCTGGTCGAGGGTCGGGGAGTCCTCGCCGTAGATGCCGTAGTTGCCGAGGGCGCGGAAGCAGCTCTGCTGATTGTGCTTGGCGTTCTCGCGGCTCTTGAGGATGCGGGCCACGAGCATCTGGAGGGCCTGGTCGTTGGGCTGGGCGTCAGCGATGATTTCCTCGACGAGGGCCATGGCCTTGGTCATGTTCTCGCTGAGGCCGCTGACGGAGATGTTGATGTTCTCCTGGCCGACGTTGACGCTATAGTTGCAGGCCAGCTTGTAGAACTCCTCCTGGAGCTGCTCGGGGGTGTGCTT
>CAJOHZ010000047.1:12481-24624 GCA_905234695.1 uncultured Bacteroidales bacterium | reverse complement strand
AAAAGCAACTTCTTTAAACTTGACAAATAGTTGTAATAAAAATATTTCCGGCAATTTTCTATACTTCACTTTCACCGGCAAAGAGAGAGACGAGGAAACAGGGTATGGCTATTTCGGTGCCCGATACATGGACCACGAACTCATGACGATGTGGCTGAGCGTCGACCCAATGTCCGACAAGTACCCGAACATTAGTCCGTACAACTACTGTATGTGGAATCCAGTGAAACTGGTAGATCTGGATGGAAGAGATACAATATTTTCATTTGCAACAAATACACAAAACGGCCAACAGAATATTGATAATCAAAAAATACTATCTTTTGCCAGAACAGAGGGGAATATTCTTGGTGTAACATCAGTTGCTATGCATGGTTCGAAAGATGGTAAAAACATTTATATGTCTGACGCCTCTGGGTCATCAGAATTACGATTAAATCCAGAACTCTTTATAAAATACATCGCTCAATTACCTATTTTTGAGGCTCCGGATTACAAATCGAATGTCAAGGCAGGGGCCACTCCCATATTTATTCTCTATAGCTGCAATACGGGTGGTGGACAAAACTCATTCGCTGAGCAGTTATCAAGTAAGACAAGCGGTCTTGTTATTGCCCCAAGCGGGAGTTTATATGTGGGCAGTCAAGGATCTTGCTAAAGACTCTAACGGGGAAAATACTGGCGTATGGAATGTGTTTTGCAATGGAAATCTAGTCGATAGTTTTCCAGGAACACAGCATCCAAAAGATTGGATTTTGAACAAGGGAGGTAGTCAGAATGTAATAAGCTCGTTATAAAAACTTAATGACATGAAAAAAACATTTTATATCATTTGTGTATTATGCATTATTTCGATAGATTTTGGGAATGCACAGACTATTATCAGAAAAGATTCACCTCAACATGATTCAACATTCATAATAGGGTTATCAAAAACTGACATGGCCATACTTAATGGTGATTATAATGAGTATGCCTCATTTGCAAACAACTATATACATGGCGGTGAACCCGATTCTCTTTTGCGGGATTTTATTTTGTATTCGTATGTTATGGCCGAAAAGTATGGCAATACATTAGCAGCATATAATTGTTTTTGGCTGTTAGGAGGTTTTTCTGACATTCCTCAGGATTCTATACTAACACCCCTTTTGGTGCACTTATTAGAGATTGGTGCATCATGTGACACATCTTGTGCAGATATTCCAGAAATCGGGTGTGCCATTTATTTAGCAGAATGGTATGGCGGTAGAAACAATGTCAGTGTGGATGTATTGAAACAAGAATACTATAATGAAAAAGCTAAAGCCATGGCAAGATGTCGTACGAGGAGGTTGCAGAATAGATAACAAATCAAATTTCATTTGTTTCAAAAAAAAGTTGTATCTTTGCAGTTCGATAACCTATAGTATCATCGCTGTAAAGAATAAATAGCATTATGGAAATCAGTATCTTTGCACTTATCATAGGCGCCATCTTCGTCAACAATGTCGTGTTGGCCCAATTCCTCGGCATCTGCCCCTTCCTCGGTGTCTCGAAGGATGTGAAAAGCTCTCTCGGTATGGGCGGCGCCGTGCTGTTCGTCATGCTGCTGGCCACATTGGTGACCTACCTCATTTACTACTATGTACTGAGACCGCTCCAGCTGGAATACCTCCAGACTATTGCATACATCTTGGTGATTGCCGGACTGGTGCAGATGGTGGAGATTGTGCTGAAGAAGATTGCCCCTGCCCTGTACCAGACGCTCGGCGTGTTCCTGCCCCTGATTACCACCAACTGCGCCGTGTTGGGCGTAGCCATCCTCGTAGTGCAGAAGCACATGAACCTGTTCCAAAGTGTCATCTACGCCGCCAGCATCGCTGTGGGATTCACTCTGGCACTGGTCATCTTCGCCGGCCTGCGTGAGCAGATGGAACTCACCGGCGTGCCCAAGGGCATGAAGGGTGTGCCTATCGCACTGGTAACAGCCGGTATCCTCGCCATGGCATTCATGGGCTTTGGCGGCCTCGTCCCCCTGCCCTAACAACAACGAAAAAACCGTTTCCGAAAAGGGTCAAAAATCGGTTTTTTGAGCACAAAAAAGTCTGAATTTCAAGATAAAATAGTGATATACAGCAAAAATATCGCAATTTTAACATTTTGAATTTTAACATTTTGAACGGGTATTAAGTTTTTTTGACATTTTTTTTCTTGTCAATCGTTGAAAATGTAGTACTTTTGCAACTCGATTACGCCCCCTAAAGGGAGTAAAATTGAAAATAAACTAGTAAAGATAACTTTTAAAAAATCAAAGAGATGAAAAAAGTAATGTTCCTGATGGCTGTCGCCGGCATGTTTGCTTTCGCAGCTTGCAACAACAACGCCCCCGTTGAGGAGGAAGCTATTGACACCAACGCTATCGTTGAGGAAATGGTTGAAGAGACCATCGACACCAACGTGGTTGAGACCCTCGCTGAGGCTGAGGCCGAGGCCGAGACCGTTGTTGCTGAATAAGTCAATACACAACAAGGAAAAAGAAACAGGGTTGACACGTTCAACCCTGTTTCTTTTTTATCATGGAGGAACGAACGATGAATCCTTTGCTTGAGGCAATGCTTGCCAAAGCCGACGCCGGACAGGTGGAGGGCCTGATGCGCTTCTTCAAGACCGGCAAAGGTCAGTACGGCGAAGGCGACCGCTTTCTCGGCATCAAGGTACCCGTGACCCGCACAGTGGTGAAAGGGCTATGGTCGCAATGCAGTTTCGCCGACCTGGAGGAGTGCCTGGCCTCAGCATACCACGAGGTACGTCTGGCGGCCCTGTTGACACTGGTGCAACGGTTCCACCACGCACGCCGCAACCCAGCGGAACAGCAACGGTGTGTCGAATTCTACCTCAGCCATCTGGAGGCCGTCAACAACTGGGACCTGGTGGATCTCTCGTGCTACGAGATTCTAGGCACTTGGCTGCTCGACAAGGACGCCGCCGTGCTCTACGACCTGGCCCGCAACGGCCGCACAATATGGAAGCAGCGCATCGGCATCGTCAGCACGATGCAGTTCCTGCGCCACGGCCGGCTGGACGACACCTACGCCATCGCCGACATCTTGCTGCACCACCCGCACGACCTCATCCACAAAGCCGTCGGCTGGCTGCTGCGCGAAGCTGGCAAGCGCGATGAGGAACGGCTGCGCGCCTATCTCGACGACCGCTGCGCCTCCATGCCCCGCACCGCACTGCGATACGCCATAGAAAAACTTCCACCAAACGACCGCAAGGCCTACCTGCAACGATAACAGAAAAGAGGGTGTCCTGACCAACGCAGGACACCCTCTTTCGTTTCTTTCCACACAACCGTATCAGGCGAGGCTGTAGTGGACGAGGGATTTCTTGTACTCGGCCCAGCCGAGGCTCTGGTTCGCCCAATAGTGGCAGGAGGCGCTGTAGGCCTCATCGCGAAGGGCGTCTTCTAACAGCAGATAGCCCATAATGATATACGAAAGTACCTCGGCGAGACTGCGGGCGGAATGCTCGAACAACTCGGAGGAGGTGCCGTCGGTGGCGGCATCTGCATAGAGGCTGCGATAGGTCTCGGTGGCTTCGCGCAGCAACGCGAGGTCCTTCTGAAGGGCGGCATTGGCGGGCGTAGCGGCAGCCACACGGGCGTCGTACTCCTCTATGAGTTTGAGATAGGCTCCGCTGACAATGCCTTTCATGGCGGCCACCACCTGCAGCTGACTGGTGCCCTCGTAGATGGAGAGGATACGGGCGTCGCGGTAGAGACGTTCACAAGCGTACTCTTTCATGAATCCGCTGCCGCCATGCACCTGGATACAGTCGTAGGCGTTGCGGTTGGCAAATTCACTGGCGTTGAGCTTCACGAGCGGGGTGAGGATATCGGCGGTGCGGGAGGCCTGCTTGGAGGTGCCGGCAAGGTCGACATAACGGGCAGTCTCGTACATCAGGCTGCGGGCACCGTCGGTACGGGCGCGCATGGCCGAAAGGAGGTCCTGCACGGGGATGAACTGGCCGATGGCATGGCCGAACTGCTCACGGCTGGCGGCATAGGTCTCCGCCTCGCGGCAGGCGGCCTCGCAGAGGCCGATGGACTGTGCTCCGACACCCAAGCGGGCACCGTTCATGAGCGACATGACATATTTGATAAGACCCAACCGCCGCTCGCCCACAATCTGGCAGGGGGCGTTGGTGAACTGCAACTCAGCGGTGGGGGAACCTTTGATGCCCATCTTGTTCTCGATACGACGGACGGTCATGCCGCCATCGGCACGGTCAAAGACGAAGTAGCTCAGGCCACGGCCGTCGTTGGTGCCCTCTTCGCTGCGGGCCAGCACAAGGTGGATGTCGGCATCGCCGTTGGTGATGAAACGCTTCACCCCATTGAGGCGCCAGCAGCGGGCGGCTTCGTCATAGGTGGCCTTGAGACGCACCGACTGCAGATCGCTGCCGGCATCGGGCTCGGTGAGGTCCATGGAGCAGGTGGCACCTTGGTAGATGCGGGGCAGATATTTCTGCTTCAACTCATCGGAGGCGAACTGCTGGATGGTATCGGCGCAGTCCTGCAAGCCCCAGAGGGTGGCGAAGCCCACATCGGCGCGGGCAATGATTTCGGCGGCCATGACGGCGGCCACACGCGGGAAGTTCAACCCGTTGTACTGCCGCTGCAGGGTCATGCCGAAAAGGCCCGACTGGATGAGCGTGTCGAGGTTGCGGCGGGTGCCGGCGGCATAATGTACACGGCCGTTCTCCAGCTTGGGACCCTCGGCATCGACATCCGCGGCATTGGGGGCGATGACCTCGGCGGCAATCTCGCCGAGCAGGTTCATCACGATGTCGTACTGCTTCACAGCCTCCTCGGCATTGGCGGGAGCCTCGGGATGCTGGCCGGCCTCGGCGAAGTTGTCCTCCTTGGCGGCGGTGACTTGCTCCATCTCCGGATGGTGGAGATAGAACGAAAGACTGGGATTATCTGTATAGAAATTCATTCTAATGGATGATTGGTGACTGGTCTACGTTTACTTCAAATTGTGTTTATAGCTCGCCATCAGTTGCGGGATAATGGCCATTGCGTCGCCGATGATGGTATAGTCGGCAATGGCGTTGATGGGGGCGTCGGGGTCGGTGTTGATGGAGATAATCTTGGCCGATTGTTCCATGCCGGCACGGTGCTGCACGGCTCCCGAGATACCACAGGCAATATAGAGCTTGGGGCGCACGGTGACACCCGTCTGCCCTATCTGGCGCTCGGGCTCGCAGAATCCGGCGTCGACCGCCGCGCGGGTGGCGCCCACGCTGCCTCCGATAAGGCGGGCGAGGTCATGGAGCAGTTGGAAATTCTCCTTGCTGCCCATGCCATAGCCGCCGGCCACGATGATGGGGGCACCCTTGATGTCGATGCGCTGCTGCTCAATCTCGCGACTGAGAATCTTGACAGCCTCGTCGGCGGCCCGGGACAGGTCAACGGCAACGGGATGGACGGTCCCCTTGTGGTTGGGGTCGGAAATTTCTTTCTTCATCACACCTTCACGCACGGTGGCCATCTGCGGCAGCGTCTCGGGGGTGACGATGGTGGCGATGATATTGCCGCCGAAAGCGGGACGAATCTGCAACAGGATGTTGTCGTACACCTTCTGGGTCTTGGCATCGGTATGGGAACCTATCTCCAGCGAGGTGCAGTCCGCAGTGAGACCACAGCGCAGGTAGGAGGAGATGCGAGGTGCCAGGTCGCGACCCACGGAGGAGGCTCCGAAAAGCACGATACCGGGTTGCTGTTGTTCGATAAGCTTGCTCACCACGCTGAAATGGGGCAGTGTGCGGTAGGGCGAAAGGCGCGGGTCATCGGCCATAAAGACATCATCGACACCGTAGGGAAACAGCGTCTGGGCGGTATGGTCTACATGATGCCCCACGACAACGGCCTGCAGACGTCCCTGCAACTGGTCGGCCAACTGCCGTCCCTTGGTGCAGAGCTCCAGGCTGATGTCGGCAATCTCGTTGCTCTCCGACAATTCGCAATATACTAAAACGTTATTTTTCGACATAACTTCTTACTTCTTAGTTCTTGATTCTTATTTCAGAGGATGTGCTCCGCGATAAGGGTGGCGGTGAGGCCTGAGAGTCCTTCGGCCGTGGGGGCCACGTCGACCGACTCCTTATGGGCAAGCACCACGTTCTCGATTTTCTTCACCTTGGTGGGCGACCCTTTCATACCGAGGCGTTCCATGTCGGCGTCAATGTCGTCGGCCGTGCGGAGGGGCACCTCCTCGCCGGCGAGCCTCAGCAGCCGATGGGCGTGCGGGTAGCGGCAGTCGGCGGCGGCCGAGGTGACCGTCACCAACGCAGGCAGCTGCGCCTCCACCACCTCGGTGCCGCGCTCCAGGCGACGGCGGACGGTGATGCGGCGGTCGGCGACCGCAAGCAGCTCTTCGGCATAGGTAATCTGAGGCAGGTCGAGTTTCTCGGCCACCTGGGGACCCACCTGCGCCGTGTCGCCATCAATGGCTTGGCGGCCACAGAAGATGATGTCCACCTTGCCCAGCGCGGCGATAACGCGCGAAAGGGCGTAGGAGGTGGCCAGTGTGTCGGCTCCCGCAAAGCGCACATCGCTCAGCACAAAGCCGTCGTCGGCGCCACGCGAGCGGGCGTCGCGGATGATGTCGGCCGCCCGCGGGGGTCCCATCGTGATGACAGTGACGGTGCTGCCCGCCACCTGCTCTTTCATGCCCAGCGCCATCTCCAGCGCTTTCAAGTCTTCGGGGTTGAAGACCGTGGGCAGGGCGGCACGGTTCACGGTGCCGTCGGCATTCATGGCGTCGGCGCTGACATTATGGGTGTCGGGCACCTGCTTCGCCAATACTACTATTTTCAGACCGGTCATGATGCGTGCTTATTTCGATGCAATGTTGTTGACAAAGGCTACAATGTCGCCCACGGTTTTAATATGCTCCACAGCATCGTCGGGGATGCGGATGTCGAACTTCTGTTCGATGGACATAATCAGCTCCACGCTGTCCAGCGAGTCGGCGCCGAGGTCTTTCACCAGGTCCTTCTCGGGAGCGATGTCGCTTGCCCTCACGCCCAGACGGTCTTCGATGATGGCAAAAATTTCTTTACTTATCTCTTCGGGGGTCAAATTTTTAATGTTCATATCGTTTCTTGTTTAATTATCAATTTTAGAAACTGTTTAAATTTAATTGATGGATTTTGTTATACAGCAAAGCGAGCAGATTTGTCTTCTTTTTGAGGGAGCAATGGGGGTCCATTGTAACCGAAAAAAGGAGGGAAAGATGCCGTTTTGATGTGTTAAGAAAAACATTGGATTAATTTTAAACAGTTTCTTAATTCTCAGAGGTTTAAGCCGCCGTCGCAGCAGATGACTTGTCCGGACACATAGCCGGCGAGGTCGGAGGCGAGGAACAGAGCCACGCGGGCCACGTCGGTGTCAAGGCCGATGCGGCGCATGGGAATCTGGTCGGTCCAGTACCTGCGGGCCTCTTCGCCCAGCTGTTTGGTCATGGGGGTCTCGATGAATCCTGGGGCGATGGCGTTGCAGCGGATGTTGCGCGAGCCCAGCTCCTTGGTCATGGAACGGGTAAAGCCCACAATACCGGCCTTGGCGGCGGCATAGTTGGCCTGGCCGCCGTTGCCGATAAGGCCTACGATGGAACTGATGTTGATGATGGAGCCCGAACGCTGTTTCAGCATCATCGGGGCAAACGCCTTGGTGTAGTTGAACACCGAGCGCAGGTTGGTCTCGATGACGGCATTCCAGTCGTCGGCCGACATGCGCAACAGCAAGTTGTCGCGGGTGATGCCGGCGTTGTTGACCAGGACATCCAGACGGCCATACTCCTTGGCCACCCACTCGGCCACCTCGGCGGCACGGGCGGTATCGGCGGCATTGGCGGCCAGGAAGTCAGCACGCACGCCTTTGGCACGCAGCTCGGCCACCAAAGCTGTGCTGCTGTCGGTCTCTTTCAGGTCGGTGAAGATTACATTGGCGCCTTCGTCGGCGAACATCGTTGCCATGCAACGGCCGATGCCGCGGGCGGCACCGGTGATAAGTGCAGTTTTATTATCTAACAGTTTCATAATTTATCATTGTCTATAAGCGTAAATATCAGTTGTCCTTTGAGGCACAACTTTCCGTCCACGGTGCCTTTGGCATCGACGAAGAACACCAGTCCTTTGCGTGCCGTGATGCGGCTCTCCACGGTTAGCGTGTCGCCCGGCAGGACGGAGTTCTTGAACCGGATGCCGTCGAAACCGCTGTAGAACGGGGTGCGGCCTGCTTCCAGTTCCTCTTTCACCAGGATGCAGCTGCACTGGCCCAGCATCTCGCAGAGGATGACTCCCGGCACCACAGGATGGCCGGGGAAATGTCCCTGCAGGAAGAACTCGTCGCCACGCACATGATAGTGTCCAATGGCGGTATCGCCCTCCATCACAACGTCGTCCACCAACAGCATCGGCTCGCGGTGGGGCAGGAATGTCTTGATTTCTTCTCTTTCCATATTATCTTTAATTATCAATTTTCAACGTTTCGCAAAGCGAGCACAGAGAGAACTTGTTCACTATGTCGAGCCAAAGAAACGTCAACAAAGTTAATCTTCAATTTTCAATCCTCAATCCGCCTCAGGGCGACACAGGCGTTCTGGCCGCCGAATCCGAAGGAGTTCGAGATGGCCACGTCGGCCTGGTACTTGCGGGCGGTGTGGGGGGTGTAGTCGAGGTCCAGCTCCGGATCGGGCTCATCCAGATGGATGGTGGGGGGCACCATGCCGTGCTTCAGCGTCAGCGCGCTGATGATGAGTTCCACGGCACCCGTGGCACCCAGCATGTGGCCGTGCATCGACTTGGTGGAGCTGATAACCGCCTTGCGGGCCTCTTCCTCGCCCAGCGCCTGCTTGATGGCCAGCGTCTCGGCACGGTCGTTGAGCGGCGTACCGGTGCCGTGGGCGTTGATATAGAGGCGGTCGCCCGCCTTGAAACCGGCCTCTTCGAGAGCCAGCCGCATGGCGTTGGTGGCGCTCAGCCCGTCGGGACGCGGAGCGGTATAATGGTGGGCGTCGCAGGTGTTGCCGTAACCGCACACCTCGGCATAGATATGGGCCCCGCGGCGTTTGGCGGCCTCATATTCCTCCAACACCAGCACACCCGAGCCTTCGCCCATGACGAAACCTTTGCGGCGGGCGTCGAATGGCAGCGAGGCGGCCATGGGGTCGGTGCTGGTCGAGAGGGCTTTGCTGTTGGCAAATCCGGCAATGGCAATCTCGCAGATGGCAGCTTCAGCGCCACCGGTCAACATGGCGTCGGCGCGTCCTTCGCGCACCATCCGGTAGGCCTCGCCCACCGAATGGGTGCCCGTGGCACAGGCCGTCACAATAGGCAGGTTGGGACCCTGTGCGTTGAACGTGATGGCCACATTGCCCGAGGCAATGTTGGCTATCATCTCGGGGATGAACAGGGGCGACACGCGGCGCGACCCGCCTTCCATCAGCGCGGAATGCTCACGGCAGAACGTCTGGATGCCGCCCACACCCGAACCGATGGCACAGCCAAAACGGTTGGCAGGCACGTCCACATCCACCTTCAGGCCGCTGTCGGCCATGGCCTGCGTGGCCGCGGCGATGGCAAAAAGGGCGTAGCGGTCGTTGTGGCGTATCATCGCCTTGTCGATACCGAAGTCCTCGGGTTTGAAGTCCAATACCTCGGCTGCCACCTTCACAGGCAGGTTCTCCGTCGGCATGGAGGTAATTTCTCGGATGGCGCATTCGCCTTTCAGCAGGCCGCTCCATAAAGCCTCTGTATTGTTGCCCAGCGGTGTAACACACCCCAGGCCAGTGATGACAACTCTTCTCATGGGAATTGAAAATTAATCTTTGTGTACTTATTATTTCTTGCTTCACTACCACCGCAGTAGCGCGCCGCCGGTCACAAAGCCCGCACCGAAAGCGCTCAGCATCAACAAGGCGCCTTCCTTCAGCTTGTGTTCCCTGGCCAGCTCGTCAATCAGGATGGGGATGCTCGCCGACGAGGTATTGCCATAACGCTGCAGGTTGCAGGGGAATTTCTCCTCCGGCTGCTTGATGTTCTCGCGGATGGAGTTGATGATGCGCATATTGGCCTGATGCAGCAAATAGTAGTCTACGTCGTCGGGCTGCATGTGGGCGTCGTCCAGCAGGGCATTGATGTCGCTCAGCGAGCCTTGCACCGCCATGCGGAACACGTCGCGGCCGTTCATCACCAGCGGTTCGGCGTTCTCGGTCGAGCGGTCGTAGGGGGTGCTCTCCAGCGGACGCTTGTAGTACAGCACATCCTTCTGCGACTTGGCCGTCACACGGCGCGACAGCAGGTTGTCGCCGCCGGTCACCACCACGGCACCCGCCCCGTCGCCAAAGAGGACGCTGGTCTCGCGCTGGTGCCAGTTGCAGAACTTCGAGGGCTCCTCGGCACACACGATAAGGATGTTCCGGGCCCGGTCGGTCTTCAACAACGCCTCGGCGATGTCGATGGCATAGATAAACCCTGCGCAGGCCCCGTTGAGGTCCATGCAGGGACAGCTGCAGTCGCCCAGTCCCCCCTGGATGATGGTGCTCAGCGAAGGGGTCACGTAGTTGTTGGCCACATTCGAGCAAATAATATAATCTATATTCTCTATGTCAATATGGGAAGTCTCAATGGCGGCACGGGCGGCGGTGATGGCAAGCTCGCCCAGGTTGTCGCTGCTCAACAAACGACGGGTGTTGATACCCGTGCGCGTGGTAATCCATTCGTCACTGGTTTCAAGAAAGCCTGCCAGCATGTCGTTACTCACAACTTTCTCGGGCAAGGCACTACCTGTTCCTATTATTTTCATGCGTTTGTCTGTTTTTGTCACCGCACGCAACAGGTGCGGCGTTGTTTTTCGGGCTGCAAAGAAACACCAAAAAATCAAAATAAGTTTCTTAAAAAGGATGTCCGACACAATAAAATGGGCAAAACGGCGATATTTTGGGTGAATGACGCCATTTTTGGCGAATGACATGACGAGTATGAAACTATTCACGCAAAGTGGGACGAAAATCCCGGACTTTTTAACCAAAAAAAAGAATACACTCCTTTTTCTAGCCTGCGTATCTCTGTTCGCCGGAATCTTTATCGCCATATACAAACCCATCAACAGCACCCCCCACTGGCATCCCGTGCTGTATACCGCCCTGCTGGTGGGCAGCGGCTTCGTCACCCTGCTGATAAGCCGCATCCTGATGTATGCCGTCAACCGCCACCGCCGACTGCCGATGTGGCAGTATATCGTGTGGCTGGTGGCCGAGGTTGTCGTCTTTGTCGTCGGCCTGGCAATCTTCTCGGTGCTGCTCCATCCCACGGAGCGCTTCCTCGTCCTCCTCGGACGGGTGGCCATCGACGTGGTGAGTATCCTGCTGGTGCCCTACACGCTCACCGTCCTGCTCTTCCTGCTGGAAGAAAAGAAGCGTGAAATCTCCCGCCTCACCACCCTCATCGACAAACAGTCCGCCCCTACCGTGGTGCCAGGCAACACCATCAACTTCTACGACAAAGGGGGCAAGCTGGCCTTTGCCACACGCCGCTCCAACATCCTCTATATCGAGGCCGCCGACAACTACTGCAACATCCATTACATGAACGAGGAGAAGGAGGACACCTTCATCCTACACAACTCCATGAAATGTTTCGACGAAGCCGACAGCCACACCGGCCTGCTGCGGTGCCACCGACGCTACATCGTCAATATCGAAAATGTGCGCCTGCTGCGCAAAGAGAGCGACCGGCTGATGTTCGAACTCTCCCAGGGCACCAAGGCCATCCCCGTATCGCGCAGCTACAAGGAACGCGTGGTGCGATGCTTCACCGCCATGGATACAGAACCCGCCACCGACAAGTCCGACAGCAACGTCGACGCCTGAGACCTTTAACGTTAACCCTGACCGACCTTCGGATTTTTAGTTTAAGTTTTCAGCTTGTAATGATAAACAATTAAACGATTAAACAATCAACGATTAAACAAAGTTTAGTGACCAGTGATGAGTGACTCGTGATGCGTGAATTTTTTAGTTTTTACCTTTTAGTTTTTAGTTTTTAGTTTTAATCTTCTCCTAGTCGTCTCTCGGTGTTCCTTTTATGAT
>CAJOHZ010000047.1:0-12462 GCA_905234695.1 uncultured Bacteroidales bacterium | reverse complement strand
TTTCCTATCCTACGTTGGAGAACAGTTGGAGAACAGTAGGGAAACAGTTGGAGAAATACCGAAGGAACACCGAAAGAACATAAGGACCACACCGAAGCCACTCCCTTGTCACATAGGGCAGCCCCAGAGCAAAACTGGTGGTGGAATAGATGAGGGTTACTGGGCGGGCTCGGGGTCGGAGGTGTCCTCGGGAATGTCGATGACTTTGAACCGCGACTGGCGTTGGTGCCAGCGGTCGAGGGCCAGCTGCCGCAGGTCGGCCACATCGTCTCGCTCGTCCATGATTTCAAGGCCCACGATGGTCTCAATAATGTCTTCGAGGGTGAGGATGCCTTGGAAGCTGCCATATTCGTCGATAACGCAGGCGATGTGCTGCTTGTTGCGAAGCATGAGGTCCCATATTTCCGACACGGGCATCTTCTCGCCATACATGGCAATTTCGCGCTTGATGTCGCCCAAAGTCATGTTGAATTTGTCTTCGGTGAGCAGCTCTAACGCCTCGCTGCGCAGGACGTAGCCGGTGATGTACTCGTCGGAGTCGCTGTAAACGGGGATACGCGAGAAATGCGAATAGGCCTTGTCGCGGTAGAAGGCCTTGAGGGTCATCTTCTCGGGGGCGATGGCGGCCACCGTGGTGGGGGTCATTACGTCCTCGGCTTTCACATCGTCCAGCCGGATAACATTCTGGATAATCTTGTTTTCGTCTTCGTCGATGACCTCTTCGTCCTCGGCCATATCAGCCATGGCGGCCACCTCCTCGCGGCTGACGGCCGCCTCCTCTTCGTCTTCAGAGATGGTCTTGGAGAGTTTCTCAACCACCCACACGATGGGGAAGAGCACCACGATAATGACCCGCAGGGTGGTGGTGGTGAAGCCCATCAGCTTCTTCCAATGGCGGGTGCCGATGGTCTTGGGAATAATTTCGGAGAATACCAGAATGAGGATGGTGGTGACGGCGGAGACCAGTCCGAACCACTGGCTGCCGAAGAGTTCCGTGGCCTGGGCTCCCACCCCCGCCGCGCCGATGGTGTTGGCGATGGTGTTGAGGGAGAGGATGGCGGCGATGGGCCTTGCGCTCTCGGTCTTGTATTGCTTGAATCGCGGGGCATGTTTGTAGCCCTCGTCCTCGCGCATATTGATGTAGGAAAGGGGCGTGGACATCAACGAGGACTCCAGTACGGAGCACATGAAGGAGATGAGCATCGCGCCCAAAAGGAAAATCAGAAGGAGTGTCATTTCACAGTAATTTCGTCAATCATTAGCCAGGCGGGTTTACCGGCAGCACCATGCCATTCGGGCAGGTTTCTCTGGCAATATACACGGATGCGCAGATGGCTCACCTTGCGGGCTTCGGGACGGCGCAGCAGACCGTGTTGCTGGTCGAAGCGGCACCGCATGAGGACGCGGCGACGCTCGGACATCTCGTCGGTGAGGGGATGGGCGGCTTCAAGGGATTTCCATGAGGAGTAGCGGCGGCCATTCTTCGACCACTGCACTTTCACCCCGCGGGGTTGCAGCGACCTGTCGGCAGCGGCATGGCAGAAACCCAGCGAGAGCTCTTCGAGCGTGGCGGGACGGGCCAGCTCGACAAGGAAGTCTATGCTGTCGCATTCCCTAAACGCTGTCCAGCCGTCGCCATAATAGCCCGCCAAACCCAATTTTCTGTCATACAGCATGGCGGGGAAGTTCTGTCCGGACTGCAAATTGGGATTGTCCGTCGGCTGCCCGTCGCTATATACCACAGTGGAGATTTGCCGGATAAGGTCGCGGTGGTCGTCGGGGATTTCTCTGCGCAACGCCTCGGGCATATCGAAATAGTAGGAGCAGTAGTGCCACAAGTTGAGGGAGTCGGTGGCGACGGAGGGCACCACGACAAAACGGAACCGCAGGACGCTGTCGCCACTGATGACATAGGCCCGCTGGACGCCCGGCCCGCACGAGGCGGTGCCGAGGCCCGCCTGACGGGCGTCGACATTAAGGATATAGTGGTCGGCAGGGTATAGGTTGTTGATGCGGCGGGCATGGGTGACCACGCTGTCGTCATATCTCCGCAGGCTGAAGTTCAACGGGTTTTCATCGGCGGTGCAGAAACTCAGCCGATGGCTCCCCAGGTTGAGGGTTGTCCAGAAGGCGGTGCGGTTGCCGCTCTCCTGCGGCACCACATGGAGTTCGCCACAGGCCTCGGCAGGCGTCATGGCATGGCGGCCCAGCCGCAGGGCGCTCTGTCGGTCGGGGTAGGTCTCGTACAGGTTGCCCCACCACTGCACCTGACGGCAACTGCTGTCCACCCCCAGCTGGACGCCCAGCTTCGGGAAGGTGCGGTAACCGCCGCGGGGCATGAGGAGATAGCCCAACTGCATACGTCCCTCGGCATCCACTTCCACCACCTCTTTCATCCACAGCGACACCCCGTCGGGGTTGGTGAGTTCCAGCAGCAGCTCCAACTCGGCCATCTTGTCGGGCTCGCCGGTACCGGTGACGGTACAGGCCAACGGGGTCGCCGTCAGCTGGTCAAGGCCCTCCCAGCCACGGGCACCATAGATGTCGGTGCGGTCGTTGGCCGTGGGTGGCCGCCAGAAGTTCCACCGCAGGGGGGCGGCCAGGAGTTCGCGGCCCTGGTAGTTGTAGTGGGTGATATAGCCATTGGAGGCATCGATGCGGATGTCGAAGAGCCCCTCCATCGTGAACGACACCTCGCCGGCGGCCTTGTCGTGATTCCACAAAAAGCGGCGGACAGGCTGCTCGGGGATGTCCACAGTGTCGGTGGGCACTTCTATATCGGTTATCTCAAATTCGTCGGAACTGTGCTCGCAGAGGGTCTCTTCGCCGCCCCGAAAGGGGTTCGTCACCCGGTGGCTGGGGCCCGTGAAATCGAAACGGATGAAAAGACGCTCGCCGGGCAGCGGCTCTATCTGCGGCAGGCGGGGCCACAGGCGGCAGCTGCGGCCGGGTTCGAGGTCAAGTTGCAGCGTATCGCTGTAGAGGCTGTCGCGCAGCGATGAGAAAAGGGTGTAGCGGCAGGTGAACTCGCGGGCATTGCGGAAGCTGAAACCGTTGTGAAGCATGTAGAAATTCTGCCCCTGGGGGGTGGTGGGCTGCGAGACCCACAGGTTGCGGTAGACGGTGCGCAGCTCGTCGGCATGGGCATGGGGGATGCGGGTGGAGGTCACCAGTCCGTTGGCGCAGAAGTCGCCATCGTCCCTCACGCCGGGCAAACGGCCCAGGTCGCCGCCCACGGCATACCACAACGAGTCAGTGCGGCCCGCAGGGGCGGAGGCGATGCGGGTGCCCCACATCGAGAAGCTCTGGTCGGCCCAATCCCACACGAATCCGCCCTGCAGCGGCGGGTACTTGTCTATCGTGTCCCAATAGGCCGAGAGACCTCCCATGCTGTTGCCCATGGCGTGGCAGTATTCGGCCATGATGTAAGGCCGCAGCTGCGAACTGGAGGCTTGGGGACGATGCCGCGGGTCAGGGTTGTCGACGACACGGTCAAACCAGTCGCCGGCAGTGCGCCACGCCTTGCAGTAGGTCGAGAGGTAGTCGACCGTGGGATACATCATGGAGACGATATCGGTGTTCCAGTCCTGGATGGCCCGCTCGTACACGATGGCACGCCCCGGGTCCTTGGCTTTCATGAAACGGTAGGTGCGTTCGGTGGCCACCCCGTTGCCGCATTCGTTGCCCAGCGACCACGCTATCACCGAGGGATGGTTGCGGTCGCGCCGCAGCATGTTGTTGACGCGGTACACCATGGGGTCTATCCATTCCTCTTTCCTGGCCAGGCTCCGGTCGGCAAAGCCTTGGGCATGCGACTCGATATTGGCCTCGTCCCAGACATAGAGACCGTAGCGGTCGCACAGCTCATACCAGTATTCGTCGTCGGGATAGTGGCTGGTACGCACGGCGTTGATATTCATCTGCTTCATCAGCAGGATGTCGTATTCCATCTCTTCGCGGGTGACATACTGCCCCCGGAGCGGGCTGTGCTCATGCCGATTGACGCCCTTGATGGTGATGGGCACCCCGTTGACGCACAGCTGGCGGGCGGTCAGCACGGTGTCCTCCGAGCGGTATTCCACATCGCGGATGGAGACATTCCGGAAGCCCACCTTGGTGCCTACGGTCTCGACCGTGGTGCCGCCCACATTCTTCAGGCGGATAATCAAGGTATAGAGATACGGCGTTTCGGCCGTCCAGGGATGCACCTCGGGTAGCACACATTCCTTGTCGGTGAAGAAGCCGAAGTACTCCTTGGCGGCAATGACCTTCTCGCGGCGCAGCACCGGCCGCCCCTCACCGTCGCGGAGTTCCATCTCCAGCGTCATGCGGCGCGAGAGCTCCGACGAGAAGTCGACATTCACATCCAGCGTGCCCGACACCACTGTGCCGCTGTCGTTCGCGGTCTGCTTCAAATCGGCCACGACCTTGAAGTCGCTGATATACTCCCACGGGGTGGAATAGAGGCACACGTCGCGGGTGATACCGCTCATGCGCCACATGTCCTGGCACTCCAGATAGCTGCCGTCGCAGAAACGGATAACTTTTGCCGCCAGGTGATTGCTCCCGCAGTGCACATACCGTGTGATGTCCCATTCGGCCGGGGACTTGGAGTCTTCCGAATAGCCCACGAAGTTGCCGTTGATATACAAGTATATGGCCGACCGCACGGCGCCGAAGCGGATGAACACCCGGCGGCTGCGCCAGTTCTCCGGCACCTGGAAGTCGTAGACATAGCACCCTGTGGGGTTGAACTCCTCCGGCGCATACGGGGGATTGGAGGGGAACTCGTTGCGGGCGTTCACATATACCGGTGTACCGAAGGGCTTGCCGCGGGAGTCGCGCTGCAATTCTATGTTGCCCGGCACCTGCACCTCGTCCCATCCCGACACATCATAGCCCAACTGGTAGAACCCCTTGGGACAGGCCCCCGGGTTCTCCACCATGTGCAGCCGCCAGGTGCCGTTCAGGCTGCGGTAAAAGGGCGATTCGCGGTAGCGCAAACCCTCTACAGCATTCTCATCAGCATAGGGAATTACGTTGACATGCGGCGACACTTTGTTGATGCTGTACACCGATATGTCGTTCCATGCCTCTTGCGCACGCACCCCCGCGGGAGCGCACAAGAAACAGGACAATAACAATATAGCGATTTTCGGAACGCCTTTCATACAAAACTATGGAAATGCAAAGATACACAAAAAAAAGCAACTTCCAACTTTTCTTCGTATCTTTGCAGTCGCAATGACAGGATTGGTAATACGCACAACAGGCAGTTGGTACAGGGTGTTGCCCCTGGGCAACGACGGCCTCCCCGAAGTCGGGTCCGAGGCCGTGGACTGCCGTCTGCGCGGGAACTACCGCCTGCGGGGCAACAAGCAGACCAACCCCGTGGCCGTGGGCGACCGCGTGGAATACACCCTGCAACCCGATGCCACAGGCCTCATCGGCGAGGTGCACGACCGCCGCAACTACATCGTCCGCCGCGCCACCAAGCTCTCCAAGCAGACCCACGTCATCGCCGCCAATATCGACCGCCTCTGCATCGTCGCCACCCTCGCCCTGCCACGCACCTCCACAGGCTTCATCGACCGCCTCCTCGTCACCGCCGAGGCCTACCACATCCCCGCCTGCATCCTCTTCAACAAGGCCGACCTCTACGACCCCGACCTCAGCCGGCTGCACGACTCGCTGGCGGCAATATACCAAGGGGCGGGATACTCCGTCTACCGCCTCTCGGCACTCACCGGCGAAGGCATCGACACCCTGCGGCGCGACCTGGCGGGCCAGACGGTCCTCTTCAGCGGCCACTCCGGTGTGGGCAAGTCGGCACTCCTCAACGCCCTCGCCCCCGGCCTCGACCTCCGCGTGGGCGACATCAGCGACTGGAGCCTCAAGGGCAAACACACCACCACCTTCGCCGAGATATTCCCCGTCGAATCCTCAATCTTCCTCATCGACACCCCCGGCATCAAGGAATTTGGCATGGTCGACATCCAGCCCGCGGAACTCTCCCATTTCTTCCCCGAGATGCGCCGAGTCCTCCACCAGTGCCACTTCGCCAACTGCACCCACCGCCATGAGCCCCGCTGCGCCGTCAAGGAGGCCCTCGACCGTGTGGACCCGGAGACCGGGCTGCCGTTGATATCCTCCGAACGCTACGCCAACTACCTCGGCATCATCGACCAGATTGAAAACGGCAACGAACCCTGGTAGCCCCAACACCCCGCGAAATTCCCATTATAGTATTTGTGCCATTCCTCTTGATTGGCACAAATTTCTTGTATAATGGAAGAAATATAATTTTTTGATGTTTTTATCTTCTATAATGGATAAATCCGCATATTTGCAGAAAATTTCAATTATAAAAGAAGGGGCAAAAATGAATATTGTTCTAAGAAATAGAATTTACATAAAATTGACCGATATCTGGGTAAGAATACTATTATCATCCTGACGGGTCAAAGGCGTGTTGGAAAGAGTTATATTCTGACGGAAGGTATAGAGTAAACCATGCTGTTTCGACAGGCAGAGGAATTCCTCGACTGTCTTTTCTGTAACCATCCCTTAATTGCCTCCGCAGGACCCGCGTCGGGCACCTACCTCATCAAGGTCGGGAACCACCCTGCCCGAAAGGTGGTGGTGATTCGGTGAATTGAGCACCCGAAAGGGTGCTTTTTTATTGAATGGAAAAAATATCGTATCTTTGCAGTCGCATTTAAACGAATATCGAAAGAATGAAGATAGCATTACTGGGCTACGGAAAGATGGGGAAGGCCATCGAAGCCACGGCCGTGGAACGGGGCCACACCATCGGCGTCACCATCGACGACGAGGACGACTGGATGGATAAACTGGAAGAACTGCGCGACTGCGACATCGCCGTCGAGTTTTCCACCCCCGGCACCGCGGTGGACAACATCATGAAGTGTTTCAACCTCGATATGCCCGTGGTGGTGGGCACCACCGGCTGGTACGACCAGTTGGAGAGTGTGGTGCACGACTGCCAGCAGCGGCAGCAGGCCCTTTTCGTGGCCTCTAACTTCAGCATCGGCATGAACATCATGTTCGAACTGAACCGCCGTTTGGCCGACCTTATGGACCACCGCCCCGAATACGACGTGTCCATCAGCGAGACTCACCATATCCACAAGCTCGACGCCCCCAGCGGCACCGCCGTGACGCTGGCCAATGACATCCTGGACCGCATCGACCGCAAGGAGGAGTGGCAGCTGGTCAAGCCTGCCCACCCCGACGAGAACGACGAGATTCTGCCCATCACCTCCATCCGCGAAGGCGAGGTGCCGGGCATCCACGAGGTGGTGTATGACAGTCCCGTCGACACCCTCACGCTGCGCCACTCGGCCAAAAGCCGCAAAGGGCTGGCCCTCGGGGCTGTATTGGCAGCCGAATTCTTGGAAGGGAAGCGGGGGTACTACACCATGCAGGACATGCTGAATGTTGAGAACTAAGAACTGAGTGCTGAAAATGGCGGGACTCGATTATAAACGACGGCCCTATTGGGTGGTGGTATTGGTGCTGCTGATTGCCGCCATGGCGGGCAGCGCGATGGTGGGGGTGGTACACTACAGCTGGGCCGACCTGTGGCAGTCGGACATCTTCTGGAACTTGCGCCTGCCCCGCATCCTGCTGGCCGTGATGACCGGCGCGGCATTGTCGGTATGCGGCGCAGCCTATCAGTCCATCTTCCGCAACCCACTGACCGACCCCTACGTGCTGGGCATCTCGTCGGGCGCTTCGCTGGGAGCCGCCATCGCCATCCTGCTGGGGCTGGAGGCCTACCTGTTGGGGCTGGGAGCCTGCGCCCTGGCCACCGGCCTGCTGACAATCCTCGTCATCTACCGCATCGCCTCCATCGGCAACCGGATGCACACTACCACCCTGCTGCTGACGGGCGTATGCCTCACGTTCCTGATTTCCGCCCTCGTGTCGTTCCTCATGGTGCTGCACCAGGACAAGATGGAGAGCATCATTTTCTGGACCATGGGAAGTTTTGCCTCGGCGGCATGGAGCGACGTGGCCATCGTGGCCCCCGTAGTGGTGGCCGGCATCTGTGTGGTGCTGTACTACAGCCGCGACCTCAACCTTCTGCTGGCCGGAAGCGAAGCCGCCAAGAGCATGGGCGTGGAGGTGGAACGGGTGAAGAAAATACTGCTGCTGGTGACCACCCTGATGGTGGCCTTCTGTGTGTCGGCCTGCGGCGTGATAGGGTTCGTCGGACTGGTGGTGCCCCACTGCATCCGGCTGGTGCTGGGTCCCGACAACCGGCGCGTGGTGCCCTACTCCATCCTTGTGGGCGCCCTCTTTATGTTGCTGTGCGACACACTGGCGCGCACCCTCCTCATGCCCTCGGAACTGCCGGTGGGCAGCCTGACGGCCATGGTCGGCGCCCCGCTGTTCATATACCTGTTATATAAAAACAAGAAGTCCTACTGAACCCATGATCCACCTCCACGATATCTCCTACGCCTTCGGGGCGCACACGGTGCTCGACAGCATCACCACCTGCTTCGAGGAGGGCAGTTTCTACGCCATCATGGGAGCCAACGGATGCGGCAAGACCACTCTGCTGCGCTGCGTGGCGGGGCTGCTGCCGCCCAGCCAAGGCAAGGTGACCCTCAACGGACGCGACGTGCAAGAATACTCCGCCCGCGAAATGGCCCGGCAGGTGGCCGTGGTGAAGCAACACCCGCAAACCGACTTCGAGTTCTCGGCTTTCGAGACCGTCCTCATGGGCCGCAATCCCTACCAGCGGCATCTGCAGAACGAGTCGGAACAGGACTGGAAGATTGTGGAGCAGTGCATGAGACAGACCAATACCTGGCACCTGCGCTTCGCCAAGCCCGCCGAGATGAGCGGTGGCGAACTGCAACGCGTCATGCTGGCCCGTGCGTTGGCACAGCAGACACCTCTGCTGCTGCTTGACGAGCCCATCTCCAACCTCGACATCGCCCACCAGTTCGAGATTCTCGAACTGCTGCGAACCATCAACCAAACCGAGGGGAAGACCATCCTGTTGGTCATCCACGACCTCAACATGGCATTGCAGTACTGCCGCCAGCTACTGCTCATCCACCAAGGCCATATCCATTACCAAGGTCCTATCGCCGACGGCCTCACCCCGCAGAATATCGCCACCGTCTTCGGCGTCCATGCCGACCTTGCCGAGGGCGCCCTGCGACTCTCGCCCGCCACTACGAGCCGTGGCTAGTTGTCGATAATCACTACTAAGTCGTCTTTGTGTACCAACCCCACCAGCGCCTCCAAGTCGCTGGCGAGCAGACGCACACAGCCTTCCGAGCTGAGGGTGCCGATAGATTCGGGAAAGCAGGTACCGTGCAGGCCGATGCCTGTAAAACCTTCCACTGCAAGGCGGATGAACCAGGCCCCATAAGCCCCCCGACGGAGTCCGTGACCATCGCCGAAGTCATGCCGCCACTGCGAAGCATCCTGAATCTCCACGATGGGGAAAATTCCTTCGGGCGTGCGGCGGTCGCCCTCCATGCGCTTCTGTCCGATATTAGAGCCCAGCCCCACACGGCACGAGAGCAGCGTGTCGCCTTGCGGGTTCTGTACCACCAGCCGCTGGTTCCACTTCGACACCACCACGAGGTTCTGCCCCTCTGCACCCATCGCAGAGAGTAACAAGAAAAACAGCAGCAGTATCGTCCGCCCCCCAGTCATATTTTCTATTAACGCGAAACTATCGTATATATTGTGCCTCCGTCGGATAGGCGATTCGTAAAAACAAAAATAATTTTGGTAATTAAAATAAAAGTTGTACCTTTGCAGGTGGCAATCAAAAAAAAGATCGGTATGAAAAACATTATTAAAGCATTATGCATCACAATGCTGCTGCTTTCTGTCGTAGCATGCAAAAAAGACAAGGAGGCTGACGGAGCTTTCCGCATCGATAGCGTTAACCTTAGCGGGGTGAAGTACCTCGCCCTCGGCTCTCATGGCAGCGGCAACGCCAAAGGCGAGGACAAGCAACAGATGCTCTACAGCATCGACGAGAATGGCAACATGCAGCTCATCGCCTACAACTACCTGTGCGACGACGACGGGCTTGTGTCCGAAATTTCGCGCAACATAGGACTCACCATCACCCAGATTGTGCCGGTGGGCGACCGCTATATCTGGCTGGTGGGCTGCCGCTACTACTGCAACGACTACAGCGGTTTCAGCGAGAGCATGCAGGACCGTATCCGCGGTATGGTGCAGCACAGCATTGACTACAGCGTGGGATTCCTTATCCGCAAGAGCGACGGCAAGATATTCGAGACCAACTTCAACGGCCTGCCTGCCGAGACATTCAACGTGCCCGGCTATGGCAACGCCACCGTGGTGTGCAACAACGGCTACCCCGTCGAGGGCGAAATCTCGGCCGAGAAACTCAGCAAACTGGGCCTCATCAATCAGGTGGGGAATGACATCTACCTGGCCAACGGGAGCTATCAAGGTGGCCTCGTAAAGCTGAAAGACAACGGCAGCAACATCAGCGTCATCAACGTGCTGCCCGCCGCCAACATAGCCTACTCCGTTGCCGACGGACAGGGGCATCTGGGCACCTGCATCAGCTATGAGGGCAACACGCCGCAGGTGGCGGCCATCATGGCCTCCGACGGCACACTGCCCGCCATACCCGGCATACCGACCAACAGCGCAACGCCAAGAATGCACTGTATCGGAGGGAAATACTTCGTATCGGTCAACGCCCCCATTTATGTGGGCGACGAATACCATGGCAGTTACGACAGCATCTACCGTGTGGACTTTAACGGTTCGCAAGTCACCTCCACTGCAGTAGCGGAAGGTTACCTGGGCGCACGCGAAGGTGTGGAACAGAATAACGGCAACCCCTACTATGTCTGCGACGAGGAGGCATACACCTGGTACAGCGGGAACACCCTCTATACCTTTAACTCCTCAACTTACAGAATCAGCGAAAGCACGCTGCCGGCGGGCTGGCCGCTATACAGCGAGTTCGACGCCGACGGCTTCTGCTACAAGCCCCACACAGGCAGCGCAGGTCTCCAGAGCTTCACCATCTACAGCCTCAGCACATTGCAGGACGAGTCCGTCACCTGCAACCGTTCGCAGGTTCCCACATTCAATCTGCTCAAGAGTTGCAACTACGACGGCGGCCTCCACGCCTTCATCGAGAGTGCCATCATGGCCAACGGCTCCACTGTCACCATTGTGACCCCCGTCACCGGCCCCGACCGCGGTGTCTCGCAGGTCCAAAGCCAAACCGAGGCCAACAACAACATCGTCATCACCACCCTCGTCCCCCTGAACTAAACACTAAATCTAGCTTTACTAAAAAGAAAGGGAGCCTCAATCGAGGCCCCCTTAAAAAGATTGGTGGTAACCTACTTCAACAAGTCCTCCACATCTTGATGCAACTTGGGAATATGGTTTATCACCAAACTCCAAAGAAACTCAGGTGTTACATTATCATAAGCATGAATAACACGATTTCGGGTACTTATGATAGCTTTTGCGTTGTCAAGGACTATCTTCGGGTCATGCTTCAGCAATTGGTTGATTGCTTCTCCCATAATTTCCACGTTGCGTTCGACAGCTCTTTGACGCAGGATGTCGGTTTGGAAATTAGAGAAAACCTTTTCTCCCACAAAAAACGTCTCGACTTCCTCGCAAGCAGTAAGCACGTCCATCAAGTACTTCTTACTATACTCGTCCATATATCTGCACTTTAGTTCGGTTAACCACATTACGGAATATGGGGTTACGGATGGCTTTATCCTCCACAAGATCTATCTCACGGCCCAGCAATTCGCTTAGTTCTGTGGACATCTGCAAGTAATTGTCCGCATAACTTTCCACCGGGATTGCATCAAAAGTGACCAAAAAGTCAATATCGCTGCTGTCATTGAATTTTTCTGTCAATACAGATCCGAAGACAGACAATTGAGACACTGCATACCGGTTGCAAATCCGCTTTATCCCTTCAATATTCCTTTCAATTATAGACATAACTTATTTATAACGGAGATGCGGGGGTAATATTGTATATGAACAACAAAAAAGGGAACCGCATTTCTGCGATTCCCTTATAAAGATTGGCGGCGACCTACTTTTCCACAAATAAATGCAGTATCATCGGCGATGTGAGGCTTAACTTCTCTGTTCGGAATGGGAAGAGGTGAACACTCACTCCATAACCACCAAAATTAGATTCTGTGGTCCATTGCTGTGCCACAGCTGACTATTGGCTGGAGACATATAAGAGATTTACGGAAAGTCTTCGGGTAATTAGTACCGCTCGGCTTTGACATCGCTGCCTTTACACCTGCGGCCTATCAAGGTCGTAGTCTGCGACCACCCTGTAACGAAGTCTCATCTTGGGGCCGGCTTCGCACTTAGATGCTTTCAGCGCTTATCCGATCCAGACATAGCTACCCGGCGGTGCCACTG
>CAJOHZ010000046.1 GCA_905234695.1 uncultured Bacteroidales bacterium | reverse complement strand
GAAAGAAAAAGGAACATAAAAGCCACTCCGAGAGACGACTAGGAGAAGATTAAAACTAAAAACTAAAAGGTAAAAACTAAAAACTAAAAGGCCGAAGGCATATAAAAGCCACACTCGGTTGAGAGTTGAAAGTTGAAATGAGAGTTGTAAGGACAAGGTCAACGCTATGGTTAGATCCTCTTTGTTCGTGAAAGTCGTGGGTTGAATAATTGGCAGAGAGTGATGCTGTTTGGATTTATTTTTAGCGGGAAATGCAATAATCGGATTTTTTTTCGTATATTTGCATAATTTTTCAAGTGTTAAAACAAACCCCAATTTATAAGTATGTATACTGATAGTTCGAAATTTGTAGGCGAAGGACTGACGTACGACGATGTCCTGCTCGTGCCGTTGTATTCTGAAATTATCCCGCGCGATGTGACGGTGGAGAGCCGTTTTTCGCGCCATATAAAACTGAATATGCCGTTGGTGTCGGCCGCAATGGACACGGTGACGGAGGCGGCGATGGCCATCGGTATGGCCCAGGAGGGCGGCATCGGTGTGCTGCACAAGAACATGAGTATTGAGTGTCAGGCCAACGAGGTGCGCAAGGTGAAACGTGCGGAGAACGGCATGATTGTGGATCCCGTGACCTTGACCAAGGATGCGCTGGTGAAGGATGCGTTGCATCTGATGCGCGAGTATGGCATCGGTGGTATTCCGATTGTGGATGAGAACCGTATGCTGATCGGGATGGTGACGAATCGCGATTTGCGTTTTGAGCGCAATATGGATCGCCCGCTGTCGGAGATTATGATTACGAAGCTGATTACAACGCATGTAGGGACGACGTTTGCCGAGGCGACGGATATCCTGCAGCAGCATAAGATTGAGAAGCTTCCGGTGGTGAATGAGAACGGCCAGTTTGTGGGACTGATCACATACCGTGACATCATGAAGACGAAGGAGCGTCCACTGGCGTGCAAGGACAGCAACGGCCGCCTGTGTGTAGCGGCGGGCGTGGGCATTACGCCGGATATGATGGACCGTGTGGATGCGTTGGTGAAGGCCGGTGCGGACGCGATTGTGATTGACACAGCCCATGGCCACAGCGCCAATGTGGTCAAGGCTCTCAAGACAGTGAAGGGCAAGTATCCCGATATTGACGTGGTGGTGGGTAACATTGCCACAGGCGATGCGGCGCTGATGCTGGCGGAGGCCGGTGCGGACGCCATCAAGGTGGGTATCGGTCCCGGCAGCATTTGCTCGACCCGCATTGTGGCGGGTATCGGCGTGCCGCAGCTGACGGCGGTTTGTGAGTGTGTGGGTGCGTTGAAACAGAAGGGCTACGATGTGCCTATCATTGCCGATGGAGGCATCCGCTACAGCGGCGACATTGTGAAGGCTATCGCAGCGGGCGCCAGCACGGTGATGGTGGGCTCGCTGGTGGCGGGTACGGAGGAGGCTCCGGGTGAGACAATCATTTTCGAGGGCCGTAAGTTCAAGTCGTACCGCGGCATGGGTTCGCTGGAGGCGATGCAGAGCGGTTCGAAAGACCGTTATTTCCAAGACAAGGAGACGGATGTGAAGAAGCTGGTACCGGAAGGTGTGGTGGGACGTGTGCCTTACAAGGGAACCCTCAGCGAGGTGCTGTATCAGATGGTAGGCGGACTGAAGGCGGGCATGGGCTACACCGGCTCGCGCGACATTGCCGCGCTGCAGCAGGCGAAGTTTATCCGCATCACCGCCGCAGGTCGCACGGAGAGCCATCCGCACGATATTGCCATTACCCGCGAAGCTCCCAACTATTCCAGATAAATGAGACTTGAGAATGGGGAAAGTTATGAAGAAAATCACTTGTTTTTTAGTTTTCAGTTTTTGTTTTCTGCCGTTGTTCGTTTCCGCGCAGAAGGCCGCAGATCCGATTATTTTCGAGGTGGGAGGGAAGCCTATCTACAAGTCGCAGTTCATGCGGGAGTTTCTCCGCTCCATAGGCAAAGACCCTGCTGCAGCGCCCACGGCCTGCACCTATGAGAAGCGCAAGGCGCTGGAGGATTATGTGCAGCTATATGTGAACTTCCAGGCCAAACTGGCGGACGCATACGCCTTGGGTTATGACACGCTGCCCTCGCTGAAGAGGGAACTGGCCTCATACCGTGACGAGCTGGCCGCGCCGTACCTGATAGATTCGCTGACCATGCAGAACCTGTTGCACGAGGCCTATGAGCGCAACCATTATGTGCTCCATGCCGCCCATGTGTTGGTGCCCTGCACGGAGACCGCGTTGCCTGCCGACACCGCGAAGGCCTACCAACGCGCCATGGAACTGTACAACCGCGCCGTGATTGGCGAGGATTTTTACCATATTGCCCAAGAGGAGATGCGCCAACAGCGCGCCACCCACATGGACCCCGAAATCCGCGAGAAGGCCAACCAGGTGAACCCCACGGAGGGCGATTTGGGCTGTTTTACGGTGTTTGATATGATTTATGCCTTCGAGTCGGCGGCCTATTCCATGCAGCCCGGCGAGGTCAGCAAACCGGTGCGCACCCGCTATGGCTACCATGTCATCAAGCTCTTTGGCCGCTATCCCTACTACGGGAAGGCGCAGCTGGCCCATATCTGGGTGCCCGACAGCGATCCCAACGCCAAGGGCAAGATTAACTCGGCCTACGAACATTTGCAGCAGGGCGAGGACTTTGGCAAGGTGGCACGCAACCACAGTGGCGACCGCAACAGCGCGACCAACGGCGGACTGATGCCTGAATTGTCCTGCAACCAGCTGCCGCCCGCATATGTGGCAGCGGTGTCGGCGGGCCTCCAAGAGGGCGAGTATACCGAACCGTTCCATACCGCATACGGCTGGCATATAGTCAAGCTCATCAAGCAGGAGACCATCCCTCCCTTCGAGAGCATGGTTCCGTACTATAAGTCGCGCATGACCCGCGGCGAGCGCAGCACGCGTCCCCAGCATATCTTTGCCGAGCAGTGCAAGGCGCGTTACAATTTCGTGGATTTCACCAAGCAGAAGACTTCGAAGAAACGCAACGCCCCCTATGCCGCCAGTCTGGCAGCCGTGCGGTCGGTCATCACTGACTCCATCTTTTCGGCCATCTTCCACTACGATTCCATGCAGATTACAGATATGCGGCCCCTTTTCCAGATTGGCGACAAGCAGTACAATTCGCGTCAACTGGCCCGCTATATCTACAAAAACAAGAAGGTGCGCCAGCTGTGCGACCTGGATGTCTTTGTCGAGGAACGCTACAAGGAGTTTATCGAGGCCAAGGTGCTGGAGTATGCCGACAATCACTTGGAGCAGGACAATGCCGAGTTTGCTTCGCTGCTGGAGGAGTACCGCCACGGCTTGATGATTTTCGCCTATAACGACAAGATGGTGTGGAGCCGTGCCCTGCGCGATTCAGCAGGCTTTGCCGACTTCTACGCCAAGGCCAGCGTTACCCACAATATCGACGACACCAACGACGCGGTGTATTTCTGGGACGAGCGTGCCCGTGTGGGCATCCTCACGGTGGCCGACAGCGCCTGCCTCGCCCCCGAGAAGGCCGTCAAGATTTTGACCAAGGGACTGAAGAAAGGCGCCGACCTGAGCGAGTTCAAGAGCAGTCTGATGGCCAAGGTCAACGCCAAGAAATGCACGGCCGAGGAGCCGGTGAGCATCGATGCGCAAACCGTCGAGAAGGGCCGTCAGGACCTGTTGCAGCCCGCAGAATGGCGTATGGGTGTTTACACCCGTCCGCAGGGGAAAGGATACCGCTGCCTCGTGGTGCAGCAGATGTTGGAACCCTGCCCCAAGTCGGCAATCGAGGCCCGCGGCTACTACCTCAACGACTACCAGAATTATCTGGAGCAGGAGGTGTTGAGCCAGTTGCGCAAGAAATACAACGTGGTCATCCATCAGGATGTGGTGGACGAGATCACCTATTGAGGGTGTTTTAATGGTTTAATCGTTTAATGGTTTTTACAGTGAAGAAAGTTGCCTGTTTTTTAGTTTTTGGTATTTGCCTCATGCCTCTCGTCACGCAGGCCCAGGACAATCGGCAGGTGGTCGACGGCATTGTGGCGGTGGTGGGCAAGACCATCATCAAGAACTCGGATGTGGAGAAGGCCTACACTCAGGTGCGTCTGCGCCAGGGAGTGCAGAATGCCCAAGCCGAGCGGTGCAACCTGTTGGAGAGTATGCTCATAAACAAATTGTTAATACATAAAGGAATGGTTGACAGTGTGGAGGTGAGCGATGAGCAGGTGGAGGGGCAGGTGCAGTACTATCTGAAAGCCGCAGTGCGGCAGGCGGGGAGCAAAGAGGCCTTGCGCCGCGATTTCGGTTACAGCTACGACGAGCTGCACGACCAGTACTTCGACATGATTCACGACCATCTGATGAGCCAAACCGTGGAACATCAGCTGACGGATAACATACAGGTGACACCCGCCGAGGTGGCTGAGTATTTTGCCACCTTCAACGCCGACAGCTTGCCGGAAATCGAAACCCAATACGAGGTGGCTGAGATTACCATCCAGCCTGTCATCAGCGAGGAGGAACGCGACCGTGTGCGCGGCGAGCTGGCCGAATTGCGCGAGCGAATCCTCAAAGGCGACAAGTTTAGCACGCTGGCCAAGATGTACTCGCAAGATCCCGGCTCCGCCACCAAGGGCGGCGAGTTGGGTTTCTTCTCCAGAGGTGATATGGTTGCCGAGTTCGAGGCCGCCGCATTTGCCCTGAAACCCGGTGAGGTATCTTCCATCGTGGAGACTCAGTATGGATTCCATATCCTCCAACTAATAGAGCGCAGGGGCAATACTGTCAACGTGCGCCATATCCTGATGCAGCCCAAGACCTCGTCGGACGACCTGCTGCGTGCCCGCATCACGCTCGACAGTCTGGCGCAAGAAATACGGCAGGGGCATACAACTTTTGCCGAGGCCGCCAGCCGCTACTCCGACGGACCCACCAAGAATCAGGGCGGCGTGGTCGCCAATCCCCAGTCGGGTAACAACCGGATGGACAAGGAAACCTTCAACTCGCTCTACCCCGGTGTGGGCATTGTGGCCATGGACGAGGGCGAGGTGTCCAACGCCGTGCAGGTGCAGAACAGCGAGGGCAAGAGCGCTTACAGCATTGTGACGCTGCTGCGCAAGATTCCTGCCCACCGCGCCAATCTGACCGACGACTACGACCGCATCCATAGCGCGGCCCTGCAGAACGCCAAGACAAAGAAGATTGTGGAGTGGTGCAACCGCATGGTCAAGACCACCTACATACATATCGCCGACGAATACAAAGACTGCCCCGACTTCCAGATTAACTGGAACAGACTTTAACCTTAACTGGCTTTCGCTTTACTTTGTAACTCTCAATTTTCAATCTTCAATTCTCAATTTCCTCCTCTCTCATCTAAGTTATGTCCGATACAGAAACGCTTAAACGACTTGTTGACCAGTACCACGCGCTGAAAAGCGAGATGGGAAAGGTCATCGTGGGCCAGAACAGGGCCGTGGACAGCCTGTTGCTCTCCATTTTCACTGGCGGGCACTGTCTGCTGGTCGGTGTGCCGGGACTGGCCAAGACGCTGATGGTTAACACCCTCTCGCGCACCTTGGGACTTTCGTTCAGCCGCATACAGTTCACCCCCGACCTGATGCCTTCGGACATCACGGGGTCGGAAATTCTTGACGAAAACCGCAAGTTCCAGTTTATCAATGGACCCGTCTTTGCCAATATTGTGCTGGCCGATGAAATCAACCGTACTCCCCCCAAGACTCAGGCAGCTCTGCTGGAAGCTATGCAGGAGAAATCGGTGACGGTATCGGGCAAGAGCTATCCCCTCGCAGCCCCTTTCTTTGTGTTGGCCACACAAAACCCTATCGAGCAGGAGGGTACCTACCCGTTGCCCGAGGCTCAGCTGGACCGCTTCATGTTGAATATCCGAATGGATTATCCCTCCTTCACAGAGGAGGTGGACATTGTCAAAGGCACCACGGTGGATACCGAGGCACAGGTCTCCGAGGTGCTTACGGCCGATGAGATTCTGCAGTACCAGCGTGTGATACGGCGCATCCCTGTGCCGGACAACGTGTGTGAATATGCCGTCCGCCTCACCGCTTCGACGCGGCCTGCGGAGGGAAGTCCTTTAGCAAAGAAATACCTCTCGTGGGGCGCTGGTCCGCGTGCCTCGCAGTACCTCGTAATGGGCGCCAAGACCCACGCCGCCATGCAGGGCAAGTTCTCTCCCGATACAGAGGACGTGCAGGCGGTGGCTGTGGAGGTGCTGCGCCACCGCATTGTGCGCAACTACTATGCCGAGGCCGAAGGAATTACGACCGAGGAGATTGTGGACCAGCTAATCAAGCAATGAACATGAAAAGATTACTCCTGCTACTGTGTCTGCTGCCGGCCGTTGTGGCCATGGGGCAGCGGACGAGTGGTTTGCATATTCCTTCCGAAAAACCGATGAAGCCCAAGGAGTTGGCTCGTGCATGGGTGCAGCCCCAGGTGTTCTGCCTCCAGTTGCAGTTCGACGAGGGCGACAGCAACTACCGCGAGCGGGATCTCGACTTGTTGGATTCGGCTTACAATATCGCTTTCGACCGCAATTCGCCGCGACTCTACACGATGTCTATCGAGGCATATGGCGATGCCGGTAACGGCGCATTGATGCAGGCGCGTGTCGAATCGGTCTACCGCTACTTCACCATGCGTGGCGGCGAGATGATGCCGGTGCGCTATGCCTATAACCCCATCCATTGCTCTTGTCACGGTGACACGATGGAGTTGTTGCGCTTCGAGGTACCGACCGACAAGCAGGTCTACGACTGTGCCGAACTGCCCGACAGCCGCCGCCGGATGAACGGCAACGTGGTGTTGGACGGCTCGGTGGTGGTCACCTTCAGCGACAATCCCGAGGAGTGCATCGGCGGTTCTCAGGGTTGTTTCCTACCCCAGCAGGACAGCAATATCCGCGCCTATTATACCCAGCTGATACTGAAGAAAGGATCGCTATACTCGGTGCGCGGTACCAAGGATGCTTGTCCGCCGCCGGTGGAGATAACCATTGAGGAACACCTGGACTATAAACCGATTCTCGACAAATACTTCCTTGTGCCCCACCGCCGTCAGGTGATACTTCCGGTGGGTTATGTGGTGCTGCATTCCTCTTTCAACCGCAAGCCTGAGGAGTGTTCGCAGACACTACCCGACTCTATCTATGTCCGCTTCCCCGTCACTCAGGAGCAGATGGATGCCAAGTTACGTGTCTTTGCCAAGAAGTGCACCGACCGCGGATGCGAGTATAAAGCGCTTCCTACCAAGAAAATAAAAGGTGGGCCGGTACTAATGATGCAGGCCTCCCTCGATGCCTCGCAGCTCGATACCCTCTTCCTTGCCCGTAAGATTTCAGACGAAGAGATTAGCCAATACCTCTATCCCGCCGACTCGCCCACCGAGCAGGGGGCGGTGACAATCGTACGCCAAGGCGAGGAACTTTTTTACAAACCGTTTAAGGTCAATCGCAAGGGGGAATACGAGTATAGGAAATCCTTCCGTGCCCTGTTGCGGATTGTAGCCGAGGAAGAGGAGTCTGACGAGAGTGGCACCGACTTCCGCAACGACGGCGACGAAGAATTATAGAAAAGTAAACTCAACACAACAGGCTTCTTCCCATTTCAATTTACAATTTTTAATTTTCAATTTAGATGGCCTATCTTCAAACCGATGTGACTAAGGTCACGACCCATGTTCTTCAACGTATGAAACAGCAAGGTGAGAAAATCGCCATGCTCACGGCCTACGACTATTCTATGGCCAAGCTGCTCGACGCCACCAAAATTGACGTGGTGCTTGTGGGCGACTCTGCCGCCAATGTGATGGAGGGTTACGACACCACGCTGCCCATCACGCTCGACGAGATGATTGTCTATGCCTCCTCGGTCAAGCGGGCTATCAAGCGCGCGCTAGTGGTGGTGGACATGCCCTTCGGTACCTATCAAGGAAACTCCAAACAGGCCTTGGCGTCAGCCATCCGCATCATGAAGGAGACGGGAGCCGATGCGGTGAAGCTGGAAGGTGGCGAGGAGGTGTTGGAGTCCATCTGTCGCATCCTTACGGCGGGCATTCCTGTGATGGGACATCTGGGACTCACGCCGCAAAGCATCAATAAATTCGGTACCTATGTGGTGCGTGCCACTGGCGAGGAAGAAGCCCAGCGGCTGGTACACGATGCGCATGTGCTGGAAGATGCCGGCTGTTTCAGCATCGTGCTGGAAAAGATTCCCGCCAAGTTGGCCACCCAGGTGACGGGCGAATTGAAGATACCCACCATCGGCATCGGAGCGGGCAGCGGCACCGACGGACAGGTGCTGGTGCTGCAGGATATGCTCGGCATCACCCAGCAATTCACTCCCCGCTACCTGCGTCTATACGGTTCTTTCGGCGCCGACATCAGCAATGCCGTCCGCCAGTATATCGACGACGTCAAAAACGTCAACTTCCCCAACGAGAAAGAGCAATACTGAACCAAGAAAGAACTATTTTTCTTTCTCTAGGATTCCGCTCCGCTGGTTAATCAAGAATGTTACTTTCTTATTTTCAATGGTTTTATTATCGGATTTTTCTATCCACAAATAGCTCAATGAGAGTCGAGTAATAGAAATAGTTGCGTTATTAGAATAAGATTCACTCTGCTCGGCACCTCCATATCCATCCCAAGCAGGGAATATTTCTCGACTTGTTATAGTACCAAGTGTGTCATAGCTTATGGCCTCAATGTACATTGTAGTAATATAAGTGGCATCGTAGTAATGAAATAAAAAAACAAGACAACCTTCAGGACATTGAATTTTATATAAAGGAAATGTTTGAAATAAAGGAATAAAAGAACCGAGATACTGGTTATACACCTTTT
The DNA here is from genome assembly GCA_905234695.1 of uncultured Bacteroidales bacterium. Classification (GTDB taxonomy): domain Bacteria; phylum Bacteroidota; class Bacteroidia; order Bacteroidales; family P3; genus Colimorpha. The sequence goes on along the minus strand of CAJOHZ010000046.1, from coordinate 4,149 downwards.
TCCCAATCTGAATAGATGTATCATTTGTATTTATGTTAAGGTATCGGCATTCCAAACATATAGTATCCGTAGACTTTATCTCTTCAAACAAATTCAAATATTGTTCGAATTTTGGGACTGCATTTGTGTTTTCTTTCAAATGGAAGTATGTTTGTTTAATGGCACAACCATTAAACATAATAAACATCATCGATAACAGAAGAATGTTACAATGTCTTGTATTTATAAGTTTTTTCATTCTTATTGATAGTCATTTTTGATGTGGAAAAAGCTGGGGTCATTTTCAATTCCTCAGAAGAGTTATACCTTTCTCCTTCCATATAAGTGACCCATCATTAGATAATTCCCATACATCCTTTCCGTCAGGGTCCACTAGTTTTACGGGGTTCCACGCACAGTAAGCATAAGGGCTAATGTTGGGGTACTTGTCGGCCATCGGGGCGACCGAGAGCCACATGGTCATCAGATCGTGGTCCATATACCTTGCACCGAAGTAGCCATAGCCCGTTTCTTCGTCGCGCTCTTTGCCCGTGAAACCGAAGGTGTAAAACCACATGGTTTGCGTGCGGTTTACCCACTGGGTATTATGTGCTGGTCGGTTCAATTATTTGTTGTTTTTCTGTTGTTATTCCACGGCGAGAAAAAGATTTCTTGCCGTGGGTGGTTTTGGAGTTACTTGTTTAGAGCAAGACGTGTAGGTATCATTCCTTATCGGAATTAGTGTTGTCGGATTTTTTGTAGTACGCTTGATATTCTTACAAATCTGTTTTGTAAGAATATGCTGATTATGCTAAATATTAAGTCTCATCTTTAGTGCTTCATTGGTTGGGGGGAATGAGCAATGATATTTCCAAAAGAATCGAAATAATACATTGTCATTTGGGTTGCATCCCCTGCGATGGGGACATTATCAAACCATTTGTGTATTATGCTATCTTTATTCATCAGAACAAGACCTTGACTTAATCGTTCTTCGTCTAACTCCGGCCCCAAACCTCCATGATCATCCATAACTTTTAGAAATATCCTGTCTTTTTTTTCTCCAGTGAGAGAATATCCAATCATATCAATATAACACATCTCAATATTTGCGACCGTACAGACATTTTTAACCAACACATACCAACATAATTCTTTCCGAATTTTAAACATAGGAGATTGAGTGAAAAATGGAACTGGATTCACCCACTTCTCCATATCTTTTTTAAAAACTGTGTCTTCCACAACTTCTGTCCATGGAGTCATGGCAGATAAATTTACCATAGTGTCTGGCAGTTGGAACGTTCTAAAAAATGAGAGGAAGTGCTCAAATCCGGTTATTGATGTATCATTCAAAGATTGTGCAGGCAACGTTATGGTGAACATCGTCATAATTAGAAAAAAAGTTGTTTTCAAATAGCAATTTGTTTTCATACCGAGCATGAATTTAATATCTCTCATATCTGTTTAGTGCAGTGGCTTTAGAATATGTTTTTCCTGCATATGACTGTGGCTTCGTCGAACTATAACATATGTAACCACCATTGGGGAAAGCCACATTGCGATTTCTACCTGCATAAATATATGCATTAAAAGTTGCAGATGGAGCCTTTTTTGATAGTAAAGATTTCATTGTAGAAACGAAGCCTGCATCATTTCCCTTTTCCTTGAAAGTCCAAGGTACTCTAGGATCATAGACACCTGATCGTTGCATACTGCCACTAGGATGATTATGGGTATGATCTCTTAATAACCCATCCAAAGCATATGCGTATGCTTGTTCGCTTCCCATAATATCGCCTCTTTCATCGAAGGAACTTGTTAGAATAAAATTGTCTGATGTCAAATCCGTTTTTGAGTTGGCATATCCAATAAGACTATATTCCACATTTGAATTGTCGGCAAAAAACTGAAATAAAGATTCTGCACTTTGAACATCCTTTCCAAAATCCAAATATAAATAACCATCTTCCCCATTCTCCGTTTTTGTGTAGTTTTTTCCTTTAGTTAGTATGCCATTTTTAACAGTTATAGAATTACCAGAATTAGTCCGTATTTCATCTTGTTCGGAAGAACTTTTCCAAATTAATTCTCCACTTTTATTTAACTCCCACACATCTCTCCCATCCGGGTCGACCAACCTCACCGGATTCCAAGCGCAGTAGGCGTACGGAGAGATATTCGGGTACTTGTCGGCCATCGGGTCGACGCTCAACCACATCGTCATGAGTTCATGGTCCATGTACCTTGCGCCGAAGTATCCGTAGCCCGTTTCCTCATCTCTCTCTTTGCCAGTGAAAACGAAGTGGTAAAACCGCATGGTTTTTGAGTTGTATGAAAAGATGGTACTACAGCTAGTTTGCCCCCCCCTTCATCGGCTGAGTTATTATCATAATAGCAATTCATAAAACAAGATTTTTTCATTTATAACCATCTTTTTCATATACCATTTGTCCTTTTACTCCGCGCTCCATAACGCCCATTTTCCACACCAACCGTTTTTGGGAATCCATTTGTGGGAATACAAATCCATTATACACAAAACACTCAAAGGTTTTGTGTTCATCAAAAGGAATTAGTTTTTTGCCACGGATAAGCAATGGAAAATTGGTGAGATATATTCTGTCAACTTTGTCCGGATAAATAATCACGTAATAGGATTTTTCTTTTCCATATGAGAAAAACAGCTTTTCGTTGGGAATAATCCTGCGCTGGATTTCATTGTCATAAACAGATATTATACAATCCCTACATAGAAACATCGGACAATACAGGATAATTGTATCTCCCTTGTGGAACACATCGCCAACTATATATTTGTAATGTTCAAACCATTTTCCATGTCCATTCACAGCCAAGTTCTGTATCAAATATCGAGCGGTATCTATGCGTTCTAACCCAGATGTGTCATATGAAGTAACAATATCTGCCCATGATTGTTTTTCTGAAGAAAGAATCAATGTGTCCCTTACCACCCTATAGTATCCTGTATCATAGAAAGCGGTTTTAGGTTCATCATTAGAATCATCACAGGGTACACCAGAAATAGAATAAAACGATATTTCATACCGTGATTCATCGATAATTCTCAACTCCCCACGGCCATCTTTCGCAATATAATGCTGGGCATGGCAATTACATATACAAAGAAAACAAACGATGGTAAATAAAAGATATCGAGCGTTCATGATCAAAAACTTATTTTTTTATGATTAGATATATAGATATAACCTGAAGGTGCGCTAATACCAGGATACTCTTGATAGTTTTCATATTTAGAGTTGTACTGAAACTTATAATTATCAGGATTCACGTCATATATACGCAAACGGCCTCCTTTGGTAAACAAATCATCTTCAAACATATTTCCACGGGTGAATGCTTCTCTCTCAAAAAATTTGCAATCATTAGAACTGACGTGTTTCCCAGATGGGTCTAATATAAATCCCAGTCTTCCTTCATAATACTGATAAGCGTGCTTTAATTCATGGGCGATGGAACTCATTCCTGCTCGTTTCTTCAAGTTTATTTGGATTGACCTCTTCCCATCTTCTCTTTCTCCTTTATATACTAACTTATTTTTAGCATCTGAACTCTCATCGGTACGGATAGAGTATACATTATCTTGATCTTTTCTAAGGTCATCGATCTCTGTGAGTATTTTTTCGTACTCTTGATATTGGGCATCATATTTATCATTCCATTTTGTCGTACCTCTTCTGCGATCAATTTCATTCATTCGTGTTTTAACTTCATTCTCGTATGGTTTAATATATTTTTCCTCGGTTGCAGGGTCAAATTCTCTGCCATCCGGGTCAACCAATTTAATAGGATTCCAAGCACAGTAGGCGTACGGAGAGATATTCGGGTACTTGTCCGCCATCGGGTCGACGCTCAGCCACATGGTCATCAGTTCGTGGTCCATGTATCGGGCGCCGAAGTATCCGTATCCCGTCTCCTCATCCCGTTCTTTGCCGGTGAAAGTGAAGTATAGAAAATTGCCGGAAATGTTTTTATTACAACTATTTGTCGAGTGTGAGGAGGTTGCTTTTTTTGAAGAAAAGATGCAAGAAAACATTCCTCCGATGTCATGGAATTCCATCTTGTTTTCATCTCGCCGAATATGGAATGTTACCTGCATTTTAGAAATCGTTTGCGATGCAAAGATAC
>CAJOHZ010000045.1 GCA_905234695.1 uncultured Bacteroidales bacterium | reverse complement strand
ACCTCTCCAAATCCGGCTCTCATTCATACTCAAAATGTCAAAGAACTAACCTTATTTGATATATCCTAATATTTGTTAAAAATTAACGCATCAGTACTAAGGCAAAACGATACCAACCACTGATTTTCTTCTTGGAGATGTCGTCAGGCAAATCCTCCTCGGATACATACTTCATGAGTTCTTCTATATCCTCAGCCGAAGCCTCGCCTATAGTGTAGCGGTAATAATCATACTCCTTGTCATCGTAATACGGGAAATCCTTGACAGGGTCGCCGTCATGGTCTTTCAGATACTCTTTCTTGCCAATCTTTAGACTATTGACAATCTTGTCCAGCTTGATTTCATCTTCCGAAACACATTCTTTCTTCCGGTTGGAAATGAACTCCTCGATGTACTTATTCATATGCGCACTTTTATAGGGAAAAACTTGCTTGCAGATTACTTACCCTCTTCCTCGGGGAATATCTGTTTCCCGTTGAGGCGGATGGTGGTAAGGGTGGTGGTGCCGTCGGGGTTGCGGGTGTATTTGTAGCGGTAGTCGGAACGGGTGGGGACACCCTCTTCGTCGTAGACGACCTGCAGGCACCGCTGGCGGTTTCCGTAACGGTCGTAACCGATATCTTCGGTGAAGAGAATCTGCTCGTCGACAGTGTATAACTCGGTGCGCGTCAGACGACCATGGAGGTCGAAGCTCTGCAATTGACGGGTTTCCACCACACCGGTACTATCATACGTGTATGTGATAAGGACCGCAAGACTATCCAGCGCATCATACACACGATGCTGCGACATCCGCACCTCCTGTGCCCTTACGGTAAAAAGCATAAGGGTGAAACTTAAAATCAAAGCAACTCGTTTACCCATGGCGTTTTTATCGTTAAAGGTTACTTCATCAGCTTCTTGTAGCGGAGTCGGTGGGGCGTGTCGTCGCCGAGACGTTTGCGGCGGTTCTCCTCGTATTCGCTGTAACCACCCTCGAAGAAGTAGACCTGCGAGTCGCCTTCAAAGGCAAGGATATGGGTACATATGCGGTCGAGAAACCAGCGGTCGTGGCTGATAACCACGGCGCAGCCTGCAAAGTTCTCCAAACCCTCCTCCAAGGCACGCATGGTGTTCACGTCGATGTCGTTGGTGGGCTCGTCGAGCAACAGCACATTGGCCTCGCTCTTCAGCGTCAGCGCCAAATGCAAGCGGTTGCGCTCGCCACCGCTCAGCACGCCGGCTTTCTTGCTCTGGTCGGTGCCGGTGAAGTTGAACCGTGAGATATAGGCGCGGGCATTGACCATACGGCCACCCATCTGTATCAACTCATTGCCTTCCGAGACCACGTCGTAGACGCTCTTCTCGGGGTCAATCTGCACATGCTGCTGGTCCACATAGCCTATCTTGACCGTCTCGCCCACAATGAAGGTACCCGTATCGGGTTTTTCGAGTCCCATGATAAGACGGAAGAGGGTGGTCTTTCCGCAGCCATTGGGGCCGATGACCCCCACGATGCCGGCCGGCGGCAGGGAGAAGGTAAGGTTCTCGTACAGCAGTTTGTCGCCGTATGCCTTGCTGACCCCTTCGACCTCCAACACCTTGTTTCCCAGACGGGGTCCGTTGGGGATGAATATCTCCAGATTTTGCTCTTTCTCTTTCACATCCTCGTTCATCATGCGGTCGTATGCCGCCAGACGGGCCTTGCCTTTAGCATGGCGCGCCATGGGGGCCATGCGCACCCATTCCAGCTCGCGCTGGAGGGTTTTGCGGCGCTTGCTCTCCTGCTTCTCTTCCATGGCCAGTCGCTGGGTCTTCTGGTCGAGCCAACTGCTGTAGTTGCCCTGCCAGGGAATGCCCTCGCCACGGTCCAACTCCAGAATCCAACCAGCCACATTGTCGAGGAAATAACGGTCGTGCGTCACGGCGATGACCGTGCCCTTGTACTGGCGCAGATGCTGCTCCAGCCAGTCGATACTCTCCGCATCGAGGTGGTTGGTGGGCTCGTCCAGCAGCAGGATATCCGGCTCCTGCAGCAACAGCCGGCAGAGAGCCACCCTGCGCCGTTCGCCACCGCTGAGGTTCTTGACCGGCTGGTCTTCCTCGGGGCAGCGCAGTGCGTCCATGGCCCGCTCCAGACGGCTGTCGAGGTTCCACGCATCGTACTGGTCTAACAGCTCCGTGAGCTCGCCCTGCCGCTCGCACAGCTTGTCGAAGTCGGCATCGGGGTCGGCGAAGGCGTTGTTCACCTCCTCGTATTCTTTCAGGGCATCCACGATGGGTTGCACGGCTTCCTGCACCACCTCCTTGACGGTCTTGGTGTCGTCCAGTTTAGGCTCCTGTTCCAAATAGCCCACGCTATAGCCAGGTGAGAAAACCACCTCGCCCTGATAGTCCTTGTCCACTCCGGCGATAATCTTCAGCAGGGAAGACTTGCCCGAGCCGTTCAAACCGATGATACCTATCTTGGCACCGTAGAAGAACGAGAGGTAAATGTCCTTGAGAATCTGGCGGCTTGGGGGTATCAGTTTCCCCACTCCCACCATCGAGAAGATGATTTTCTTGTCGTCAGCCATAGGGGGTTGAGAATTAGAAATTAATATCTCCAGGCATGGCCTGGTCGTCTTCAAACTTGAGGTCCTTGACGTTCAACTGGATTTCGGTCTTGCCGTTCCAATAGTTCTCTTCAAGGGTATAGCAGAGGGCAAACGACTCGCCCGCCTTGACGCGGGGGAAGCTGCCGCCCAGCTGGAAGCCGATGGCGGGATAGGAGCGCGACCGCGACTCGAGCGAGATTGCGTTAAACTTCAGGTGGTTGGTACCCACAATGCGGGGGAAACCTGTATCCACCAGATTCCGCGACATGAACACCGGCATATTGTTCTCGGGTCCAAAGGGACTGAACTGTTTAAGGATGCGAAGGAATTTCGGCGTGATATGTTGACCGAAATCTATCTGGGCGTCAATCTCTATCTCGGGCACCATGCTGTCGACCTGCAGCGACTGCTCCACCACCTGTTCGAAGCGGAGCTTGAAGGCCTCGAAGTTCTCAGGCTTCAACGACACACCCGCCGCGCAGCGGTGGCCGCCGAAATGTTCCAACAGGTCGCTGCACTGCTCCAGCGCCGTATGCACATCAAACTCCTTGATGCTGCGTGCCGAGCCGGTGATGAGGTCGTCGGTCGAACGGGTGAAGATGATGGTCGGCTTGTAGTAGGCCTCCACCAAACGTGAAGCCACGATGCCCACCACCCCTTTGTGCCAGTTCTCATCGAAGAGGACGATGCTCTTCTTGCTCCGAAGCTGCTCGTCACTCTCGATACGCCGCTTGGCCTCCTCGGTAGCAGCGCTATCAAGGTCCTTGCGCTCGGTGTTGTAGTTGTTGATTTCCTCGGCCAGCAGCCCCGCCTGACAGGGGTCTTCGCTGAGCAGCAGCCGCACCGAGTCGAAGGCACTACGGATGCGACCCGCCGCATTGATGCGGGGGCCTACAAGAAAGACAAGGTCGCTAATGTTAAGCTCCTTGCAGAAATAAGTCTTTTCTTCGGGATGGCCCGCCACCTCGCTCTCGCTGCGTTTGGCGATATGGCCGTAGGTGAGGATGGCTTCGATGCCCGGACGGGGACGGGTGTTGATGACCTTCAGTCCGAACGCCGCCAACACACGGTTCTCGCCCATGATGGGGACGATGTCCGATGCGATACTGACCGCCACCAAATCTAGGAATTTCAACAACCGCAGCTGCAGACGGTCGCGCATCTCACGACGCGAGGGATCCAGCCGCTCGGGGTTGTCGCACAGACGCACCCCCATGCGCTGCTCCTGATGGGCCTCGACAATCTTGAATCCGATACCGCAGCCCGAGAGTTCCTTGTAGGGGTAGGGACAGTCCTCTCGTTTGGGGTCGAGCACCGCTACCGCCTCCGGAATGGTGTCACCCGGAAGGTGGTGGTCGCCGATGATGAAATCGATACCCAGCGTGCTGGCATAGGCCACTTGTTCAACAGCCTTGATGCCACAGTCGAGGGCAATCACCAGCTTCACACCCGTATCCCTGGCATAGTCGATGCCCTGAAACGAGATGCCGTAGCCCTCGCTGTCGCGGTCGGGGATGTAAAAGTCGATATTGTGGTAGAACGACTGCAGGTAGGAATACACCAACGCCACGGCCGAGGTGCCGTCCACGTCGTAGTCTCCGTACACCATGATACGCTCATGCCGCCGCACTGCCTCATTGATACGGGCAATGGCACGGTCCATGTCCTTCATGCGGAAAGGATCATGCAGTTGGTCAAGACTGGGACGAAAGAAACATCGGGCCTCTTCAAAAGTGGTGACACCTCGCTCCACTAGCAATGTGGCGATAATTTTGTCAACGCCGAGAGCTTCCGCTAATCTATCAACAGTCTCTAACTCATAATCTTTCCTTAAAATCCAACGTTTTTCTTTCATTTTTTACTGGGTGTAAAGGTACGACTTTTTCTTGAACTAACGAGAAAAAAATCACATTTTTCCCACACCATAGAGGCTATCCTCTGTGGGACATCGGATTACAACCCAAAAGAAAAATGGCTACGCTTTCTGCGCGCCACGACGTGAAAGGAAACGCCACACATCGTGCCAAGTGGTCTTCTGACCATAGCGCAGGATGCCGGCTCGATAGATGCGGGCTGCCGCCCAAATGCAGGCAGGGAAGGTGACCAGCAACAATCCGGCGGAAAGCGCCAACTGCCACACAGGCACCCCGAAGGGGATACGCAACATCATCGCCACCGGTGAAGTGAAGGGGATGATGGAGAGCCACACCGACAGCGAGCCCGAAGGGGCGTTAATCATGGCGGGCAACAGCAACATGGACAGTATCAGCGGAGCTGTCACGGGGAGGGTGAACTGCTGCGAGTCGGTCTCGCTGTCCACCAGCGACCCCATGGCCGCAAACAATGAGGAATACAGCAGATAACCAAAGACAAAATAGAAGACAAAGACCAACACCAAGAGTCCGAAATTAATGGAGGTGAGACCCTGCATCAATTCATTGACGGGCATCGCCGTACGGGCGGCTTCCATCTGCGCCGCTGCTTCCGTGCCTTTGGTGGCCACACTCTCTAACTGCATACTCTCGGCCGTCTGCCGGAAGAGGTCGCCATGGGTCACCTGCAGACCTCCTACCGCCACGGCGGAGAGGAGCATCCACAGAGCAAACTGCGTCAGCCCCACCAGACCGATTCCCACGACCTTGCCCATCATCAGCTGGAACGGCTTGACACTGCACACGATGACTTCAACAATACGGCTGGTCTTCTCTTCCATCACGCCACGCATCACCTGCGAGCCGAAGAGGAACACCGCCATGAAGACCAGCATCACCAACACGATGCCCACCACCGTCTTGATAGTCAAGAATCCATCACGGCCGGTCTCGATGTCCTGCGTGCGCAACTTGATATGGGTGCCCGTGAGCATGGCATAGTCCTCAGGCGAGATGCCGTGGACATCCTGCAATATCCTGTTGTGCAGTATCTCCTGCAGCTGACGGTCGACATTGGACTGCACCGTCGCCGAAGGCTCGTCGGTACGGTAGTAGAGGAATGCGTCATAAGGTATCGTGCTTTCGCGGGCAGGGATATAGACGATGGCATCAAGCGAGTCCACCTCGGCCAACTGCCGCTTGGCATAGTCCAGACTGCCGGCATCGAGATAGGTGATGTCGCGCCCCGAGCGGAACTCGCCCGTAAAGAGGCCTGTCTCGTCGGCCACCAGCACATTGGCATGTTCCAGCGGACGGGTGGCCAGAACAATGGGGACAGCATAGAGTCCTGCCAGCAGGATAGGTACCACAAGGGTAAGAACCCAAAAGGAGGGCTTGCGCACCCGGGTGGCATATTCGCGCTGTATGACGAGGAATATTTTATTCATGAAGCAAGAATTAAAAAAACTATAATGTGGGGGATGCGGTTTTTGTGACGGTCTCAATAAATATCTTGTCGAGAGGGTCGTTTGCGTGCTGGGCCTTGATGTCGGCCAACGGGCCGGAAAGCACCACACGGGCATGGTTGATAAGGGCGATGTCATCGCACAACTCTTCGGCCGACGCCATATTGTGGGTAGAGAAAATTATCGAAGTGCCCTGCGCCTGCAGTTGCCGTATCTCCCGTTTCAGCAGGTCGGCATTCACGGGGTCGAAGCCACTGAAGGGCTCATCCAGTATCAGCAGCGACGGCTCATGGAGCACGGTGACCACAAACTGCACCTTCTGCTGCATCCCCTTCGACAGTTCCTCCACCCGGCGGTTCCACCAGCCGTCAATCTCCAGCTTGTCGAACCACTGGTGCAGCCGACGTTCCGCCTCGGCCTTGTCCAGACCTTTCAGTCGTGCCAGATAGACGGCCTGCTCGCCGACACGCATTTTCTTATACAGCCCCCGCTCCTCGGGCAGGTAGCCAATACGCACACTATCGGCCTCGGTCATGGGATGCCCGTCGAACTGCAGGATTCCGCTGTCGGGGGCGATAATGCGGTTGACGACCCTGATAAGCGTGGTCTTGCCCGCCCCGTTAGGACCCAAAAGGCCGAACACCGTGCCACGTCTGACATGCAGACTTACGTCGTCCAACGCCGTATAGGTGCCGAAGTGTTTCGTAATATGGTTTATTTCCAGCATACTATCTGTTATTTCTTTGCCTTTCCAGGAAATCGTATCAAAAGTGTCTCAGCCAACAATGCCGCGAGCACCAGCGCCAGACACCACCGCCATAACGGGGTTCCCTGGCCGCGCTGCCGTACATAGTCCGTCATCGATTTCTGGGCTTTCCCCACCACTGAGAAACTGCCCTGCCGCTGCCCGCCTACCATCTCTTCGATTTCGGCAGGACTGTAGAACGTCAGCTCCGACTCGCGACGGCTGTAATTGAACGAGAGGCCTTCGTCGGCCAGACGATAGTTACCTGCCGCCACAATCTCACCGTGGGGCACCATACAATACCGACCACCCATGCGACGGATATCGGGAATCAAATCCACACTGCTGTCGGCACTTCTGAGATGCGGAGCCTCTTCTGCATCGTAGCAGTTCACCAACGGCACCGCTGTCATATCGGTAAGCCAATGGAACGGTGGCTGCTGGGGAGTGCTGAAAAGCGCCATGTTATATACCGTGGGGACAAACAACGCCTGCTGCACAAAGTCGCCATACTCTTTCATTATCGGCGAGGCAAACAGATAGACAGTTCCCTGCCCACAACGGGTGAGGGTGAGGTAATCGCCCCCATTGACCAACGTCACCACAGGCTCACGCACGGTGACGGCATCGCTCTCCAAGAGGTAACACCCTTTCACAGTGGGAAGTTCCATGTCGTTGAGGCGGCCGTCGAAGACCCCTCGATAGAGTGCACACCCGTCATTGACCTCTTGTGCCTTGACCTCTTTCTGTTGCCATGCGCCCAACCGAGGTGCCTGAAGGACAGACAAGAGACGGTTATAACTCTCACGGTCGGCCCGTTCGTCGGGCGAAACCAGCAGGCTGCCCCCCTCCTGCACAAACGTCTGCAACGTCTGTGCCAATCCCGAGGTGACGGTGCCTACCCGATCAAGGATTATCAGGCTGTTCTCTGCAAGCGTGGTATAATCGATATGGGCCACGTCAGTGGCATGGTAGTGCACCAGCGAGTCGTTCTGGAAGAGTTTTCCGAGATAAGGGTTCTCCCCTGCCCCACCGATGGCCAAGACAGGTATCTGCCGTGCCACGGCAAGGGTGAAATATAGTCTATCGTCGAACGTGACGGGGTAGTCGGTGGTCTCCACATAGCCTTGCAGCGTGCCCTGTTCTTCGAGAGTGAACCGCAGCGCGACAGTAGCGTGGCTGTGGGCGGCAATATCCACCGATGCCAACGCCCGTTGCCGGTCGCCTGCGAAAAGACGCAACGGAAGACCCTCGACGGGCCTGTCGCCCCCGTTGCAGACAGTCACCTCGGCCGTGACGGTGACCCCACGGCAATAGGCGGGGCAATCGAAGGCCAGACTGTCGATGTAGATATTGGCCACATCGCTTCCCTCCAAGGGGACGAAGGTGGTGTACACGGTGCTGTCGGACGGCAGCGACTCTATATCCGCGGTGCTACGCTGGAAATCGCTTATCACATACGCATGGCGGTTCGCCACCTGAGCCGACCGCAAGAAGTCGTTCTGTCGCCGCAGGAGGGTCGACATCCGTGCCGTCACCGCCGTGGGGTGGAAGTCATCGACGGCCATGAGGAATTCCTCGCGGCTGAGCCAACGGAACTGGACTCCCTCGGCCTCGTTCGTCAACAACTGGTAACGGTCGCCCGGCCGGTAGGCCGCTGCAATCTCACGGGCCTTCTGCCGCGCACTCTCCACCAGACTGCCATCCATGCCGCCACTCTCCATGCTGTAGGAATTGTCGATATAGACACTCACCGCCGTGCCACCGGCATTGAGCTGCGACTCCTTATGCGGCACCACCGGACGGCAGAACGCCAGCACTAGAAACAGCACTGCCAGCACCCGCATCGCCAGTATCAGCAGTTCCCGCAGCCGGTTGCGTTTGCGGCTCTCATTGTGCAGTTCCTGCAAAGCATCGACGTTGCTGAAATAGACCCGCCGATAACGCCGCATCTGCAGCAGATGGATGGCTATCGGCACAGCTACAGCCACAAGACCTATCAGAAACAAAGGAGCGGTGAGAATCATGAACGTTGGGCGTTGGAGGTATGTTGAAAGTATTTACAGAGGTCACTGATTCCGCAGTCGGCACAATGGGGCTTACGGGCCTGGCAGACATAGCGGCCATGCAGGATAAGCCAGTGATGGGCAATGGGAATCTTCTCGGGCGGGATATGCTTGACCAGCTCACGCTCAGTCTGCAAAGGATTCTTGCTGTTACACGTCAGTCCGATGCGGTTGGCCACACGGAACACATGCGTATCCACCGCCAGGGCGGGCAAATTGAACACTACCGAGGCAATTACATTGGCCGTCTTGCGTCCCACCCCTGGAAGGGTTTGCAACTCATCGATATCCGATGGCACCTCGCCGCCATAATCCTCCATCAGTTTCTTTGCCATGCCTACCAGATGGCAGCTTTTGTTATGGGGATAAGAGATGGAGCGGATATATTCATACACCTCCTCGGGAGTCGCTTGCGCCATGGCCGCGGCATCAGGATAGGCGACGAAGAGGGCCGGCGTGGTCATATTGACCCGTTTGTCGGTACACTGCGCCGAGAGGATGACCGCCACCAGCAACTGGAACGGGTCGGTGTAATGCAGTTCGGTCTGCGCCGTCGGGCGCGCCTGCTCGAAGTAGGCTATCATCCGCTCATAACGCTCTTTCTGAGTCATGTCCAGGAAAGTATTGTACGACCGTTCACTCCGCACTGGCCATCCGCAGGGTGGCCACGATGGGATAATGGTCCGAGATAGGGGTTTTGATACGGTTATACGAAAGCGTCTGCATCGTAGGACTGTGGAGGATATAGTCAATCCGGAACGAGGGGTAAGGACCATGATAGGTGGTTCCGAAGCCGCGCCCCTGCTTCACATAGGCGTCCACAAGACGCTCGGTGGCCTGTCGGTAGATATAGGAGGCGGGCGTGTCGTTGAAGTCGCCCGCCACAATGATGGGGGTCTCAGTGGACTCAATCAGCGGCAGCAGCTCGGTAAGCCATTCCGTCTCGTGTTCCCGCACGGTGGAGACGAACTTGCGCAGGGTGTTATGCGTAGTGCTGTCGGGCTTGGCATGGGCCAGTTTCTCAAAACTCTTGATATCGTCGTCCGACAGCCCATACGAGTCCAGATGCACACAGCACAACCGCACTTTCTGGCCATTCTTGCTCAAGTCAGCGTAAAACTTGGTCCTGTTGTCCATCACATGCCCCTCCAACTCACAGCGTGAGAAAATCACTGCCTGCGACCTGTATGTGTCGCCATGAACGCTGCAATAATGCTTATAGCCCCGCGCCAGCAGGCTGTCCACTACCCTCACTTTCGAGGGAGGGAAGAACTCCTGCATACACAGCACGTCGGGTTGTTCTTCATCCACCAACGACAGGAAGAGCATTCCCCCGGAATCGGCCGTCATCAAGGTATCGCTGTCCATCCCTTTGAATCCATGCACGTTGAAAGTCATCACCTTCAGCGTATCCTCGCCAACCTCTGCCTGCTGTGTCCCTCCTATCTGGAAGAACAGCGGCACAAACGAGAATCGCAGCACTATGGCCACCGTCGACAGAAGAAACTCCCAACGCGACAGACAGAGCCATATCAGGATAAACAGTACATTGACCAACAACAGCGGGAAAAAAGTGTAGCTGAGCATTGACACCCACGGATAACGAGAGGGAGGCATCGCACCCGCCAGGGTCGAGAATATCAACGCCACAACAAAGAGTACGTTGACAATTAGCAAGATGACACGCAGAACTTTTTTCATGGCACACAGAATCGAGACTGCAAAGATACAAAATAAAAACGACTTATCGCTCCTTGCAGTCCAATTAATTCAATTCCGCCACCTCACAATAAACCGTCATTCTCGTCGTTATCCCTTGCATGAGACAGTTTGGCCTTATCGGACAATCGCTTGCCCACTCGTGGTCGCCCCGCTGGTTTGCCGCCCATTTCGAGCGACAAGGGATTACCGATGCCTGCTACTGTCTGTATGAAATGGAGGGACTGGATGGGCTGCGGGAACTCATCGAAAAAGAACAACTGCAAGGGTTCAACGTAACCATCCCCTACAAAGAAGCCATCATCCCTTACCTCGACCAACTGGACGACCACGCCCGTGCCATTGGTGCGGTGAACTGCGTGACGGTCGAGAGTTCCCGCCTAACAGGGCACAACACCGATGCTCCCGCCTTCCTCGACACCCTGCAGCCACTGCTGCGGCCCTGCCATACAGCCGCGCTGGTACTCGGCACCGGCGGCGCCGCCAAGGCGGTAAAATACGCCCTGGAAAGCATCGGCATCGACGTACAACTTGTCTCGCGTACCCCCGAGGCTCATCCGGGAAGCATCTCCTACGCCACCGCAGTGGCAGAATCAGCCCGACGGCTGCTGATTGTCAACGCTACCCCTATGGGCATGTTCCCCCACACAGATGCGTCGCCCTGGCCTACCAACTCCGTACCAACTCCGTATCAACTCCGTTTTGACTTGGTATATAATCCCGAAGAGACCCTCTTCCTGCGCGAGGGCCGCCTGCATGGGGCCGCCGTATGCAACGGCCTGGCCATGCTCCACCGCCAAGCCGAACTCAGCTGGACCCTCTGGGACAAAGGAATGTAACGGTCTACTCCACCGGAGTCAATAGATTCTTGTCAATCTCTGCCACCAATGAAAGGCTCAATGCATCTATATGGATGGCAAAATTTCCGTCGCGACAATTAGATACAATAGTGCCCTTCATCTGAGCGAAAGGGCCCTCCTGCACAATCACCGTGGCACCCTTTCGCAAGAGCGATGACTGGTGTATATACAACTTCTCGTCTGTTTCCACGGCACGGCGCACAGCCTCAATCTGCTCATCGGGAATCGTCGCAATCTCACCCTTGAACGATACAACATACACCACTCCGTCCACATTCCGTAACGAGTCCAGTTGCGTCTTCTCTATCTTGGCGAAAATATACGACCGAAACAACGGCTCTTCCACTACCTTGATACGGTCTGACCAATGCCTTTTCTCCCTGCGCAAGGGGAGATAATTCTCTATACTCTGCTCTCCTAGTCGGAGAGCCACACGTTTCTCCGCCCTGGGATTTGTGTATACTGCAACCCATCGTGGTGTTTCAGAGAGCATTAGTCTATGCGTTTATCAAGTTAATACCGAATACAAAAATACAAAAAATATCCAACACGACAAAACAAAAAAGAGAGGACGCCCCAAAATCCAATGGGACGTCCTCTCTATAAGGCCAGAATAGCGTAAGCCTAACGGATAGCCTCTTTGATACTTTCAATAATATAGTGTACGTCTTCGTCCGTCACACATGGCCCGCTGGGCAGACACATACCGCGACGGAAAAGCGACTCGCTCACGCCATTGACATACGCTGGCGCATCCTTATAAACAGGCTGCTTGTGCATCGGCTTCCACAGCGGCCGAGCCTCTATGCCCTTTTTGTCGAGAAAGGCCCGCATCGCCTCCACATTGGCATTCGGCTCGCAGTCGGTACGGATTTCAACCGCATCATACACGGTCTCCTGCCCCATCACATGCAGATGCTCGTCAAGCAAAATGGTACAAAGCCAATAATTGCTGTCAAATGCATCCGATGGCCGCACATGCACCTCTATGCCCTCAATGTGTGCAAAAGACTCCTCGTATAATGCTTGAATATGCCTATGATGAGCTATATGGTCACGCAGAACCGTCATCTGCCCCCGTCCTATACCTGCACAGATATTGCTCAGGCGATAATTGAACCCAATGACTTCGTGTTGATAATAAGGTGTAGGAAGCTTTGCCTGGGTGGCATAATAGATGGCATTCCTCTTCGATTCCTCACAAGGGCATATCAATGCACCGCCTCCGGAGGTGGTTATCATCTTGTTGCCATTGAAACTCCAAACTCCATAACGGCCGAAAGTACCACACAACTGCCCTTTGTATTTAGAACCAATTGCTTCGGCAGCATCCTCCATGACGGGTATGTCATATCGGTCGGCAATCTCCATGATTCTGTCCATCTCGGCCGGCATACCATACAGATGCACCGGCACAATGGCCTTGGGCGTGCGGCCCGTTTTACGGATGCGATCCTTGATCGCCTCTTCCATCAAGTCTGGAGAAAGGTTCCATGTCGCAGGTTCACTGTCCACCAAGACAGGCCGTGCCCCAAGATACACGACAGGATTCACACTGGCACAGAAAGTCAGACTCTGGCATATCACCTCATCACCGGCTCGTACACCCACGTCAATCAATCCTGCATGTACGGCAGCTGTTCCTGATGACAGCGCCACTATCCGCTTTTGAGAGGATGTCTCAGGGGAGGGCTCCTCAACATTCATGAATTCCTCCAAATCCCTTTCAAACCCATCCACGTTCGGTCCCAGCGGAACCACCCAATTCTGCTCAAATGCCTCATTAATATAATTCATCTCACGACCGGACATGTGCGCGAGACATAAGTATATTCTTTTGTTATTACTCATACTCTTTTATCTTTTGCATAGTCTGTACAATCTCATCAAACGGAATCTGCCCCGACCAATACCGATAGACATATTCTGCCGACAGAGCTTCCATCGAACACGACCGTGCCTCCGACTCTATCAAGTCTAATACCCGCTGTTCTAGAGATTCTTTATGATTCATACCTCTTCAAAATAAGTGTCGGGACGATTGGGGTTGAACGTCTCGTTGCAGTACATCACCGTCACCAGGTCCTCCGTGTCGGAGAGGTTGATGATGTTGTGCGTGTACCCCGGCAGCATGGTGACCGCCTCTATCCTGTCGCCGCTCACTTCGAACTCCATCACCTCGTCGGTACCGATCTTTCTCTCCTGTATCAGTCCGTGCCCCTTCACCACGATGAACTGCTCCCACTTCGTGTGGTGCCAGTGC
>CAJOHZ010000044.1 GCA_905234695.1 uncultured Bacteroidales bacterium | reverse complement strand
TTTCATATGCAACACAAAAGTAGTCATTTTACCTGAGAGTACCAAATTTTTGGTGCTCTTTTTTTCTACTCAGTGTTGCACTTGTAACTGGAATTTAGGGGCGAGGGGACAAAAAAAGAAGGTGCCCCAGTGTGTGAAGTGAGGCACCTTCTTGGAGGTTTTGTCCGTTATGTACGGTTAGTCAACATATTCGTAGTAAGTGATGTTGGTGCTGGAGCTGCGATAGTTGTCTTCGCTGCTGCTGTAGGTGTAGGTGCGGGAAACAGGCCACTTGCCATCGTATTCGTAAGTGTATTCGGTGGTTTCGCTCTCGGAACGGCCTTCACTGGTATAGGTGCTGACCGCTTTGATTACATTGTTCTTGCTGGCAGCCAAAACCGTCTCGCCGAGATAGTCGATAACATAACCCTTAAAGGGATTGGTCTTGTTGTCATAGGTATAGTCGACAGTGGCGGTGAAATTTCCGTTGGAATAGGACTCCTTGCTGATGTTTTTACCATCCCAGGTGTAGGTGGTGGTCATGGAATTAGCACCTTTGGAGACATCCTTGCGGATCATGTCGGTCAGGTTCTCGTTGTTCGAGGGAGTAAAGGTGTTGTTGATGAAATCCAGCAGGGCGAAGCTCTGCGGGGCTTTAGTGGGTTCGATTTCACCTGCATAGGTGTAGGTGATTTGGCTGACTTTCTTGCCGTCGTAGGTGAAAGTGACGGTTGTCGTCAGTACGCTGTTGGTGTAGGCCTGGATTTTGTCGATGACGCTGCCGTCGTAGATGATTTCGGCATAGTTTCCGGCGCCAGAGCCACTGTTGATTTTGGTCAAACGTTTGCCATCGTAGGTGAACGTAATGACTTCGTCGGGGTCGACGGTGCCGTCAGAGTTGTGGCTGCTGACGCTCATCAGTTTTTTGCCGTCCCAGGTCCAGCTTTCCTCCAAAGTTTTTGGGGTGGATTCGTTGTAGGCTTCGCGCCATGTGGAGCCATCGAGGTATTCGGCCTTGTTGGTGGATGCTTTGTAAATCTTGCTGAGTTTTTCAGAGGGGTTGTACACACCTTCTTTCTTGCATGCTCCAAGGAAGCATACGACAGCGACGAGAGCTGCCATCATAATGGTTTTTTTCATGATTTTGTTTTTTATTGGTTGGTGCTGCAAAGGTACGACTTTTTTTCCATACGGGCACAAAAAAAAGATAATTTTGTAAAATATAATGGCTTCCACAAAGGGGCATAAAGGTTGCGAGCCCCGCCGGACGGCAGGGCTCTACAACAGTTATTAATCCTAAAAACCAAAGAGTTGGCACGTATGACAATCAAATTTCTTTTCTTTGATTTCCGATTGCAAAAATACTGCTTTTTTTTCGGGTGTCAACTCCCTAGAATTAGTGATTTCTACTCCAATTAGTGAGTTATACCATTTTTTCAATTCCCCAGACAAAGGCTCGGATGCCCACTTCCTCGTTGCGCTTGTCGAGCTTGCGGACAGAGGTGAGCAGATCGTCCACCTTGTCGTCGTCGACAACGGTGAGGATGGCGTTGTTGAGTTCGGGCCATGTGTGGGTGCCGCGGTGGGGGTCGCCGTTTTCGTGGCCGCGCCCCTGCACATTCTCCCAGAAGGTGAATCCGCGGATATTGAGGGTGTCGAGCATGTATTCCACACGCTCGGTATTGGCTTGATTGAATACGATGAGGACAGATTTCATGAGTTTTGAGGTTTAAGTATTAAGTAGGGCGGTGGTCACTTACAGTTCCCCGCTTACAGCTAATAACTAATCTAATTTGATATTCATGAAGACGAATTTGCGGCGTTCCTTTTCTTTCTTCTCAATGTCGCCACGGCGGTTGAAGACTCCGTAGAGAGTGGGGACGACCAGCAGGGTGACAAAAGTGGAGACCGTGAGACCACCGATGACGACGAGACCCATCGTGGTCCACATCTCGGAACCTTCAGAGGTGGAGGTGGCCATGGGAATCATTCCCAGAATGGTGGTAAAGGCGGTCATCATGACGGGACGCAGACGGCTCTGGCCGCTGAGGGCGATGGCCTCGTAGAGCGGCACGCCGCGCTCGCGCATGAGGTTGATGTAGTCGACGAGCACGATGCCGTTCTTGACCACGATGCCGATGAGGAGGATGATGCCGAGGGCGCCAATCATGTCGAGGTTCTGGCCAGTGAAGAACATCATGAGCACCACACCGCTGATGGCAAAGGGGATGGAGAACATGATGATGAAGGGCTTTGAGAAACTCTCGAACTGAGAAGCCATGACGATGTAGACGAGCATGAGGATGAGGACGCCGAGGAGGAGCATGTCGCGGCTGGAGTCCTGTTGGTCTTTGTAGTTGCCGGCGAGGTCCACATGGATGTCGGCGGGGATGGCCATCAGGTCGATTTCTTTCTGCACATTTTGTGCCAGCTCTTGCAGCGAGGTGTTGTAGGGCATGACAGTAAGGGTGAGGTAGCGCTGGCGGTTCTTGCGTTCGATGGTGGGCGGGCACCAGTATTCCTCGACGGTTCCGAGTTCACTGAGCTTGATAATCTGGCCGGTGGCAGTGGGGATGGAGAGTTGCTCGATGTCGGAGATGGAGGAGCGGTATTCCTCGCGCAGGCGGACGACGATGTTGTATTCGTTGCCGTCCTCCTTGAGGTAGCCGGCGGCCATGCCGTTGACGCGGTTGCGGACATACATGGCCACGGTGGAGCTGTTGAGGCCGTGGAGGGCCAGCTTCTGCTTGTCAAAGGAAATCTTCAGCTCGGCACGGTCTTCGTCGCGGCTGACTTTGGTGTCGCGGGCGCCAGGGACGTTCTGCTCGACGCGCTTTTTGAGTTCTTGGGTAAAGCGGGTAGTCTGGTCGAAGTCGTAGCCATAGATTTCGACCGAGAGGGAGTTGTTGCTACCGCCGCCCATGCCACCGCCTTGGTTGACCTGATAGGTGACGATTTCTGGGTATTCGGCGAAGCACTGGCGCAGCATCTCTTGCATCTGGAAGATGGTGATGTCGCGGTCGTATTTCTTGGTGCAGCGCACCGTCATGGAGATTTTGTTGTTGGTGGTACTGTTGAAGAGGGCGGCAAAGCCAGCGTCGTCGTTGGAACCAGCGGAGGTGGAAATGGCCACCACGTCGTCGCCCAGGATTCGGCGAATGTCTTCTTCCATGTGGCGGGCGGTCTTGAGGGTCTCCTCGATGCGGGTGCCACGCTGCAGCTCGGCGGTGACGGAGATACGGCCGTTGTCTTGCTCTTTCATGAAGTCCATGCCGATTTTGCCGGTCATCACGGGCAGCAGGGTGACGATGAAGAATGCTAAGGCGAAGAGGAGGGTGATGCGCTTGTGGCCGAGACACCACCGTAGGAGGTTGGCATAGCCTGCCTCGATGGCGTTGAACATGCGGCCGAAGGTCTTCTCGAAGGTAATCTTCTTGGCGGCCTGTTTGCGCTCGGCCTCTTCGCGGGCCTCTTGGGTCAGGAAGAAGGGCTTTTCTTTGAGAATCTTGCTGGAGAGCATCGGGATGAGGGTGATGGCCGCAGTGGTGGAGACGCATACCACGATGGTGACAATCCAACCCAGTTCTTTCATGAAGATGCCCATCATGCCGGGGAGCATGGTGAGGGGCACGAAGACGGCCACGAGGACGAGGGTGGTGGCGATGACCGAAGTCCAGACTTCGTTGGTGGCGCAGATGGCCGCTTCGCGGGGATTCTCGCCACGTTCGATGTGCTTGGTGATGTTCTCCAATACCACGATGGCATCGTCGACCACCATGCCGATGGCCACGGTGAGCGAGGCCAGCGAGATGATGTTGAGCGAGCTGTCGGCTAGCAGCAGGTAGATAAAGGCGGTGACCAGTGAGATGGGGATGGTGAGCGCGATGACAAGGGTGGAACGCCAGTTGCCGAGGAATACGAGCACCACGAGGATGACGAAGAGAAGGGCGTAGAAGATACTTTCGGTGAGTCCATTGATGGCGTTGACAATCTCTTCTGAGCCGTCGCGGATGTTGGTAATCTCGATGTCGGGTGGGAGGGTCTTCTGAATACGCTCCATCTCGGCGCGCACTTCGTTGGCAATCTGCACGGTGTTGGCGCCGGTCTGCTTGGAGATGATGAGTCGGGCGCCGTCCTTGCTGTTGATTTTTTCGTCAAGCGAGAGGTCTTTGATGGTGTCGCGAACGGTGGCAAGGTCGCGCACGAACACCTGCCGGCCGTTGGGCATGGTGGCCACCACGATATCGGCAATCTCGGAACTCTCCACATATTCGCCTTTCACACGCATTTGGTACTGCTCCTTGCCCATCTTGACAGTACCGGAGGCGAGATCAAGGTTGTTGACCGAGATGGCGTTGCCGACCACCTCCAGACTCAGGCCGTAAGCGTCGAGTTGCTTGGGGTCGAGGTCGATATATACGTAGCGTTGAGGGGCGCCGCTGACGGTGATGTTGCCGATGCCGTCGATACGGTTGAGCTCGTTGACCACGTTGTCTTCCATGATGCGGTCGAGGCCGGAATAGCTCTCCTTGGCGGTGAAACCGTAGACCATGATGGGCATGGCGGAGGAGTTGAGTTTGAGAATCATGGGACGCGACACGCCGTCGGGCAGGTTGTCGTACAGCAGGTCGACATAAGAACGGATGTCGTTGAGGGCCTCGTCGAGGTTAGAGCCCCATTCAAATTCCAAGGTAACAACGGAGATATTGTCCTTGGAGGTGGAAGTGATGTTTTTCAGTCCATCGACCGAGTTGAGCGAGTTCTCGACAATCTTGGTGATATTGGTCTCGATGTCGCTGGCGTTGGCACCGGCGTAGGTGGTCATCACGGTGACGTAGGGCGGGTCCATCTCAGGCATCTGGTCGATGGGCAGACGGGTGAGTGAGAAGAGACCCAGCACGATGACGGCCACGAAGACGAGACCCGTGGTGATGGGTTTGTTGATAGCGGTTTTGTAAATTGCCATTTTCTTCTAGTTTTTCTAGTTGGACTAGTTTTCTAGTTATTTTACTATTTCAAGTTGGTCGCCGTCGACGAGGCGGGCTTGGCCGGTGACAATAAGCTGGTCGCCTTCCTTCAAGTCGTCGGGGTTGACGGGAAGAATCTCAATACGGTCGTCGAAGCGCTGCCCAAGGGTGACGGCCACACGGTGGGCGGTGCCATCCACATTGGTGAACACATAACGGTCGTTGCTGCCGGTCAGCTTCAGCACGCTCTGGTAGGGCACCACGATGGCATCCACTTCGCCGATGGCCAGATTGGCGCGGACATACATGCCGGGGCGGATTCTCTCGTTGGCGTTAGGGATGTTCAACTTGGCCTGGAAGGTGTGGGTGGTGGGGTCGATGGTGGGGTACACAATCTCGATGGTGGAGGCAAATACATGGTCGGGGTAGATGTCGCTTTCGATGTCGACCTTCATGCCCTGGCGTACCAAGGGATAGTATATTTCGGGGATGCTGATGATGGCTTTGAGCCGGTTGATTTGGGTGAGCTGAAGGATGGGGGCACCGGTGTACATCTCGCCGTCTTCGTAGTTCTTGGCACTGATGACCCCTGAGAATTTGGCTTTGACAAAGGTGTTTTCCTCTTGGAACCGTGCGGTCTCAGACAGCTGGTCGTAGCCGGCTTTGGTTTGGTCGTAGACCTGTTCGCTGATGCTCCCCGAGGCCTTGAGTGCTGTGACGCGGTCCAGTTCGGTTTTGGTGCTGGCGAGGTTAATGCGGGTGGTGTTGAGTTGGGTTTGGTCCATGCGTACCAGCATGGCGCCTTTCTGCACGCGGCTGCCCACCTCGACATAGATGTGTTCGATGTGGCCAGTGATGCTGGGCGAGATGTTCATGGTCTCGTAGCCTTCGAGGGTGCTGGAGAGTTGGAGGGTCTTGGCAATGCGCTCGCTCTGGAGTACCTGCACATGGACTTTCTCTTTTTCTTTCTTGGTAGTGGTGGCTTGTTTCTCCGGGCTTTTGCCGCCGCAGGAAGCGAGAAGCAAGAGGGAGGAGCAAAGGACTAGGAATGTCTTGTGGTTCATGTCTATCTTTGTTTTTTTATTTTCAATTTCCGAGGAGGTTTTCGAGGGCCACTTGGGCACTGACGACGCTCATCACAGCCTGGATGTAGTTGCTTTGGGCGGTGATGATGTCGGTGCTGGCATTGGTGACTTCGAGGTTGCTGGCGTGGCCGAATTTGTATTTCTCAGAGGTGTTGGTAAAGACCCGGCGGGTGACATCGAGGTTCTCCCGCTGGATTTGGTAGCTTTCGAGGGCGGAAATCAGGTCGTAGCACAACTGGTTGTACTGGACTTTCAGTCCGTCTTCGGCCTGCTGCTTGCTGTTCTGGGTCTCTTGCAGGCTGATTTTGGCACCTTTGATTTTGGCCATGCGGGTGCCGCTTTGGAAGATGGGCAGGCTGACGCTGGCGCCAATCATGTTCGGCGGGGTCATGTTGAAGCCTGCATCTTTGCCGAAGTAGGTCTTGTCGCTGTATTGGTAGTAGGCCGAGAGGGTGGGGGTGAAATCCATCCAGGCCAAGGTCATCTGACGCTCGGACAGCCGTTCGTTCTGTTGCAGGAGCTTGTAGTTGTAGTTGTTCTCGATGTTGAAACCGCCCATGGTGAGATGTGCGGCATAATCTACGTTGAGCACCTGCTCCACGGTGGTGGTGAGTTCCAACTGGCTGTTTACATCGGCTCCCAGCTGCAGGATGAGAGAGTTGTAAAGCATCGTGAGCGAGCGGCGGGTGGAGTTGATGCTGTTGCGCAACGAGGCCACCTGCACGGAGAGCTTGTCGGCTTGTATCTGCTCGGCAGCGCCGGCGCGGACGCTGGCTTCGGTGGTTTCGAGCAGCTGCTGCATGTTGAGCAGGCTGGAGTCGAGCAGACCGACGGTCTGCTCCATGATGAGGATTGAGGTGTAGATGGACTTCACGCTGGAACGGGTGGTCTGTTCCGTCTGTTGGCGCGAGATGTCGGCCATGTTGATGGCGATTTTGTTGAGCATGGTGCCGACAATCTGTGCGCCGGTGAGCGCGATGGATGCGGTGATGCTGAAGGTGCCGCTGGGATTCATCGGGATGCCGCCGCTCTCTTCGGAACTGCTGGTACTGCTGGAGGGGAAGGAAATCGGCATGGTGATGCCGCCGATAGTGACGGAGTCGGGCATCATGGAGCTCATGGACATGGAGCGACCGCCAAGGTTCATCTCATAGCCGCACATGTTTTGGTAGTCGAATCCGGCTTTCACTTGAGGCAGCATGGTCGAGAGCGTTTGCCACCGGGAGGCTTCGGCTTTCTTCACCTCCAGCGAGGCGTTGCGCATGGAGTAGTTGTGCTCGACGGCATAGTCCTGCGCCTCCTGCAGCGACAGCCGCAGGACGGGACGGTCCTGTGCCTGCACGGCGGTGCCGCAGAGGCAGGCCAACGCCATGGTGAGAATTAATTTGGGTGCTTTCATTTATCGTATAGTTGTTTATTCGCTGTGATTCCGGATACTTCCGCTATGGAGATAAACGACTGTGTTTGTATTATATATAATAAAAGTCAGACGTTATACCTCCGTTGAAAGGCGGTGCAAAGATACGAAAAAACCCTGGAAACCATATATGGTTTTCAGGGTTTTCCCTGTTAATCTTTCATAACTTATTTCTTGACATTCCGATCGGGGATACGTTGAATGGAAGATTTTGAGACTTTGATGCGGGCGCCTTGGGCAATCTCGACGACGGCGTGGGTGGCATCGGTGCTGACGATGGTGCCGTGGATTCCCCCTGCGGTCATGATGCGGTCGCCTGATTTGAGGTTGTCGTGAAATTCGGCTTCCTTTTTCGCTTCCTGTCGTTGCGGACGGATGAGGAAAAAGTAGAACACAATCAACATGGCAACAATCATGATGATGGTTTTCCAAAGTCTTGGGATGGCAAGTAATGTAATCATTTGGCCAGTCGTTATAAGTGGAACGGTGAGTTTCGATTGAAAATGCAAAATTACGATTTTTTTTTGTACTTTTGCATTTTCTTTGAAAAATCATTCTCTCCACGGCGTTTTTGCTACGAGCTTATACGGTAGCGGTTGCGCCTGTTCTAGACAAAACCGATGGCACGTTATAGGGATCTTTTCTGGGCGTTTTTCAAGATAGGCACCTTCACTATCGGGGGAGGGTATGCCATGATACCGTTGATGGAACGCGAACTTGTGGACCGGAAGGGATGGATGAGCCGTGAGGAGTTCTTGGACCAGCTGGCCCTGTCGCAGTCGATGCCAGGTGTGTTGGCTGTCAACATGGCTACGGGTGTGGGCTTCCGCCTGCGGGGCGTTCCCGGCGCGCTGGCAGCCATCGCGGGCAACGTGATGATGCCGGTGCTGTTTATTCTGATGCTGGCCATGCTTTTCCGCCAGTTTCGCGGCAATGTGTGGGTGGAGCGTTTCTTTATGGGGGTGCGGCCGGCGGTGGTGGCGTTGATTGCCGCGCCGGTGTTCCATCTGGCGAAGAGTGCCAAGGTGGGCTGGGCGACCTGCTGGATTCCCATTGTGTCGGCCCTGCTGATATGGCTTCTGGGGGTCAGCCCGATACTCATCATCCTTGTGGCTGCATTGGGCGGTTTCCTCTATGGAAGGCTGTTCGGACGTCCGACAGTTCGGCCAGGAGGGGATTCTAATAATCCAAAAAACTGAAATCCATGATTTTCTTTCAACTTTTTTGGACGTTTCTCAAGATAGGCATCTTCACCTTCGGAGGGGGGTATGCAATGGTGGCGTTGATACAGAGCGAAGTGACGGTCAACCACCCGTGGCTTACCCCGCAGGAGTTTACCGATATACTGGCGGTCAGTCAGATGACCCCAGGCCCGATGGGCATTAATACCGCTACCTATGTGGGTTATACAGCCGTCCTGAATGCGGGTTACGAGCCTTGGCAAGCGGTGCTGGGCTCGCTGTTGGCCTCCGGCTCGGTGCTGCTGCTTCCGGTGCTGCTGATGGTGCTTGTGGTGCGTTTCCTGCAGCGGATTCAGGGGAACAAGGATATGGAGAATGTTTTCCGCGTGTTGCGTATGGCGGTGGTGGGACTGATTGCCGCCGCGGCGTTGCAACTGCTGTCGGTCGAGAGCTTTGGTGTGCCGGGGTGGAATTTGCAGTTTGTGGTCAGCATTGTGCTGTTCCTGTCCGTGTTTGTGTTGTCGCTCAGGAAAGTGAATCCGATATTGTTGATTCTTGGAGCCGGTGTGGCCGGCATGTTGGTCTACCTGTAGTCCACACAGAAGGTCATGCCTTCTCGGCTGCCAGTTGGACGGACTGTTTGATAAGATTAATCTGTTCCCAGAAGTTGGGGAACGACTTGCTGACGCATTCGGGGTTTTCGATTATCAGGTCGGGGTATCGCAGCGTCAGCACGCCGAACGCCATTGCAATGCGGTGGTCACCGTGGACGTTGACGGGCTCCTTGGGGGTTAGGTTGGCTTTGGAGAGGCGTACCTCGGTGTCGGTTTGGGTGATGTGGCAGCCCATCTTGCCCAGTTCTTCGCTGAGTGCGTGGATGCGGTCTGACTCTTTCACGCGCAGGTTCTTCACCCCTTTCAGACGGGCTTTGACTCCCAAGGCAGCACAGGTTACCAACACTGTAGGCATCAGGTCGGGGCAGTCGATAAAGTTGTATTCCAAGGAGGAAAGATACTCACTGGTTCCTTCCACGGTGATGGAGCGTACCTCCTTGCGATAGGGCGAGCGTACCTCGCGGGTGACAACCCCCAGATGCTGGAAAATCTCGGCCGTGACGCGGTCGCCTTGGCATGAAGTGCTCAGCGAGAGCCCTTGCATCCTCATTCGAAAGCCCGGCAAGAGGGCCGCGGCGGCATAGATATAGGATGCCGATGTCCAGTCGCGCTCCATGTCCACGGCCTGTTTGCGCCGCAGGGCGTTGTCCAAAGGCCACACGCGGTAGACTCGCTGGTTGGCGCTCACCGAGGTGCGGATGCCTGCGCTAGACAGCACTTTGAGGGTCATGTCGATATAGGGCCTTGATGCCGCCCTGTCGGTCAGCGTCAGCGTCAGCCCCTGAGGCAGAAGAGGTCCGGCAAGGAGCATGGCCGACACATATTGGCTGCTTTCGGAGGGGTCGAGTTCCGTCATCTTGTATTTCGGCATATAGCCTGTGAGGTGTACCGGCAGGTACCCCTCGTTGCCGAGGCACTGGATAGGACATCCCATGCTCCGCAAGGCTTCAATCAGGGGCGCCATGGGCCGTTGCCGCAGCCGCTCGTCGCCGTCGAGAGTCCACTCGCCCGGCGTGAGAGCCAGCACCGCCATCATGAAACGTGCCACGGCACCTGCATTGCCGCACATGAAACTGGTCGTGGTGCCGCGCTTCAGCTGTCCCAACAGGGTTTGCAGCAGAGCGGTGTCGTCCGACGGCGAAAGGTTGCGCAGCACGTACGCGTTCCCCATCAGGTAGTTCAACACGAGCCACCGATTGCTGATGCTCTTCGATGATGGGAGCGCGATATGCAGGTCGTTGGTCTTCATTCAGGGTCAAATCTTGATGTCGTATTCCTTGATTTTGCGGTACAAGGTACGTTCCGAGATATGCAGCTCCTGTGCGGCCAGGGTGCGCTTGCCTCCGTGGCGTTCCAGCGCCATGCGGATGGCCTTCTTTTCGCGTTCTTCGAGTGCCAGAGGTTCTTCCTCCACCACTTCCGAGTCCTGAAACTCTTCAATGGGCTGGTCGTGGCTGCCGGGTTTGATGACATGCAGCGAGTTGTCGCTGGATTCGTGCGGGGTGTCGAGGTAGGTGTAGTCGGCCTCGGCACCTGCGACAGGCTGGGGGGTGGTGATGGGAATGCCTTGGGCCAATTGGGTCACGGCGTGGCGCAGGTCGTTGATTTCGTTGCGCATCTCGCTAATCATCTGTCCCATCGAGAGCGCTTTGAGCAGCAGCTCGCGGTCGCTGACGGTAGCCTGCTGTCCGTTGCCCATGGGCTGCACGAGGGCAGGCATCTTCTCCTCGGGCACATAGCTGAGGTAGTTTTCCAGAATGCTGCGGGTGATGGTACGTTCGCTCTCCACCACGGCCACCTGCTCGGTTACGTTCTTCAGCTCGCGGATGTTGCCATACCATGGATAGTGCATCAGGTAGTCGCGGGCATCCTCGGTCAGAATGATGGGCGGCATGTGGTACTTCTCGGCCACGTCCGACGAGAATTTGCGGAACAGCAGGGGGATGTCTTCGCGACGTTCGCGCAGCGGCGGGATATAGATGGATATCTGCTGGAGGCGGTAGTAGAGGTCTTCGCGGAAATGACCGTTGCGGATGGCGGCGACAAGGTCTATGTTGGTGGCGGCGACGATGCGCACATTGACGTTGATGGCGGTGGAGGATCCCACGGGGATGATTTCGCCATTCTCCAATACACGAAGCAACTTCACCTGCGTGGCGAGGGGTAGCTCGCCGACTTCATCGAGGAAGATGGTGCCGCCATTGGCCTCTTCGAAATAACCTTTGCGGTTCTTTTCAGCACCGGTGTAGGCTCCTTTCACATGACCGAAAAGTTCACTTTCGATAGTACCTTCGGGGATGGCACCGCAGTTCACGGAGATAAGTCCCTTGCCTTGCTTGACGTGCTTGCGCAGGCTGTTTTCGTGGATGATGCGCGAAAAGATGTCCTTACCTACGCCACTTTCGCCGGTGACGAGGATGCTGAGGTCGGTAGGGGCCACCTGGATGGCTTTGTTCAGGGCCAGAAGCAGTTTCGGGTCGTTGCCGATGATTCCGTAGCGTAGTTTGATAGTCTGTATGTCCATAGGTCGAAAGGCTAAGTGGGGATTCTACACGATGACACGGTGCAGCCGTTCGCAGATGGCTTTCCGTAGGCTGAGCATGTTTTCTCGCTCGGCTATCAGAATCAACATGTCATCGTCGTTTTTACATTCTCGTATCTGGTAGCTGTTGTTTTCTAACTGGCGGTCCAGTTTTTTCTGTTTGAAAGTGAGGATAGATTCCTCCATGTCGGTCCGCAGGTTATGCTCCGGGGTGGGTATGCTGATGGATTTGCGCTCCAGCCACAGTTTGCTGATGTTGTACTTGTTAATCATCAACTCCAGGGCGGTGTTGCGCAGGAGCGTGTCGTCGGAGGTGACAAAGAGGTTGGCGTCGGGCAGAGCCTGATGGTTATCGATGGCTTGATGGTAGAGGTCGAATATCTGTTGGTATACGGGGTTGTCGAAGGTCAGTTCGTCGCCTGCAATCTCGGCCACGATGGCCTGTGCCACGGTACAGGTGAATGTGGTGGGGTTGCCCTTCTCGTCCACCCCTTCTTGCGGCACTTCGGCGTTGCCGTAGTTGATGAGCAGGGTGACAATCTTCCGCTCTTGGGTCTCGGCGGGCCGTAGGTCGGGTAGCACCTGTGCGGGGGCTGTTGCCGCCTCGGGGGTAGGGTATAGTGCGTCCAGTTCGTCGTCGGTAGGCTCCAAAGGCGGGGGGACAGCGCCTCCCGGTTGGCCGTCGGTTGGGTTGGATTGGGCGGCTTGGGCACGGGCCTGCTCGCGCTGCTCCTCTTTCCAAGCCTGCCGTTTCATGTCGGCAATGGCTTTGGCCAGCGTCTGCATCAGCACATCTTCGCGCATCCGCAGCATACTGGCGGTCTCGCGGATATATTCCTGTTGCTCGATGGGGTTTTGCACCAAGGCGATACTCCTCACCATGTCCGTCAGCACTTCCGTTTTCCGTATCGGGTCCAGTATTTCATTGTCGCCTAGATTCAATGTGCGTTTTTTGTAGGCGACGAACCCCTCCTCGTGCTCTTTCAAATAGGTCTGCAGTTGGGTGGAGCCGTACTTCTGGGCATAGCTGTCGGGGTCCTCCTGGTCGGGGAAGAGTACCATGCGCACATGCATCTCTTCGGCAAACAGCAAGTCCACGGCCCGCAGGGTGGCCTTGATACCGGCGGCGTCGCCGTCGTACAGCACGGTGACATTCCGGGTGTAGCGTTTGATAAGGCGTATCTGGTCGCTGGTCAGCGAGGTGCCGCACGAGGCCACCGTATTGCATACGCCCGACTGGTGCATTGAAACCACATCCACATTGCCTTCCACAAGGTAGCACTTGTCGGCTCGGCTGATGGCGTTGCGGGCTTGGTAGATACCATAGAGCGTGTGCCCCTTGTCGTAGATGTCGGAGTCGGGGGAGTTGATGTATTTGGCCGTTTGCTTTCCGCTGGTAAGCACGCGTCCGCAGAAGCCTATCACACGCCCCGAGATGCTGTATACGGGGAACATCACGCGTCCGCGGAAGCGGTCGTAGGCTCCGCCTTCGTCGCGGAATACGGTAAGGCCGGTTTTCTCCAGCACACTGTCGGAATAACCGTTCTTGCGGGCGTGGTCGGTGAAGTTGCTCCATTCGTCCAGGCAATAGCCTAGGCCGAAGGTGTTGATGATGTCGTCGCTGAGGCCTCGCTGATGGAAATAGCTCAATCCGACAGCCACCCCTGTCTCGTCGTGGTGCAGCAGGTCGGCAAAGTATTTCTGGGCGAATTCGCTCACATGGAACAGCCCGTCACGTTCGCTTTGCCGCTCTCGCTGCTCATCGGTCATGCGCTCTTCCTCGATTTCGATGTTGTACTTGTTCGCCAGATAGCGCAACGCCTCGGGGTAGGTGTAGTGCTCGTAATCCATCAAGAATCCCACGGCGTTGCCCGCTTTGCCGCAGCCGAAGCATTTGTAGATGCCCTTGCCCGGCGAGACATAGAACGATGGGGTCTTCTCGTTATGGAATGGGCAGCAACCGATGTGGTTTCCCCCGCGTTTCTTCAACGACACAAATTCCCCAATCACCTCTTCGATGCGGGTGGCATCCATGATGCGTTGTATTGTCTCTTGGTTTATCATGAGCTTGGACAGATGCGGAGGCTGTGTGGTTCAGCGGATTTACCGCTGTTGTCGAGCGTC
This sequence comes from uncultured Bacteroidales bacterium, assembly GCA_905234695.1. Taxonomy (GTDB): domain Bacteria; phylum Bacteroidota; class Bacteroidia; order Bacteroidales; family P3; genus Colimorpha. The sequence continues at coordinate 259 of CAJOHZ010000044.1, read as the reverse complement.
ACAACCCGATTGCAAAGATACGAATAAAAACTGACATTTTGTCAGTTTTGTTGAAAAAAACGTGATATGCCAGTTCGGCTTGAAAAACCGGATAGAAATATAATAAAAAAGGGTGCCATGCATGGCACCCCGTTATCGGTTATGGTTGTTTTATTTAAGTATCTCGACGACACCGTTACGTTCCACATTGCCGTTGTAGCCCTTGCCGGAGAAGCGGTAGAAATAGGTGCCGGTAGGCGTGTTGCTGGCGGCGGGGTCC
>CAJOHZ010000043.1 GCA_905234695.1 uncultured Bacteroidales bacterium | reverse complement strand
AGGCCGCCCTTGTCGTCGGGGTTCATAATCGAGGGAACACCCTCGCGGATGAGCGTACCGGTCACGGGATTGATTTTCACCTCGGTGGTGTCCGGCACTTGCTTTATGCAAACTACTATGTTCATATTCTTTCTTTTTTTCTGAATTTCCTAGAAGTTCTAGATGCTCTAGAGGTTCTAGAAGTTCTAGAGGTTCTAGGATTTTATTTAAACAACTTGCCGGCGATGACCATGCGCTGGACCTCACTGGTGCCTTCGTAAATCTCGGTGATTTTGGCGTCGCGCATCATGCGCTCGACGGGATACTCGCGGGTGTAGCCGTAGCCGCCATGGAACTGGACGGCCTTGGTGGTCACCTCCATCGCGGTCTCGGCGCTGAAGAGCTTGGCCATTGCGGCATCGGCGCTATAGGGGATGCCGTGGTCTTTCTTGTAGTGTGCCGAGCGGCAGAGCAGACGGGCGGCCTGGACTTTGGTCTCGAGGTCGGCCATCTGGAACTGCGTGTTCTGGAACTGGGCGATGCTGCGACCGAACTGCTTGCGTTCCTTGGTGTACTTGACGGTCTCGTCCATGGCACCCTGGGCAATGCCGAGGGCCTGGCAGGCGATACCGATACGGCCGCCGTCGAGGGTCTTCATGGCGAGGCCGAAGCCCTTGCCCAGCTGACCCAGCTGGCGGTCCTTCGGGATGCGGCATTCCTCGAAGATAAGCTCGGTGGTGGCGCTGCCGCGGATACCCATTTTCTTCTCTTTCTTGCCGATGCTGAAGCCGGGGTCGGTCTTCTCGACGATGAAAGCGCTGATACCCTTGGTGCCGAGGCTCTTGTCGGTCATGGCGATGATGATGAACACGTGGGCGTAGCTGCCGTTGGTGATGAAAATCTTGCTGCCGTTGAGCACCCATTCGTCGCCGTCGAGGACCGCGGTGGTCTGCTGACCGGCGGCATCGGTACCGGCATTGGGCTCGGTAAGGCCGAACGCACCGATCCACTCGCCGCTGGCGAGTTTGGGCAGGTACTTCATTTTCTGCTCCTCGGTGCCGGCCTCAAGGATGGGGGCGGCACAGAGGCTGGTGTGGGCGGAGAGGATGACGCCAGTGGTGGCACAGACGCGGCTGAGCTCTTCGACGGCCATACCGTACATGACGTTGGTGCCACCGGCACCGCCGTACTGCGTGGGGATGGGGATGCCCATCAGGCCAATCTTGGCCATCTTCTGAACGGTCTCCATGGGGAAACGCTCCTCTTCGTCGACTTCGGCGGCGAGAGGCTTGACCTCCTTCTCTGCAAACTCGCGAATCATCTGCAGGAAGAGTTCTTCTTGTTTGGTGAAGCTAAAATCCATATTCTCTTTATTGGGTGACTAGTGAATGGTGAATAGTGATTCGGCAATTGTATTGTCTATTCACGCATCACTCATCACGATTCACTAAAATTATTTTACTGCAATCGTTTCAATCTCCACGAGCACGCCCATGGGGAGACCCTTCACGGCGAAAGCGGCGCGGGCGGGGCAGTCGGTGTTGTAATACTTGGCGTAGACCTCGTTCATGGGTTTGAAATACTCCATGTCGGCCAGCAGGCAGGTGCTCTTCACCACATCCTGGAAGGTGTAGCCGGCTTCGTCGAGGATAGCTTTGATGTTCTGCATCACCTGCTCGGTCTGGGCAGTGATGCCTTCGGGCACGGTCTTGGTGGCGGGATTGATAGGAATCTGTCCCGAGATGTAGAGCGTGTTGCCGGCCTGCACAGCCTGGCTATAGGGACCGATGGCTGCGGGGGCGTTGGAGGTGTTGATGATTTTCTTCATAACTAGATATAATTAATAATTTTTGATGCGTGATTTGAATTTGCAAAAATAACATTTTTTTCGCAATAAATGGAATTATTATCTAAATAAAAAGTAAAAAATGTGTATTTTTGCACTCTCTAATATGCTCTTCAACTCGACAGAATTCCTGCTCTTTTTGCCTATAGTCTTCGGGATTTACTGGCTTTTGCGACGACATTTGTTGTGGCAGAATCTGTTCGTTGTGGCGGCATCATATCTTTTTTACGGCTGGTGGGACTGGCGGTTTCTCCTGCTCATCGCCTTCACCACGGGATGCAGTTACCTCTCGGGTATCTTGCAACGCGAGCGGCCCCGTCGCTGGGTGATGTGGAGCAACATCGCGCTAAACCTCGCCATCCTCGGCCTGTTCAAGTACTATAACTTCTTCGTCCAGTCTTTTGCCGATGCCTTCCTTGGGGGCGACACCCACGGCCTCCTGCTCCAGGTCATCTTGCCTGTGGGTATCTCGTTTTACACTTTTCAGGCCCTCAGCTACACCATCGACGTCTACCGCCGTACCATCGAGCCCACACGCGACGCCGTGGCCTTCTTCGCTTACGTCAGTTTCTTTCCCCAACTGGTGGCGGGTCCCATCGAGCGGGCCTCCTCCCTCCTACCCCAATTCATGCAGCCCCGCACTTTCTCCTATCCACTGGCCGTCGACGGCCTCCGCCAAATGCTGTGGGGATTCTTCAAAAAACTGGTCCTGGCCGACAGCTGCGCCCTATATGTCGACCTCATCTTCGAACATCCTGACTGGTACAACGGAGCCTCCCTCCTGCTGGCCGCCGTGCTTTTCTCGATACAAATCTATGGCGACTTCTCCGGCTACAGCGACATCGCCATTGGATGCGCCAAGCTCTTCGGCATCCGCCTGCGGCGCAACTTCAATGTACCCTACTTCAGCCGCGACATCGCCGAATTCTGGCGCCGCTGGCATATCTCCCTCACCACCTGGTTCCGCGACTACATATACATCCCCCTCGGTGGAAGCCGCGTAGCCCCGGCCCGTGTGGTTCTCAACACCTTCGTTATCTTCCTCGTCAGCGGTCTCTGGCACGGCGCCAACTGGACCTTCGTCGCCTGGGGGCTCTTCCACGCCCTTCTCTTCCTGCCCCTCATCCTCGGCCATCGCAACAGACGGTATACCGACACCGTTGCCGCCGGTCGATTCCTTCCCACCCTACGCGAGGCGGGCCAGATGATTCTTACCTTCTTGCTGGCCACCGTCGGCTGGGTGCTCTTCCGCAGCGACAGCATCACCGCTGCCGGCGACTACTTCGGCCATCTCTTCGGCCATCTCTTCGAAGGCGCGCCCACAATCACCTCACCCCTCGACGCCTGGGTCGTGAGGATTTCCATCTTGTTAGTCATAGTCGTGGAATGGCTGAACCGCACCGCCGACCATCCCCTCGCCCGGATGCCCCGCAACCGCGCCGTGCGTTGGGGTTGCTACATCCTCCTCTGCTGTGCCATCGGACTCTTCATGGTCACCCGCGAGATGCCTTTCATTTATTTCCAATTCTAACCTTATCCGACTCACACCCCATTTCCAATTTTCAATTCCCATGCGCCGATTCCTGCGACATATCCTCCTCTTCCTCGCCATCATGCTGCCGGTCTACGTGCTGCTGATATGGATGCTGGGCGGTACCGGAGGCGTGCGCACCGTCGTCACCGACATGGGCAACACAGGACACCTCTTCAGCCGTGTCCGCGAATGCCGCCAACATCACGACATCGACGTGCTTTTCATCGGCTCGTCCCATACCTACCGCACCTTCGACACCCGCTACTATCGCGCCCACGGCATCAGCTGTTTCAATCTCGGCTCCTCCAATCAGACCCCTGTTCAGAGCCTCACACTCCTCACCGACTACATCGACAGCCTACGGCCGCGCTGCGTAGTCTTTGAGGTCCATCCCGACATCATCATCCTCGACGGCGTTGAGAGTTGCATCGACATTCTCTGCAACACCCCACTCACCCCCACCACCTGCCGCATGGCACTCCAGACCGGCAACATGAAGGTCGCGAACACCTGCCTCTATGCATTCTACAGCCAACGGATACGTCACCGCCTTGACAATTTCGTTGAAGACAGTATCATCAACCTTTCGGCATACGTGCCGGGAGGATATGTCGAGATCAACGACAGCCTGTTCCACTACTCCGACTCCCCCACAACCACTATCATCCCCCACAGCCGCCAGGAGAAAGCCCTCCGCCAATGTCTCTCCCTACTCAACCAACGCGGTATTCCCTACCTGCTGGTCGAAGTGCCCGACACACGGGAGCTGCGCGCTTCCTACACCAACCTCGACGAGTTCCAGCGACAGATGAGCGACCTCGGCCCCTTCGTCTGCGACACCCTGCCGCTTGTCGACACCATACACTTCTACAACCCCAACCACCTCAACACGAAAGACACCGCCATCTACAACCAGTGGTTCCTGCCCATGCTGCTAAAATTCATGGCCGAACACGGCATATCACCCTCTATCCAAAACGACACACTATGCGCCTATTAGGACTCATGTCGGGCACTTCGCTCGACGGACTTGACATCGCCTATTGCGACATCTACGACGGCGGCTTCCAACTGCTGGCCGCCGAGACATATCCCTATCCCGAGGAATGGAGGCAACGCCTCGCCACCCTCGAGCAGGCATCGGCCTACGAATACGCTCTCGCCCATGTGCAGCTGGGGCATTATTTCGGACGTGTCGTGAACCATTTCCGGCAGTCTCACCCCGGACAGATTGATGCCATTGCCTCCCACGGCCACACCATCTTCCACCGTCCCGATTTAGGGCTGACCACCCAAATCGGCGACGGCGACGCCATTGCCGCCGAAACCGGACTTCCGGTCATCTTCAATTTCCGCACCCTCGACGTGGCGCTAGGCGGACAAGGCGCCCCCCTCGTGCCCATCGGCGACGAACTTCTTTTCGGCCAGTACGACGCCTGCCTCAACCTCGGCGGCATCGCAAACATCAGTTACAGAATGCCGGCATGCAACGGACTGCAGGCTGTGACAAAGCGTGTGGCTTTCGACATCTGCCCCTGCAACATGGCCCTTAACTATCTGGCGCGCATTGACGGACGCGACTATGACCAGAACGGAAGTCTCGCCCGCAGCGGACGACTGGACGAGGGGTTGCTGGCCCGACTTGACAGCCTGGATTACTACCGCCAGCCCTACCCAAAGACCCTGGGGAAAGAGTGGTTTATGTCCGAGATGCAGCCTCTGCTGCAATGCAGCCGACGCCAAGTACCCGACATGATGCGCACCGCCGTGGAACATATTGCCAACCAGATTGTATGGTCGCTCCGCGGACACTCCATCCAACGGCTGCTGGTCACCGGCGGCGGCGCCCACAACAGATTCCTCACCGGCCGCATCCAAGCCCTTATTCCCAGTTGCCGCATCGAGGTCCCCTCCAGCGACATCATTGACTACAAGGAGGCCATCATCTTCACCCTGCTGGGCTACCTGCGCCTCCAGGGCAGAAACAACTGTCTGTGCAGCGTCACCGGCGCCAGCCACGACAACTGCGGCGGAAATATCGCGGGAATAGGATAATCCAAGATGGTATAGGCACTCCTAGTCTATCCTGAGAAAATCTATTCAAACAAATCTGCCGCCATGCCATCGGCATGGAGAAGTCCATCGGCTGTGGGGAGGTAATGGGTGTCCGTCTCAACCAGCAGTCCACCATCGACAAACTTCTTTATTTTCTGCTCCAAAGCATGCACAAAAGGAGGCAAGACAAGACTCTTGGCTATGCCGTCTGTGGTGCGCAAGGCGGTCATAAGATATTCGTTGTGTGCATCGCGCAGGGTTAGTTGTTCCCACTCGTGCGGCACATGTCCCGTCTCCAGCAGCGTACAATACTGGTCCACATCGGCCACATTCCACCGACGGTATTCGCCATCGAACGAGTGCGCAGCCGCCCCCACGCCCATATAGGGAGTACGGTCCCAGTAGCGGCTGTTATGGCGAGAACGGAAACCCTGCCGACAGAAATTGGACACTTCATACTGCTCAAAGCCATGCTTCCCAGCCCATTCCACCAACGTCTTGTAATGCAAGACGGCAGCCTCCTCGTCGGGAGCAGGCACCTTCCCCTGCCCTATCTGGCAAGCCAATATCGTGCCCTCCTCCACCGTTAAGGCGTAAGCGGAGAGATGCTGCACCGGCAACACTTCCACCTCCCTCAGGTTGTCGCGCCAACTTTCCTGCGTTTGCCCGGGCAGGCCATAGATGAGGTCGACACTGATATTTCCGAATCCCGCCGCGTGGGTGTCGGCCACCGCCTGACGTGCCTGTGCAGCACTGTGACGACGGTTTAGCAAACGCAGCTCGTTATCATGGAACGACTGGACACCGATGCTGATTCTGTTAAAAAAATCCAGTTCGCGCAACTGCGACAAATATTGCGGCGTAAGGTCCTCGGGATTGGCCTCCAGCGTACACTCCTCCAAGGAAGAGAGATTGTAGCACCTTTGCATGGTCTCTATGACCTGACCCAGCTGCGTCACCGAAAGGATTGAAGGGGTGCCACCTCCAAAATAAATTGTCCGTACAGGCTGTTGCTGCGAGTGGGCTCGCTTCTCCAACTCACAACATAGGGCATCGACATACCGCTGCCGCCCCCGCTCCGTGGCGACCGAGTAAAATGCACAATACGTACATTTCCTATGGCAGAACGGGATGTGAAGGTAAATCATGCAAGGTGACAAGTGAAAGGTGACCGGTGAAAACAGAGAGGTGAAGAACGGAAGCCTATCGAGTCCTTACCCCCTATTTTCCAGCAGCATGTCGGCCGCAGTGTAGGCACTTAGTTTATTCTCAAGGATGTCCTGACTCATCTTGGCAATACGCTCCTCGATGCCAGGCGTACTGTAGAAGCGGTCATGCAACCCATTCTCTATGGTCTCGTGCAGAATACGTAAGTTTTGTTGCTGCCGCTTATGATAGAAATAGCCATTGGCCTTGGTGAACGTCACATACTCCATCACATTGCTCCACAATTCCGGCACACCCTGGTGGGTATAGGCCGAGCAGAGCATCACCTTGACTGTCCACTGGGAGTCGGGCATCGGGAAAAGATGCAATGCATTGCGGTATTGCGTGGCAGCCAGTTCTGCCTTGACACTGTCGAGGTCGCATTTATTGATGGCAATCATGTCGGCCATCTCCATGATACCGCGCTTGATGCCTTGCAATTCATCGCCCGTGTTGGCCAACTGCAACAGCAAGAAGAAATCCACCATTGAATGGGCTGCAACTTCCGACTGTCCCACACCGACTGTCTCAACAATCACCACATCGAACCCAGCCGCCTCGCACAGGGTGATGATTTCGCGTGTCTTGCGAGCCACGCCACCCAGCGACCCCGCCGAGGGGGAAGGACGAATGAAGGCATTGGGATCAACAGAAAGTTCTTCCATACGGGTCTTGTCGCCCAAGATGCTCCCCTTGCTACGCTCACTGCTGGGGTCGATGGCCAGCACAGCCACCTTGTGGTTGTGGGCGGTAAGGTATTTACCCAAGGCCTCGATGACGGTGCTCTTGCCCGCCCCCGGCACCCCCGTGATGCCCAGACGAACGGACTTGCCCGAATAAGGAAGGCAACGCTCAATTACCTGCTGTGCCTTTTCCCTGTGAGCATGCAGAGAACTTTCAACCAACGTAATGGCACGACTAAGAAGAGTCCGGTCGCCATGAAGGATGCCGCTGACCAAATCCTCAACCGATAGGTCGTCGCGTCTCCGCGCCCGCATCCTTTCTAGATAGGTATTATTCACCTGGTCAGGCTGTTGCACACCCTGTTGCACGCTAAGGGCCGAATCGTATTCAAAATTGCTGTACAGCTTCTTTTCGTCGGGGTTCATTTGCGATGGTTTGTTGATGATAGAGAATAACGTAAAAAATTCATTTATAGTATGGATAAAAAAAATTATCGAAAAAAATTTGTCTATATCGCGAAAAGTTAGTACTTTTGCACCCGCTTTCCGAGAGAGACTTGCTCGGCAAATGGCGGGATAGCTCAGCTGGTTAGAGCGCTGGATTCATAACCCGGAGGTCATCAGTTCAAGTCTGATTCCCGCTACATAAAAGAAAAACAGGATTTCCGTTCAAACGAAAACCCTGTTTTTCTTTTTCTCTTTGCCGCCGGGCGCAGGACAGGTCAGATGTCGTCCTCGCTCTCGGGAACCATCTCGTCCCAGTCAATCTGGGTGGGATAGATATTGTCGCGGATAATGGTTCCGGGATATTCTGTACGGATACGCTGCAGGAATACATACGCCTCCAGACGGGTACGGAAATCGCCTATCTTAACTTTGAAATTCGGCTCGTCGAACACCACGTAAGCCTCCACCCCAGGATAGGAGGTACGGATGCGGTCTTTCATCTCGAACGCTCGACTTTTGGATGCGGTGCCCGACAGGGAGGCAATCTGAATGCGATAACCGGGGATGGTGCGCACCCGCTCGTTAAGCTCGATATGCTTCTGCACCAGTTGCGATACAGCCACATCGCCCTTGATTTCAACGCGACCTCTGCTACGATTGCCGCCATAGGTATATTGTTGCGCAGCAATGGTCGACACAAATGCCGACGTCAGCAGAATTATCGTCAGAATCTTCTTCATAGTCTTTTTCCTTTGCACCGCCGCAGTTACTTGGCCATATTATTAATCATCTCTGGACGGACACTGAGGATAGGTATCGTGGAGGAGGTCAGCATCTGTTGAGCGTAGGTACCCATAAAGAAACTCGCCAGTGTAGACTCCTGTTCGGTCATAATGACAATCATGTCGGCACTTACCTTTTTTGCATATTCAAGGGTGGTCACGGTCAAGTTCTTCGGCACCTTTGCCAGGCGGCAGGAATGGCGTATCTCGTTCTTGGTAAGGAACTCGTCGACCATACGCACATAGCTGTTGACAATGCTTCGGATGTCCTTGTTGGTCGAAGTGTAGAGTCCCAACACACATATTTCCGAGTCGAACAGTTTGGCGAACTGGACTGCCGTGGGAAGTTTCTGCCGCGTATCTGCCGAGCTGTCTATGGGGGTGACAATCCGACGGAATGTCTTATTGAACACAAAATTCTCAGGGAGGGTAAGCACCGGCACTTCCGATTCAGTAATGGTGGAATAGGTGTTGCGGCCAATCCAGTTGCGCTTGAATCCAGCCATGCCGCAGGAGCCCACCACAATCACTTGAGCATCGTCTTCCTTGGCCTGCAGGCACAATTCGCGAGACACCTTGCCCTCGCGGATGGCATACTCCATTTTGATGCCTTCCAGCAGATGTGCCACCGCTGCATTTCGCCGTTCAATCTCCTCGCGGACAGGCCCCTCGACTTCCCCCTCTTTTTTCACATACACCAATCGAAGATCCAGTTGCATACGGTTGGCCATATCAATCGCCACATCCACCGCATGAGCGGCTCCTTTTGAGAAATCGAATCCTACGAGTACTTTACCCATAATAACTGCACAATAATGCTTTTAATATTTGCAAAGATACGTATTTTTTCTAAAACAAAGCCTCTTTTCATGAAAAAAAAATCAGCAATTTTGCAGCACATTCATATACAATCCCATACCAAACGACATTCCGATAGACTAATCTTGTTTGCATACTGCAAAAAAGATTTTTCCACCCTATTGAAAACAAAATTTCATCTCTACCGGGAGCGACTTCCTCCCATCGCACCAGCCTACATCCAACCATGTATCAGCGTGGGATGTGACAGAATTATTTTTCACAATATATCCATATTGTTTACAGCAAATTAGATGAAATATGTTAAAAAAATCAGCAGGAAATTCGCGTGTATTTTTGGCCGTATAGAAAAAAACACGTATATTTGCATTTTAATATTTAACGCGTTCAATAATTTATAAAACTCATAATAAAAAACTTATAAAAACTCATAAGCCAATGACCCACATGATTACCATCGCTGTACCGGTCCTCAACACGCTGCCCGACACAGCCCAGAGCAGTAGCCTGCAGATGATTCTGATGGCCGTGTTAGTGCTCGGCGTGATAGGTGCCATCTTTGCTGTGGTGCTGTACTTTGTCGCCCAGAAGTTCAAGGTCGTGGAAGACCCGTTGATTGACGAGATTGCCGAAGTGTTACCCGGCGCCAACTGCGGCGGTTGCGGAAAGGCCGGCTGCCGTGCCATGGCAGAGGCATTTGTGAAGCAAGGCAACATGGAGGGGCTGAAATGCCCTGCCGGCGGAGAAGAGGTTGCCCGCAAGGTAGCCGAACTGCTAGGCTGTAGCGCCGAAGCCGCAGAGCCTCAAGTGGCCGTGGTACGCTGTGCTGCATGCCATAACGGCACCACCGACCGAAACCACTACGACGGCCTTCGCGACTGTGCTTTTGCCAACAGTCTGTATGCAGGCGAAAACGGATGCGCTTTCGGCTGTCTGGGATTAGGAAATTGTGCCGCTGCATGCCAGTTTGATGCGCTGACGATGGATCCCGAGACCGGCGCCCCTTCGGTGGACGAAGATAAATGTGTAGGCTGCGGCGCCTGCATCAAGGCCTGTCCCCGCGGAATCATCGAGCTGCGCAACAAGGGCAACAAGGGTCGCCGCGTGTATGTCAAATGCGTCAACAAAGAAAAAGGCGCCAATGCCCGCAAGACCTGCACCAACGCCTGCATCGGCTGCGGAAAGTGCGAGAAAATATGCCCCTTCGGCGCCGTGAAAGTGGAGAACAACTTGGCTTATATCGACTTCACACTCTGCAAGGCCTGTCGTAAATGCGTCACCGAGTGCCCCACTGGTGCTATCAAGGACGTCAACTTCCCGACACCTGCCAAGAAGCCCGATCCCAAACCCGCCGAGACTACTGCCGCTCCCGCTCCACAAGCCACTCCTGTTGCTCCGGCCCCCGAGGCTCCCGCTGCCAAATAACCTCAATTCTCATCTCAATTCCAATTTGAAGAAATGAACACTTTCAAAATGGGTGGTGTCCACCCCGAAGAAAACAAGATATCGACCCAAGCGGTCATTGAACAGATGCCGCTGCCCAAACAAGTAGTGGTGCTGATGAACCAGCATTTGGGTGCCCCTGCCACACCCGTGGTGGCCAAGGGCGACAAGGTGAAGGTAGGCCAGCTGATTGGCGAGGCGCAGGCGTTTATGTGCGCCAACGTACATTCTCCCGTCAGCGGCACAGTGACGAAAATCGACGTATGCAAGGATGCCTTTGGTCTGGCCAAACCCGCCATATACATCGACGTGGAGGGTGACGAGTGGATGGAAGACATCGATCGTACACCCGACATCAAACGGGAATGCACGCTGGAGCCCAAAGAAATTGTCGACAAACTGAAAGAAAAAGGCATTGTGGGTCTTGGGGGAGCCACCTTTCCCGCCCACATCAAATACAATGTGCCGGAAGGCAAAAAAGCCGAATACCTCATCATCAACGCCGCCGAATGCGAGCCTTACCTCACGTCCGACCACCGCGTGATGCTTGAGCATGCAGAAGAGGTCTGCATCGGCGTAAGTATCCTGCGCAAGGCTCTGGGCGTGCCCAACGCCTATATCGGTATCGAACGCAACAAACCCGATGCCATCGCCAAAATGACGGAGACCGCCCGCCAGTTCAAGGGCATTATCGTCATGCCACTGAAGGTAAAATACCCGCAGGGGGCCGAGAAGCAACTCATCAACGCCATCACAGGCCGCAGGGTGCCAAGCGGCAAGCTGCCCATTGACGTGGGCTGCGTAGTGAGCAATCTGGGAACCTCGTTCGCCGTATACGAGGCCATCCAGAAGAACAAGCCCTTGATTGAAAACATTCTTACCGTCACCGGCAAGAAACTTCCCAGCCAGCACAACTACCAAGTGCGCATCGGCATCAGCTACAATGACATTATCAGCCATGCCCTCGGGCAGCTACCCGAAACCACAGGCAAGGTCATCAGCGGCGGTACGATGATGGGCAAGGCAATGTGCAACCTCGATGCTCCGACCACCAAAGGCGCAAGCAGCGTACTGGTGATGGACGAGGGCGAAGCCCGTCGCAACCCCGAGACCAACTGCATCCGCTGCGGAAAATGCATGCACGCCTGCCCCATGGGACTGGAACCATATCTCTTCTCGCAGTTCGTCAAGAACGGCCGCTATGAAGAAGCAGGAAAACACAATATCCTCGACTGCATCGAATGCGGATGCTGTTTCTTCAGCTGCCCCGCCAACAAGCCGCTGACAGACGAGATACGGTTGGGCAAGAACAAATACCGCGCCATACTGGCCGCAAATGCAAAAAGATAAAGAATAAAAACTAAAATAATAAGGTATATAGCAATGAATATCCTGAATATCTCTGGGTCGCCACACGTCCACAGCGACGAGTCGACAAAGAAAATCATGTGGCGCGTCAATCTGGCCCTTGTGCCGATGCTGCTGATTGGTATCGCCTTCTTCGGACTGAACGCGTTGCTCATCAGTTTAGTATCGGTGGCCTGCTGCTGCCTGTTCCAATGGCTTATTGAAAAATTCATTCTAAAAGTTCCCAGCACCGTGTGTGACGGCTCTGCCGTGGTCACCGGACTGCTGCTGGCCTTTAACGTGCCCGCTACCGCCGACATGATATGGTTGGTAGCCATTGGCGCCCTCGTGGCCATCGGCATTGGCAAAATGGCCTTTGGCGGCTTAGGCAAGAACCCCTTCAACCCCGCGCTGGTAGGCCGTGTCTTCATGCTTATCTCGTTCCCGGTGCAGATGACCACCTGGCCCACGGTGGGCAAATGGTTCCCTATGACCACCGACACCGTCACCGGCGCCACACCGCTTGGAATCATCAAAGAGGGCGGTCTTGAATCGCTTCCCCAAGCGTGGGACCTGTTCATCGGACACGTCGGAGGTTCATTCGGAGAAGTTTCGGCATTGGCGATTCTGATCGGTGCCATCTATCTGCTGTGCCGCAAGATTATCACTTGGCATATTCCCGTGGCCTTCATCGGCACTGCCGCTCTGTTCAGCTGCATCCTGTGGCTGGTGAATCCCGATCAATTCATTGACCCGCTGACCACCATCCTCACGGGCGGCATCATGCTCGGTGCCTGCTTTATGGCCACCGATATGGTCACCTCCCCCATGGCTAAAAGCGGACAGCTCATCTTCGGTGTAGGGTGCGGCTTACTGACCATCATCATCCGCAATTGGGGTTCCTATCCCGAGGGCGTAAGTTTCGCCATCCTGCTGATGAACAGCGTGACCCCGCTAATTAACCGTTGGTGCAAACCCAAACGCTTCGCGAACTGAGAATTGAACATTGAAAATCGAAAATCATTATGGCAAAGAAAGCGAAATCCACATTAATTAATATGCTGCTGTCGCTCACACTGATTGCTCTGGTGGCGGCGGCGGCCCTGGCATTTGTAAACAAAATCACCAAGGACCCCATCGCCCTTGCCCAGCAAAAGAAGAAAGAGGCCGCCATCAAGGCAGTGTTGCCGCCTTTCGAGACCATTAAAGAGGTCATCATTGACAACGACACCCTCACCACAGCATTCGATGCCGAAGGTCGTGTCGTGGGCATGGCCGTGGGTGCCGCCAGCGAAAAGGGATTCGGCGGACGCCTTGGCCTGATGGTGGGATTCGACACCACAGGAGCCATCAGCGGCTATCAGGTGCTTGAGACCGCAGAAACCCCGGGATTGGGCGCCAAGGCTGGCACATGGTTCCAGAAAGATGGCAAAGGTTGTATCATCGGCAAGAACGCCGCTGACGGCCTAAAAGTCAAGAAAGACGGTGGCGATGTGGATGCCATCAGTGGCTCCACCATCACCTCGCGTGCATTCTGCGAGGCCATAAACAACGCATATAACACATTCCAGAAAGGAGGCAATCAATAATGAAAGCTGTCGATATTATCAAAAACGGACTAATAAAGGAAAATCCCACATGGGTGCTTGTGTTAGGCATGTGCCCCACATTGGCCACCACCACCTCAGCCATCAACGGAATGTGCATGGGACTGGCCACCGCCTTTGTACTGGTGATGTCCAATATCGTCATTTCGCTGTTGAAATCAGTAATTCCCGACAAAGTACGCATCCCAGCATTCATCGTGGTTATCGCCACCTTTGTCACGATTGTTCAGATGGTGATGCAGGCCTACCTTCCCGACCTGTACGAAACCCTTGGACTTTTCATCCCGCTGATTGTAGTCAACTGTGTCGTTCTCGGTCGAGCTGAAGCCTTTGCCTCCAAGAACAACGTATGGCACTCTCTGCTCGATGGTCTTTTCATGGGACTGGGATTCACATGGGCGCTGACCCTCGTCGGACTGGTGCGCGAACTGTTAGGTGCAGGCGCCGTTTTCGGACACTCCATCATCGGTGGAGCCGACGGAATGCTGCTCTTCATCCTTGCCCCGGGAGGATTCCTTGTTTTGGGAATTTTGATGGCCTTAATCAATTCCATTCGTGAAAAATCGTTAAAAAACGTTAAGAAATAGTTAAAAAATTGATTTAGGGGGTATCCAAAACGGACCTAGTCAGTGTATATATTAGACAAAAAAAATCCAAGCCATGAAAAAAATCTTTTTAGCAACAATCTCAGCCACCCTGTTCCTGATGGGGAACCACCTCTTCGCTCAGGACTGCGAGGCCAT
>CAJOHZ010000042.1 GCA_905234695.1 uncultured Bacteroidales bacterium | reverse complement strand
GTTTTTAGACTATGCAAACATCCATTCTAAATTCGAGCCTGCAATTTGACTATTAGAACAAAACTTGCAAATTTCAGCCTGCAAAATGACTATTACGCCGAAAAATATGTTCAAGGTCTCACGGTTTGAGACCTCAAACAAACGATAATATGGCAAAGAGAAAGAGCGATATAGCAACATCATCGAGTAATACTGCGAAGGCCAACCGTCGCAAAAAAAGCGACAGTTCAAGTCTGTTGCCAGAAGCAGACCATTCCGGCAATGCAAAACCCACAAAGGTTGTTTCAAATGGAGAGAAGCTCAAAGATAAACCAGTCACAAATTGTGACCAGTTTGTCACTGTCCCTCGTATAGAAAATATGATTTTTACGTTTCGTAACGTGCAGGTTATGGTTGACCGTGATTTGGCAATGCTCTATGGCGAAGAGACAAAAGTTATGAATCAGGCCATCAAGCGAAATGTCGAGCGATTTCCGGAGCGATTTAGGTTTCAACTTACAGACGAAGAGACTACCGAACTGGTCACAAAATGTGACCGGTTAAGTTCGTTAAAGCATTCCAGCTCCAACCCATATGTATTTACAGAGCAAGGTGTTGCAATGCTTTCTGCCGTATTGCGAAGTGAGACTGCTGTATCCGTAAGCGTTCAGATTATGGATGCTTTTGTAGCAATGCGCCATTTCATAGCTTCCAATGCACAGGTGTTTCAGCGACTGGAAGTCATCGAGCATCATCAATTGGAGATGTCGTCACACCTAACAAAAAACGACAATCAGATTGCCGAAATTTTCAAGCGGCTCGACAAAGAGAACGCCTCTCCTACTCAAGGCATCTTCTTCGACGGACAGATTTTCGACGCCTACACATTCGTTTCCGACCTCATCCGCTCGGCGAAGAAGAGCATCGTACTTTTCGACAACTATGTCGATGATACCGTGCTGACGATGCTCGACAAGCGGAGCCCCAAGGTGGCAGCCACCATCTACACCAAAGAAGTCAAGAAGCAACTCTCGCTCGACCTTGCGAAGCACAACGTCCAATACCAGCCCATCAACGTGAAACAGTACGACAAGGTTCACGACCGATACCTTTGCATCGACAATACCGTCTATCATATCGGTGCTTCATTGAAGGACCTTGGCAAACGGTGGTTCTCCTTCAACAAGATGGAGATGACGGCAAAGGAACTGCTGGGAAATGTGAAATAATATGGAGCGAATAGGTTGGTCATAATTTGGTCATATTTTAGATGATTTATTGGTCATAGTGACAATATTTAGATAGTTTCGAAAAGACTTAAGGTAAACAATATCAACCAATAAGAAACAATAGAGCATTCATCTCAGAGTCCCTCCCGGGGTACACAAAAGCACTGGAGTTCCAGTGCTTTTTTTATTTTCCGGTCGGGACTTGGAAGCAAGAGCATCTTTAGTTTATGAGTCTTCTCGGGCAGCCTCCCGGCTTAGCCCTAATCGATGGATCCACCGGACCCCTCTTCATCTCCCGGGGTACACAAAAGCACTGGAGTTCCAGTGCTTTTTTTATTTCCCGGTCGGGACTTGGAGGCCAGAGCGATTTGGGCTTTTGAGTATTCTCGGGCAGCCTTGCAGCCTAGCCCTAATCGACAGGTCCACCGGACCCCTCTTCATCTCCCGGGGTACACAAAAGCATGAGATTGGCACTTCTCTGGATTCCGACCATCAGTTGATGCTTCCCGAAGACAACAGGGCTTCCGATGGCAGCCTGTTGACCGAATAGTGCCCGTCAGTCGTTTAGGGCAAGGCCGCCAAGAGAGGTCTCTTTGTAAAGGCTGGGGAGGTCCTTGCCGGTGAGTTTCATGGTGCGCACCACTTTGTCGAAACTGATGATGTGCCGTCCGTCACTCATCATGGCGTAGATGTTGATGTCCAACGCACGGAGTGCCGCCATGGCATTGCGTTCGATACAGGGAATCTGGACCAATCCACAGAGAGGGTCGCAGGTAAGGCCAAGATTATGTTCCATGGCCATCTCCGCGGCGTATTCAATCTGTTTGGGACTGCCTCCGAAGAGTTGGTTGCTGGCCACGGCGGCCATCACACAAGCACTTCCCACCTCCCCTTGGCAACCCACTTCGGCACCGCTGATGCTGGCATTGGTCTTTATGACATTGGCGAAGAGTCCTGCGGTGGCCATGGCACGCAGTATTTCGCGGTCGCTGAAATCGTGGTTTTTCTTCAGATGATAGAGTACTGCCGGCAGCACCCCGCTGGAACCACATGTGGGAGCGGTCACAATCTTGGCACCACAAGCGTTCTGTTCGCTGGTGGCAAGCGCATAGGCGGTGACGAGGGCGCGGCTCTGGAGTGAAGGTTTGAAAGCGGATGCCCGGATGAAATATTGATGGGCCTTGGAACGCAGATGAAGGCCGCCGGCAATGACGCGGTCGTCCTGCAGCCCCTCCTCGATGGTTTGCTGCATCTGCTTCCACATCTCTTCGAGGTACCCCCATATACCGCTATCCTCACATTGCTCCACATATTCCCAGAACGAGAGCCCTTCGCGGTCGATATGCTCCATGATTTCTTTCATGGTGTTGTGTGGATATACTTCGCCTTCGGGGGCGATGCCCATCGGCACTTCGCCATCTTCAGTGGCCAAGTAGCCGCCTCCGATGCTGTAGACCAACCATGTGTCCATTACTTCGTCTTGACTGTTGAACGCCTCGAAGAACATCCCGTTCGGATGGAACGGCTTCACCACGTCGGCCCGCCAGACAAGTTCCACTTCTTTTGGGTCTAAGCCTCGGGTGATGGCCATATCGGTGTGGTGTCCGCGTCCGGTGGCGGCTAACGAGCCGTAGAGGGTGACACGATAGCGTGTGGCATCTGTGGTGCGGGCAGCGAATATCTCTGCTGCGCGATTGGGTCCCATTGTGTGACTGCTGCTGGGACCGTAGCCTATCTTGTAAATCTTCTTGATGGTTTCCATGGTATTGCCATTAACGAGAAAAATTGACGTATATTGCCTTATGTCCAGCCAATCTTACGAATGGGCGTTGTTTGCATGCCGTTCGCACAATAAATGCGGGCGGTTTCCGTTTAGGATAGGCTTAATCAACGATATAGACCCATGGAACATCCACACGACTTCGACCATATCATCATCCGCGATGCCACCGAGAACAACCTGAAGCATGTCAATGTCAGGATTCCCAAAGGACAAATCACCGTGGTGACAGGCGTGTCGGGGTCGGGCAAATCCTCGTTGGTTTTGGACACCATCGCCGCCAAGTCGCGCCGTGAACTCAACGACACATTCCCCTCGTTCACACAGCAGTACCTGCCCAAGTACGGGCGGCCACATGTGGGCGACATCGAGAACCTTCCCATCGCCATCGTCATCGAACAGCGCAAGCCCGCCTCCAACTCGCGTTCCACGGTGGGCACCTACACCGACATATACGCGCTGCTGCGGCTGCTGTTCTCGCGTGTCGGGCAGCCTTTCGTGGGCTATTCCGACGCATTCTCGTTCAACCACCCGTCGGGCAGCTGTCCGCGCTGTGGCGGATTGGGCGAAATCCGCGAACTGGACATCCACAAGTTGGTGGACTTCGACAAGTCGCTCAACGACGAGGACACCATCCACTACATCGCCTTCCACAAAGGCGGCTGGCGTTGGATACGCTATGCCCATAGCGGCCTGTTCGACCTCGACAAGAAAATCAAGGACTACACGCCCGAGGAGCTTGACCTCTTCCTCAACTCGCCGCAAATCAAACTGAAGAATCCACCTTCCAACTGGCCCAAGACCGCCAAGTACGAAGGGCTTATCCCGCGCATGTACCGCAGTATCATCAACTCGGAGGAGGGTCTGCTCCATGCCGCGGCACTCAACCCCATGCTGACGATGGGAACCTGTCCCGACTGCGGAGGCACACGCCTCAACGAGAAGATACGCTCTTGCAAAATCAATGGCATCAACATCGCCGAGGTGACGGCCATGAGCATCAGCGACTGCCACCGTTGGATGGAGACCGTCGACAGCCCTCTGGCGGAGGATATCAAACGTGCCACCACCGAGCGGTTGGCCGCCTTGGAGGAAATCGGACTCGGCTACCTTACCCTCGACCGCGCTATCGGAACGCTCTCCGGCGGCGAGGCGCAGCGCTGCAAGATTGCCAAGTATATCAACTCGCCCCTTTCGGACGTGATGTATATCCTCGACGAGCCGAGCGTGGGACTTCACAACCACGACATCCTGCTGATGCAGAAGTCGGTGCAGAAACTCAAGAACCACGGCAATACCGTTATCCTTGTGGAACACCACAAGGAGATAATCAAAATTGCCGACCACATCATCGACATGGGCCCCGGTGCGGGCATGAACGGCGGTGAGGTCGTCTTTGAAGGCAGTTATGAGGAGCTGCTGCACAGCCAGACTCTCACCGGCATGATGCTCAGCACATCGAGTGTCATCAAGGAACAGGTGCGCATGCCCAAGGGGTTCTTCCTTGTGGAGAATGCCAGCCTGCATAACCTGAAGAACCTCTCTGTCGAACTTCCTTTGGGCGTGATGTGTGGCATCGCGGGCGTGGCTGGCTCTGGAAAAAGCTCACTGATGGAATGCTTCATGGCAGCACTCCCGCATTCCCACACTCCCACATACACCCATTCAGATATCGTCTATATCAGCCAGAAGAACATCGGCATCAGCCTGCGCTCCACCCCGGCCACCTATCTGGATGTGGCCGACGACATCCGTAAACTGTTTGCCAAGACAAACAAGACCAAAGCCGACCTCTTCTCCTTCAACGGCAAGGGCGGCTGTCCTGTCTGTCAGGGCAAAGGAGTTATTGTCAACGATATGGCCTTCATGGATGCCATCGAGACCACCTGTGAGGCTTGCGGCGGACTCCGTTATTCGCCCGAAGTCCTCTCCTACAAGGTGAGGGGGCTGAATATCGCCGAGGTGATGGATCTTACTGCCAACAAAGCCTCCGAGTTGTTTGCCGGAAGCGTGATTGCCGAGAAGTTGGAGCCGCTGCGCAAGGTCGGCTTGGGATACCTCCACCTGAACCAGTCGCTCTCGACCCTCTCCGGCGGTGAGTTACAGCGCATCAAACTGGCCTCGTATCTTCGCGATACTGGCAAGATATTCATCATGGACGAGCCCTCCGACGGTCTCCATGCAGGCGACATCCGCCGTATACTCTGCCTCTTCGACGCCATGGTGGAGGCGGGCAATACCGTATTCCTCATTGAGCACAACATCGAGATGCTGAAAGCGTGCGACTGGCTCATCGAACTTGGTCCCGGCGGCGGCGCGATGGGCGGTGACATTAACTTCACAGGAACCCCCAAGGCCATGTCGGAGGATTCGCGCTCCGTCACAGGCCGCTACCTGCGGTAGACAATCCGATATGGATTAAGATTATACTATGGCCATTGTAATGCTTGAACGCGGTGTTGTCTGATAAAATAGCGAAGGAACACCGAAGATATTGCCTTGTTACCTCGAAAGCGGGCAAAATATGAAGAAACCTCCAGTGGATGTTTCGATAGCGTAGCGGAGAATATCAGCAATAGGGGAACAAAAGGGGAGCAAAAGCAGTAGAGCTGTTTTCTATTATTGCCATATGGATTCATGTCATGGTTTGCTGTTGCACTCCAGGCCAATCTTTCGCGTGGGGGTATTTATTTTTATAAATATACAATAAAGGGGAGCTTGTTACGTTTTTTCAAAAAATACCTTATCCAGAATCACAATAACTCTAAACTCAACTATGAAGAAAAGTATCCTTTTTGCGACCATCATGGCTGTGGCAATGGGCGCAAATGCTCAATGGTTTGACTTCTCGAACAATGCACGCCGCGTTGAGGTGGGTGTTCATGTCGGAATGCCTGGCATGGGCACCAATTTTTCCACCCTTGGTTGGGGCGGCAGCTTAAATGTGTGTGGTGTCTATGTGGATGTCCTCAATGCCGGCCCCATGTACAAGTACGACAACCATGTGGATGTAGGCCCCACAGCCATGGTGCCCGACTCGACAGCCATGACCATCAATGTCGGCTACCAGATTCCTGTATTCCCGTGGCTCTACATTATGCCTGTCGTGGGTCACTGCCACACTACCAGCGGATATACAGATTTCTCCACCGTCAATGTTGAGGTTAACGGCAGCGACAATCATGTAAGTGCCGAAATGTACCACGACTACGTCAAGGTAGGTCCGTCCAGGCACTACCTTAACTACGGCGGCGGTGTCGTTGTCGCGCCTGCCAAGTGGGTCAGCCTCTATGGGGTGTATACGAAGCACGCCGCCTATGGTGGCCTTAGCATCAACCTTACCGCTCTTTATGAACGCGGGTCGGAATAAACTGAAGTCGTGAGTATGAGAAAATTAGTGGTTGCCTGTTTGTGCATGGGCGTGATGCTCTGCTCATGTGGTGGAAAAAACAAAGTGCAGTCGGGATGGTCTGATTCGATATTGGTGGAGACGCTCGTCGTTGGTGACGGCAGTACCCCTACCGAACGCAACTATGTGGGTGACATCGGGTCTGAGCAAGAGGTGACTCTCTCTTTCCCGTTGGGCGGTACCTTGACCAAGGTGGCCGTAAAAAACGGAGATCATGTGAGTAAAGGACAGCTGCTGGCCGAAGTGGATGCAACCTCTGCCACAAGTCTTCATGTCTCCGCATTGGCCACACTGCGCCAGGCCGAGGATGCATACCGTCGTCTGGAGGCCGTACATCGCGAGGGTGGTATCAGTGATGTGAAATGGGTGGAGATGGAGACCAATTTGGAGAAAGCGCGCCAGACCGAGGTGAGTGCACGCAAACATATGGAGGACTGCTCTATCCGGGCACCGTTCTCCGGCGTGGTTTCGTGTGGCATTCATCAGGTGGGGCAGGAGATGCGCCCCGGCGAGACTTTTGCCAGAGTGCTTGACATGAAGCGTCTGTGCGTTCAGTTCTCGGTGCCCGAGCAGGAAATCTCGTTGATAAAGATAGGCGATGAGGCCACCGCTGTCGTGCCATCCATGGGAGACGGACAGCTGACATTGCGTATCGGTGACAAGAGTCTTAGCGCAAATCCGTTGGGACATACCTATAGGGTAAGTGCCTCTATCGTGGGCGGTGGGAATACCCTGCCTTTGTTGCCCGATATGGTGGCCAAAGTGCACGTCAAATTGAATTCTTTGGGTGGTATAGTAGTCCCTTCCGGCTGTTTGGAGACGATGCCCGAGGGCACCGTGGTATGGGTGGTCAAGGAGGGTAAGGCGGAGCGTTGTCTTATCACGGTGGGCGATTTTGCCCGTAATGGCGTGGTGGTGAAGGAAGGCCTTTCGGTTGGCGATACAGTGGTGGTCGCTGGGCAACAAAAACTGTATACGGGGGCAAGGGTCGAGATGAAATGACCGTGTTTTCAGACTGATAAACATAAAGAATGGCAGCGAGGAGAAATATGATAGCGGACGCGATGCGGAGTTTCCCGATGCTCGCGTTTTCGATAATAATCGTTATTGCTATCGGAATCTATGCTTTGCCCCACTTGAACAAGAACGAGTTCCCCAATGTAAAACTCATGCAGGGTGTAGTGGCCGTGGTGTACCCCGGCGCTACTGCCGAGGAGATTGAGGAACAAGTGGCCGGCAAAGTGGAGGACTACCTCTTCACCTTTACCGATGTCGACAAGACCAAGACCTACTCGTACAGTCAGAACGGAATGCTATACGTATTTGTCTCATTGGTCCATTCTGACGAGGATCCGAAACTTACATGGTCTC
Organism: uncultured Bacteroidales bacterium; assembly: GCA_905234695.1. Classification (GTDB taxonomy): domain Bacteria; phylum Bacteroidota; class Bacteroidia; order Bacteroidales; family P3; genus Colimorpha. Next base: position 6,789 of record CAJOHZ010000042.1, on the reverse strand, counting down.
GCATCCGTGAAGGGCTGTCGCTTTATAGGCTGACAGACCTGCCACAAGGCGTTGCCGCGACAGCGGTGGTTGACGACTTTGGCAATGCTTCGTCGCTGCTGTTGGCCATCGAGAGTGGCGAACGCTCGCCGCGTGAGCTTGAGAACGCCGCCAAGCAGCTGTCGACCCGACTGCGCAGCATCCCCGAGATGGGCCGTATAAGCATTGTGGGCGACCAGAAGGAGGAGATAGCCGTGCACATGGACCCCATGAAGCTGACACAGTATGCCATCTCGCCCTCGGTGGCATCGGCCGAACTGGCAGCCCACGGGTTTAGAACCATCTCGGGCAAGGTGAGCAATGATGAAGGCAGTGCTTTGGTGCATGTGACCATCCCATTTGGGAACATCTACGAGTTGAACGAGTTGGTGATATTCGCTGACCCTGTCACCGGACAGACATTGCGTCTGCGTGATGTGGCCACCGTTGAGTCGCGCTACGAGGATTCGAAGCCATATATCAAGTATAGCGACACCTCGGTGGATGGAAACCGTTGCGTCATGCTCTCGATAGAGATGCGGCCGGGCAACAACGTGGTGGACTTTGGGTCCAAGATTGAGAAAATCATCAAGGAGTACGAGCAATGTATCACGCCCGATATTCACATCCACCGTATCACCGACCAGCCCAAAGTGGTGGATGCCTCGGTGCTTTCGTTCCTCAAGGACTTGTTGGAAGCCATTCTGATAGTCATCCTCGTGATGCTGTTGCTTTTCCCGCTGCGCACGGCCTTGGTCAGCTCCACCTCGGTGCCAATCTGCATAGCCGCCACGTTGGGTATCATGTACTTTATCGGCTTCGAATTGAACACCGTGACGCTGGCCGCCCTCATCGCCGTGCTGGGTATGATTGTGGACGACTCGGTGGTGGTGGTCGACGGCTACACTGACCTGCTGCGGATGGGCCACTCGCGATGGTATTCGGCGGCAGTGTCGACAAGCAAGTTGGCCAATTCGATGCTCTTTGCCACGGCCTCCATCGCCATGATGTTTTTCCCTGCGTTGGCCATCATGAAGGGGACTATCATGGGCGACTTCATAGGGCTATTTCCGTGGACCATCCTCATCGCGCTGGCCTGCAGTTTTCTCTATGCCATTCTGGTCATTCCGTTCCTTTCTTCACGACTCATCAAGAGTGGTCACAAGACCACTTGGTTGGATCGTGCGCAGAACGGTTTCTTCGACTGGCTGCAGCGTCGGTACCAACGGTTGCTCGACCGCTGTTTCCGCCATAAACGCCTCACACTGCTGACAGGTTTCGTATTGGTGCTAGTGGGTGTATTCCTGTTCACCCTGATTAACATACAGATTCTGCCCAAGGCTGAGCGCGACAGTTTTGCGGTGGAGATACACATGGATGCCAGCTCGCCGATAGGAGAGACCGGAAAGGTGGCTGACTCGTTGTCGGCATTGCTGCTCAAAGACAAGCGCGTGAAAAGCGTCACTTCGTTCGTCGGGATGTCGTCGCCCCGCTTCCATATGACTTACGCCCCGCAGTTGGCCTCGGACCACTATGCCCAGTTCATCGTCAACACCGTGAGCGATAAGGCCACGAAGGAACTGATAGCGGAATATGCACAACGCTATGAGAATGTTTTCCCAGCGGCACAGATACGCTTCAAGCAGATGGACTACCAAACGGTGTTGGCACCGATAGAGTTTTACGTGAAGGGTGACAACTATGCCGATATAGCTACGGTGCGTGACTCGTTGTTGCGGTTGATGAAGCAGAACCCCAACCTGTTCTACGTTCACTCCGACTACGACGAGACAGAGGAAATCGTGGATGTGGTATTGAAGCCCGATGTTGCCAACCGGTTGGGTGTTACACAGTCCTCACTTTCTGTCTATCTGAGCAGTACACTTTCGGGTACTACCCTATCTACCCTCTGGGAGGGAGATTACAATATCCCAATCTCTATCTATTCCGAAGGCAAACAGCATATTGACTATGGCTCGTTGGGAGACTTGCTGATACCTTGTGCGCAGCCTGGGTCATGGGTTCCTCTCCGCCAGGTGGCCGACATCCAGCCGCGGTTCCATCATAGCAACATGCCCCATCACAACGGTGTGCGTTGCGTCACCGTGTCGGCTGACGTGATGCAGGGCAATGGCCAGATACGGGAATACTACAAGGTCAAGCGGGATCTCGACAAGATGAAACTGCCTGCCGGCGTTACTGTCGAGCCCGGTGGCACCTATGCTATTACGTCCAGCATGCTGCCCAATCTGCTGATGTCCGTGGTGGCTGCCATCTGTGTCATGTTCTTGGTACTCATCATTCACTATGGCAAATTGGACATCTCGTTGCTCTCCATCTCGATGGCAGTGCTTTGCGTTTTTGGAGCCACCTTCGGCTTGTGGATTTTCGGACTTGACTTCTCCATTTCGGCAGTATTGGGTCTCATCTCGCTGGTGGGTATCATCGTGCGCAACGCCATCATCATGTACGACTATGTGGCAGAACTGCGGACCAAGGATCTGCTCTCTGTCACCGATGCCGCCTATCAGGCTGGTCTGCGCCGTATGAGGCCCATCTTCCTCACTTCGGCCACAACGGCCATTGGTGTGGTGCCCATGATTCTGGCCGGTACCATGCTGTGGATGCCTATGGGCGTGGTGATATGTTTCGGTACCCTCTTTACCCTGCCGCTTATCATCACCATCTTGCCCGTGGCCTACTGTGTGGTATTCGAAAACAAGAAGCGTAAGAACTTCAGACCTAGACATGTCGTAAGAAAATGACAATGGAAATGGAATGCAAAATATTGAAAAGAGCCATTTTGTGCATCGGCATATTTACCTTATGCTTATCGCCGTTCTCCTCTCGGGCGCAGTTCCTTACGCTCGACAGTTGTTTGGCTCTTGCCCGGCATAACAATGTGGAGATACGCACCTCGCAGATGGAGATTGACCGTGCCCACGCGGTGAAACGTCAGGTGTTTACCAAATACTTTCCCCAGGTAAATCTGTCAGGGATAGGCTACTACTCGGCCAATCCGCTTGTCCGATTCGGGATTGAGGATGTGCAGTCTAATGATATGCAGTCGTTGCTACAAGACCTCTACGACATGGTGTCCGAAGAAAGCGATATCAAAAATGAGGTATCGTTGATGAAGAAGGGTGCCAGTGGGTCGGTTCTGGCTGCACAGCCCCTCTATGCCGGAGGGCGTATCATCACTGGCAACAAGTTGGCCAACTTGGGTGTTGAGGCAGCCGAGCTACAGGCTGACATGAAGATGCGCGATGTTATTGAGAATATTGAATCTTCCTACTACCTTGTGGCAGGATTGCAACAGAAGGTGGCTACGGTGACGGCCGCATTGGCACTCATCGACTCTCTCGACCGTGTTGTTCAGTCGGCTTTGGTCAACGGCCTCGTCACCCGCGCCGATGCCTTGCAACTGCAGCTCAAGCGCAACGAGATGCTTGCCAACCAGCAACAACTGGCCAGCGGCATCCGCCTCTCCAAGCGTCTGCTGTGTTGCCAGATAGGTATCGAATATAGTGACACATTGATTTTCATTGACCCCGTTATATACGAGAGTTGTGAGGCGGCTCTCGACTTTCAGCTCTCCGCGCAAAATGCCCAGTCAGTCCGTCCCGAAACACGCCTGTTGCAGCTGGGCGTCGAAGCCGAGCAACTGCAACGAAGACTCACCCTCGGCGAAACGTTGCCCCAACTCACCTTGGTAGGGTCGGCCTATTATGGCAATATAATCAAGAACGACCCTTCGGCCAACGCGGTGGCACTGCTTTCGCTCTCGGTGCCACTCTCCAGTTGGTGGGAGTCCTCGTATAAGTTGAAGCAGCACGATATCCGCATCCAAGAGGCACAATTCAAACAAGACTACTATAACCACATGATGTCGCTGGAAGAAGAGAAAGCCTACAGCGACATGCTGGATGCCGCTATGCTCATGAAGTCTGATTCCGCAGCAATGGAAATCGCACGGGAGAATTACCGTTTGGCTAGCCTAAACTATGAGGCGGGTGTCGCGACCCTCTCTGAGGTGTTGCAGGCTCATACCTTGCTTCTGCAGGCCCAGAACGCCATCACCGACCGTCACACCACTTATGTCATCGCTCGTCGCCGACTGATGGATTTGAAGAATGGTGTAGAAGGAAAATAACGGGATATAGAAAAGACATAATACCTAACGCTCATTGACCATGCCTATTGTGCGCATGCTGGCATGAGGGCTTGGTATAGGACGGGGAAGCGGTCGGCGAGGACGACGGGCTTCCCGTTTTCCTCATAGAGCACAACATCGAGATGTTGAAAGCGTACGACTATCTTGTCGAGTTGGGACCCGGTGGCGGTGCGATGGGCGGAAAGGTCATCTTTACGGGAACGCCCAAGGCAATGGTAGCGTGTCCCGACTCTGTCACGGGTCCCTACCTGCAATAAACAAGTATACAATAAAAGTGAGGCCGTTGCGTTTGTTTATGTAAGATTATTTGTGGAGAAGTCACTCTTGGGTTTCATAGAATAATTTAATTTTCATGTGGATATGAGAAAACAACTTATCCTTGCAGGGCTGGTGTTGCTGTTTGCGGCATGTGGCCATGTCCAATCTCCGCTGCCCGAAGAAGACAGCAGCGACTTTGTCACCATCACCGACGTGGTGCCCGATGCTTTGTTGGAAATCCGCTATTACAGCACCTATAATTTTGTGGGAACCCGCATCGACGGCTACCTGCAACCCACCGCGCTGCTCACCAGACGGGCTGCCGACAGCCTTCGTGCCGTCAGCGACGACCTCAAGGCGCAAGGCTACATCATCAAGATATTCGACGCCTACCGTCCCCAGATGGCGGTCGACCACTTTGTCCGCTGGGCGGCCGACATCCCCGACACGGTGACGAAACAGTATTTCTACCCCGATGTCGACAAAAGCCGCCTTTTCGAACTGGAGTATATCATGGAGAAGAGCGGTCATACCCGCGGCTCGACGGTGGACCTTACGCTCTTCGACATGCGTGCCGAGAAAGACGTGGACATGGGCGCCACCTTCGACTGGTTTGGCGATGAGAGCCATCCCGACTGTGGCGGCAATCCCGAGACGGGCGAATACAGGCCGAACGACACCCTCACCGCGGAGCAGTTTGCCAACCGCATGATACTGCGCAACGCCATGCTGCGCCACGGATTCAAACCCCTTGACAGCGAGTGGTGGCACTTCACCCTTTGCGACGAACCTTACCCCGATACTTATTTCACCTTCCCGGTGCAACAGCTGTAATACAAGGGGGAAATTACAATGAAGATAGGCCGTTGCCCGTCGCCGGATGGACTTGGGAACAGAAGAAATTGAAATAACCTGAAAACGAAAAATCCACTACGATGAGAAACCATTTTTTAACCAAAACCCTCGTGTGCATCAGCATGATGTTCACCTTTATCCTCACGCCGTTTGCCCTACAGGCGCAGAATCCGCTGAACGACAATGGCGACAATATTGTCGGCACCTACAGCGGTAAACAAGGCGACGACCGCTTCCGAGTGAAAATCGTCAAACTCACCGACGGCACCTACCGTGCACAGGTCATCTGGCTGGAGCGCGACAAGGATGCCAACGGCAACAAGATTCTGGACGTCAAGAACCCCGACAAGAGCCTCCGCACCAAGCCCGCCGACCAAGTGATACTCTTCTCCGGCCTCAAATACAATGCCAAGAAGCATCGTTGGGACGATACCAAAGTCTATGACCCGCAACGGGGTTTCCGTGCCAATATGACTGCGGAGTTCACCAGCGATGGACGTCTGTGCATCAAAGGTACCCTGCTGGGCATCAGCGAGAGCGTGTACTGGCAGCGGGTGAAATGAACGGTTACGACAGCAGGGACTTGTAGAGGGTAGGGAAGCGGTCGGCGAGGACGACAGGTTTTCCGTTTTCAAGGAAGCAGTGGGTGCTGCGGCCTAGGCAGACCAAGATCCCGTTGCAGCGCATGGTATAGCGGAACGTGATTTTCAGCGGGCTCGTCTCCGCCACGTCAACCTCGATGTCGATAGGGTCCTTGAAAGTGGTGGGGTGTTTGTACTGGCATTCAACCGAAACCACGGGCGAGACCACCCCTTCGGCCTCCATGCGGTCGAAGCCGTAGCCCAGCTGGTCCATCAGGTCGACACGTGCCTCTTCCATGAATCGTATATAGTTGGAGTGGTGGGTGATGCCCATCCTGTCGCACTCATAGTATTTGACCTCGTGTGTGTATGTTTTCATGCGGAAACTCAGTGTTATCGGATGTTGTATTGGGTTTGGTGTCGCGAAATTTGACGTTGCAAAAATATAACTTTTTCCCGACATAGACGAAAAACATTAACCTTCTCCCAATCGTCTCTCGGTGTTCCTTTTATGTTCCCTTTTCCTTCCTTTTACTCTTATCTTACGCATACCCAACACTTTCCCCGCACTTCTCCCAATCTACATTGGAGAAGTATTGGAGAAGTACTAGAGAAGCATTGGAGAAGAACCGAAGGCGCACCGAAACCGCATAAGGACCACACCGAAGCCACTCCCTTGTCACCCAGTGTCCGGAAATGGGGCAAAATGTTAAAAATTTGCAGGATTGAAAAATTCTTTATACTTTTGCAAATCGAAATTTCCAAAACATTATGACAATGAAAAAAGGATTGATTCTTATCGGGTTGTTGGCGCTTTTGCAACCCGTTGCGATAAGAGCGCAACAACCGGAGACCTATTTTGACACGTCATACGTGCCATACATGATGTTCGACTGGAATGCA
>CAJOHZ010000041.1 GCA_905234695.1 uncultured Bacteroidales bacterium | reverse complement strand
TGTCTGGTTAGAGAATGTTGCCCAACTGCTCTTTGATTTTCTCTAACTCATCTTTCATCTCCACCACTAATTTCTGAATCTCCACATGGTTCGCCTTGGAGCCGGTGGTGTTGATCTCTCGTCCCATCTCCTGTGCGATGAAGCCGAGTTTCTTGCCGCTGCCTTCTTCCGTGTCCATGGTGTGGCGGAAGTAGTCGATATGCTTGGCAAGGCGTATTTTCTCTTCGGTGATATCCAGCTTTTCCAGATAGTAGATAAGTTCTTGCTCGAAACGGTTCTGGTCAACCTCCTTGATGGCGGCTTCGGCGAAGTATTTGCGGATACGCTCCTTGGCGGTGGTGATGCGTTCGGCTTCATAACGGTCGAGGGCGTGGAGGCGCTGTTCAATGGCATCGACATGCTTGACAAAATCGCGCTTCAGTACCTCGCCTTCCTGAAGGCGGAAACGGTCGACTTCAGCGATAGCTTCCTCTATGGTTTTTGCCACGAGGGACCATTCTTCTTCGTCGAGGTCGCACTCCTCTTTGTTAACCCACAGGTCGGAGAGTGTGATGACCGAAGGGAAGAGGGTGGCCGGGTCGATGTGCAGCTCGTCTGACAGCTGGCGGATTTCCTGCAGATGTTGTGTGGCGAGTGCCTTGTTGAGTTGGCTGCCGGCGGCAGTGCCGGCCTCTTCGGTGAGGAGGAAGTCAACCTTGCCACGTTCCAGTCGGTTCAGCAGGGTACGTATCTCCAATTCGTGGGCGTGGAACCGTGAAGGCATCTTGGCGTTGGTATCCATGGCCTTGCTGTTGAGGGTTTTGATTTCAATGGTGTATTTGTGCCCGTTGGCGATGCATTGCTTCTTGGCGAAGCCAGTCATTGATTTCATATTCTTTATTCTTTTATGAGTTGCTGGAATGCGGGGGTGGCGAAGGTACAATATTCGCCGTGGTCGTCGTAGATGAAGAAGACGGCCTGTATGTCGGAGTTCTCCGGATGGTCGTGGATGAACTGGAGCGACTGCTCCATGCCCATGACCATGAAGGCGGTGGCCATGGCATCGGCATACCACGCTTCGCGGCTGACCACCGAGACGCTGAGTAGAGAATGTTGTACGGGTTGTCCTGTGGCAGGGTCGATGGTGTGGGAGTAGCGTATCCCATCGCGTTCGTAGTATTTCCGGTAGTTGCCGGAAGTGACTACCGAGGCATCCTCCAGACGTATGGCGGTTTCCAATTCTTGCGGACTGTCGGCGGTGGGGGCGGGACGTTCGATACCCACTGTCCAGGCTTCGCCAGAGGGCTTGCGACCCTTGGCGATGACTTCACCTCCGATGTCGATGAGATAGTTCTCCACCCCCAGTGAGTCGAACTGTCGGGCCAAGAGGTCGACACTGTATCCTTGTGCGATGGCGTTGAAATCGAGTTCTGTGGCAGGGTCATCCTTCCGGAGGAGGATGTCGTGATTGGCGGTGGTGTCGAGCCAAACGGAGCCGTGGGCTGAGCGCAAGAGGCTGTCGAGGGTGGCGGGGTTGGGCTCCTCGCTTTGGCGGAAGCTGAATCCCCAAGCCTGTACCAATCGTCCCACACGGCAGTCGAAAGCCCCGTGGGTGTAGCGGCGGATGTTGTCGGATTTCTGGAAGAGGTCGGCGAAGAGGTGGTTGACAGTGTCGGTGGTATTGCTGTTGACGCGCCGTAGGAGGGAACTCTCCACCCATAGAGAGGCGGTGCAGTCGAAGTCGTCAAGGAAGCTTTTCACTGAGTTGCCAAGGTCGCGGCCCTGGGAGTCGTAATAGGCAATAGTGTAGTAGGTGCCTTGGGCAGTCCCTTGCAGCCGGACGGGCTGAGGAGCACGCTGGCAGGAGGCTGCAACGAGCAGTACGGTGGCGAGGGCTAGGAGAGGACGGTGGCTCATGGATTGGTGGAAAAGAAAGCGTCCGACACGGGAGTGTCGAACGCTTGGTGGGATGGTTGTCGTGTCACTATCGGGTGATGACGATTTTGCGTATCACGGTCTCTCCGTTCTCCAAGGCGATGCGGAGGGAGTATGCACCCTTGGCAAGGCTGGAGAGGTTGAGGAGACCCTTGGTACCGAGGTCGCGGAAGAGGGAGACCTCCTGGCCCAAGGCATTGTATATGGCCACCTGACGGATGGCGGCACCGCTCTCGATATTGAGCTGTCCAACGGTGGGGTTGGGGTAGAGCGAGAGCTCGACGTCACCGGCCGGGTCAATGCCCACAAAGGTAACGATGGTAATCCAGCTGGTGTCGTGGCAGGCGAGGTTGTTGTCCTCGGGGAAGGCCAGAGTGGCATAGAGGGTGACATCGAGGTTGCCCTGTACGTTGGGGATGACCAGCGTGTCGTCCGTGGAACTCTGGTTGCCATAGGTCCAGCGGTAGGCGGAGCCTTCGGTGGCAGTGGGGTAGAGGACGGCAGTGTCGCCGGCATTGAGATGCCACTCACCATTGATGGCGGTGATGACGGGCGATTTGCGGACGCTCAGAATCAGACGGTGGATGCTGTCGCAGTTTTCGACATTGGAGACACCGGTAAGACGGACACGGACGGTGTCCGACGGGGTCTTGCGGTAGGTGGTCTTGTTGCGATCCCAGTAGAAACTGTCGCAGGCATAGACGTTGGTGTCGGAGTAGCTGCTGTGGCGGAGAATCACGGTGAGGTGGATGGTGCTGTCCCAGCAGTCGTTCCAGATATGACGGTAGACCATGGTGTCGAAGGTGGTATCACGCTTGAATTCCATGTTCTTGAGGCCGTTCCAAGTGCTGACGCGGAAACGAGCCTGGTCGCAGACGTTCATCGTGGTATCGGTGTGACCCTGACGCGGAGTCTTGATTTTGAGGTTCAGGGTACGATAGGTTACGCAGTGGGTGTTTCTGTTGGTGTCGAGGATGTTGTAGACGCCAGTGGCGGAGAAGGTGTGTCCACGCCAAATTCTGCTGAGACAGGCGGAGTCTTTCTCGACTGCGGCGGTGTCCACGAGGACCGTAAGCACAAGCGTATGGGTGGTGTCGCAGAGGAGTGTGGTGTCGGCGTTGTGGGTCACATGGGTATAGGTGCCGGTGGCGGTGTAGGTGCTGTCGTACCAGCGGTAGTCGCCGCACCGCGAAATGCTGTCGAGAGTATTCATGCCATTGATGATGCTCAGCGAGAGGGAATGGTAGGTGGCGCAGTAGGTGACAGGGTCGGTGAGGAGGGTGTCGTATTCACCGCTAACGGTGAGGGTGTCGTTGTTGAGCCAGATGTAGCGGCCACAAGCCGAGTCGGTGACATGGTCGGCAGTGTCGACGGTGATAGTGAGGTGGAGGTGGTTGAGGGTGTCGCATCCCAACACGGTGTCGCTGACGACATGCACAGTGTCGCAGCTGGCGGTGAGTGTGTCGGTACCCCACACATAGCGGCCACAGAGGCTCATGGTGTCATAGAAATGGATGGAAGGATTGACCGTCAGGTTGAGTTGGAAGAAATGGATGCAGCTGCTGTCGGCGGTGTAGGTGGAGTCGAGGTAGCTGCCGGTAGCGGTGTAAGTGCTGTCGTGCCAAGTGTAGTTTCCGCAGGATTCCATCTCGGAGAGGGTGGTATCGCTGCTGAGGACGGTGAGGTGCAAGCGGTAGATGGAATCGCAACCTACTACGGTGTCGCTGACGATATGCAGGGTGTCGCAACTGGCAGTGAGCGTGTCGCCGTCCCAGAGATAGGTGCCGCAGTTGACCACAGTGTCGTAAACAGTGGCGAGGGCATTGACGGTCAGGTCGAGCACATCAAGATGAGTGCATGTGTTGTTGAAGAGGTGGGTAGTATCCACATAGACACCAGTGACAGTGTAGAGGCTGTCGTTCCACATGTGGGCACCGCAGGACACGACGACCGAGGTGTCGGCCTCTGTGTTGGTGACGGTGAGGGTGAGCACGAACAGGCTGTCGCAGGCGGTCTGTGTGGGAATGCTGTCGCGATAGACGCCCGACTGGGAGTAGGTGACGTTGCGCCAGGTGTAGGAGCAACGGTCTACGGTGACGTTCTCGGCAGTCGTGACTTGATGGTCGATGGTCAGATTCAAGACATAGAGCGTGTCGCCGCTGACGTAAGTCTCGATAGCGTCAGAGGTGTACGTCTGCCCGTTGGCGTTCCAATAGAAACTCTCGCACGCTGCAGTATCGCAGGTGATAATGGTGCGCGAAGCTTTCTCTTGTGCCTGTGCCATTGTGCAAGTGGCAAGGATTAAAAGTACAGTGAATAGTGCTTTCTTCATCTTGAGTGAAAATTTGTACGGTTATTTTACTTATTTATTGTCAATATATTATATAGTGCATTGCGGAGCCCGTTAGGGTCACAACAACATGCAAAGATACTATTTTTTTTTGAAACATACATCTTTTGCAGAAAAAATATTGCGGAAACGCCTGTCGGGGCAGGGGAGAGGGCCTCAGCCGCGGAGGGTCAGCTCGACAATGTTTTCGATATGCTGGGTGTGGGGGAACATGTCGACAGGTTGGATGCGGCCTACCTGATAACGTTCGGCCAGAAGGGCGACATCGCGGGCTTGGGTGGCGGGGTTGCAACTGACATATACGATTTTGCGTGGCGCAGCGGCAAGGAGTTGCTGGATGACGTTTTCGTGCATCCCGGCGCGGGGCGGGTCGGTGACGACGACATCCGGGGTGCCGTGGGCGGCAATAAAATCGGTGGTAAGCACCTTGGCGAGGTCGCCCGCATGGAACTCGGCATTGTCAATATGGTTTTGGAGGGCGTTCTCGCGGGCAGCGGCGACGGAATCTTCCACATATTCAATGCCGACGATGTGGCGACACATTCGGGCTAGGAAGAGGGCGATGGTACCGGTGCCGGTGTAGAGGTCGTAGACGGTGTCGTCAGGCTGCAGTTCGGCGAAGTCGGCCACGAAGCTGTAAAGCCGCCAGGCTTGGCGCGAGTTGGTCTGGTAGAAGGTCTGCGGACGGAGGGTGAATCGCAGGGGTGTGGCCCCTTGGTAACCCTCCATGGTCTCAACGATATGGTCCTGTCCGGCGAAGGTGACGGAGGGCAGGTCGGAATAGGAGTCGTTGAACTTTTCGTTGACGATGTATTGCAGCGAGGTGAGCTGTGGGAACTGATCGCGCAGATGGGTCATCAACCCCTCCCAGCCAGGTTGTTTTTCTGCGATGATGAGGACGACCATCCACTGGCCGTCGGCGGTGTTGCGGATAACGAGATTGCGGAGGCATCCGGTGTGGTTGCGGATGTCGTAGAAGGTGAGATTGTGACGGAAGGCGTAGTCGCGTACCGTCAGGCGGATGCGGTTGGAGAGATCGTCTTGGAGGATACAGTGTTCGATGTTGAGCACCTTGTCGAAGAGGGTGGGGATATGGAATCCCAGGGCGGGTTGGTCGGTAAAGGGAGGCTGCTCCTGCCACGAGCGGGTGGAGAAGGTGAACTCCAATTTGTTGCGATAGTTGTATATGGCCTCGGAACCACAGATGTCGCGCATTCCGGAGCAGTCAATGCCGCCCAACCGCTCAAGGTTGTCGCGCACTTGCTGCTGTTTGGCGGCCAGTTGGTCGGCATAATTGAGGTTCTGCCACCGGCAGCCACCGCAGGTGCCAAAATGCGGACAGCGGGGTTCGATGCGCTTGTCGGAGTAGTGACGGATGTCTACCACACGCCCCTCGGCATAGTTTTTCTTCTTTTTGATGAGTTTGAGGTCCACCACATCGCCCGGGACGGCGAAGGGGACAAACACCACCATGCCGTCGATGCGGGCGATGGCTTTACCCTCGGCACCGATGTCGGTGATGGTGACCTCTTCGATGACGGGCTGTTCCTTGGTTTTGCGCATTTTCATTTGGAATCCGTTAGGGACAAAAAAAGAAGTACTGGATACAATACTTCTTTCTCTCTTTGCAAAGAGTCTATAATGAACCCGAAGAGGCGATGCTTATCGCTCGTCGGACACGGTCAGTTTTTTTCTGCCTTTTCTGCGGCGTGCGGCCAAAACTTTTCTCCCGTTGGCGGTCGACATTCTCTGACGAAATCCGTGCTTATTGGCTCTTTTTCTGCGTGATGGTTGGAATGTTCTCTTCATTTTTACTCGTTATTTGGAGTTGCAAAAGTACAAACTTTTTTTGAATTGACAAGAAAAAAATGAATTCTTTCTGATTTATTTATCGATAAATGTTTGAAAAACAAATGTATGAATGTTAAAATAAATTGTTTTTTCGTGTAGTCCGAAAAAAATGCGTAACTTTGCATTCTCAATTGATGCAGAAATTATGGCTTCCGCGATGGATAAAACCGTTTTTGGCAGACTGATAGACGCGCCCGGGGTGTGTACGCCCGAGGAGTGGGAAGCGTTGCGCCGTGCACGCGACAGCCATCCCTATAGTGCGCCGTTGCAGGTGCTGGCCCTGCTGGCCGACAAGGCCAACGGAGCCGCGCTGTGGGAGAAACAGTCGCTGCCACGCGTGGCACAGTACATGGCCGACCCAAGCCTGCTGTACGGATTGCTGGAGGCACAGCCGAAATCTGCAGTGCGTCCGCAACCGCTGAAACCGGCGAAAGCACCCACCGTTCCCCTCGCTCCGGCCAAGGCCGAGACAAGGACTCAGGAGATGGATATATTGCAGGAAATCAACTCATACCAAGAGATTTCGTTCAAAACGGCTCCCAAAAGTGTCATCTTGTCCAATTTTTTGGAAAAGGATGGCGGAATCGTGCTTGACGAGAATGGTTTCGAGGAGGTGTCGGTGCAGGAGCTGGCGAAAAAAAGTGTGCAGGCCGATAATTCGATAGGTACTGAGACTCTTGCTGTTATACTTGAGCAGCAGGGAAAATTCGAACAAGCGGTGGCAATATATGAGAAATTAATAGTCAAAAATCCCGAAAAAAGTAGTACTTTTGCACTCCAAATTGCCGCCCTGAAAGCGCGCATGGAAGAGAAGAAATAATAATTAAAACAAACACAAATGTACACAGTTATCGTAATCCTTATCCTGATTGTATGTGTCCTGCTGGCAGCCGTGGTATTGGTCCAGAATTCCAAAGGCGGCGGCTTGGCAGCCAATTTCTCCGCTCCGAACCAGATTATGGGTGTCCGCAAGACCACCGAGACCGTTGAGAAAATCACTTGGTGGTTGGTGGCAATCCTGCTTGTGCTGAGCCTTTCCGCCGCAGCGTTCATTCCCCGTGGCAACGACGACACGTCGCTCACCACTGGTGTGGGTGTTGATGCCGCCAAAAGCGTGAATGCCGCTCCGCAGGCACAGCCCGCCGTTCCGCAGGCCACCGATGCCGCCACGGAGGAATAATAATCCCGATTTGCAACAATCAAGTATAAGGAGATTCGCCTGTCTGGCGGACCTCCTTTTTGCGTAACCCCGACAGCGGCAGATATGTTGGAACAGGTGACCCGCTACATCCTTTCGCACTTTCCCCACCAGCCTACCGAAGGACAGCAGGCGGCGGTGGAGACGATGGTGCGTTTCTTGTACGACCCCGACGAGGCTTCGGCCTTTGTGATGCGAGGCTATGCCGGCACAGGCAAGACCTCGTTGGTCAGCGCCCTGATACAATCGGCCGACGCACTGGGCATCGACACCTTGCTGCTGGCCCCCACGGGGCGGGCGGCCAAGGTGCTGGCAGGCTATTCGGGTCGGAAGGCCTATACCATCCACAAGAAGATTTACCAGACGGTCACTGACGGTAGCGGGGCGATGCACATGAGACGTGCAACCAACAAGCACAAGTATACACTGTTTATCGTCGATGAGTCGTCGATGATAGGGCAGGAGGAGGGCTATGGTCGCCGCAGCCTGCTGGAGGATTTGGTGGAATATGTTGTCGAGGGCGACCACTGCCGGCTGATGTTTGTCGGCGACACCGCTCAGCTGCCCCCTGTGGGGGCGGCCGAGAGCCCCGCGTTGGAGGTGGAATATCTGCAGGCGATGGTGGGATTGAAGGTGTACTATTGTGAACTGACAGAGGTGGTGCGGCAACAGCATTTTTCGGGTGTGCTGCTGAACGCAACCCTGCTGCGCACGCAGATTATGCAGTTGACGGATGGCGGGACACCCGACTTGCCGTTATTTGACTTGGCCGACTGCGACGATGTGGTGCGCCTCGGAGGGGCCGACCTGGAGGAGACATTGCACAGGGAATACACCGCCGAGGGGGTGGAACAGGTGGTGGTGGTCACCCGCAGCAATAAACGCGCCAACATGTTCAACAGGGAAATCCGCAACCGGGTGCTCTTCCGCGAGGAGGAGGTCAACGCAGGTGATTACCTCATGGTGGTCAAGAACAATTACTACTGGCTGGACGCGGAGAGTGAGATAGGGTTTGTGGCCAACGGCGACATCGTGGAAGTGATGAGCGTGCGCAACCACCAAGAGCTGTATGGATTCCGTTTTGTGGATGCCTCGCTGCGCTTTGTGGACTACCCCGACGCTCCGGTGCAGGACTGCAAGTTGCTGCTGGACACGTTGCACTCCGAGTCGCCCTCGTTGACCGCCGAGGAGTCGCAACGGCTGTTCGAGGCGGTGATGGAGGATTATGCCGACCTGCCCTACAAGGCCGACCGTCTGCGGGCGGTGAAGCAGAACCCCTATTACAATGCATTGCAGATTAAATTCTCGTATGCCCTCACCTGCCACAAAACACAGGGCGGCCAGTGGGCTACGGTGATTGTGGACCAGGGCTATCTGGCCGACGGAATGTTGGACAGGGAGTACCTGAGGTGGCTCTATACCGCCGTCACCCGCGCCACGCACCGCCTCTACCTGCTCAATTTCCAAGAGAATTTTTTTAAGGAGAAAGAATAATATTATATTTGCGCCCAGCGTTATTGTATATACGTTTTTACCCCGACGGCTCCATGATAGGACAGCGACAGAAGATGAAGATGCAGCAGAAGCTCTCGCCTCAGCAGTTGATGCTGATGCAGATGCTGCAGATGCCTGTCACCTCCCTCGACCAGATGTTGAAAGAGGAGGTGGAGAAGAACCCGCTGCTGGAGGTGAATGCCACTGGCGACGAGGCCATGGAGTCGCTGCCCGACGAGAGCGGCGAAGAGGGGTTGGCAGATGCCGACGATGATGACTACAGCTACCGCGAGCGGCAGGAGCGCGACCGTAACCAGTCGCGTTCAGAGACAGTGTATGTGGCGGAAGAGTCGTTGGTGGACCGTCTGGTGGGGCAGTTGGCCTTGCGCACCCTTACCGACCGCCAGCGCTCCATCGCACAAGAGTTGATAGGCAGTCTGGACGATGCCGGCTATCTGAGCCGTGATGTGGATTTGGTGGCTAACGACTTGGCCTTCACCCAAGGCATTGAGGTGTCGAGAGAGGAGGTGCTGGAGGTGTTGGATGTGCTGCAGAGTCTCGAACCCGCCGGCATTGGTGCCCGCACCCTGCAGGAGTGCCTTTCGCTACAGCTTCACCGCGCTACCGATGGAAGCGATGCCACACGCTGGGCCACAGCGGTGGTGGATGATTGTTTTGACCTGTTTGCCAAGTGCAACTACGACCGCATCATGGAACGCCTCGCCATCGACGAGAATCAGTTGCACGCCGCGCTGGAACGCATCCAGCGCCTCAACCCGAAACCTGCCGGAGGCGAGGGTGATGCCCCTCAGACCCATTATATTGTGCCCGATTTCATCGTCACCCGACAGGACGACACCCTGCAGCTGACCCTCAATGACAGGCGGCTGCCCCAATTGCAGCTGAACCGCTACTATCAGGAGATGCTGCAGCAGATGCAGGCTTTGGCCCATCCGTCGGCGTCCGACAAGGAGGCGATGGAGTTCCTGAGAAGCAAGACAGATAGCGCAAACCTGTTGGTGGACACCCTTAAACAACGGCATGCGACCATGTGGCGTGTCATGCAGGTGATTCTGAAACGGCAGCGCCGTTACTTCCTTACGGGCGATAGCGCCGACCTGCGGCCGCTGCTGCAGAAGGATGTGGCCGAGGAGTCGGGCTATGATATCTCCACCATCTCCAGAGTGGTTAACAGCAAGTATGTACAGACCGAGTTCGGCACCTTCCTGCTGAAAGACTGTTTCTCGCAGTCCATCACCACCGATAGCGGTGAGGAGGTGGCAACCGAGTCGGTGCGCCAGGAACTGCAGGCCCTCATCGACCACGAGGACAAGCGCAATCCGTTGACCGACGATGCGCTGGCCCGCCTGCTGACCGACAAGGGCTATCCCGTGGCGCGGCGGACGGTGGCCAAGTACCGCGAAATGCTGGGCGTTCCCATTGGCCGTATGCGGCGGCAACTGAAGATGCTACTGGTATTGGTGACAACCCTCTCCATCTCGGGGATGCTTATGGCACAGCAACCGCGCAAAGAGAGCTATTACGACTCACTTATCAACGCCCAGATACGCGAAGGGAAGGCCAAGACCAGGGCCGCCGAGGCTAAGGAAAACGCCAAGAAAGGCGGCAAGCCCGTCACCGACAAGGCCCGCCCGGCATTGGAGATTCACGAGCCGGAACCCGAGCCTACCGCCATTGATACCGTCCTTGCCAACGGCGACGACTTGATAGATGTAATTTACGACGCTTCGCTGCCTGCTCCGTCGGCATTGTGGTATGGCCGCAACCTTTCGGGCGCCAAGGTGCGCTTGCGCGATTTGTCGATGGACTCTTTGCCCGATGAAATCACTATACGGCTGCTGAAGAACGACGAGAAGTTCTGCTTCCCCGTCAAGAATATCATCACCTCGCCCTACGGGTGGCGCTGGAACCGTCCCCACCGAGGGGTGGATGTCCGCCTCCGCACCGGCGACCCGGTGCGCTGTGCCTTCAACGGAGTGGTCCGCATCGCCCGTCCCATGGGAGCCTACGGTAATCTTGTCGTGGTGCGTCACTACAACGGGCTGGAAACCGTATACGGACACCTCTCCAAGATTAATGTCAAGCCCCTTCAGGTGGTGCGTGCCGGACAGACATTGGGCCTGGGCGGCAGCACAGGCCGCAGCACCGGTCCCCATCTACATTTCGAAGTGAGGTTTCAGTATGAGCCGTTCGACCCCGAGTGGATTCTGGATTTCTCCAACTATACCCTCCGCACCCACAAACTCTATCTTGACAAGACCTATTTCGGCATTCGCAAGCCCCGTGGCGGCGAGGCATCGGTGTACAAGGCCGACAAGAGCATCGTACCCGAGGAGGCGGAGAAGGTGCGTAAGAAACCCACAGGACCCATATATATCACCATGAAGAAAGGCGACACCATCGAGTCTGTTGCCAAGCGCAACCACACTACCCCTGAAAAACTGCGGGAGCTGAACCCCGATGTCAAGAAGTACAAGTCTGGCGTAAAAGTGCGTGTGCGATAATCCTCAAACTGTTCAATCCATGCAAAAGAAAGTCAACCTCTCCGACTACAACCCCGCCACCGTGCCCGACGGCAGCGATTACCGTATTGCCATTGTGGTGGCGGAATGGAACCCCGAGATCACCGATGCACTGCTTCAGGGAGCCTACGACACCCTGTTGCAACACGGCGTGCAGGAGGCCAATATCAAGGTGCTGCATGTGCCTGGAAGCTATGAACTCACTACCGGGGCCGACATCGCCCTCTCGGATCCCCGCTGCGATGCGGCTATCTGTCTGGGATGCGTCATCCAAGGCGAGACCCGCCATTTCGACTTCATCTGCGAGGCGGTGTCGCAGGGACTGACAAATCTGTCGCTCAAACGCGAGCGGCCTGTGATCTTCGGCCTGCTCACCACCAACGACATGCAGCAAGCCCGCGAGCGGTCGGGCGGCAAGCACGGCAACAAAGGCACCGAAGGAGCCGTCACCGCGCTGAAGATGATACATCTTAACAGACAACGTCAATAATCCACCTTTATGGATTCTCAATACCCAACATCCCAATCCCAATTCCCCAGAGTGGTCTTCATGGGCACACCGGATTTCGCCGTGGCTTCACTCGACGCCATCCGCACGGCGGGGTATCCTGTGGTGGGTGTGGTCACCGTGCCCGACCGCCCAACCGGCCGCGGGCTAAAGATGACTTACTCGCCGGTGAAGCAGTATGCCCTCGACCATCAGTTGCCCCTGCTGCAACCCGAGCGGCTGCGCGACCCAGAGTTCCAGTCGGCGTTGAAGGACTGGAATGCGGACATCTTTGTAGTCGTGGCGTTCCGCATGTTGCCCCAAAGCGTGTGGGCCATGCCCCCGATGGGGACATTCAACCTACATGCCTCGCTGCTGCCACAGTACCGCGGCGCAGCCCCCATCAACTGGGCGATTATCAATGGCGAGCGTGAGACGGGCGTGACGACGTTCCTGCTCAATGAGCGTATCGACGAGGGGAGCATTCTCTTGCAGCAGTCCACACCCATCTTTCCCGATGATACTGCCGAGAGCCTCCACGACCGGCTAGCCGACATGGGCAGCCGTTTGGTGGTGGAGACACTTGCCGGCTTGGCTGACGGCACGTTGCAGGGCAAGCCGCAGCAGGTAGCCGACATCTTAAAACCAGCCCCCAAGATATTCAAAGCCGACTGTGCCATCAATTGGAATCAACCCGGCAGTCAAGTAGTCGACTTCATCCGAGGCCTCTCTCCCTATCCCGCCGCCACCATGCAGATGGTCGATGCCAAAGGAATTGTGCAGCAATTCAAAGTCTACGAGGCCGCTTTTGAACCCTCGTCCGACAGCGTGGTGGGCCAACTGGTGAGTGACCGCAAAACGGTGCAAAAAGTCGGAGTGCGAGACGGTTTTGTGAAGATATTCAGTCTGCAACTCAGCGGGAAGAAAAGAATTTCAATAGAAGAATTCCTTCGCGGTTACGATATAACAAGCTGGAAAGTAGTGGTTTGAAAAATCAGGACGAGGATCGCGAGATTTTTTTTTGCCTTGCACACTTGCAGAAAGAAAAAAAATGTATATATTTGCAATCGGAAAATTTTTAATTAACCCCTTAAAAACATTTCACTATGAACAAAACCGAATTAGTTTCCGCAATGGCTGAGAAATCGGGCCTGACCAAAACCGATGCCACAAAGGCTCTCAATGCATTTGTCGACTCTGTGAAGGGTGAGCTCGCCAAGGGCGGCAAGATTTCCCTCGTTGGCTTTGGCACCTTCGGTGTCAGCGAGCGTCCCGCCCGCACCGGCCGTAACCCCCGTACCGGCAAGTCCATTAAGATTGCTGCCAAGAAAGTTGCCAAGTTCAAAGCTGGCAAGGGCATCATCTAATATTTGACTGCACGAACCTAATCCGCAGGTCGCACATTGTGCGGCCTGCGGTCGTTTTAGACCGATAGGAAAGAGATTAGGCGAGGAACCGAAGGAGGAGTGCCATCACGATGCCGGCGAGGCTGATGATGGTGCCGGCGATAGCAGGCCATTTCGGTTTGCGTTTGGCGGCCAACATGCAAAAGGCAAACGGTACAAAGAAAAGGAGCATGATGATGTCGGTTCCCAGATTGGTGTTCCCGCCACGATGGGACATGTCTCCGAGGATGAAGCTCATGATAGGAAAGAGCGATACCATCACGATAGAAATGATGAATCCTGTCACCCCAAGAGGGTTGCGCTGTTTTTGTTCATTGTTTTCCATACTGTATATAGTTTTTAAGATTATTGCATGAAGGAGTACGCCGTGAGGCGTTCCTCATGAGATTTTTTCGTCAGTGTCGGATGTGCGTCGGTGCGACAGGAGATGTTGTTGAAAGTCGTAATCGGCGCGGATTTTGTCAAGGATGAGTTTCACGGTGGTGTGTATCTCGGAGTTCTCTGAGTAATCGGCTTTGCAGACAAAATTGACACGGTGTTCCTTGATCAGTCGCTGTGCGGTGGCTTTCCTCTTGCGGTCGCCATATACGGCGATAGAGTGTCCCCCTTGCTCTTTCACAACACTCATGCAAGGAACGTCCGTCTCGCCGTCACCCAGATAGATCATCCGCTCGAATGGCAGTGGACGGTCTTCTCTCGCCACATACTCGTTGATTTTCTTATTGTCGCTTATCTCCTTTATTCCTTTGTTGATTTTGAAGAGGAACTGCGTTTTTGTCGTATAATCTACCGCCACGGCAGGCCAATAGGCTACACCATCCACATTATATAGAAACGAACAGGCGTAAATGTTTTCAAATTTCTTGGCAATCGGTGTGCCTTCTATCATCTCTTTCAATCCGGAAGAATTGATATAGTGTTTGATGTTGATCCCTTTCGATTTGCCGTAGTCGTTGATCATCGAAAACCATCCTTCGACCCCTTTGAACAATTCAACCATCGAGCCAAACCTCCGGAAAGAGTCGCGTTTCAAAGAGATGCCATTTGCTGTTGCCTCCTGCAGCATCAGGTACATGTAGCACAGTATGCCGCTGGCGTCGTTTTTGGTGGATAGTTCGAGGGTCTTCTCCCAGAAAGCCTTGGGGTCCTTTCCGATAGCTTGGACAAAGCCAAACTCCTGCATGTTCCCGGGAGAAAGCGTCCCATCGAAATCATAAACCAATGCCACATCAATTTTCTTCTTATAAGCCATACGTCCTAATTTTTATGCTTCGGATTTCAATTTGCAAAGATACGCAATTTTTTTGAAATGGCAAAATGGAAATACTAGAGCCCCTAAATCGTCACCATAATAATAAATGTTGTCGCACATAATGCTGGCAGCACTCGTCATGATGAAAATATTTCATGTTCGATGTGACATTTTTCGATTTTTAGCGTTTAATATGGGTGTGAAACAAGAAACGCAATGGACGAACACCCGTTCATAGAACTGATTGAGAAACACGATGCGGCCATCAACCGTGTGTGTCGCTCCTTTTGTCAAGATGCAGAGGACAGGAGGGATCTGCGGCAGGAAATCCTGATGCACCTTTGGATAGGCTGGAAGGATTATCGCCCCGACCACAAGACAATCACATGGGTTTATTGTGTGGCGATGAATACAGCCATCAGCTGGCGGCGTCATCGACAAAGACAAGTGGAGGCACTTCCGCTTGACGGTTTTACCCTGCCGGAAGACACCGCACTCCGTGAACAGTCGGCCCATCTCAAAACCTTGATATCCATGTTGCCTGCTGGCGACCAACGGATTATAAATCTCTACCTTGACGGTTTCTCCACCGATGAGATTGGCCGACTGATGGATATCAGCCAAACCAATGTCACTACACGCATCTCACGTATCAAAGAAAGACTCCGTAAAATCAACAATATATGAATACAGACGAATTGATAGAACAGATACATGCAGCCAATGCGCAGCGTCGCCTGGATGAGCGCCATCGGACTCGTCGTATCGCATGGCGCATCGCGGTGCCAACCGCCGCCGTGGCTGCCGCCGCCGTACTGCTGATCATATTGATGCCGCACGGCAACACCGTACAGGCCGCCACATCAACTGGCATCTACTGCAACAGCCAGTGCAATCCCGACGATGTGATTGCCTTGATAGACAGTAATATTAACCATATAAAAGAAATTCAAAAATTATGAGACGTACATTTTTCTTCGTCAGCATCATGCTTCTCTGCCTTGCAGCCAATAGCCAGACAGCTCTTTACAAGAAGTATGCGAAACAGCCCGGAATCCGTGCCTATTGTGTGGAACGCTATCCATTGGCAGTAGGGGACAGCGTGACGGTGACATTCTTCGAGACCGAGGACACGATGGCTTTCCAGTCACTGTACAAGCAGTTGAAAGACATGCCGTATTCCCCACGCTTTGGCAAGTTTATGAGACTCAATGTCAACCAAGACAGAAATGAGACTGAGTCGGAACGCAAGTATCTGAATATATTCAATGTCGATGCCCTGTCAGGTGACAAAGGTTACTATACAATCTATTATCCCTCCGACCGCATGGTTATGCTCGCATTTCACTGCAAGGACACTGATGAGCAGATCAAGGTTGCAATGCATATGTTAGTCACCGAATACTAAAACCGCAGCCCTCCCCACATAACCTGTATACAGCACGACCGCGAGGTGGTGTACAAAATAGAAGCCGGAAGCCCCAACGGGCTTCCGGCTATTTATTTCATTTATATAAATATATACCGCAGGATAAAGAGTACGGACAGCACCCACATGGTGGGGGTGATGTTCTTG
Source organism: uncultured Bacteroidales bacterium (assembly GCA_905234695.1). Lineage (GTDB taxonomy): Bacteria > Bacteroidota > Bacteroidia > Bacteroidales > P3 > Colimorpha. Next base: position 7,258 of record CAJOHZ010000041.1, on the reverse strand, counting down.
AAGTTGCCAAAGAAGGCGTTGAGGAGCACGTAGCTGATGAGGCCGATAAGGATGCCGTCGCTGATGCTGAAGCAGAAGGGCATCACCACCATTGTGATGAAGGCAGGGAGAGCCTCGATGGGGTCTTCCCAGTTAATTTTCACCACGGGGGTCATCATCATCAAGCCCACCACGATGAGCGCAGGGGCGGTGGCGGCGGCAAAGCATCACTGGTGCTTTGCTCATCGTGGTATGCATTTGTTTATAGTAACGGTGTCATATATAAAGGGATAAATGTGATTCCGTCTTTCTCCATATAGTCGGCTGAATGTATCACATACGGTGTGGCGAGGTATTCGCCATATTTGCTCATGCATTTATTCAGGGATGTCAAAGTGTAGTGTGTAGATGACTTGACTTCGATAGGAGAGATGTTATGACGTGAGGTTACGGAGGGTTTCCTGACGAGGAAATCAATTTCCATCCTGTCGTCTTTCTCATGCGATGAGTTAGAATAGAAATACAGTTTGTTGCCAGTGGCTACCAACATCTGAGCCACAATATTCTCCACCAGCATACCTTTGTTTATCTCCAACTTGTCAAACATTAGTTTTTTATACAACTGCCCCTGCTGGATATCCTTCTCGCTGAAAGCCATTGCAATCAACAAACCTGTATCCGCCATATAGAGTTTTCTTTTGGCGTCATCACGGTTAAGGTTCAACCCAATATTTGGTTCCGTGGCCGCGTAGCAAACGTTGATTACCCGTGATTCTTCAAGCCAGAAGAAAGCATTGGCATAGTTTCTTGTCCGGGCTCCTTTTTCGAGTTCGCCAATACGGAACTTTTTTTCGTGACGCTGTAGCTGCGACGGTATGGTGTCGAAAATCTGTGTTACCTTTTGCTCATGGCTGGCGGCATACTTACTGATATCAGCACGATAGATGTTCAATATATTCCTTTTTGTCCTGTCCACTTTGTCGAAGTCCAGCTCTTCAACATAAGTTTTTACTGCTTGAGGCATACCGCCCACAATCATATACTGACGGAACAACTCCATGGTTTTTCGGTGCAACGGGCCTATTGGCTTATGGGAGGCAAAACAATCGCGAATATAATCCATCAAGTCCTCTTGTCCAATTGCCCATAGGAATTCTTCAAAATCCATCGGATACATATCAAGTCGCTCTTCCTCGGACGGAATCACAATATTCTTTACATTACGGTTGATGCTGACGAGGGACCCCGTCTCTATATAATCGTACCGCCCGTCATTGACCAAGTGCTTTATGGCGGCCCTAGCCGGAGGAAATTGCTGTACTTCGTCGAATATAATGACCGACTCGCGTGGATAAAGCTTTGTGCTCTTTATGAGAGAGAGCATTCTGAAGAATGTATCTAGATTAGATAGCTGTTCTTCGAATAACATCTTCAGTTGTTTGTCTTCCTTGCTGAAGTCGATTAGGATATAGGATTTGTATTCATTTCGTGCAAAATCTTCCACGATGTAACTCTTACCAACACGACGTGCTCCGTCAATCAACACGGCAGTTTGTCCTTTGGAAGTATTCTTCCATTTTAATAACTCACTGTAAATCTTTCTTTTCATATAATAATTACACCAAATTCAACTGTGCAAATATACAAATTTTACACCAAATACAAAATAATTCTATGATTTATTTTGCACCAAATATAGATTTGTCCATTGTGAAATTCTGCACTAAATTAAGATTTTCTTGCTGTCGAGTCGTAAGAAAACAAACTTTTTTTAATAGCTATTCGCATTTATTCTTAAATCATGCCTACGTCCATTTTTTAATTTTGAGAATGAACTCATTGTTGTTCCCCAAAATATGCGTATCTTTGCTTTTCATATGCAACACAAAAGTAGTCATTTTACCTGAGAGTACCAAATTTTTGGTGCTCTTTTTTTCTACTCAGTGTTGCACTTGTAACTGGAATTTAGGTATAGTATGATTTATGTAATAGGAATTTTCATCATGGGCAACACCACTAATTTCTCAAGGTATCTCTTCCGCCCTTCCTGGTTCCATTCTTCAAACTCACGTTGTGCCTTATCTTGGTCAAAAAACAATTGGGGCTCTCCTGCTATTTGAAAGCCATGTCGAATAACGTTTTCACTAAAAGCCCCCATGCTTTTTTCAGGATAATAGTATTCTCTGCACCTATTGACCGCGTTAAGAGAAAAGACATTTGCTTTCAAAAAGGGCTTCATCATGTCTGCCAAAGAGTCCTCGGGGAAAAGCCTCCTCTTTTGTTGACACATATCATAAATCAATTCAGAAGCAACTTTGTCATGGCGAAAGAAAATTTTCTCAACACCGGGTATACTGTGGAAATCTCGTTTATCTTTCAAATCCATGGCAACGGCAGATTGCTTCCCTGGCCGATTGAAATACTGCAAGCCTATGCCATGAACTCCATTCGGTCTCAATTCCCCGGTGGAAAGCAACCAAGAATACCTATAGAAAACTCCAATTTTAGGGTGATTCTCTATTGATGGATCAACTGGATAATACTCGTCATCTTTACAAATCGTAGATGCAAAAAATGCCGCCACCCATTTATCTGCAGTCAAATCGAGCAATGTGGTCTCAATTCCGTAGTGCTGAGCTAATCCATCAAAATGAATGGGTAATTGTATATTCATTATCTTGTTCTCATAGGAAAAGCGATTAATGACCAAATCCCAAATCACAGGATGAGACAAAAGGCATAATTTAAGTTCCGAAATTTGAAGTCGTGACCGAAGCACTTTTTTTTCTTCTTTATCCTCTGTCTTCCTGTACAAAGATGGCAAGCATTGTTTGTAGTAATCATTCTGACCTCTATAGTACGTCAACTTTGATTTGCTCGTTGGCAGCAACTCCAAGTGTTCATTATCTCCTGTTCGGGATATCATGACAAAACGACCAGGGCACTCCAATTCTCTGCCAAAATGATAGTGATTCAATGGATACTTGCAGAAGAGGTGTTGCTCCTCTTTCTGAATAATATCATTTACAATATCCACTATAGTCGGATATTCCTCCGTATTACCGTCTGGCTCTCTTGTCCACTTCGTCCAGTCAATCATATCTGTGCTTCAAAATTATTACACCACTGTCCAATAATTTCCAAAGCCTCGTCTGCCCTTCCTACCTCTTTCAAAATGGAAGCTCTTTTTATCTCAGAAAACATTGCCGTACCTTGTCTATGGGCCTCATATGCCTTGTTTGAAATGTCTCGCAGCAATTCCAATGCCATGTACTTTTCTCCCTTTTGGTCCAAAGCCAATGCTGTAAAATATTTAGCATCCATTTCAATTGTTGTGTTGTGCAATTCTTCTGCCAACACTATCACATTTCCGAAATCTTTTATACACTCATCATACTTGCCATCCAAATACTTGTACTTGGCATACTCATAAATGCCAAAGGCAATATCCATCTTGTTTCCTTCTTGTCTTGCACAATCAAGAGCAGATTGAAGACTCTCCTCTAATCTGAAAATGTCATTTTTCTTGCAATATTCAACATGAGCCCTGTATCCCAATATTTTGTAATAATACTCTGTCGATTTAACCAGTTCTTCTATGCATAATAGGGCATTGGAGTAGCGCTCTGCGTCGATCAAATGCAACACAACGATTCTTCTCACCTCATTTTTCTGCCTCTCATCATCAATTTCTTCCAGAAGCTGCATGGCTTCATCACAGGCCATATCTCTCGTAATTCTGTCGCCAGAAAACAACCTGTCATATAATCCGACAATTTTCTCTTTTATATCCATGTGCTACGATGCTATTCTTTATCAATCAGTTTCATCAAGCGGTCGGTTTCGAGGAGGATAGTGATAATTTTCTGGTAGTGTGCAATATCGTCAAATGTCAGCGTGCGGTTTTTGCGGTCTTTGAGCCACTTTTGGGCGGGTTGGTAGCCGCCGATATAGAAGTTCCAGGCGGTTTCGGGAACGTTGGAGAAGCACTGCTCTTTGTTAATCCACACGTTGCCGCCTTTGTATTCGGGCTTGTCAACCACGTTGCTACCTGGGTTATTGAATTGGGCGAGCTTTGTGGCTGGCACTTCTTCCATCAGGTGGAGCTTACGCAGTTGACTGCCGATTTCCGACAGGCGGTGATATTCCTCAGTCGAAGTAGGATAAGGTATTCTTGGAAAATTTATCTTCAGGAACTCTTTGAATTTGGTGCGATAGGCTGGCGAGTGCAGCACGGCATAGACATAGTCGAAGAGTTCTTTTGGTTCGACCTGCTCGCCAAGCGATTGCTCTATCTGCTTGACGATGTCTGGGTTGAGATTGGGAATGAGCTCCTCGCCTTCCAAAGTCTCTTTGTATAGGTAGAGAGGCATTGCATAGCTTCCGTCATAGGGTGCAGCTATCTTATGTTGTCCAAGAGGGGAAGATGTGATAAATACTGAACAGGAATCTCTATTCTGTTTGGTAGCAACAAGAGCGATATTGTTTTTCAACAGATTATCATTTAAAAGAGGTCTTGAATAGTCGAATGCATAGTCACCATAGAGCATATATCTATAATCAAATGGTCTATAAATGCACTTTACTGGTTTTTCCGCACCGCTCATTCCTTTTCTTGCCATAGACAAATTCCAATCACGGGTGTCCTTTAATCCGTATTTTTGACGGATAAAATCATCTGATAGTAACTGGTTTCTAAAATTCTGAATGTGTTGTGCCGCTTCTTCCTCAGTAAACGTCACGGCAAAGTCATCCCTATGAGAGTTCGGCCCTAACAGACACAGGTCAAACAACTCATCAACTCTAAAGAATTGCTTGTATTGTTCTTCCAGTTCCATATCTTTCGGCACAAAGAAGTACATCGGAGCCATTGGACAGATCTCTTGGTATCCGATGCTTTCAAGGCTGGCATTATCAAGGATTTCGTATTTCTCTTTTCGCAAGCCGTACATGTCTTTGTGATACACTTTAGCCAACTCGCTGCTTCCTTTCTTGCCGGTCTTGACAAAAATGTTGATACTCACTCCTTGCATGATATCAAAGACATTTTCGTCTTTGCTGCCATCCGGACAGGTCTCTTTCTTTTTGCTGTTGCCGTGAAGGTCGATGGTGTATATTTTGTCGAAAGTCTTCAAAAGGTTCCAGCGCATACCCCGGAATGTAGGATTGTCAAGATAGCCGTGTGGATTGATAAATCCAATGATGCCCTCGCCATTCTTCTCGATATAGCTCTGTGACAGACGAATGAACTTCACATAGTCATCGTTCAGCCACTTGGGGTTACGTTCTTGTAATGATATTTCCCCACCCGGCTCTTTTTTATAGGATTCCATTTGGCTCATTATCCATTCATCTTTATTTTGACTAGAACCACTATACGGAGGATTGCCGATCATCACCATAACCGGAGTGTCGCGCTTGATACGACTAGCCTCGTGGGACTCCTGGCTGATAGCGGCAGCGAAGAGGGTACCGGTGTCGGCATTATACTCTTCAAGACTATTGGTGAGGTATACACGTAGCCGCTGATCACTCTGCTGTGTGTATCCCGTTTCTTTCAACACAATGCTGAGTTTCAGGTGAGCGATAGTATACGATGCCATCATCAACTCGAAGCCGTTTAGACGGGGTAACAAATGTTTCTCCACATAATCATTCCATACACCATGTTGCCCCTCCATGCTGGCATAAATCTGCCGTATCACAGCTGCAAGGAAGGTGCCTGTACCTGTAGCGGGGTCGAGAATCTGCACTCGGTGCATTTTCTTTTTTATTCTTTTAGTCACATTTTTATAGCCTCGCATAAATTGGTCGTTCACCACCTCATGGTCAATCATTGAGTTATCGGCCAATCCCCTAGGCAGGTCGAAGTCGCGTTTCAAGATATCGTCAACAGCGCGCACAATAAAATCTACCACAGGTTGTGGAGTGTAAAAAACACCGCGACTCTTCTTTAGATGTGGATCATACTCACCCAAAAAGTCCTCGTAGAAATGCATCATCGGGTCGGTACGTCCAGAGGTGCCTCCAAAATCTTTCATCACCTTTGACATATCAGTCACCCGGAATACCTCCACAAGGTCGTCGATAATCCAAACAATACGATTGTCAACATTGAAACCGGCGATATCGTTGAATATTTTGCGAAGGAAGGGATTGCTTTTCGGAATCAATTCATTAGCTTCAGTCCTTGAAAAATCCTCAGGCGTCGGGTCATTTAATCGTGCTGAGAAGAGTCCATAGGCAATTGTCTGGGAGTAGATGTCGGCGAAAGTCTTTTCATTCAAATCATGGATAAGGAACTCCTGAAACACTTTCATCTGTTGCGCCAATTCCGACGTATGTTCCTTGTCGTTCTCCAAGACCTGCTCTATCACATTGGCCAGCAGACGGGCTTTTCCTGCCATCATCGAGGCAAGCCGTCTTGAAGATGTAATACGTTGGGGTGTAGCCTTTGCCAAATGATCTACCAGTTGTGTGAACTTGTTGACAGACTCCTCATTCAGCACAATCTTATCACCCCGGATATCTGCCATGCGAACAGAATCTACAAACTCGCCGTTCTCGTATAGATGAAAATCCAAATAGTCGGTGAAGACAATATGGTCGAGTGCACTTTTATAGCGGTCGAATTGAGCCTTGTTGTTTTTACGACCATCAAGATCGTTGTCGCATAGGTCTTTTGTCTCAATATACGCAATCGGAGTACTCCCTTTGAGAATAATATAATCGGGTTTCCCGCATTTTTCCCGGGTGGGTTCGTTGACAACGATATATTCCTTCGGCAACCGGGCGACAAGCAAATTCTGAAGAGCGCCACGGTAGGCATACTCGTGGGCAACACCGGAGGTGTACTGCTTGTTAAGCTCCGCAATGTATGTTTTGATAGCGTCAATCATGGTATGATAAATCAATTTGCAAAGATACAACTTATTTCTGATTTGGTAAAAAACTCTTACAGGTCTGGTAATAAGGATAGTATTAGTTTCCCCATCCCCCCCCCCATCAAACTGATACGAAATCAGCATAGCTCTCAGGGTTAATTACGTTGAGTGGCGTATCTGGGTAGCTTTCGACAAATGTTTTTGGCAGTTTGACTTTCTTGTTTTTCCATTTGAATTCATAAGCCTCCAGCTGGCCGTCTTTCTCTTCGATAAGGTCAATTTCCTGTTGCTGTGTTGTACGCCAAAAAAACATTTGGGCATAGTTCCGGCAGTATGCATTGCGTTTGACGCGTTCGCTCACCATCAGGTTCTCCCACAGCATACCCACGTCGTTT
>CAJOHZ010000040.1 GCA_905234695.1 uncultured Bacteroidales bacterium | reverse complement strand
GACGGTGGTGTCGTCGTCGTACCGCCTGACCCGCATCCGCGCCTACAACATGCAGGGGCAGCTGGTACTGGACCAACGGCCCTCGCTTTCCCAGTCGGCAACGCTGGACCTCTCCGCCTGGCCCAAAGGGACCTACCTGTTGCGTATCACCACCCTCGCCGGCATCGTCTCCAAGAAGCTAGTGGTGGAATGAGCCACACATGGCAAATGATTGAATAATAACCCATAAATATTTAATACCATGAAAAAGATTTTGTTAATTCTTGTAGCGATGGGATTGACCCTAGGCATGGCACAGGCACAGTCGCCTCTATTCACATGCGATTTTCACGATGGTACCGATTCCAATGGCGTGTTCACCGGCACGGGATACATCACCGGAATAATCGATACCGGAACTGAGGCACATGCGCAGACCGCCGCCTTTTCGAAATGGCATCACTGGCCAAATCTGGATCAAAGCACGCTCACCGGGACGGATAGCAACACCATGCAATCCGTATATCCTTTCATTTTTCAATCGTATGGCGGCGCCTCGATGATACTCAACCTGTGCGACTCTGCCCACACCTCCACCGGCAACGGATTCATGATGATGTCGATGTTAGACCAACGCTACACCCATCAAACAGGCAATTATAACGCCTATATACAATTGGGGCCGATAGACGCTTCCGCCGTCCAACTGGTCACCATTCAGTTCTATCAGAACTATCGCAAATTTTCCGACCACTGCTACATAGACTACAGCACCGACGGGGTGGCATGGGACGAGATGGAAATCAACAACCTGCAGCCAAACGGAATTTCACAAGGCATTGTGACATATACGTTGCCATATACCGCTGCAGGCCATTCCAACCTTCTAATACGCCTACGATACAAAGGGATAGACAGTACCAATAATATCGCCCGTGGGTACTATTGGATTATCGACGATATTTCCGTCAGTTCCTCCCAGTTGCCCGACTACACCGTCACCGTGAACAGCAATGACAGCAGCATGGGCACTGTGTCGGGCGGTGGGGTGTATCCCATGGGGAGCACGGCCACGTTGACGGCTTTCCCCCTGGAAGAATGGTACCACTTCGAGGAATGGCAAGACCACAGCACCGAGAACCCACGCCGAATAACCGTGACAAAAGACACTGTTTTCACCGCTTTCTTTGTCCCTAATGCAGAACGATATACCATCCACGCAGGGGTCAACAACTCCACCATGGGATATGTCACCGGTGGCGGCACATACAACGTCGGCGCAATAGCCACACTGACAGCATTCCCGAACGAAGGATATGTCTTTGTGCGGTGGAACGACAGTATCACCGACAACCCCTATAGGTTCCGGGTGACTTCCGATGCCAGATATACCGCCTACTTCCGCTCGACCAACCGCATCGCGGAAGCGGGAGACAGGCTCGCGCTGTCGCTGAGCCCCAACCCGACGAGCGGGGAGGTGACGGTATTGCTGCCAACCCTCGGCGAGGGGGCTGTGCTGACGTTGGCTGACGCCACGGGGCGCGAGGTGCGCCGCCAGACATTACCGCCTGCCACGGAAGCCTCCCGCCTGCGCCTCGACCTCAAGGGTCTCCCCGCCGGCGCCTACTTCGTCACCGTGGTCACCCCCCAAGGCAGCCACACGGAAAGGTTAGTGATTAGTGAATAGTGATTAGACTAGTGATTGGTGAGTTTTAGTTTTTAGTTTAAGTTGTCAGTTTAAGTTTTTAGTGATAAACAAATAAACAATTGGCTCCACAAGGTCGCCGACCTCGATTTAACAAGGCAAAAGAGAAAGGGACCCGCGGAAAGCGGGCCCCTTTCTTTTGGAGGCGAGGTACTTTAACGTATCTCTTACTCGGCGATGTCCATCTCCTGCACCAGGTGGGTGGCGCCGGCGAACTTGTCGATGATGAAGAGACAGTAGCGGATGTCGAGGCTGATATTGCGGCAGTAATTGGGGTCGAAGAGGAGGTCGCTCATGGTGCCTTCCCAGCAGCGGTCGAAGTTGATGCCCACCAACTGGCCGTCGGCGTTGAGCACGGGGCTGCCCGAGTTGCCGCCAGTGGTGTGGTTGGTGGCGATGAAGGCCACGGGCATCTCGCCCCGCAGGTTGGCGTAGCGGCCATAGTCCTTGTTTTTGTAGAGTTCCTTGAGGCGGGGTTCGACGACATAGTCATAGATGTCGGGGTTCTCCTTCTCCATGATGCCGTCGAGGGTGCTGTAGGGGGTGTAGTAGACGGCGTCCTTGGGGCGGAAGCCCTGCACATGGCCATAGGCCACCCGCAGGGTGAGGTTGGCATCGGGGAAGAAGTTGCTGTCGGGGTACTGCTGCATCATGCCGCGGACGTAGGTGCGCATGAGGCGGTTGATGTCGCGCCGCGTGAGGTCGAAGGTCGTCTCTTTCTCGTCGGGATAGGCGTAGCTATGGGCGGTGGCGAAAAGGTCGACGGCGGGGTCGTCCATGAGTTTCTTCCCGTCGCTGGCTTTATAGCTCTTGAGGATTTTGTCCATCTTGTCGCGGTGGGTGAGCATGGAGTTGTCGTAGATGTTCTCCAGCGTCTTGCGCACGGCGGCCTCGTCCTTGCCTTTCTTGTCGAGGTAGGGGGCGTAGCCTGCCTGCCACATGTAGAGGAAGGTCTCGACGAAGATGGCTTTGTCGACAGGGCTGTGGAGGTCGAAATCGGCGAAGAACTTCTCGTTGGCGGCGAGGAGCTTGTCGCATGCCTCGCGGGTTTTCTCGTCGTTGCCGGGGGTGAGGGTGATTTGGTAGAGTTTGTAGGCGCGGTTCATGAAGTCGGATGCCATGACGGCCTCGTTGAAGTAGACCCACTGCAGTTCGATGGGGGCGAGGAGGGCGTAGTTGCGGTCGAGTTCGTTCAGCACCTTGCTGTATTGGGGTCGGCTGTCGGCCCACTGTTGGAACTCGGCTTCCTGGGCTTTCTTCTGCTCCACGCCGTGGAGGCGTTCGATGCCGAGGGTCTCGCCCTGCCATTTCTTCCAGCCGTTGGCGATGGAGGCCACCTTGGAGGCGTATTTCAGCCGCTGGGCGGGACTCTGCTCCATGGCGGCCTTATAGTGGCGCAGGCGGATGTCGCGCAGGGCGATGCGGACGGGGTTCTCCTGCAGGGCCTGTAGTTCCATCTGCTGGTGGGGGACATAGCGCTGGGTGGTGCCGGGGTAGCCGAAGACGAAGGTGAAGTCGCCCTCGTCGACACCCCGCAGCGAGATGGTGAGGTGTTTCAGGGGTTTGTAGGGCACGTTGTCCTTGCTGTAGGGGGCGGGCTTGCCGTCGCTGTTGACATAGACGCGGAACATGGAGAAGTCGCCCGTGTGGCGCGGCCACATCCAATTGTCGGTGTCGCCGCCGAATTTGCCGATATTGCTTGGCGGGGCTCCCACAAGGCGCACGTCGGTGAAGACTTCGTTGACATACATGAAGTATTGGTTGCCGTAGTAGAAGGGCTTGACGATGGCCTTATAGTGGGTGCCCTCCACGGCATCGGTGGTAATCATGGCGATATGTTGCTTCACGAGCCGTTCGCGGTCGGCCTCCGGGGTGTTGTCGTCGATGCCTTGCAGCACCTGGCGGGTGACGTCCTCCATGCGCACCAGCCTTGTGGCGGTGAGTCCCTTGCAGGGAATCTCCTGTTCCTGGCTCATGGCCCAGAAGCCGTGGGTCAGGTAGTCGTGCTCGACGGTGGAGTGGGAGGTGATGTAGGAGTAGCCGCAGTGGTGGTTGGTGAGGAAGAGTCCCTGGTCGGAGACGAACTCGCCGGTGCAGCCTTGGTTGAAGAGGATGACGGCGTCCTTGAGGCAGGCGTGGTTGATGTCGTAGATGTCCTGCGCGGTGATGCGCATACCGGCTTTCTGCATGGCGGCCTGGTTGCGGCCGAGGAGCATGGGAATCCACATACCCTCGTCGGCGCGGGCGGCGGGCATGAGGAACAGAGCCGAAGCAATGATAACGAATATTTTCTTCATGGTATTGGGATTTTTTTCTTGTCGGTAGGGGTTATTTCTTGACGGTGGCCACGGCGGTGGTGGCGGCATCCAGCAGCGGATGGGTCGAGACCTCGTTGCCCACGGCATGGCGCATCCAGTGCTGTGGGGTCAGGCGGCCGGCGGGGTAGATGCGTTGGATTTCGTCGGCGACGACTTTGCCCTTGAGCTGCTGCTCCAGCTGGAACTGGATGATGTGGCCGTAGGGGTAGTTGGCCAGGTAGAGGGGCGAGTCGATCATGTGGCTGTAGATGGCCAGGATGGGGGAGTTCTCCTCGCCGAGGTACCGGGCGTAGTATTTGTTCCACACCTCCTGTGCGATGGCGATGACCTGAGATTTGAGCTCGGCGACGGTGGCGTCGGGATGTTCGTAGAGCCAGTGCCAGCTGTACATGTCCACCAGCGCCACGCCCATAATCTCGTAGCAGCCCCAGAAGATATCGAGGGTTTCCAAGGCCTCCTTTTGCGAGGCGTTGTCATCTTTCGCCCCGCCCTGCGGGCCCAGGAAGTCGAGGTCGCGGGTCTGGAAGACGAATGCCAGGGCCTCGGTGAAGGCGGTGTTGGGGACGCCCTTCATGATGTAGTGGTCCACGTCGTGGAGGGTGATGGTCTGCTCCACGTTGTGGCCGAACTCGTGGACGGCGATATTGTAGCCTTTATAGTCCATGCCTTCCTTGCCAATGCGGGTGCGCAGACGGGCGTTGTCGGTGCGCATGGCCGACTCCCAGGCGTGGCCAGCGCCACGCGACGGGTCGACGGTGACATGCGAGCAGATGAAGTCGCTCTTCTCTTTGCCGAAGCCCAGCTGCTTGAGGATGTGTGGCATCCCCTGGGAGGCGAAGGCCTCGCGGGTGGGGTAGAGGCGGCGGGTCTGGGCGCTGAGGTCCTCCTCGTTGAGGGTGCTGCGGCTCTTGAAGCCGTCGTACCAGATGTCGAAAGGCTCCAGCTTGCGGCCCAGCCGCTGTTCGATGAGCTTGGCCACTTCGCCCACCTGCTCTGAACTGCAGAACTCGTCGAAGAGGCGTTCAATCTCTTCGTAGCTCACCTCCATGCCCTCGTCGAAGGCGCGGGCGATGGCTGTCGGGTAGCGCGGGTTGTATTTGTCCACCTGCTGCATGGCGTGGAAGTTCTCGAGGAACGTCCGGTAGCGGGTGTCGGGCTCGGGGGTTCCCTGTCGGGGGCTTCCCTCCTTGCCGGTGAGGGTGTTGCTGTAGGGGTTCCAGTCGTAGTCGGGGCAGTTGATGACCTCGCCGGGGATGCTTTGGTCGATGATGCGGCGCATCACTTGGTAGATTATGCGTTGCTTGGCGAGGCCGCTGTCGCCCTCGTTGTAGTGGGTCTTGAGTTCGTCGCGCAGGCCCCAGTGGGTGATGAGGGCCATGTCGGGGAATGGGTGGTGGCCCTGGTCGTCGACGAGGTGGCCCATCATGATGTTGTAGTTCGAGATGTAGTTGTCGGCACCCGAGAGCTGGGCGGTGAGTCTCTGCTGCACGTCGGCGGGGACGCGGGCGGTGAAGAGGTCGCCGAGGCGGGCGTAGGCCCACTGCTGGCGGCTCCAGTCGGCGCCGAGGGTGTTTTTCTCCTCCAGGGTGTAGAAGGGGAAGTTGAGGATGACGGCAAAGGCGATTTTCTGCTCAAACATGTCGTCGTTGAAGTGGGCCGAGGGGTCGAAGGCGCCGAACATCTCATCCAGCGGGGTGGGCTCGGGGCCGTCGACATGGATGGGCAGGTTGAGGTCCACGGTCATCTTGTTATAGCAACCCAGCAGGCTCTCCATGTTGCGCTCCAGCTGGTCGGCCATGTTGCGCAGGGCGGTGCTGTCGGCGATGAAGTGGTCGAGGCAGAAGGCCTGAAACTCCTGTGGGGTGCCGTCGTGAGCCGTCCACAGGGCCGCTGCCTGCGGCACCGACCGGCGGGCGCGCTCCATGCAGGCGTCGCCGTGTTTCTGCTGCAAAGCTTCCAGAGTGGCCTGCACGCAGCCGTTGTCTATATTGCTCATATCCGTATCGTTGTTTGTTCTGCTGCAAGATGCCGCTCCAACCAGCATACCTGTCAGTAGCATAATTAGATGAATCGTTCTCCTCATAAAAAAATGATTTTTTTCCGTCTGCAAAGATACGAAATAAATACCAAACATGCAAAGAATCAAAAAAATTAAACAGTTTATAGCAATCACTATTTCGGAGGGGCTTTTTTTGGGGAGAATCGGAGATTTTTTGCTGAAGAATCGGAGATTTTTTCGTATCTTTGCACTTTGAACCTCGTGCGTGTGCGCAGGGTAACTATTTGACGAACAGATGAAGAATATCCGTAACTTCTGCATTATAGCCCATATTGACCACGGCAAGAGCACGCTGGCCGACCGCCTGCTGGAGGTGACCCACACTGTCTCGCAACGCGAGATGCAGGACCAGGTGCTCGACGACATGGATCTGGAGAAAGAGCGTGGCATCACCATCAAGAGCCACGCCATCCAGATGCGTTTCGGCGACTATACGCTGAACCTTATCGACACGCCGGGGCATGTGGACTTCAGCTACGAGGTGTCGCGCTCCATCGCCGCTTGCGAGGGGGCTCTGCTGGTGGTCGACGCCACGCAGGGCATCCAGGCACAGACAATCTCGAACCTCTACCTGGCGTTGGAGAACGACCTGGAGATTATTCCGGTGATGAACAAGATTGACCTCGACAGCGCGATGCCCGAGGAGGTGGCCGACGAGATTGTCGACCTGCTGGGCTGCAAGCACGAGGAAATTCTGCGCTGCTCGGCCAAGACGGGCGAAGGGGTGCCGGAAATCCTGCAGGCCATCGTCGACCGCATCCCCGCCCCCGAGGGCGACCCCGAGGCTCCGTTGCAGGCGCTGGTGTTCGACTCTGTCTTCAATCCCTTCCGTGGCATCATCAGCTATTTCCGCATCATGAACGGCACCCTCCGCACGGGCGACCATGTGAAGTTCGTCAGCACGGAGAAGGACTACCACGCCGATGAGATTGGGGTGCTGAAACTCAATATGGAGCCCCGCAAGGAGCTGCGCGCCGGCGACGTGGGCTATATCATCAGCGGTATCAAGACCAGCCGCGAGGTGCGTGTGGGCGACACCATCACGCATGTGGCGCAGCCTTGCGATAAGGCCATCGAGGGCTTCGAGTCCGTCAAGCCGATGGTCTTCGCTGGCGTCTACCCGGTCGACACGGACGACTACGAGGAGTTGCGCTCTTCGCTGGAGAAGTTGCAGCTCAACGACGCCTCCCTCACCTTTGAGCCTGAGAGCTCGCTGGCGCTGGGGTTCGGGTTCCGCTGCGGTTTCCTCGGCCTGCTGCACATGGAGATTATCCAGGAACGGCTGGAACGCGAGTTCAACATGGATGTCATCACCACGGTGCCCAATGTGCAGTACAAGGTAAGGCTCACCAACGGCGAGGAGAAAGACGTGTACAACCCTTCGGGGATGCCCGAGCCGAACAATATCGCCGAGGTGCAGGAGCCTTACATCCACGCACAGATTATCACCAAGGCCGACTATATAGGCCCTGTCATCAAGCTCTGCATGGACAAGCGGGGCCTCTTGAAGAACCAGACCTACCTCACCACCGACCGTATCGAGATTACTTTCGACCTGCCGCTGGGCGAGGTGGTGTTCGACTTCTACGACAAGCTGAAGAGCATCTCGAAGGGGTACGCCTCGCTGGACTATTACCTCAACGGTTTCCGCCCCTCGAAGCTGGTGAAGCTGGAGATACTGCTCAACGGCGACCCGGTGGATGCGCTCTCCACGCTGACCTATGTCGACAATGCCTATCCCATCGGCCGCCGCATGTGCGAGAAGTTGAAAGACCTCATCCCCCGTCAGCAGTTCGACGTGGCCATCCAGGCGGCCATCGGCAGCAAGATTATTGCCCGCGAGACGGTGCGACAGGTGCGCAAGGATGTCACCGCCAAGTGCTACGGCGGCGACATCACCCGTAAGCGCAAGCTGCTGGAGAAGCAGAAGGAGGGTAAGAAGCGTATGCGCCAGGTGGGTAACGTGGAGGTGCCGCAGAGCGCCTTCCTCGCGGTGCTGAAGCTAGATTAGCCAGGCTTGCCCGGAGATAATCGGGGCGGATGCCCCAGTGAAATAATGAAACCATCAACAGTTAAACAATGAACCTATACCTTTTAGTATTTTTCTGCGCCCTTGCGGCGGTGTTGGCGACCATGGCCCTGACGGGGTACATCTTCTTTCGTATCACGAAGCGTTATTTCGACAACCGGCAGAAGGAGCAGATGCTCCAGATGCGTATCGACGAGCATCGCGAGGCGGTGAAGCAGGTCACCCCCATCCGCCTGCAGGCCTACGAGCGCATGGCGTTGTACCTAGAGCGAATTTCGCCCGAAAGCCTGGTGCTGCGTTGCTATCAGCCGGGCATGGACACCAAGCTGCTGCAGGGGGTGATGACCAAAGTCATCCGCGACGAGTGGGAGCACAACCTCAGCCAGCAGGTCTACCTCTCCAGCGAGGCGTGGGCCATGATTCGCGAAGCCAAGGAGCAGATGATAGGCGTCATCAACTCGGCTGCCATCACCGTGCCTGCCGATGCCGACCCTGCCCGATTGGCCAGCACCATCTTCGCCACCGTGGCCGAAGGGCAGCTGCCCACCGCTCCCGCCCTTGAATACCTCAAGCGCGAGTTCCGCGAACTATAAACCTCACGGCGCGACCGCGCCCTGATGCAGCCGCATACCTTGCCGCACCTCCAGAATAATGTTTGCGTTCCCTGTGTACCGCTCTTGGAGCGGTAAGGGAGTGCTTTCGTCGTGGTCCTTATATGGCTTCGGTGTGGTTTCGGTTGTTCCTCAACATAATATCCTCAGCACTTCTTACAGACAGATGCTCATTTCTCTCTTACCGAAACATTTTAAGGTCCAGGCAATCTGTATTTGGTTGTCTGTTCTATCTTATAAATATACAGAGAATCCGTAGATGATTCTTCTAATGATGGTATCAGAGGTATTCTTGCGTCCTCATGTCGACAAATAGCATCTTCAGTATGTGACAGCCAAGGGGAATATCTTAAATCCGTCAGTCGTTTTCCTGCAAATAGCAGATAATCATATCTTGCAAAATCAAACGGACTCAAGTCGGGATTATTGATCAAAGGTGGCAGGTTATCAGTTGTTTGATGATTACATATCCAAAAACGAAACTCTTCTTCTGTTGAAACATAATGAAAATGCCATGGGGCGTATGTATCCACATTTATTGCCACTGCACATTCAAACTGGAATGGCATATGGCGAACATGGAAAATATTAAAAAGAATACCACCGCATACCCCTATAAAGGCAAATACAATCCCATAGTACAGTAATTTTTTTCTCATCTTCTTATTCCTATGTAATCAGTAGTATTTGTATTGACTTCTAATTCGGGCAAGTACTCCCATGGTGTAATGTATTTCCAAATATTTTTACCAGGCCTTGGGGTTTCTTGTCCGATGTAAGAAACACCGTGAGAAGTACCTCTGACCTGTTTAAAATCATATCTACTGAAAAAAGCCTCCATCAGGGTTTTCCTTGTACCCCTCAAATATTTATCTTTTTTGTTAGAGTGGCAAGAATTGATATTAAGTTGAGCATTTTTTACATTCCCCTTTATTGAAGGCAACCGTTCTATGTCTAGTCCAACAGCTCCGCTCCTATTTGTTATCCCATCACCAGTAGATGTAATGTAGTCATCGGTCTCGTAATTTAGGTGAAGGGCTTGGTTTGAGCCATGATAGTTTAAGTTTATTTCACGAATATCATTTCCTCCCATATCGTGCCAATCTTGGGCAAATTCCCGTTCTGTTGTCACGTCACTTAATGCAACACTACCCACCCCGTACTTTTCAATTGCATCATTGTACATTTGAAAACTTTGTACTTCGAATGATTTAGGATCATAAAATATATATACCTTATATTGCTGTGGTCAGTAATAACATTCCCATCAATATCTTTCCAGGTCATCCCATCGGGATCTATCAACTTCACAGGATTCCACATACAGTAATTGTACGGTGAGATTCCAGGGTATTTGTCCGCCATCGGGTCGACGCTGAGCCAGCCGTTGAGCACCTCGCTCCAGTGGTACCTTGCCCCATAGTAGTGGAAGCCGCTTTCATAGTCCTTCTTTTTCCCGTTGGAATTTGACGGGGAAAAAGTCCATGAAACGGCATGGTTTTGCACGGCGGTTCTATGTGTTGTTTGGCTCAAATATCAATCATTTTGTCGGGACTGGTATCTAGATGCAGTGGCGCCGAGGGAAGACTGCCCCCTCTTTCCAGCGCTTCATTGGCGTGGCCTCTATATGCTTTTTTTTCAGTCATTTCAGTGTTTTGCCGCTGCCACGAAGAACAGCATTGAGGTTTTTTACGTTTTTTTAGTTCATAAAAAAGCACCTTAACCATTGATTAATATGTGTGGAATGTACCAAACCTGACATGCCCATACTCTTTCAAATCCACGGCAGTTTTGAGTAGGTTATTTGCTATATTTTTTTTGAGACCTAATCGATCCTGCAGCGAGGAAACATCGGTGAGTTCTATAAATTTAAAATCAAGTTCTATAGTATACTCTTTTATCAAAGCTACAAATTCATCTTGATTATGTGCTTTGGCTATTAGATTAACATATGCACCTTCAACATCACCTAACATTTCATCATCTCTCTTGGTGGTCTCAAGGTGGAGAAGACCATACCATATGTCGGGATATTTAATTTTTTTTGTACTATTTTTCATATTCATGATGCGTACTGCTGGGTATTTTCCCTCCTGATTTATCTGTTGGATGGTAGTGTGGTTTCCCCTTCTTAGGAGAAGGGTGTTTTATAGGCTGACCCTTCCCTTCATTTCTCGCTGCATCTTTAGCTTTCTTTTGCGAGGAATGATGCACAGTATTAACTCGGGGTTTACCACTCCCTCCCAAAACATTTCCATGTTGGTCAGTCTTTTTACCAGACGAAGTTTGGACATCCTCATTACTATTTGCCTTTTGATTTGGACTAGAATCACTAGAGAATAGCAGGCACGCTGGTATCATCAACGCATAAAATCCCGCTGCGGAAATAGTAGTTCCCATTATTGTGGAAACCTGTTCTAACACAAGCCCAATAGTAATTGGAGCAGAACCTACAACTGACGCCTTGGTTGCGTTTTCTTTAGCCGTGCTGTTATTGGGATGTGTTTTGGATATTTTTGTGTGAGGAGGATTGTCCATTTCCATTCCATCTGGATCAACGTGTATAATTGGGTTCCATGCACAATAAGCATAAGGCGAGAGGGAAGGGTACTTGTCTACCATCGGATCCACGCTCAGCCAACCCGTTAGCAACTCGCTCCAGTGGTACCGTGCGCCATAGTAGTGGAAGCCGCTTTCATAGTCCTTTTCTTTCCCGTTGGAATTTGACGGGGAAAAAGTCCATGAAATAGCATGGCTTTGCGCGGCGGTTCTATGTGTTGTTCGGTTCAAATGGCAGTTGTCTTTTGTCGATCGTCATTGTTTCGTCACCTGCCCGTACTCGTCGGTAAGGTATGCTGCGCTGCCGAGGTGGTCGGAGTGGTATATGAGAGGCGCATATCTCTTTCCTGAGTAGGCTCGCCAGACAGGTCGTCTTCGACGAATTTTTCATGACCGGAACTCCATCATATTATCCTTTCGTAGTGTCTCATGTTATTTTTTAATTATTACTTAATGTAACTGCATGTAAAACACAATTCATTCTCTTAATTATGTTATGGAACTACTTTTGAACTAGATGCTTTTTTTATTATTTTCTTTGCGTTGTATATGCATTGTTTTTTTGTTTTCCAAAATGATTGCGTACTTTTTCCGTAAGTCGTTATGTTTCGCCATATTATTCTAAAACCTTTTATAAACATGATTTTATCGTCATATTTTCTGAATCCAGGGGATAAAAGAATGATTTCTGATTCAGTAGACAACATTCTATAATCTGTACTACTGATTAATCCTATAAAATAGTAATCCTTTTTATAACTTATGACAACCATCCAAATGGAATCCCCAAGTTCTTTAATAATTGTTTCACAATCGATGATTTCATTATTATATGCAGGAACTTCAATCATCCGTGTGGTATCCAGTGAAACTAGATAGAATTGGAAATCTCGACAATCTTGCTCAATCTGCCCCTTGTGAGAGAATAAAAGTTCTATTTGTCCATAACTCGGACAGCAAAAACATAATACTAATAAAAAAAGAAATTGTATTCTGTACAAAAGACTCTTCATTTATGTTACTCTCCTATGTTTTTAAACTCATCCACTGATAATTGAGCGCGTATACCCGATGCGTCATAAATGTACACTTGTGGATTTCTACCATAAAGACCGAAAACATAGTCATACTTTCTTCCGCTTCCCTTAATGTTATCCTTGTCAATCTCACTTGGGGTGGGGTCTATGTAGTTGTAATTAATCCCATCCACATCCACTGTTCCACTTGGGTGTGAATGATACCAAAATACTGCATCTGTGTTTATATTGCTGTTATCTTTAAGGTTTGTCATATCAATTTCAGCGTTTCCGAAACCACTCCAGATGGGGCCGGGATTAAGTTCTCGTATAAACATATTTCCATTGCAATCAACAAATCCTTTACCTCCGTATTCTCTCAGATTATTATCATTATCATATTCTACAACATTTGACATTTGCCTTCTAATGTCTTTTGATGGAAGACAAATAGGCTCCGAAATTTGATTGACGGATGTATATTTTCTTTTTCTAGTATTCTGCTTTATCGTTTGAATGTCTTTGAAATTTGTCACAAGATAGGTTTTGCCATCATTCTTGCCATCAGAACCAATCTTTTTCCACTTACCCCAAAAATTCATGGCATAAAAATCACCTGCAAAACGTCCGTCCGGGTCAACCAACTTCACGGGGTTCCACATACAGTAGTTGTACGGACTAATGTTCGGGTACTTATCCATCATCGGGTCGACGCTGAGCCAGCCTGTCAGCACCTCGCTCCAGTGGTACCGTGCGCCATAGTAGTGGAAGCCGCTTTCGTAGTCCTTTTCTTTCCCGTTGAAATTCGAACAGGGGAAAAACCATGAAACAGGATGATTGGGTGGATCTGTTTTATATGCTGATGCAATCATTGGCATTTTGTCGTTTCTACAAAGAGCATCGTGTTCAGCTCCCCCTTTAGACCCGATTTTATGATTTGTTTGTACATAATAATTTTTGAATGTTATCGTGACTCTTAGCTGTTCTGCTAACTGATTAAAATGATTAATCGCTCATTTCTGCCTTTAGGGAATATGGAAAGAATCTAAGCGTCGAGATAATATAATTAAATAACAGAACATCTTCCTCTTTTATGTTAACGTAAGAAATGGTTACTTTTCTTTCCTTATAGAAAATTTCTTTAAAGAAAATAGTATTATAAGTACCATAATAGCATTTTAATGTATCATTCTCAAAATAAGATTTAATTTGAGTAGTATCACAGATTGGATGTGTTACATTATAACCCTTATGAATAAAAAAATATGCCGAGTCCTTGTAAGAATATGTCATATAAAATCCTTCGTCATACTGATAAAAAGATTTATGCCTATATAAGATATACGGGACCTTCACTGATAATGACCATCCATCACAAAATATTGTATCACAGCATAAACTATCTATAGTAAGAGCAATCTCATTGTGTTGCGCTTGAGCATAAATGAATGTTAAATTACAAATTAGGCAAACAATGATTATTTTTATTCGGTCCATGATTGAAAATTTTGTTTGGCCTCAAGAACTGCTGCTTCTATTTGTTTTTTTAGAATGCTGTTTGCATCATACCTTCCCAAAATAGGTACATTAAAATGCGTCTCTTCGTCCCATTCATAACCCTCTAGCGTAGATTGATAGTCATGATTTGGATTCACATCCTGCCCTTGCTGTTTTAATTCATATAGATATGCATGTCCATAACCTTCATGAGCAACATTTGCGACTTGGTCTTCTTCAGACATATTTGAACTCGTAATAATATACACATTATTGTTCGGTGATGGGTTAGTAGCATTCCCAGGTATTAATGTGACCCCCTTGACATGTTCACCTACACTTGTTCCATTAGGATCCGAAAGGTCAATATCATTATGCTTATCCCTATGACGAGTCTCCACACTGAAGATATAGTTTGTTTTACTTTGTGCTAATGTTTTCAGTGCATTAAAATTTGTCGAGATGCTCTTGCATTTATTCAATTTTTTCAGATCAATGTTACCATTTTTATCAAATCTGATATACTTTGCTTCTGCTTTCGAAAGAGAATGCCTAATATTCATTTGGGATTGTTTATCGGCAGCTCGCACTGCTCTTCCATCCGGATCCACCAACTTCACAGGATTCCAAACACAATAGGCATAAGGCGAGAGGGAAGGGTACTTGTCTACCATCGGATCCACGCTCAGCCAACCCGTTAGCAACTCGCTCCAGTGGTACCGTGCGCCGTAGTAGTGGAAGCCGCTTTCATAGTCCTTTTCTTTCCCGTTGAAAGGACATATATGCTGAAAGATGCAACATAGTTGAGAATCAAATGACAGTGGATTTTTCCTACCTTGCCGTTTTTGAGGGAAATGGTTAAAAAAAGTGACCGATTCCATTGAACTCATCAAGGAAGAAAAACTATAATATGGTCCTGTCGGTCTCATATTCCAAATTCATCTGCAAAAATACATTTTTTTCAAATAAAAACAATAAATCTTAACTTTACATTTGATATCAAACAACAATGGTGTTAAATAAACAGCTAATAATATGAACGTTAAAATCGAATCAAACTTTAAGTTCACAGTGTCATCCATATGTTATTCGCTTGATGGAGAACTGCAAATCAGCCTCACAAAAGAGGAAGAATCGACAGATAGCCGATATCAGTATACTGCCTGTTTAGGCAACGGGGCAGCAGAAGAGCACCCATCAGTCGGTATAATGGAATGCCTTCTTGAATATGTCAGAAACAGTGAAATAAAAGAAAAAACGAAAGAAACTTATATGCATGTATACAAGCATCTTGAGCTGTATGGGGACGAGGCTGTTGACAAGATTACCACCCCTTACCTGCAAGGGTTCATCTCATATCTCCAGACCCAACACTTAAAGCCCGGTACGGTGCACCTGTATTTCCAAAAACTAGCTTGCGTGCTGCACGACGCATACAAGAATGGACTTTTCGATGACAGGATACTGCAGCGGGTAAAACGTCCCAGACGGGAACAGGAAAAGAAATGCTTCCTGTCGGAGACAGAGTTGAAGAAACTGACCGGGCACAGACTTTCCAGCGAGTACGACAACATCCAGACCATGTTTCTCTTCTCCTGTATGACTGGTCTGCGGTACAGCGATGTGCAGGGCTTGCGGTGGACGGACGTGAAGCGTAGCGGGAAACATCTCCAGTTGGAATTCCACCAACAGAAGAGCGACACCCATGAACGGCTTCCCCTTTGTGCGGAGGCCGAAACCCTGCTGCGGGGCTTGAAACGCGGCGGGGAGCATGTGTTCAAGGAAGAGACAAACCAGAAGGTGAACGTGGTGCTGAAGCGGTGGTGCAAGGTGGCTAAAGTCAAGAAACCCGTGTCGTTCCACATCGCCCGGCATACCTTCTGTGTGCTGTTATTGACAAAGGATGTACCCATTTTCACGGTGCAACAGCTGATGTGCCATTCCGACATAGGCACAACAAAGATCTATGCCGACTTACTGACCAAAACCAAGGCCAAGGCGGTGAAAAGGCTTCCTGCAATCATGTGCTGAAATACATCACACTTGGTTGGTGGATCTGGAGGGGGACGGAAGTTGAGATAGACGGCAAATGAGTCTACAAATACGAAAACAATCATGCCCTGCACAATAAGAGAGGTGGAATGCCGTTATTATACTATGCAAAAGATATTCAAACTATGGTTGTTTCCATTCCTTTTTGGGTGGACTATGGTATATGGGCAGACTGTTGGCAGTCCGCAAATTCATTTAGAGGTGTGGGGCTCGGCGGTGACGGACACGCTCAGCAATGCAGATGTCCCTTTCGACAGCACCCTGTCGCGGGTCACCAACTTCAACCCGTCTGTCAGGCTTTCCGACACAGTCTTGTCATTTCTTTACGACAGCCTGCGGAATGAGAAGGTGGCGACCATTGTCACCGTGTACGAGACTGACGAAGACAGTGTTGTCGGACTGTGGGAGATGGGGCAAGGCTCTAACAGGACTCTTTGGCTCAACTCCCAAAGAGTCAGTTACGAAGGTTTATCCATCAGATACAGGAAGTCGACAGAAAAAGGGGTTGTCATCCATACGATGCAGTATTGTTTCCCTCAATCCGACAATGTCTATGATGGGCATGACACCCTATATCTTGGGAAGGAAAGTGTACACATCGGGGAAAAGAACTTCTGCGCTCTTTACTATTATGCCGGCCGGCTCGGCCGGCCGCAGCAGCGGGTGCTGGAGAGTGCGCTGGCCGTCAGGTACGGCGCCTTGTTACACGGTGCCTACCTCAACAGCCGCAGCGACACCCTATGGAATTCCCTCGGCAACGACAGCCTCTACAGTTTCGGAATCTGTGGCATCGGGCGTGACGACAGCCTCTCGCTGAACCAGCCGCGGAGCGTCATCCGCGGCGACCTCCTTACCATGGAATCCGCCCGTCCGCAGGAAGACCTTGAACATGTGCTGATGGGTTGCGACGACGGCGCTCCCAGCCTTGGGGGGAAGACTGTCGTATACGATTCCGTGCCATATGTTTCGATATCCCGTCGCTGGAAACTCCGTGCGCACACCTCCGGAGGGACCTCTCTAGTCCGATTCGGGGCCCGCCTGCCCCATCCCGCCGCAAGCGTGCGCCTGCTGCTATCCACCGATGACGGGGACACTCTGTATACCCCTTCCGCCACGGACAGCGTGGTTTTTGAAAATGTAGCCGTATTTTCCGGACGCGACTATTATATCACCCTTCTGGTCGACCCCGCCTCTGTGTCGAAAGATTCGCGCAACGGCAGGAATGGGGACGGGGCGTCCACGCAGCCGCCGGCTTCGGCGTTCAACGTCCAGGTGCTCCCCAATCCCTGCCTAGGCAAGTTCACGGTTTCTGTCAACCAGTCCGACGAGGACATTGTCAGCATCCGTGTTGTCGACGCCAATGGTCGCGACATTGACATCCACACAAGCACTGAGAAGGTTTCCCAGTATCGATATCAAGGTATATTGACTGCCGACGGAGCCTACTATGTCATTGTAGGAAGTAACGGGCAGCAAAAGACCATCAAGTTAATTGTCAAGAAATAACATATTCCCAGTATGAGAAACGCCATACGATATTTCAGCCCTATCGCTCTCTCGGTACTGCTTCTGTGCGGATGCCGCCACGAATCGCAGCTGGCGGAGCCGTCCGCCCCGGCGATAAACGCAACGGAGCCTTCCGGGGCTCCGGCGGACACTATCGCCCGCACTGACGAAGCCGCAACGGAGCGGCCTTTGACGGTGCAGGCGATGGACACCATCGGGCGGCAGAGAGTGACTCGGGACGCTCCCGTGCGTATTGAAGCGGACAACGTCGTGCTACTCATCGACAGCGGGGCGGTGCCCCGCGATGTGGAAATCAGCATCGTATCCACCACCGCAGAGTACTCAGGAGGGATGCCGTCGCACATGGAGAATGTCACCGCCGACGGAGCAGTTTACCGCATGCTTCCCGACGGGCAGAAGTTTGACCGCGACATTACTATCGCCATGCGTTATGACAGCACCTCATTGCCTCGCGGTTACACGGCCGATGATATTTATACCTTCTTCTATAACGAGCACACCCATATGTGGCAGCAGGTGGAGCGCGACAGTGTGGACACGCGGAACCAAGTGGTCTATTCCCGCACCAACCATTTCACCGACTATATCAACGGGGTACTGAAAGTGCCGGAAAACAGCGATGCCATGGCCTATACGCCCACCAGTATCAAAGACCTTCAGGCGGCCGACCCGCTGGAGGGGGTCGCGCTTATCGCACCTCCCGAAGCCAACTCCATGGGCACTGCCACTCTTTCCTACCCACTCAATCTCCCGGCAGGTCGCCGTGGAATACAGCCCCAACTTTCTGTCAGTTACAACAGTGCCGGTGGCAACGGCATCCTCGGCCTCGGGTGGGATTTACCTATTGGCGAAATCAGTGTGGACACCCGCCGGGGTGTCCCCCTGTACAGCGACACCCTGGAGACCGAGACGTATATGCTCAACGGGGAGGTCTTGGTGACTTCCAGCATCGACAGTGCTGGACGGATGCACCTGAACAAGCCCGCCTATTCGTCCAAATGGAAACCCCGGATTGCGGGGGTAGGGAATACCAGATTCTACCCCCGTGTCGAAGGCTCCTTCCGCCGCATCCTGCGCCGAGGTTCCGGACCGCAGGACTATTATTGGGAAGTTACCGACAAGAACGGCACCCGGTACTATTACGGAGAGACTGCTGAGGCACGGCTGACAGACTACTCCGGCAATATTGCCAGATGGTGTTTGCAACGTGTCGAAGACCCTTACGGGAACGAGATGACATACCTCTACATGCCCCATTCCTACTATGCACCGAACAGTCCTTTTGAAAGTCGCCAGATATTGTTGAGAGGAATCCGTTACACATCCCATCCGCCGACAGGCACTCCTGGTCAGTATTATGTCGAGTTTGTTTATGCACCCCGAAACAAAATTGACGCGACTGTTTCCGCCAGATACGGTTTTTTAGAGGCTGACGCGGCACTGCTTGACCATATCAATGTTTTCTACAAGGACACCGTAATCAGGCACTACGTGTTTGGATACAAGCTGGGGGCCTATGAGAAAACTCTGTTGTGCAACATCATCGAAGCCACGCCAGAGGTCTATTCTGCCGACTGTTCTGACTGCGGAGGCGACACTGCCTCGGGCTACAGCGACTACAGAACACCGGAGTATGTCTTTTGCGGTGACAGTACCCTGAGTGGTGATTGGCAGAAATACTACCAAACCAACATCTTCAGATACCCAAACTACAGAATCTCCGACACGGACGACT
>CAJOHZ010000039.1 GCA_905234695.1 uncultured Bacteroidales bacterium | reverse complement strand
GTAGGATAGGAAAACAGTGGGCGAACAGTTGAATATCAGCAGGGTAAGTACCGAAGGAAGGAAAAAGGATCATAAAAGGAACACCGTGAGACGACTAGGGAAAACTAAAAACTAAAAACTAAAAAATTCACGCATCACTGGTCACTATAACTTAAACTGAAAACTGAAAAAATTACAAAGCATCCACGGGGAGGGGATAGTCGACCAGTACCACCTTGACTGCGGGGTGCTGCATGATGGTGCGGGAGTGCGCCACATTGGTGTCGTTGTACTCGCGCGGGGTGTCCCAGATATGGATGTTCTGGTCGGGGAAGGCCTCGGGCAGGCGCGGGAAATTGTGGTAGTCGCCGCTGAGGGCATCGGGGTGGAGGGAGTCTATCTGCGCCTGGGTGCGGGCACGGAACTCTTCTTCGGAGCTGCCCGACCACCACGGGTTGTCGACCCAGAGGATGACATGGAGGCCCGAGTCCTTGACGATGCGGAGGGCCTCGGCGTGTGAGTGCTCGACCATGACCCGGTCGACGATGCCGTGACGGCGGGCGGCCGCCAGCACCTGATGGGCCACCCGTGAGGCGTTGTCGGGGGTGAGGTTCTTGATGTCGAGCCAGAGGCATTCGGTGACGGGCTGGGGAAGCGAGTCGAGCCACATGCCGAAGGTGAGGCCCCAGGAGGTGTCGCAGAGGTTGTGGCCCATGAAGAGGCGGTCCTGCCAGTCGCTGTAGTTCATATCCACCTCCATGCCGTCGAAGAGAGGGGCCCTCGCGCGCCCCAACTCGACGGTGCTGACGCAGTGGGCCCAGGACTTGGAGGCGGGGTAAGGGAATGCTTGATTGCCTGAGTGGCTGCCTTGAGCGGGGTCGCGGTGGCAACCGGTGAGGGCTAAGGCCAGAAGGAAGGTCAACGTGATAAGAGGCCTACTTGCCATATTCGAAGGTGATTTTGATGTCGGAGAGGGTGGCGCGGCCGCCGGGGCACCAGTTCTCGTCGGAGTAGGGAACGCGCATCTCTATGTTGAGGCAGTCGGCGCGTGCGGTGCTGAGGGAAAACTCTTTAATGGCTTTGATGCGGCCCTCGGCGACCACAAGACGGTAGAGGTCTTCTTCGTACTGGTGGCGGCTGTCGCCATCGAAAGAGAAGGTGAGCCTGGGGTATTGGAGCCAGGAGGTGAAGCCTTCGACCCCGAAGGCGGCGTCGAAGGTGATGCGCACGGAGGTGTAGCCCTCGGTGCCCCGAAGCCGCATGGAGGGGAGGACGGTGACGACCGCAGACCCCGCATCGGCGGCGAGGGTGTCGGGGATGACGCAGGTGACGGGCTTGGGGAGGCGATGGACGTGCGCCAGGGTGTAGTGGCGCGCGGCGAGGGGATGCGCGGTGAGGCGGTCGGCCAGATAGGTGTAGGAGTAGAGGTAGCGCATGAGCTCCAGCTGACGGCGGCAGGAGTCGAGGGCGGACGGGTCGGCGACAGGACGCAGCAGGAGGTCGGGACCGAAGGAATAGAGTTCCTCGGGCTCGAAACGGTCGCCCGACTTGTAGTAGTGGTTGTGGAAGACAATGTCCCTGATTTGCCAGGCGTAGTTCACCACCAGCAGGGTCTTGGGCGAGGGGCCGAGGCCGTCGCCGAGCCAGTGGACGGTGGGATGGGCGTGGAGGCCGTATTTCGCCGTCAGCAGGGAGTAGAGTGCCGGGGCGACGTCGTTGTGGGTGACTGGATGAGGGAATACCACGGGGCGCTCCACAAGCGGCGACCAGAGGATGAGCGGCACATGGTGGAACGAGAGCTTGTCGCCCGTCTGGCCGCTGCTGGCATGGTCGCCGGTGATGACGAAGAGGGTGTTGGCGAAGTCGGGACGGCCGCGGTACTGACGGAAGAAGTCGCGGAGGGCATCGTCGGTGAAGAGGCACGCGGGGTAGAACCCCGCCTCGGGCCGCGCAGGCAGCTGCCCGGCCCGCCGCTCATAGGAGGCCTGCCGACGGGAGTCGACGAGCTTCAGGGGGTCGTGCATGGAGAGGGTGGTAAGAATTGAAAATTGAGATTTGTGGGTGGAGGATTGAGAGTGGAGGTCGCGGAGGAAGCGGGCGAAGAGGGTGTCGTCGGGGAAGCCCCACCAGTTGGGCTTGCGTTCGAAGGGAAGGGTGTCGAACTCCTCGAAGAGGGGCGAGAGGTAGTCGATATGCTGGGCGGTGAGGTAGTCGTAGATGCAGTCGAAGGAGAAGTCGCCGGAATAATAGGCACGGGTGTTGTAGCCTTCTTCCCGCAGGAGGGAGAGGAGGCTGTTGTGTGCCGGCATGGTGCCGAACTGGAAACTTTTGGGGCCTCCCACGGAGCCCGTGAGGGCGGGGACCGCCCCATAGCTGCGGGTGGTGGCGGAGATGCAGTTGGGCCAGTAGAGGCCGGTGGCGGCCAGGGAGTCGACAAAAGGCATGGCTCCCGAGCCCATGAACTCTTGGCCCATGGACTCGACGATGATGAGCACCACATTGGGAGGCTCGGCATCCGGGCCGAGAGTCTTGAAATAGGGGTTGAGGAAGGTGTCGGGAACGAAAGGGCGTTCGAGGGGGTAGGTGGAGTCGAGGGGGGTGCCCCACTCGGGATGGGTGGCCAGCAGGTCGGCGACGAGGGCGGCATCGTAGTCCGGGATGCTGTCGCCATAGCCATTGCCGCCGCCGGGGTGGCGGAGGTAGTCCACGCTGTCGGCCACAAGGTAGTGGGTCTTGTTTAGGATGAAATAGTTATAGCGGTTGTAGACCAGGTGCGACATCTTGAATATCAACGAGAGCAACACGAACGCCCCCACGACCACAGGGGTGGCCCATGCGGCACGCGACGCCTTGCGGGCCCGCCAAAGGGCCAGCGCCACAAAGCCCCCCACCAATAGCAACGGGAGGGCGATGGGGAGGAGCAGCCCCACGGCACCCCGCACGGCGAGGAGGCTCTCGGAGAGCGGCCGCGCACACAACTCACTCCCCAGCAGGTAGCCGTTGTGGAGGGCATAGAAGAGAAGGCCCACCTCGGAGAGGAGCAGCAGGGCATAGCACACCGCCGCAAGCACCACCGCCGCCCGTCGCGAGAGGAGCTGGACGAGCCCGTAGAGCAGGCCCACGGCCAGCACCGTCCACGAGGCCACGACGAGGTTATAGACCACGGCGTTGACGAATACCTGAAAGCGGTTGGGGGCGTCGATACCCCAGAGGAAATACTCGACAACCTTCAGCACCGTCAGCAACAGCAGGTAGAGGCCTGCAACGGCGAGATAAGAGGTGAGCGACGAGGGACGAGAGGTAAGGGGGCGACGATGCTTCATGCGTTCTTCGCGTCTATCTTGGCCTGAAACTTGGCGGTGTCGATGACGAAACGCTCATGGGTGCCTTCGCCGACGGGGCCGCACTCGTCGTAGACCTTGACGGCAAATACCAGCCGACGGCGGTCCACCTCCACCAACTCGCTGTCGCACCACACCCGCATCCCCACGGGAGTGGCGGCGGTGTGGGCTACGTTGACAAGGGTGCCCACAGTGCCCTGCCCCTCGTCGAGATAGGGCAGGACGCTCTCGTAGCAGGTCTGCTCCACAAGGGCAATCATCATGGGGGTGGCAAAGACCTCGACAAGGCCGCTGCCGATACGGGCGGCGGTGAGGTCGTGGGTGACGGTCTGTTCTTTGTGACCTTTGGTGGAGATGGGAATCATGGAGGGAGAGAAAAGGTTAAAGGTTAAAAAGATGAGAGGTGAAAGAAGGTTAAAACTAAAAGGTAAAAACTAAAAACTTAAAACTCACCAATCACTTGTCACTAATCACTGTTCATTAGAGTTCATCAATGGCCGTAGTCGGCGAAGAACTTGATGCGCATGAGGCGGATTTCCTCGGGGGTGTAGTCGGGGTCGTCGGAAAACTCGTCGTAGGCTTCCTGCAGGTCGCCGCTCTCCGACTCGCGCCAATAGTCCATCAGCACATCCTGATGCTCCTGCTCTATGTTCTCGTCGATGTAGTAGTTGATATTGAGTTTGGTGCCGGAGGAGATGATGCGTTCCATCTCGGTCATCAGCTCGTCGAGGGTGAGGCCCTTGCCGGCAGCGATGTCCTCCAACGACTTGCGGCGGTCGATGGACTGGATGATGTATATCTTGTTTTCCGACCGACGGGCCGCACTGTGGACCACAATGTCCTGCGGCCGCTCGATTTCGTTGTCGTCGACATACGACTTGATAAGGTCGACGAACGGCTGGCCGTATTTCTGGGCCTTGGCGATGCCAACGCCGGTGCAGCGGCTCAACTCTTCGATATTGCAGGGGTACTGGATGGTCATATCCTTCAGCGAGCGGTCCTCGAAGATAACATGGAGGGGCAGTTTCTCGCGTTGGGCGATGGAGCGCAGGAGGCTCTTGAGCTGGGTGTAGAGGGCCTCGTCGCCGGCGGCGGAGCCGCCACAGCCACCCACGGGCTCCTCGTCATCGTCGTCGCCGCTGACACCGCTGAAGTCGTGGTCGCAGGCCACGCTGATGTCGTAGGGCTTCTTGATGAATTTATGTCCCGCAGGGGTGAGTTTCAGCACACCGAACTGCTCAATCTCTTTCGTCAGCAGATTCTCGAACACCGCCTGGCGCAACACCGCCTTCCAGAAGAGGATGTCGTGGTCGGTGCCTTGGCCGAACTGCTCCAGACTGTCGAAATGGTATATCCGGGTGTTGGAGTTCTTCTTGCCCATCATGACATCCACCACATCGCGCCACTTGAAGCCCTGCTTCATGGCCATGATGGTCTCCAGCGCATACTGCATCTCCTCCCGAGCTTCGACACGGGGTTTGGGATGCAGGCAGTTGTCGCAGTTGCCGCAGTTGTCGGCGTGGTAGTTCTCGCCGAAATAGCGCAGTAGGTTCAGCCGGCGGCAGGCCGACGACTCGGCATAGCTCACCACCTCCTGCACCAGCTGGTTGGCCATCTCCTGCTCGGTGATATTTTTGTCGGTAAAGAATTTATACAGTTTCTCGACATCCTGCTCGGAGTAGAAGGCGATGCACTTGCCCTCGCCCCCGTCGCGACCCGCACGGCCAGTCTCCTGGTAGTAGCCTTCGAGGCTCTTGGGGATGTCGTGGTGGATGACGAAACGCACGTCGGGTTTGTCGATGCCCATGCCGAAGGCGATGGTGGCGACAATGACATCCACCTCTTCCATCAGGAACTTGTCCTGGTTCTCGGAGCGCACCTTGTTGTCGAGTCCGGCATGGTAGGGCAGCGCCTTGATGCCATTGAGTTGCAGCATCTCGGCCAGGTCCTCGACTTTCTTGCGCGTAAGGCAGTAGATGATGCCGCTCTTGCCCTCGTTCTCGCGGATGAATTTGATGATTTCCTTGTGCAACTCGATGGTGTCGGACGGCTTGGGGCGCACCTCGTAGTAGAGGTTGGGGCGGTTGAACGAGGA
The DNA here is from genome assembly GCA_905234695.1 of uncultured Bacteroidales bacterium. Classification (GTDB taxonomy): domain Bacteria; phylum Bacteroidota; class Bacteroidia; order Bacteroidales; family P3; genus Colimorpha. The sequence goes on along the minus strand of CAJOHZ010000039.1, from coordinate 13,406 downwards.
GACATAGAGCTTGGCGTGTTCCATGCGCAGGTTCTTGATGATGTCCTGCTGCACCTTGGGGGTGGCCGACGCGGTGAGGGCCAACACCGGCACCCCGCGGCCCGTGGCGTCGATGGCCGCCCGCAGCCGGCGGTACTCAGGACGGAAGTCGTGGCCCCATTCCGAGATACAGTGGGCCTCGTCGATGGCAAAAAACGATATCTTCAGTTGTTGCAGAAATTCCACCGTATCATCCTTCGAGAGGGTCTCGGGGGCTACATAAAGCAATTTGGTCTCGCCTTTCAGCAGGTCGTCCTTCACCTCCTTGGCTTGCGCCTTGGAGAGGGAAGAGTTGAGGAAGTGGGCCACACAATCCTTGCCCGAGGTGTAGCGCACGGCATCCACCTGGTTTTTCATCAATGCAATCAGGGGCGACACCACGATGGCGGTGCCTTCGCTAATCATCGCGGGCAACTGGTAGCAAAGCGACTTCCCACCCCCCGTAGGCATGATAACAAAGGTGTCGTGACCCTCCAAAATACTATTTATAATGGCCTCTTGGTCACATTTAAAATTGTCAAAACCAAATATTTCTTTTAACTTTGTCTGCAAATCTATCATAATTCAAAAAAAACATGTAATTTTGCAGTCCAAAGTTAGCAAAAAATATTCAAACGACAAGAAAAAAGTGTCAATAAAGTCAAAGGAAGATATAAAACGTATTGCCATCCAGGTGATTACAGATGAGAAAAAAGCTATCGAAAATCTGGAAAACCATATCGGGAATGGCTTTGCAGAGGCCGTCGAAACACTTTTTTACACCCGTGGAAGGGTCATAATTACGGGTATCGGAAAAAGCGCCAATATCGCCTCGAAAATTGTCTCGACATTCAACAGCACGGGCACCCCTGCCCTCTTCATGCACGCCGCCGACGCCATCCACGGCGACTTGGGCATGGTGCAGAAGGAGGATGTGGTCATCTGTATCTCGAAAAGCGGCAACACGCCCGAAATCAAGGTGCTCATCCCGCTGGTGAAGAACTTCGGCAACAAGCTCATCGCCATCGTGGGCAATACCTCGTCGTTCCTGGCTCAAGAGGCCGACATCGTGCTGGACACCACCGTCGAACACGAGGCCTGCCCCAACAACCTGGCCCCCACCAGCAGCACCACCGCCCAGCTGGTGATGGGCGACGCGCTGGCCGTGGCCCTCATCGAGTGCCGCAACTTCACCGCCCGCGACTTCGCCCGTTTCCACCCCGGCGGGGCGTTGGGCAAGCAGCTGTACATGCATGTCAGCGATCTCTACCGCCAGAACGAGAAACCCCAGGTGACCCCCGACACACCGGTGCGCGACACCATCCTGGAGATGACCACCAAACGGCTGGGCTGCGCCGTGGTGGTGGTGGACCGCCCCGACGGCGGCACCGCCATCCAAGGCATCATCACCGACGGCGACCTGCGGCGGATGCTCAAAGGCAACACCTCGTTCGAAAGCCTCACGGCAAAAGACATCATGTCGCACAACCCCAAACAGATACTCGATACCGAATATGCCGTGAACGCGCTGCACCTGATGCGCACCAACGCCATCACCCAACTGGTGGTCGTCGACCCGCAGGGCAACTACCTCGGCGTGCTGCACCTCCACGACATCCTCCGCGAAGGAATTATTTGAGAAAGACCGCTGCGCTTAAAAGATTAAAATATGCTACTCAGGACAGAAAACGTTGTCAAGATATACCGTTCACGCACCGTCGTCAAAGATGTGTCGGTCAGCGTGCGACAAGGCGAAATCGTGGGTTTGCTGGGCCCCAACGGAGCCGGCAAGACCACCACGTTCTACATGATTGTCGGCATTATCAAGCCCTACTCCGGACGGGTCTTCCTCGACGATATGGAGATTACCCGCATGCCTATGTACAAACGCGCCCAGAAGGGCGTGGGCTACCTCGCCCAGGAGGCCTCCGTGTTCCGCCAGATGACGGTGGAGGACAACATCATGTCGATTCTCGAATTCCGCAAAGACCTCGACAATGAGTCCCGGAAAGAGAAACTGGAGAACCTTCTTGACGAGTTCGGTCTGAACCGGATACGCAAAAGCAAAGGCATCCAGCTGTCGGGCGGCGAGCGGCGCCGCACCGAGATTGCACGGGCGTTGGCCAACGACCCGAAATTCCTGCTCCTCGACGAGCCCTTTGCCGGCGTCGACCCCATCGCGGTGCAGGACATCCAGGACATCGTGGCGCACCTCAAGGACCGCAACATCGGCATCCTCATCACCGACCACAACGTCCACGAGACCCTCTCCATCACCGACCGCGCCTATCTGCTGTACGAGGGCAGCGTGCTGCACCACGGCACCCCCGAGGAGATGGCCGCCGACCCGGATGTGCGCAACAAATACCTCGGCCGCGACTTCGAACTCCGCCGCGCCTCCACCCGCGCCCTGAAAAGCGAATAACCCCACCTGACTCTTTTTTCGTTGACGACCTCCACCCACGGTGGAAAAGTCGACTACTGACAGACCTTTTCGGCAAAAAAAGCCGTTATGTCAGATATATTTAGTATCTTTGTAAATTAAACGGAATCTGTCATGCAGTTCAAAGATATTGAGGGTCAGTCGGTTCTTGCAAACCGACTGACGGAAATCATCGATGCCGGACGTGTCAGCCACGCCCAAATGTTCCTTGGCCCCACGGCCAGCGGGAGCCTGGCCTTGGCTGTCGCGTATGCCCAATACCTGAATTGCGAACACCGCCAGCACTACCCCGAGGGGTCGGAACTGCGGGCGGATTCGTGCGGCCACTGCCCCAGCTGCCTCAAATACGAGCAGCTGATGCATACCGACCTGCATTTCGTGTTCCCGTCGGCCACCACGGCATCGGTGACCAGCAAACCCTGCTCCGACGATTTCCAGGAGGAGTTCCGCGAATTCATGAACGAACACCGCCAACGGGGCACCGAGGACGAGTGGTACAGCTGCCTCGGCATCGAGAACAAGCAGGGGATGATCCGCGAACGGGATGCGGACAATATAGTCAAGACCCTTGGGCTGAAAGCCTATGAGGGGGGATACAAGGTGCTGATTGTTTGGATGGCCGAACGCATGAACCTCGACGCCGCCAACAAACTGCTGAAGACACTGGAGGAGCCCACCGACCACACGCTGATACTGCTGGTGGCCGAGAGCCGCGACCGGATGCTGCAGACCATCCTCTCGCGGGTGCAGCAACTGGTGGTGCCTGACCTCGGCGGACAACTGCCCGCCGAACGGCAGGAGGCTTTCGCCCGCATGTTCGTGTCGTGGATGCGCCTGCTGTTCAAACTCAATATGCAGCCGCTGTCGGCCTGGGTGGACCAGACCGCCACCCTCGGACGCGAGACGCAGAAGATGTTCCTGCTCTATGCCGAGAGCGCCCTGCGGGCCTGCTTCCTGCAGACCGCCGCCGGCATCCGCCTGGAGCACGACCTGCAGTTCGGCGACGAGAAGTTCGACGCCTCGTTCCCCGCCATGATTACCCCCAACAACATAGAGCAGATGACCCAGGCCCTCAACAACGCCCTGTACGCCATCGAACGCAACGCCAACGCAAAGATTACCTTCATGCAGCTCTCGTTCACGATGAGCAAGCTGATCAAGAGACGGTAGGCTCCGCCACCGTCAATATCCATACACACCACATATACACACATCATTCCATGAAAGAAGAGCAGAAAGAATTAGAGACTCCACAGGAAGTACAAGAGCAGATGACTCCGACCGAGGCCACCCCTCAGCCGCCCGCCACCCCCATCGACGACGATGACGATGACAATGTGGCCACCGCCGAGGATATGGAGGCGTTTATCCGCGAACACCGCGAGAAGGAACACCGCGAGAAACGGGAGGAGAAGACCGATATCTTTGGCGAATACCAAGCCCCGGAGAACTCGATAGACCCCTACCTTGAACCCGACCCCACCCTTCCGTGGGTGAAATACGACGAGAACGTCTTCCTCAGCCGCGGCTGCAAGAAATGCCCCGTGGCCTATGTGCCCGTGAGCGAGACCGAGACCCGCAGCTGCAGCAAGGTGACCTCGTGCAACTGGATGCGCGGCATCCGTCAGCCTGGCGGCACCCCCTTCGACTGCGTGGAGGTGCGTTTCAAGAACAACCGGAAAGATTTCTTCCGCCTGCCCGACGGGCTGGAAGTCACCGAAGGCGACGTGGTGGCCGTGGAGGGAATGCCCGGCCACGATATAGGCATCGTGAGCCTGACGGGCGAGGTGTGCCATATCCAGATGAAGAAACGCCACATAGACCCCTCCAGCGAGAGCATCCGCAAACTGTTCCGCCGCGCCAAGACCCCCGATATCGAACGATGGGTGTCGAGCCTGAAGGACGAACAACGCACCCTCCTCATGACCCGCCGCATCACCCAGGACATGGGGCTGGAGATGAAGGTCAACGACGTGGAATACCAAGGCGACCACTCCAAGGCAATCTTTTACTACACCGCTGACGAGCGCGTGGACTTCCGCAGCCTTATCAAAGTGCTGGCCGAAGAATTCCACGTGCGGGTGGAGATGAAGCAGATTGGCGTGCGCCAGGAAGCCGGCAAGGTGGGCGGACTGGGCACCTGCGGCCGCGAACTGTGCTGCAGCACCTGGCTGACCAACTTCAAGTCGGTGACCACCAGCGCCGCCAAGACACAGCAGATACTGCCCAACCCACAGAAACTGGCCGGCCAGTGCGGCAAGCTGAAATGCTGCCTCAACTTTGAATGCGAGGTCTATGCCGACGCCTTGAAGAAGTTCCCGCCGGCCAACACCCCCATACGGTTCCAGAAGGGCCTGGCCCTGTACAAGAAGACCGATGTGTTCCGCGGCATCATGTGGTACGGCTACGAGGGCGAAAACGACCTTTACGCCATCCCCGCCGAGAGCGTGAAGAAGATTATCGAGATGAACAACAACCAGCAGTATCCCGAGAAGCTGGAAGACTTCCAGGTGGAACTGATGTCGACCGCTGCCCTGGCACAGGAGACCAACGCAGCCGAGTTTGAACGCGAACTGCGCCGCATGGCCGACGACATGGCCGACGACAGCCAGGAGAAAGAGTCGTCGCGCCCGCAGCGCAACGACCGCAACGAGCACCACAACCACCGCGACCGCAACGACCGCGGAGAACGTGGAGAACGCGGGAACCGCGGCCCGCGCAACAACGACGGAGGCCCCCGCAACAACAACGGAAACCCCGACGGAAACCGCAACAACCGTCCCCGCAATAACAAACCCAATCACAACCGTCGCAGCAGCGACCGCGAAAGAAGAGATTGACCGACGATGAAAAAACTACTGATACTCATACCCCTCGCACTGGCCCTGCTGGCCGGCTGCAACAAGAATGTCTTCTACGCCGAAGAGCAGGATGTCGACGAACGCGGATGGAACATGACCGACGGACGGCTGTTCCCCGTCACCGTGACCGACAGCATAGGGGTGTACAACGTGTTTCTGGATGTGCGCAACAGCGTGAACTTCGACAAGGCCAACACATTCTTCTTCATCACCACCACATTCCCCGACGGCAGCAAGGCCTACGATACCCTGGAATGCCCACTGGCCGATGTGGAGGGGCACTGGTACGGCAAACGCACCGGCCGCTACGTGGACAACCGCTACTACTTCCGCAAACACGTGATTTTCCCCACTACCGGCACCTACTACTTCAACGTCACCCACGGAATGCGCGACACCAATGTCGTGGGACTGAAGAGCGTGGGGATGCGCATCGAACGGGCCACCCCGACACAATAACCCCCGCCACACCACAACGCAAAGACCACAACACCACACGATATGGCTAAGAAACGCAACAACAAAGACTCCAAGAAAATCCGCACCGCATGGAAACTCTTCGCATTCCTCTGGATAGGAGTCTTCCTTTTCTTCACACTCCTCTCCATGGGATGGCTGGGATTCATGCCCACCTTCGAGGAGCTGGAGAACCCCAAGAGCAACCAAGCCACCGAGGTCATCTCGGCCGACGGGGAAATCCTGGGATTTATCGGCGTCGAGAACCGCTCGAACATCACCTACGACGAGCTGTCGCCGAATCTGGTCAACGCACTTATCGCGACGGAGGATGTGCGTTTCTATAACCACTCCGGTATCGACCCCCGCAGCTTGGTGCGTGTGTTGTTCAAAACCCTTATCGGACGCCAGAGCAGCAGCGGCGGCGGCAGCACCATCACCCAGCAGCTGGCCAAGAACCTCTTCCCCCGCGAGCACAAGAGCAAGCTGGGCACCGTGTTCTCGAAGTTCAAAGAGTGGGTGGTGGCTGTCAAACTGGAACATAACTACTCCAAGCAGGAGATTATCACGATGTACCTCAACACGGTGGACTTCGGAAGCAACGCCTTCGGCATCAAAACGGCCGCCAAGACCTTCTTCGACAAGGCCCCCTCGGAGCTCACCGTCAACGAGGCCGCCATGCTGGTGGGCCTGCTGAAAGCCCCCACCACCTACAGTCCCGTGCTGCACCCCGACAACGCCCTCCAACGCCGCAATACCGTGCTGCACCAGATGCACACCTACAACTACCTGAGCGACGAAGACTACGAGAAATTCAAGGAACTTCCCGTGGACGTGTCGCACTACAGCCCCCAAAGCCATAACGACGGCCTGGCCACCTACCTGCGCGAATATATCCGCACTTACATGAAAGACTGGTGCAAGCACCACCGCAACAACAACGGCGAACACTACGACGTGCACAAGGACGGCCTGCGCATCTACACCACCATCGACTCGCGGATGCAACGCTACGCCGAGGCCGCCGTGCGCGAACACATGAGCAAGGAGGTGCAGCCCCAGTTCGACCGTGAACTGAGAACGCGCAAGGGCAACCCCTTCTGCGACATCAGCCCCGAACTGCAGGAGAAGATACTCGTGCAGGCCATGAAGGGCTCCGACCGATACTACCAACTGCACCACAACCAAGGCATGAGCGACAAGGAGATTCGCAAGGTGTTCAAGGAGAAGGTCCGCATGAGGGTGTTCTCGTGGAAAGGCAATATCGACACGGTCATGTCGCCCTGGGACTCGCTGATTTACTACAAACGGTTCCTCAACGTGGGCATGATGTCGGTGGAGCCCGGCACAGGCTATGTCAAAGCCTACGTGGGCGGCATCAACTACCGCTACTTCAAATACGACAACGTGCAGAGCCACCGTCAGGTGGGCTCGACTTTCAAGCCGTTCGTCTACACCATGGCCCTGCAGGACTTGGACATGTACCCCTGCACCGAGGTACCTAATTCGGAGGTATGCTTCGAGGTGTGGAACCAGCCCGACTGGTGTCCCAAGAACTCGTCGCACGAACGCGAGAACGAGATGGTGACCCTCAAATGGGCCTTGGCCCACTCCATCAACTGGGTGTCGGCCTACCTCATGAAACAGGGCTCACCCGAGCAGGTTATCAGCATCGCCCGCAAGATGGGTATCACGAGCAATATCGACGCGGTACCCTCCATCTGTGTGGGCACCCCCGAAATCACCGTCTACGAGATGGCTGGCGCCATGGCCACCTTCGCCAACAAGGGCGAGTACGTGGAACCTATCTTCATCACCCGCATCGAGGATAACAAGGGCACCGTGCTGGAACGCTTCACCCCCGAGCGGCACGAGGCCCTCAGCGAACGCACCGCCTACCTGATGATTGAACTGATGAAGGGCGTGGTGCACAGCGGCACCGGAGTGCGCCTCAACTACAAGTATCACCTCGACGAATTCAGCACCGCCATCGCCGGCAAGACCGGCACCACGCAAAACAACTCCGACTGCTGGTTTGTGGGCATCACGCCCAAACTGGCCACCGCTGTATGGACCGGCGGCGAGGTGCGCAGCATCCATTTCCGCAATATGACCTTCGGCCAAGGCGCCGCACAGGCCCTACCCATCTTCGGACACTACATGCGCAGCATCTACTCCGACCCAAGCCTCAAATTCCCGCGGGGAGACTTCGAACGGCCGTCGGTGCCCCTCGACACCGAAATCGACTGCGCGAAGTTCCAGCAGGAGGTGATGAACGAGACCAACTACGACTTTTAGAAACTGTTTAAAATTAATCCAATGTTTTTCTTAACACATCAAAACGGCATCTTTCCCTCCTTTTCTCGGTCACAATGGGCCTCCATTGCTCCCTCAAAAAGAAGACAAATCTGCTCGCTTTGCTGTATAACAAATTCCATCAATTAAATTTAAACAGTTTCTTAGTGTAATGACTTAATAGTTTTTGGGATGGAGTTATTGGGAATGTCGTTGGAGCAGCTGCAGGCGCTGTGTGCGGGGGAAGGGTTCCCCCGGTTCACGGCGAAACAGATTTGCGACTGGCTGTACAAGAAACATGTCGACACCATTGACGCGATGACCAATCTGTCGCTGGCCCAGCGCGCCCGCCTCAACAAGATTGCCCATATCGGCCGCCATGCCCCCGTCGACTGCCAGGTCTCGAAAGACGGCACCAAGAAATACCTCTTCCGAATCGAGAATGAGAAATTGGGTAAGGAGAATTACGTCGAGGCCGTCTATATCCCCGAAACCAACGCCTCTCATCTCTCACCTCTCACCTCTCACCTCCCCTCTTCCCTCTCCAGGGCCACACTCTGCATCTCCTGTCAGGCGGGCTGCAAGATGAACTGCCGTTTCTGCGAGACCGGAAAACACGGTTTCCACGGCCACCTCTCCGCCGCCGACATCCTGAACCAGATATTCTCCATCCCCGAGACGGACACCCTCACCAACATCGTTTATATGGGCATGGGAGAGCCGATGGACAACCTCGATGCAGTGTTGCGAAGTACCGAGGTACTCACCGCCCCTTGGGGCCTCGGCTGGAGCCCCCACCGCATCACCGTCTCCACCGTGGGCATCCTTCCAGGGTTGAAACGATTCCTCGACGAAAGCCAGTGCCATGTGGCCGTCAGCCTCCACAATGCCGTGGCCGCCGAGCGGCTGGCCGTCATGCCGATGCAGAAGGTATACCCTATCGCCGATGTAGTTGCGTTGCTGCGCCGATACGACTGGAGCGGCCAGCGGCGGCTGTCGTTCGAATACACCATGTTCCGCGGGTTGAACGACGACCTCGGCCATGCTGCTGAACTGGTGCGGCTCGTGCGGGGACTTAACTGCCGCGTCAACCTTATCCGCTACCATAGCGGCACCGCCTCTGACGGGGCACAATTCACCACCGCCACGCCGCAGGCCATGAACCAATTCCGCGACTACCTCAACGACCACGGCATCACCTGCACCATCCGCGCCTCGCGGGGCGAAGACATCATGGCGGCCTGCGGCCTCCTCGCCGGCCACGCAAAGGCGCAATAGACACCCTACGGAAACAAAAAAAGAGGACACCTGTCGGTATCCTCTCTGGGGTGATTCCGCTGCGACTCGAACGCAGGACCTACTGCTTAGAAGGCAGTTGCTCTATCCAGCTGAGCTACGGAACCATTTCGAAGGCGAGCGCCCGAAAACTTATTTTCGAGGCCGAGTCGAGAAATGGTCGCGGATGCGTGAGCAGACGCAACCTTATTTTGTGAGAGGTTGTGAATGCAACCTTTCTATTTTGTGAGAGGTCGCGGATGCAACCTTTTCATTTCGAAGGCGAGCGCCCGAAAATTCAAGCAGACTCGACTAAGTTGTGTCGGGATAGCCTGATTCGAACAGGCGATCTCCTGCTCCCAAAGCAGGCGCGCTAACCGGACTACGCCATATCCCGTGCCTATACTCTCGGCAAGAAAAAAGACGCCTTTCGGACGTCTTTCACTCTTTCTGGCGGAGAAGGGGGGATTCGAACCCCCGGTACCCTAATCGAGTACGACAGTTTAGCAAACTGTTGGTTTCAGCCACTCACCCACCTCTCCGTAGCTGTGCGATTTCTGTGAAGACCTCTGTCTCCCCTGTGCGAAATCGGCTGCAAAAGTACAAACTTTTTTTGAATTGGACAAAACTTTTTTGCCTTTTTATTGCCAACAACATCCTTAATAAATCAATATATATTGATTCATAGTATATTGCACATCTATGTACATTGATTGTCTCCAACGTGTCACATCACCACTTGAAGTTCAGAAAGGCCGTCCTCAACTATCTCTTTCCACCTTTTTACCCATTTCTCAAAAAGGTGAAGATCCATCTGCAAGGAAACGCCATGCATCATACTTAATAATACTCTCGAATATATAGATAGGCTTTGGCAAAGAGGTTCTCATCTTTGTGTAGTTTGTATTTCAATAAGGTCTTGCGCAATGCTTTCTGCACCTCACGTTCACCAGCGTTTGTTGTCTGCCAGCCTGGGAAGCGGACAATCTTCACAATGCTGTCAATATCCGCCACAATACGTCCTACCACTGCAGGTGTATCCTCTGTGCGGAGTTCCATAAACAGCTCTGTTAAGGCTTCCTTACCAGTTTTACGCACTTCAGTGTCAGTCTCCATCTTCTCTGCCTGCAAGGTCTCACGGGCTATCTGACACAACTCCTTGATAAACTCAATGCTTGTTATCAGGCCCTGTTCGGCCTTGTCGCGCAAAGCCTCAAGGCGTTTACTCAGTTCTATGAAGATGGGCTTGTCGGCATGTTTCTTGAAACGCTTGATCAGCTCACGCTCCATGCGCTTGGCGGCTTTCATGTCTTTCTTGTCCATCAGTGCCGACACCATAGCCTCGTCGAGTACCACCTCCTCCATATCGGTATGGATGCCTTCCACATGGATGTTTTCGTACATGATGCGCTTGGTCTGGGCACCCAGCGATAGCCATATCAGTTTGCCGAGGGCTTCGGGACCGGAGGGTTTGACCGACTGATAGACATTCGACAGCCATTTATAGTCGGTGCGGTAGGGCTCCAACGATGGGTCGGGAGAGAGTGACTCCCAGATATTGGCCAGCCGACGGTAGTCGGCAGCGAAGGCATCGCGTTTCTCGTTGGTATTAATGGCATTTTGAGCCGCCTGTAGGCCGTCGAAGCCATCGATGGTGCGATCGACGTCATCGAAATGCGCCAGCGTCTCTTCCATCGCTTTGGGCAGCTCCTCGATAAGGGCGTTGAGGTTGGTGATGACCTTGCTCATCACCTCCTCGTCGAACTCCAATGCCTTGGCGGCATCGTCGAACACGCCGAAGTAGTCTACTATACGGCCAAAGGTCTTGTTGGGGAACTTACGGTTGGTGCGGCAGATGGCCTGCAGCAGCGTGTGGTCCTTCAGCGCCTTGTCGAGATACATCGTCTGCAGAATGGGAGAGTCGAAACCCGTCAGCAGCTTGGCCGTCACTATTAAGAATTTCAATTCTGACTCTGGCTTGTTGAACTTCTCTATCAGTTTTTCCTGCTCGTCCTTGGTGAGGCTGTAGCGCCGTTTCAGCTCGTCTTCTCCTTTACCCGAGGTGGAGATAACCACCGCCGATGCCGAGTCAGGGAAGTAATTGTTCAACTCCATCTTGTATAGATGGCAGGCTTCGCGGTCGGGCGTCACAATCATGGCCTTGAAGCCTTGCGGCTCCACCTTGTCACGATAGTGCTGCGCGATGTCTTTGCAGATGGTGGTGATGCGGTCGGGCGACTTCAGGAACTCCAGCATCTTGGCGGCTTTGTTCGAGAGGGTGATTTTGGCATCTTCGTCCAACTCATTGGTGATGCGTTCAAACTCCTCGTCCACCTTTTCGCGGTCGATGTGTATGTCGAGCAGGCGGGGTTCGAAGTGCAGCGGCAGTATGGCCTCGTCGCGCAAGGCATCCTCGAACGAGTAGCGGCTCATATATCCACCTTTGTCCTCAGTGGCGCCGAAGGTCCAGAAGGTGTTGTGCTCCGACTTGTTGATTGGGGTACCTGTCAGCCCGAAGAAGAAGGCGTTGGGCAGGGCGGCACGCATACGCTGTCCGAGGTCGCCCTCCTGGGTGCGGTGTGCCTCATCGACCATTACGATGATGTTGTCGCGGCGGTTGATATTGGGCTTGGCATCCTTGAATTTGAAGATGGTGGTGATGATGATATAGCGTGAGTCGTTCTCAAGATAGTTGTTCAGCGTCTCAATGTCCTCGGTGGACATCACATTGGGAGCCTCCTTGAAGACATTCTGTGTCTGCGAGTCGAGGTCAATGCGGTCCACCACAATCATCACCGTGGGGTTCTTCAGCGCCGGCAGGCGGCGCATCTTCTGTGCGGCGAAGAGCATCAGCAGCGACTTGCCCGAGCCTTGGAAATGCCATATCAGACCCTTCTTGATTTTGTTCTCGAGCACGCGCTCCACTATCTTGTTGGCACCTTCATACTGCTGGTAACGGCAGACCACCTTGGTCCGCTGGCGGCTCTTGTTGGTGGTGTAGGTGGTGAAGTTGTATAGTATGTCGAGTAGCGTCCTGGGGGCGAGCAGTTGTTTCAGTTCGGCGGCAACGGCCTCCAATCCCGGCAGTTCGGCCTCCTCGGCGCCTTCGTTCAGCCGCCAGGCCGACCAGAACTCCAACGGCGTGCGCACAGCACCGTAGAAGAGGTTCTTCCCTTCGGTGGCGAAGCTGAGCACGTTGGGCACGAAGACTTCCGGCACGCTGTTCTCGTAGCCGTCGTGGATGTCTGAGGCGGCATCGAGCCACGAGACGGCCGGCCGCACAGGTGTCTTGGTCTCGCCCACCACCAACGGCAGGCCGTTCACGAACATCACCACATCGGGACGCTTGGTCTCGCGGTTGCGGACGCTGAACTGGTTAACCAGCCAGAAACTGTTGTTGGTGATACGGTTGAAGTCTATCAGGCGAACTGGCACATGGGCGTAGTTCTTGCCGAATGGCATCGACATCTCCCCACGCAGCCACTTGGCGAACTCCTCGTTGGCACGCACCAATCCCGTGCTGTTGACCGACAACAAGATAGAGCGCAGTTTGTATATCACCTCGTCGGCGCGGTCGGGTTGTGCTGCTATCTCGGGGTTGAGGCGGACAAGGGCATCCTTCACCTCCGTCTCCACCATCACTTCGGTGATCTCTCGGTTAAGCTCCGACGAAGGCATATATATCCACTGCGCCCCGTAGGGAGCTGAATCTTCATGCACCGACCCGGCATCATTCAGATTCACCCCCGTCATCGTCATAATGACGAAGTTCTCCACTGCGTTTATTTCGTTGAAGGACATAGGCTATTTATTTAATGCATCCTTAAGCTTAATTGCTAAATCGGTTTCATATTCGATTGTGGTGTTATTTCCAGTCTGTTTTGAATTAATGATGGCCACAATTTTATTCTTTTTAGCAATGTAGGGTTTTTGATAGTTTTCAGGGATACTATTTATGATTTTAGGCGTAATAGTCATTTTGCAGGCTGAAATTTGCAAGTTTTGTTCTAATAGTCAAATTGCAGGCTCGAATTTAGAATGGATGTTTGCATAGTCTA
>CAJOHZ010000038.1 GCA_905234695.1 uncultured Bacteroidales bacterium | reverse complement strand
CACCCCCCAAGGCAGCCACACGGAAAAATTGGTGATTAGTGGCCAGTGACACGGGATGAGTGGCGGGTGATAACAAAGCAATTCATATAATTGAGAAATTATGCGTAATTTTGCAAATCGAATATTTACCAAAACACTATGACAATGAAAAAAGGATTGATTCTTATCGGGATCGGAGTTATGCGATAAGCGTGAATGCAGGGATAAGATACCGAATGTGGCAGCATTGGTATGTGGAGGGAATAGTATTGTACAATGTCTTCGCCTGGACCGCATCACCGGAATACAGGGGATTTTTGTCGCCGAACGGACAGGTAACAGCTACCGTCGGCTATGAATTTTAACTGGTTAATTAACGGCATCTTTTCCGTCACAATTCACAAAAAAAGGGTCTTGTAAAAGACCCTTTTTTGTGGAGTATACGGGAGTCGAACCCGTTACCTTTAGATTGCGAACCTAACGCTCTACCAAATGAGCTAATACCCCTTGGTTATTGAAAGAGGGTCGTTTTTTGCGACCCTCTCGGTGGAGTATATCGGAGTCGAACCGATGACCTTTTGACTGCCAGTCAAACGCTCTAGCCACCTGAGCTAATACCCCATTGATTCTTTTGAAATCGGGTGCAAAAATACAACCTTTTTTTGAACTGACCAAATTTTTTTTTCTTCTTGCTGATAGACAGTAATATATTTTCCTGTCCATGCATAAAACAAGCCCTCCTTGGGAAGGGTGGAGGGCTTGTTTGAGGGGTGTTTTGTCGGATTTTCTATTTCCAGGGGAGGATTTTGTCTTAAAGACGTTCAATCCAGTGTTTTATATTCTGTTCATCGTCCAGTCGGCATACCAGCAGGCTGCGGTCGCGCAGGGCCACCAGATAGTGGTCCAGTCCCTGCACCACGGCCTCGTAGCCCTCTTCGATGTTGACCACCGTGCGGTGGGTGCCCTCCAGCACTGCGTGGCCGCTGACGGCATTCTGGCAGTCGTCGTGGCGGGCATGTTCGTAGAGCGAGCCCCAGGTGCCGATGTCGCTCCAGCCGAAGTCGGCGGGGATGGTGTACCGTTCCTGCGAGTGCTCCATCACGCCGTAGTCGATGGAGATGTTCTCGCATTGGGGGAACATGCCGTTGATGAAGTCCTGCTCTTCGGGGGTGTTGAAAAGGTAGCGTCCCTTCTCGAAGAGGTTCACCATGTCGGGCAGGTACTGGCGGTAGGCGTTTTGGATGCCCGGAAGCGACCAGATGAAGATGCCCGAGTTCCACAGGTAGTTCCCGTCGGCGAGGTAGGCCTTGGCGGTGGCCAGGTCGGGTTTTTCCTTGAAGGCCTCCACCTCGAATATCTCGCCGGTAGTGTCTTCGGCGACATGCCGGCGGATGTAGCCGTAGCCCGTTTCGGGTCGCGAGGGCTTGATGCCGATGGTGAGCAGGGCGTTGCGGTGGGAGGGTTGTTCCACGAACTCCATGCCGGTGCGGATGACGCGTTGGAACTCGCCTTCGTTGGTGACCAGATGGTCGGCCGGAGTCACCACGATGGAGGCTTCGGGGCATACGGACAGGATGCGGTAGTTGGCGTAGGCGATGCAGGGGGCTGTGTTGCGGCGCATGGGTTCGCACAGAACCTGCTCGGGGTGCAGTTCGGGCAGGTGTTCCAGTACGAGCTGCTTGTAGGCGGCGTTGGTCACCACCAGGAAGTTCTCGGCGGGCACCACGGGCAGGAACCGCTCGAAGGTGCTGCGGATGAAACTCTTCCCAGTGCCGAGGATGTCGAGGAACTGCTTGGGGTAGTTATTCTTGCTGAGCGGCCAGAAGCGGCTTCCGATGCCGCCGGCCATGATGATGCAGTAGCGGTTGTTCATGGTTTTTGGGGGATTGGGTGAGTGGTTTGACGGTTTAATGGGTTAATTGCGGTAGCCTATCACGTGGCGCACTTCGTCGAGGGTGCGGCGGGCACTCTCGCGGGCTTTGTCGCGCCCGCGGTCGAAGACGCGCTGCAGGGCCTGCTGGTCGGCGCCGATTTCGAGGATACGTTGGCGCATCGGTTCGACGAAATTCACCATATCTTCGGCCAGTTGCTTTTTCAGGTCGCCGTAGCGTATCTGGCAGCGGTTGTAGAGGTCGTCGAAATACTCCACTGTGTCGGGGGTGGAGACGGCGCGCAGCAGGGCGAAGAGGTTTTCTATCTCTTCGGGCTTCTTCTGGTTCATCTCGGTGGGGCCGCTGTCGCTCTTGGCCTTCATGATTTTCTTGCGGATGACGGAGGGTTCGTCGGTGAGGAAGATGGTGCTGGCCTCGCCCTCGCTCTTGCCCATCTTGCCCGCGCCGTTGAGGGCGGGGATTTTCACCAGGCCGGTGGTGGAGCCGATGGCCTGCGGCAGGGGGAATACCTCGGCGCCGTACATGCTGTTGAACCGCTGGGCGAAGGTGCGGGTCATCTCCAGGTGTTGCTCCTGGTCCTTCCCCACGGGCACCTTGGTGGCTTTGTGTATCAGGATGTCGGCGGCCATGAGCGTGGGGTAGGTGAGGAGTCCCGCATTGACGTTGTTGGGATTCTGGCGCACTTTGTCCTTGAAGGAGGTGACGCGTTCCAGCTCGCCGAGGTAGGCGTTCATATTGAAGAAGAGGTAGAGCTCGATGGTTTCGGGCAGGTCGCTCTGCAGGTAGATGGTGGCCTTCTCGGGGTCGAGGCCGGCGGCCAGGTAGGCGGCCATGATTTTGCTGGCGTCGCCATAGATGCTGCCCGGCGTGGGGTGGGTGGTGAGCGAGTGGTAATCGGCGATGAAGAAGTAGCAGTCGTGCTCTTCCTGCATCTTGACGAAGTTGCGCAAGGCGCCGAAATAGTTGCCCAGGTGCAGGTTCCCCGTGGGGCGGATGCCACTGCACACGGTGTCACGCTTGGAGGTATCGGTCATAGTGTGTGGTTTGTTGAGGGTTGAGGCCCTTCCGCCGTGGCGAAAGGGGACTGCAAAGATACGACTTTTTTTTGAATTAGGCAGGATGCCCCGCGCGAAGGGTGAAAACAACCGCCGCGGGTGGCGGCGGGAGGGGACAAAAAAAGAGGGATGCCGTGCATCCCTCTCAGGTTGATTTCTGGGGTGGGAGGTGGGGCTCGAACCCACGACCTCCAGATCCACAATCTGGCGCTCTAACCAGCTGAACTACGCCCACCGTGTGTCGTGAAATCGGCTGCAAAAGTACTACTTTTTTCCGACATAACAAATTTTATTTGGAAAATATTTGTACCTTTGCTGTGTGATTTCCAAGGGGAAAATAAAGGAACTTTCTGAATACAAGAAGAAAAAGCGTTGCGACGAGGAGCATGTTTTCGTCGCCGAAGGCGTGAAAATCTGTCAGGAGGCACTGGCCGCAAGGCTGCCGGTACGGGTTATCTGCGCCACAGATTTGTGGTTTTCGCAGCATCGCCAGTTGCCGTCGGAGGCGGAGCTCTACGAGGTGACCGCCGAGGCGATGGAGCGGCTGAGCGGCCTGAAAACCCCCAATGAGGTGTGGATGCTGATAGGGCGCGACTACCCGCGTCCCGCAGGGTTGCCGTGCCGCCCGCTGACGCTGGCGTTGGACCGCCTGCAGGACCCCGGCAACCTGGGCACCATGATTCGCACGGCCGACTGGTTTGGCATCCGCCGCATCGTGTGCAGCCCCGACACGGTATCGTGCTACAACCCCAAGGTGGTGCAAGCCGCCATGGGGAGCCTGTTCCGCACCGAGGTGCTCTATACCGACCTCCCCCGCTGGCTTGAGGAGTGCGGCCTGCCGGTATACGGCGCCCTGCTCGACGGCGACAGCGTATGGGATATGGAACCTCCCGCCGGCGAGGCGGTGCTGGTGGTCGGCAACGAGTCGCAAGGCATCAGCCCCGCGGTGCAAGGCTGCCTGACCCACCGCATCGCGATTCCCAACCCCGGCGGCACCGCCGAGTCGTTGAACGCAGGCATCGCCTGCGCCATCTTGGCCGACGAACTGCTGCGCCGCCCCTGACCCCAAGGCTATCCACCAACGAAAACAAGGAGAGACAATGGAACATTTAGAATACCAAGAAGGACGTACGGAACTCGACACCCTGGGCGAGTTCGCTTTGATAGAACGCCTCACCGACGGCTTTGAGAGGCACCACAAGAGTACTGTGAAAGGGGTCGGCGACGACTGCGCCGTGCTCGGTACCGGAAAACGGAAGACCGTGGTGACCACCGACATGCTGGTCGAGGGCATCCATTTCGACATGACGTACACCCCCCTGCGCCATTTGGGCTACAAGGCCGTTGCCGTGAACTTGAGCGACATCTGCGCCATGAACGCCACCCCTCGTCAAGTGCTGGTGAGTGTGGCGGTGAGCAATCGCTTCTCGGTGGAAGCCATGGAGGAGCTGTATGCGGGCATCCGCCTTTGCTGCGACCGTTATGACGTGGACCTCGTGGGCGGCGACACCTCCAGCAGCCGCATCGGCATGGTCATCAGCGTGACCGCCATCGGCGAGGTGGATAGCGACCGCATCACCTACCGCAGCGGCGCGAAGATGCACGACCTGATATGTGTCAGTGGCGACCTTGGGAGCGCCTACAGCGGCCTGCTGGTGCTGGAGCGCGAGAAGGTGACCTTCCAGGCCAACCCCGATTTCAAACCCGACCTCGACAGCTACGACTATGTGCTGGAACGCTACCTCAAGCCCGAACCCCGCACCGACATCGTGAAGCTGCTGGCAGAGAAAGAGATTGTGCCCACCTCGATGATTGACGTGAGCGACGGTCTGGCCAGCGAGTTGCTGCATATCTGCAAGCAGAGCGGCTGCGGTTGCGAGGTGTACGAGGAGCGACTGCCGATTGACTACCAGACCACGCGCGTATGCTCGGAGATGAGCCAGAACATGCTGCCCGTGAGCAACGCCCTCAACGGAGGCGAGGACTACGAGTTGCTGTTCACCATCGCGCAGAAAGACTACGAGAAACTCAAGGACAGTCGGGAGGTACACATCATCGGCCATATCACCGAGGCCGGCACCCCAGCGGTGATGGTCACCCCGCAGAACAGCACCATCGAACTGCGTGCCCAAGGGTGGCATAGGGAGTGATGAGTGATTAGTGATGAGTGATTAGTGATGGGTGATTAGTGAACAGTGACCCGTGATAATCAATTCAATATTCAACAATTAAACAACTCAACAATTAAACTATTCAATACTTCCGGCGGTTCGCCGGCAATTCTCAACTCCCATGTTACCTGACACTCCCAAATACCAAGGCTGGCGCCACCAGATGTGTGAGCGGCTGCGCAAGGAACGCGGCATCGCCGACACGCGCCTGCTGGCGGCGATGGAGAAGCTGCCCCGCCACTGGTTCTGTACCGAGACCCTGCTGGACAACCTGCTGTACGACATCGACCGCGCCATCAAGATAGACTGCGACCAGACTATCTCGGCCCCGGCCACGGTGGCCCAACAGACCCAGCTGCTGGACTTGCAGCCCGGCATGAAGGTGCTTGAGATAGGCACCGGCAGCGGCTACCAGACCGCCATCCTGTGCGAGATGGGCGCACGGGTGTTCACTATCGAACGGCAGCACGGCCTCTTCGTCAAGACCAAGAAGTTGCTCGGCCAGCTGGGCTATACGGCCAAGTGTTTCCTCGGCGACGGCTTCCGCGGCATCACCGAGGTGGACTACGGCCCCTACGACCGGGTGCTAGTCACCTGCGGTGCCCCCTATATCCCCTCCGACGTGATGGCGCAGCTCAAGACCGGCGGCATCATGGTCATCCCCATTGGGCAGGACAGCCAGAAGATGTACCGCATCTACAAAGAGGGCGACACCCTCGACCAGTGGAGGCAGGAGTGCTTCGGCGACGCCAAGTTCGTGCCCATGCTGGAGGGACGGAATTTCTAAGAAATTATTTCAGTAGGAAATGTTGCGGGTGCAGCTTGGGGTTGTCCAGCAGCACCCCCGCATCGTACATGTCGATGCTCACTCGGTACGTCGGGTCGGCCTGAAGGTCGCGCCACCGCTGTTCGGCGCGCGCGTCGCGATGGGGCCGGCGCACCACTGCGACACGCGCCACAGGGCCACTGCCCTCCAGCAGGGCGATGTCGCCGTCGTTGTCCAGCAGGGTCAGCCCATAGTGGTCCGCCAACTTGTACACCAGCTCGTGGAAGCGACGGTCGCGCCGATCGCGCGCGGGGGCACATACCCGTTTCCGCGTCGTGCGGTCGAGGCGGGCGAAGAGCACCTTGCGGTACAGGTCGAAGACGAAAGGCGAATGCACACGGTACTGAGTATCTGCGCGAAGCCAGTATTCCCATCGGTTCATACAGGATGCAAAGATACGAAAAAAAGCAAAGTATGGGATATTTTTCGTACCTTTGCAATTCCAAATCACTCCCCAATGAAACACCTCCGCACCCTCTTGCCGTCCCTTCTTGCCGCCGTGCTGCTTGCGGCCGCCTGTGGCGGCGGCAACGAGACCCCGAAGCCGCAGGCATACCTGCGCATCGACTTGCCCCCCCACGCCTACGCCACCTGCGACACCGCCGCCCTGCCGTTCACTTTCGAATACAGCGACCAGGCCGCCATCGTATGGAAGAAAGGCCAGCGTGGCGAGAAGTGGCTGGACATCACCTACCCCCGGCACAAAGGGTATGTCTTCCTGACCTACAAGCCCCTGCGTGGGCCGCAGGAGCTGCGCGGGCAGGTGGACACCTCGTACAAGTTCCTGGAAACCCACTTCAACTATTCCTCGGGCATCGATGAACAGCAGTTTGTCGACCCGACGCACCGAATCTATGGCACCACCTACCGCCTCAAAGGGCAGAACGTGGCCAGCACCTACCAGTTTTGGGTGACCGACAGCACCCGCCATTTCCTGCGCGGGTCGCTCTATATCGACTGCACCCCCAACAACGACTCGCTGGCCCCTGTGCTGACCTACATACAGGAGGACATGAACCACCTGATTGAAAGCATCCGGTGGAGGTAGCACACCCCCCTTGGGGAAAATAAATTTGCCTATATCAATTATTTTCTTTATTTTTGCAAAATCAAAAAGTAAAATATTAATATATAAAATATTGTCTATGTCGAAGTTACTCCTTTTAGGCGACGAAGCAATCGCTCAAGCCTTTATTGATGCAGGGGGCAGCGCCATCAACAGCTACCCCGGCACCCCCTCCACCCAGATTACCGAATATGTGATGAAGTCCAAACAGGCCCGCGAGCAGGGCGTGGTGGCCAACTGGTGCGCCAACGAGAAGACCGCTCTCGAAGCCTCTATCGGCGTGGCATACGCCGGCAAGCGTGCCATGACCTGCATGAAGCATGTGGGGCTCAATGTCTGTGGCGACCCCTTTATGAATGCCTCCATCATAGGCACCAAGGGCGTCATCATCGTCGTGGCCGACGATCCCTCGATGTTCTCCAGCCAGGACGAGCAGGACAGCCGTTTCTATGGCCACTGGGCCATGATTCCCATGCTGGAGCCCTCGAACCAGCAGGAGGCCTACGACATGGTCTTCTTCGGCTACGAGCTGAGCGAGAAGATGGGCACCCCCATCCTCATGCGCATCCCCACCCGCTTGGCCCACAGCCGCGCCGGCGTGGAGCGTCGCGAAGTGCGTCCCCAGAACCCCATCAGCAGCCCCAGCGATCCCAAGAGCTATGTGTTGCTGCCCGTCAACGCCAAGCGCCTCTACCGCGACCTCATCGACAAGCAGCCCAAATTCGAGGAGTCGTCCGAGAAGAGCGGCTACAACCAGTATATTCCCGGCACCGACAAGAGCCGCGGCATCGTCACCACCGGCATCGCCTACAACTACCTCTGCGAGAACTATGCCGGCGGCAAATGCCCGCATCCCGTGGTCAAGATTACCCAGTACCCCCTGCCCACCGCCATGCTGAGCAAGCTGTATGACGAGTGCGACGAGATTCTGGTGCTCGAAGACGGCCAGCCCTTCGTCGAGGAGCAGATTAAAGGCTGCCTCGGCAAAGGCAAGCACGTACACGGCCGTCTGGACGAGGTCATCCGCCGCGACGGCGAACTCAACGCCGAGAAGGTGGCCATCGCCCTCGGAAAGCCCATGCCCAAAGGCCCCGCCGTGCCCGAGGTGGTCACCAACCGCCCGCCGGCCCTCTGCCAGGGTTGCCCCCATATCGACAGCTACCAGGCAGTGGTTGACGTGATGAAGAAATACCCCAACGGCCGCGTGTTTGGCGACATCGGATGCTACACCCTCGGCTTCAACATGGGTGCCATCGATACCACCGTCTGCATGGGTGCCTCCATCACCATGGCCAAGGGCGCCGCTGAGATGGGTATCTTCCCCGCCATCGGCGTTATCGGCGACGGCACCTTCGGCCATAGCGGCATGACCGGTCTGCTGGACTGCATCAACGAGAAGGCCAATGTCATCATCATGATTCTCGACAACGACATCACCGCCATGACCGGCGGCCAGCCCTCCAGCGCCAACCAGAAGCTCTTCAACATCTGCAAGGGCCTCGGCGTCGACCCCGACCACATCCGCACCATCGTGCCTCTGCCCAAGAACCACGACGAGTTCATGAAGATTCTCGAAGAGGAGATTGCCTACAATGGCGTCAGCGTCATCATCCCGCAGCGCGTCTGCATCGTCGAGAACAAAAAGAGAATTGCAGTTAACAAATAAATAAGTGAATCGTGAACAGTGATAAGTGAATAGAACGATGGTCCTTGATATGTCCAATCATTAATCACCAATCACTAATCACTCAAAAAGAACAACCAATGAAGAAAGACATAATACTTTGCGGCGTAGGCGGCGACGGTATCGTCTCCGTGGCCAAAATCATCAGCGACGCCGCCCTCAACCTGGGCATGAACGTCAAACAGAGCGAAATCCACGGTATGTCGCAGCGCGGCGGCTCGGTATTCAGCCACCTCCGCATCAGCAGCGAGCCCATTTTTGCCGACGTCATCCCCGAAGGCAAGGCCGACATCATCCTCAGCTCCGAGCCCATGGAGGCTCTGCGCTACCTCACCTTCCTGGCCCCCGACGGCGCTGTGATTACCAACAGCGACCCCTTCATCAATATCAAGAACTATCCTGAGATTGAGAAGATCAATGCCGAGCTGGCCAAGCTGAAGAAATGCGTCAGCTTCAATGCCAACGCCATCGCCAAGGAGCTCAACGCCCGTGGCAACATGGTGCTCCTCGGTGCTGCCGCTCCCTATCTGGAAATTCCTTTCGACGAACTGGAGAAGGCCATCAAGGCTATCTTCGGCCGCAAGGGCGACGCCGTGGTCGAGACCAACATCAAGGCCATCCGCGCCGGCCGCGACGCAAAATAGCAGCATGTCGCTGCGGACATTCAGTCTGTCGCACCGATTATTTAGAGCCGCAGGAGACCCCTGCGGCTCTATATCTTGACAGATGCTTAGTTGGGTACATATCATCGGCATACTTTTCACCGTCAGCTTGCTGCTGGTGGTGAGTTGGTTGTCGGGGCGCAGCGTGAAGGATGCCAAAGCATTCACCACGGGCGGCACGTCGGGCAGTTGGATGGTGTGTGGCGCCATGATGGGGACGCTGATGGGCGGCCAGTCGACCGTCGGCACGGCGCAGCTGGCTTTCAGTTTCGGCATCTCGGCGTGGTGGTTCACCATCGGGGCGGCCCTCGGAGGCGTGGCGTTGGCGGTATTCTACGCCGGCCCCATCCGCCGCAGCGGATGTTCCACCCTGCTCCAGATTGTGGCCCGCGAGTACGGCCGCAAGGCCGAGACCATAGGCTCATTGCTTTTCCTTATCGGCATCTTCATCAGCATCGTGGCCCAGGTGCTCTCCTCGTCGGCCATGATTGGCAGCCTCTTCCACCTCCCCATGCTGTGGGCCGCCGTCATCGGGGCGGTGCTCATCATGCTGCTCGTCCTCTTTGGCGGCATCAAGAGCGCCGGTGCGGGCGGCATAATCAAGCTTATCCTGCTCTACACCTGTTCCATGATTGCGGGCGGTATGGTGTTGTGCCTGGCGGGCGGCCTCGGCGGCCTTTACCGCGGCATAGAGGCCACCTACGCATCCCCCACACTCGCCGACTTCAACGGCCTCTCCGGCATGGAGTCGATACATCATCGCTATGGCAATCTTGTGGCCCGCGGTCCGCTGAAGGATATCGGCGGATGCCTGTCGCTGATGCTCGGCGTGGTCACCACGCAGACCTATGCCCAGTGCATCTGGAGCGGCGCCACCACGCGGAAGGCCCGTCGCGGAGCCCTCTACTGCTCTTTCTTTATCCCCTTCATCGGGGCGGCATGTACGCTGGTGGGTATGTATATGCGCGGCCATTATGTGACGGCCGACGAACTGGCTGCCCTGCAGGCTGCGGGCGAAAGCCTTCCCGCCGGCGTCGGCGTGCTGGACAGTTCGGCCCAGGCTTTCCCCACCTTTATCCTTAACCACATGCCCGCCTGGCTGGGTGGCATTGTCATGGGCGCGCTCCTCATCAATATCCTCGGCTGCGCCAGCGGTCTTTCCCTCGGGGCCGCCACCATCGTGGTCCGTGACATCGTGACCAACCTGACCACCCTCCTCCGCCACCACTTCCCCAGGAAAAAGAACCTCTCATCTCTTACCTCTCATCTCTCAACTCTCACTCAAACCCGCCTCTCCATCGTGGCCATCCTGACGGTCGCCGTCGTGGTCGCCAACCTCTTCCATGGCTCCTTCATCAACGACCTTGGGTTCCTCTCCCTCGGCTTGCGCGCCGTGGCGCTGCTTTTCCCGTTGAGTTTCGCCCTCTGGCTGCCCGGAAGATTCAACGCCCGTGCCGTCCTCCTCTCGATGCCTGTGGGCACTGCTGCCATGTTGCTGGGAAAATTCCTCTTCCTTCCCGGCGACCCCGTTTACTACGGTCTCGCCGCTTCCCTCATTGTCATTTTTGCCTTTCGGAGACGTTCCACGCGGGTCGCGGACAGGTGAAAGAGGCTGAAAATTTGGAAGAAAAAAATATTTTTTTGTTGGTTTCCGATATTTTTTGTATTTTTGCATCGCTTTTTGTAGTGTAAATTGACGTAACAATGATTGATTTTGAGGCCACTGTCACAGGTATCGAAACAAAGGTACGCAGATTGTTGGAAGAAAACGAGCGCCTGCGGGTGGTGGAAGCGGAATCGGCAGCGGAACGTTGGCGGCTACAGGAGCAGGTAAAAATTCAAAATATAACAATTAATAATCTAAAAGAAGAAAACAGAGTATTAAAACTAGGGAATGCGCTGACTCAAAAGGGCGATTCTGCAGAGATAAAATTGACAATCAACCGTCTGATACGAAGCATAGATAAAAGTTTGGCAATTATCAACAAATCGGAATAGCGAAGAGAGAGCATACAGACAGGCCGTACATCCCCCGCAAAGGAACCAAGCATGGACGAACTACCCGTAACTGTCACCATACTGGACAGGAAATATAAGATGAAAGTCGGTAGTGCCGACGAGCAGTATCTGCGTGAAGCCGCCGAGCTTACCGACCGGCAGGCCAAGAGCTACGGGAAGATGTATGCCCATCAGGACGGACAAGATTTGCTGGCCATGGTGTCGCTGACACAGATTTCGCGCCTGCTGAAACTGCAGGCGGGACGTCAGTTCGAAGACACCCAGCTGGAAAGCCGGCTAGCCGCTATCGACAAGCTTCTGGACAGTCGTTCGGATAAGGAAATATCCTGCACAGGCACCCGAAACAGTTTGTAAACTCAACACCATTTACAAACCGAGTAAGCTCAGGGGTGGGTAGGTTGTATGACTGAGACACCCGGCACTCAAATCCTATCAGATCAGAGTTTACCATAACTCTTGGAGGGGCGGTGCAGGATTTATTGAACAGAAAGACCTGAAAGTCTGGGCATCCCGCAAAAAAACACACAGAAAACCATGAAGATAGTAATTGGTATCATTATCGGAATTGTCGCAGGCGGCGGTCTGGGTCTTTGGCTCACGACGAGTATCCTGCGCAACAAATTGCTGGCCAAGAGCCAGCAGGTGCTGCAGGATGCGGAGGAGAAGGGCGAGATGGTGAAGAAGGACAAGATTTTGCAGGCCAAGGAGAAGTTCCTCCAGATGAAGAGCGAGCATGAGAAGATGGTGAACGAGAAGAACAACGCCATCCGCGACGCGGAGCAGAAACTGAAACAGCGCGAGCAGTCACTCAACCAGCGGGTGGAGGATTTGCAGAAGAAGAGCAACGAGCTGAAGAAGGCCAGCGAGGATTTGAACGGCCAGATTGAGGTGCTGCGCAAACGCCAGTCCGAGGTCGAGAAGGTCTACAGCGAAAGTATTGAGAAACTGGAGCATATCGCTGGCATGACGGCCGAGGAGGCCAAGCAGAGCCTCGTGGAGATGATGACCGAAGAGGCCCGCGCCGAGGCGTCGAACAGCATTATGGATATCGTGGAAGAGGCCCGCATCACCGCCAACGAGCAGGCCAAGAAGATTGTTATCCAGTCCATCCAGCGCACCGCCACCGAGAGTGCCATCGAGAATACGGTCAGCGTGTTCAACTTGGAGAACGAGGAGGTGAAGGGCCGCATCATCGGCCGCGAGGGCCGCAATATCCGCGCCCTGGAGTCGCTGACGGGTGTGGAGGTGATTATCGACGACTCGCCCGACGCCATTATCATCAGCGGCTTCGACCCCGTGCGCCGCGAGATTGCCCGCCTGTCGCTGCATAAGCTGGTGACCGACGGCCGTATCCATCCCGCCCGCATCGAGGAGGTGGTGGCCAAGACCCGCCGTCAGATTGAGCAGGAGATTGCCGAGGTCGGCAAGCGCACCTGTATCGACTTGGGCATCCTCAACATGAACCACGAACTGATGCGTATGGTGGGCCGCATGAAATACCGCTCGTCGTATGGTCAGAACCTGCTGCAGCACAGCCGTGAGGTGGCCAACCTGGCCGCCACGATGGCCTCGGAGCTGGGACTCAACCCCAAGCTGGCCAAGCGCGCCGGCCTGCTGCATGATATCGGCAAGGTGCCCGAGACCGACCCCGAGCTGCCACATGCAATCTTCGGCATGAAACTGGCCGAGAAGTACAAGGAGCACCCCGACGTGTGCAACGCCATCGGTGCCCACCACGACGAGACGGAGATGACGAACCTCATTTCGCCCATCATCCAGGTGTGCGACGCCATCAGCGGCGCCCGTCCCGGTGCCCGTCGCGAGGTGGTGGAGGCCTATATCAACCGCCTGAAGAAACTGGAAGATATGGCCATGACCTACCCCGGCGTGGTGAAGACCTACGCCATCCAGGCGGGTCGCGAGCTGCGCGTCATCGTCGGAGCCGAGAAGGTGAACGACGCCGAGGCCACGAAACTCAGTTTCGACCTCTCGCGTCAGATACAGAACGAGATGACCTATCCCGGTCAGATCAAAGTCACCGTCATCCGCGAAACCCGCGCCGTGAACTACGCCAAGTAACAACGGCGGGACGCTGACAACCTTCAACACAACACGTCATGCTGGATTTCATCCATTGGAACGTCGACCCGGTGATATTCTACATCGGTTCGTTTGGCCTGCGGTACTACTCCTTTGGGTTCCTCTTCACCTTCCTGTTCGGTTATTTCTTCCTGCAGAAGATGTTCAAGAAGGGGAATGTGGAGATACGCTACCTCGACACGCTTATCGTGTGGCTCTTTCTGGCGGTGCTCATCGGCGCCCGTCTGGGGCATTGCATCTTCTATGAGCCCGACTATTTCTGCACAGCTGCCCATTGGCCCGAGATATTCCTCCCCTTCAACCTGCGAACGGGCGAATTCACCGGCTACCAGGGGTTGGCCAGCCATGGGGCTGCCATCGCGGTACTGCTGATGATGTGGCTCTATTGGTACAAGTTTCGCATGAATATCTGGTGGGTGCTCGACCGCGTGGTCATCACGGTGGCGCTGGGCGGCTTCTTCATCCGTCTGGGCAACCTGTTCAACTCCGAAATCTACGGTGTCGAGACCTCCCTTCCGTGGGGCTTCATCTTCGAGCGCAATGACGAGCTGGTGCCCAAACACCCCACGCAACTGTACGAGTCGCTGAGCTATTTGTTGATTTTCATCGTGTGCTATCTGGTGTACCTCAAGAAGGACGGCAAGCTGCATAACGGCCGCATGTTCGGCTCGTGGCTTGTGGCCCTCTTCGGAGCACGATTCCTCATTGAGTTCGTGAAAGAGGAGCAGGTGGACTTCGAGAAAAACATGGTGCTCGACATGGGCCAGTGGCTCAGCCTCCCCTTTATCGTGGGTGGCATTGTCATCATCATCCTTTCATACAAGGGCCTCCTTAAAGAGGGCACGTGGACCCGTCCCAAGCCCGATGCCAAGTCCGCCCCGCAGCATAAGAAACAATAAACATCATACCCATGAAGAAACTCATCCTTGTTCGCCACGGCGAAAGCGAATGGAATAAAATGAATCTTTTCACCGGTTGGACCGACGTGGATCTGACGGAAACTGGCAAGAAAGAAGCTTATGAAGCTGGCAAATTGTTAAAGGCCGAGGGTTACCGCCCCGAACTTTGTTTTACTAGTTACCTCAAGCGTGCAGTTAAGACCCTCAATGAGATACTTGATGCCATGGATATGGACTGGCTTCCGGTGCAGAAGTCTTGGCGTCTTAACGAGAAGAGCTATGGTGCTATTCAGGGCCTCAACAAAGCTGAGACTGCTGAGAAGTATGGCGATGACCAGGTACTACTTTGGCGTCGCTCTTTCGACGTGCAGCCTCCAGCCTTGGATATGCACGATGAGCGCAGCCCTCGTATGGACCCGCGTTACAACGAGATTCCCGATAATCTTATTCCCCTCACGGAGGCTTTGAAGGACACTATTGAGCGCCTGATGCCCTACTATCGCGACACCATTATGTCGGCCTTCGACAACCACAACACTCTTATGGTAGTGGCTCATGGCAACTCGTTGCGCGGTATTGTGAAGGAGTTGAAAGGTATGTCGAACGAAGAAATAATCAAGTTCAATCTGCCCACGGCAGTGCCCTATGTGTTCACTTTTGACGAGCGCATGAACTTGATCAAAGATGAATTTTTGGGCGACCCCAACGTCATTGCTGCCAAAATGCAGAGTGTTGCCAACCAAGCGAAACGGAAATAGTACATAGTAGGCAATACAATACTTCACGGCGGCTGGAGGCCATTTGCAGGGCACAAAGCCGCCGTGAAGTATTTTTCTTTCCCCATAGAATAAAAAAAGTTCGTATCTTTGCATAGTTTTTCTTGAATGAATAACAACGTGATATGTTAACATTATCCCAACTAGAACAGTACCTTTCCAAAGCGGCATGGATATTGAAAGGTCCTGTTGATGCGGCTGATTTTAAGGTGTATATATTTCCATTGCTATTCTTCAAACGTATCTCGGATGTCTATGATGAAGAATACAACGAAGCGTTGAAAGAGAGCGAAGGAGACCACGACTATGCTTCCGCTACCGAGATGCACCGATTTATCATTCCGATGGGTTGCCATTGGAATGACGTAAGGATGGTTACCACCAATGTCGGCAGTGCCATCAAAGGCGCATTCTCTCAGATAGAACAAGCTAATCCTCAGTATCTGGCCAACATCTTCGGCGATGCTGCTTGGACAAACAAAGAAAAGTTGTCCGATGAACTTCTATGCCGCCTCATCGAACATTACTCCCAATACAACCTCTCCAACTCCAATGTGGAGCCAGATGTCCTTGGACGGGCATACGAGTATCTGATAAAGATGTTCGCCGATCAAACCAATAAGAAAGCCGGTGAGTTTTACACACCTCGTTCTGTTGTCCGCTTGATGGGATTGATAGTCAACCCTCAAGCAGGCGAAACCATCTACGATCCCGCTTGTGGTACAGCAGGTATGCTTTTGGAATGTATTGAGCAAGTCAAGCAAAAGGGTGGAGACTACCGTACACTGAAGCTCTATGGTCAGGAGAAGAACCTCACCACCTCCACTATAGCACGCATGAATATGTTTCTGCATGGCGTCGAGGACTTCTATATCGAACGAGGCGATACACTTCGTGAACCCAAGTTCTTCAAGTATGACAAGATGCAACAGTTCGATATTGTCATTGCCAATCCGCCTTTCTCTCTCAAGAATTGGGGTGCCGAAGTGTGGGCTGACGACCTATATGGTCGCAACATAGCTGGCATGCCACCTAACGGCAATGGCGATATGGCCTGGGTGCAGCACATGATCAAGTCGATGAATGAGAAGTCCGGACGTGTAGCAGTGGTGTTGCCCCACGGAGCTCTCTTCCGCAAACATGCCGAAGCCAAGATTCGTTCCGTACTATTGGAGAACGATTTGTTGGAAGCCGTGATAGGCCTTGGCGACAATATTTTCTACGGAGCCACGCTTTCGGCTTGTATCTTGGTATTCAGGGCACATAAAGACAAGTCGAGAAAGGGCAAGGTATTGTTTATTGATGCTGCCGACCAGGTGAGAAAAGGTCGTGCACAAAACACACTCGAGGAAGAGCACATCAACACCATCTTTGACTGGTATGCCAATTTCAGCGACGTAAAGAACCACGTAAAAGTTGCTACGATTGAGGATATCCGCAGCAATGACTACAACCTGAACATACCTCTTTATGTGGAGAAAGAAGTTGTAGACAACCTGCCCACTCTCGAAGATGCCAAAGACCAACTACGCATTGCCGCGCAAGAGGCTCGCATGGCTGAAGAACGTTTTATTCAACTGCTAAAGGAGTTTGCCCAATGACACAGAAAGAACTTGAATCCTATCTTTGGGGCGCCGCCACCTATCTCCGTGGGTTTATCGATGCCGGCGACTACAAGCAGTATATCTTCCCCTTGCTTTTCTATAAGCGTATATGCGATGTCTACGATGAGGAATATGAGGAAGCACTTGCCGAGAGTGACGGCGACCTTGAATATGCCACCTTTGACGAGAACCATCGTTTCAAAGTGCCTGCCGAGGCCCATTGGAACAAAGTCCGGCAGATTACTGTGAATGTCGGCAAGGCCATCAGCGATGCACTTAATGCCATACAGAAGGTCAACAACCAACAACTTCAGGGCATCTTTGGCGATGCCGATTGGACCAACAAGGAACGTCTGTCCGACAGTCTGTTGTGTCAGCTGATTGAACATTTTTCCTCGCGAAATCTCAATATCAAGAACGTGCCCAATGATGAGTTGGGCAACGCCTACGAGTTTCTCATTAAGAAGTTTGCCGACGACAGCGGCCATACCGCTGCTGAGTTCTACACCAACCGCACTGTGGTACGTCTGATGACGCTGATTGCCGACCCTAAAGAGGGTGAGAGCGTCTATGACCCCACCTGCGGCAGCGGCGGATTATTGCTCAACTGCGCTATGATGCTCAAGGACCAAGGAAAGGAATACCGCACCTTACGTCTCTACGGTCAGGAAATCAACCTTATCACCTCAGGTATTGCCCGTATGAACATGCTGCTGCACGGCTTCGAAGAGTTCAATATTGTGCGAGGCAACACGCTCAGTAATCCGCTCTTTATGAAATACGACCAACTGCAGCAGTTCGACATCGTATTGGCCAATCCGCCATATTCCATCAAGAGTTGGGACCAGGCAGCCTTCACCAACGACCCCTACGGACGTAATATCTGGGGCACCCCACCACAAGGCTGTGCTGACTATGCCTTCCAGCAGCATATTATGAAAAGCCTTAAGCCCGACACCGGACGTTGTGTTGTGTTATGGCCTCATGGCATCCTGTTTCGTGATGCCGAGCGCGAGATGCGTCGTCGCATGATTGAGAGCGACCGCGTCGATTGTGTCATTGGCTTGGGCCCCAATCTCTTCTACAACTCACCTATGGAAGCCTGCCTACTGATATGCCGTATGCAAAAACCTGCCAACCGTCGGGGCAAGATACTCTTCATCAATGCCGTCGACGAGGTGAAGCGCGACAAGACCATCAGCACCCTCGAACCGCAGCATATCGACAAGATTTTCAAAGCGTATAAAGAGTACAAGGATATTGAGGGTTTTGCCAAAGTGGTCTCCAACAACCAGATACTTGAGAACGGAGCCACACTGAATATCTCCCAATATGTCTCGCGTCTGGAGGTGAGAAGCGACAAGTCCACACAATCGCTACCCGAGTTACTGGACGAATGGGAGCAAAACCGAACAGAGTTATACGACAGAATAAACGAAATATTAGACAACTAAACACCCAATTATCTGCAATTATTTTGAAATATTGCCAATAATTTGTATCTTTGCAGTCAAAATAACTTGATGAAGACAATGCAGAATAATAGCGATTTTATAGAATATTTCAAGTCTTTCGACACTTTTACAACTGCCGATATAACTTCGTATTTCAGAAAAAAGAGCCGGATTTAAAGAAAACAACCATTAACTGGAGGGTATATACATTGGTTAATGATCAAATAATCTCACGGCTTTCTAAAGGGATATTTAGAATAACCTGTAAAAAGAAATATATACCTCAATTGGATAAAAGTTTGCTTCAAGTAGCAAAAAAAATTGAAAAGCAGTTCCCTTTTATTGGTTTTTGTGTGTGGGATACATCTGTCATAAACTCTTTTGCACAGCATTTGACAAATCAGACCTTTTATATTGTTGAGGTCGAAAAAGACGCCGCAGAATCGGTATTCCATTTTCTACAAGAAAAAATAAATAACATATATTACAATCCTACTCAAGACATCATTGATAATTACCTGTTTCTTCATCCGGGTAAACCTTATGTTGTCAAGCATTTGTTAACAGAATCTCCAACAATAGAGGAGAATGGAATCAATGTATCTTCTTTAGAAAAGATACTGGTTGATATTTACTGTGATAAAACATTGTTTGGGCAATATCAAGGTAACGAAATGAAAACACTCTATAGAAACTGCTTTGAAAACTATTTAGTCAACAAAACTAAGCTGCTACGTTATGCATCACGAAGGGGGAAATCGTCAGAGATAGAGTTGTTAATTAATCAAATTATCCGCAATAAGTATTGATTATTGCCAAAAATTTGAACGTTATGATAGACATTAAACGCCTCAGTCAGGAATGGATAGAAACGGTTTCAAAAGACAATAGAAAAGCCGACAAAATCTTTGTGGAGAAAGTCATTCGAGCATTTCTTTTATTGGAAGGACTGTATACGACTAACATCCCGTTTGTTTTTAAAGGAGGTACCTCGTTGATGTTGTTGACCAATTCCAGCCGACGACTGTCTGTAGATATCGACATTATTATTCCCGAATCAATAGATGATCTTGATGTAAGATTGGAGCAGATTGTCCCCACGCAAGGATTTATCCGTGTTGAACCACAAGATAGAAATTCCTCCACACTTGTCCCTAAAAAACAGGCGTAATAGTCATTTTGCAGGCTGAAATTTGCAAGTTTTGTTCTAATAGTCAAATTGCAGGCTCGAATTTAGAATGGATGTTTGCATAGTCTAAAAA
>CAJOHZ010000037.1 GCA_905234695.1 uncultured Bacteroidales bacterium | reverse complement strand
CTTCCACCTCGACTCGAAGGAGCCCGACTGGAGCAAGTTCCGCGACTTCATCATGGGCGAGGTCCGCTACAACTCGCTGATGAAGACCTTCCCCCAGGAAGCCGAAGAACTCTTCGTCGCCACCGAGCGCAATGCCAAGCTGCGCTATGAGGGTTATAAGAAGCTCTCTGAGATGTAGTATTGACACGCGGGTGCAAGTTGCTTCCATTCGGTAGCAACCCGTTACAGCCCCGCATCATCAACAGCAAAGGGTGTCCCCATCGGGCACCCTTTCTTTTTTGCCATTCAAGATAACGCCATTTTCCTTTTCAATAGGAATTATTGTTTTTATTATTATAACGCCATTTTTTCTTGTTCTGTGTGTTGCCATATCATGGCAATAAGATTATACCCATTCGCCCCATCCCGCCCATTAAACCCATTTTTCAATTCAAACGGTATCCCTTCTTTCTCCCTTCTACGTTCCTTCTATGTGCCTTCTTTGAAACGGCCCTAACACCCACAAAACCAGCCATTTGTCTATTTTACACCAAAACACCTGAAAATCAATCAAATAACCCATTCCGCCCAAATCGCCCATTCATCCCATAAAAAAGCCACCGTGCCCGGGGCGTCAGCCCCGTTTCTCCCCTTCGTCCATTGCCCGGGCATTTAATGCCCGCCATCCCCGCAGCTTCGTCCCGTTCCCAGCCGCTTGCCTCCGCCCCAACGGGTTGTCCCGTGTCAGTGGCTTCAGCCCCGCTCCCGTTCCAGTGTGTGTCGCGATTCAGTCGCGACAAATTTCATCCATTCCCATTGCTCCGAATGTCGCCATGTAACAGCGACCCCTGTTTCTCTTTTCCGTCTGGCCTGGGAGCCTCGATCCAAAAGGTATTGTCAAATTGCTGGTTTGAATCATATAAGATAATGGAGAAGTTTCTGATTAACATTTTTTTCGGGCATTAGAGGAAAATAATCTTGCGTTCGAAAATCTATTCGTATTTTTGCAGCTGAAAATTTCAGATGTCATCTTATGAAGAGAATACTCATTATCACCATATTACTATTAGGATGCCTCGCGCCGCTGGCAGCACAGACCGCATATATAGAATAGCAATGAAACGGATTCTTATTGCCGACGACGAGGCTTCTATCCGCGACTTCGTGTGTCGCGGACTTGCCGACTGCGGATATGACACCCTCCAAGTCTCCGACGGCAACGAGGCCTGGCAGCAGCTGCAAGACGGCACAATCGACCTCGGCATCCTCGACATCCGTATGCCTGGCCTTTCGGGAGTCGATCTCTGTCGCCGCCTTCGGCAAGAGTATGGATATGACTTGCCCATCATCATGCTGACCGCACTGGGTACCACCGACGACATTGTGATGGGTCTCCGTGCCGGTGCCGACGACTATATGGTTAAGCCGTTCAAATTCACCGAGCTACTGGCGCGTATCGAAGCACAGTTGCGGCGGAGCGATTTACACCCCACAGCATCCTCACGCACATACGGCGACCTGCATCTCGACCCCGTTTCCCATCGCGCCACGCGCGACGGAAAGCACATTTACCTCAGCATCAAAGAATATCGCCTGTTGGACTACCTGATGTTGCACCACGGCGAGGTGCTTTCGCGTGGCGACCTGCTGCGCGACGTATGGGACCGCGATTTCGACACATCGACTAACGTCGTGGATGTCTATGTCCGCTATCTCCGCAGCAAGATTGACGACCCATTCGACCAGAAACTCATTCACACCATTGTCGGGCAAGGCTACAAATTCGGTGACAGATGAAACCCGGACACAAAATATCACTCACCTACAGCACCATTACCATCCTGCTGGTTCTTGTGTCAAGCGCAGTGTTCTATTTTGGTACGCGGCATTACATCTCCTCACTGTATTACAACTACCTAGAGGAGAAAGCCCGTGTACTGGCCATGGAGCGTTATGGGCAAGATGACCTCGACCCCGTAAAGTATCGCAACGCCGTGCAGCGCAGCCAACATGCCATTCCTACCTCGCGAGAGCTATTCGTCCCCAAAGACAGTATCGAGACTGCACTTTCCTCGCTACTCACAGGTTCCCAGATCGCCTCGTTGCTTCGTGGCGAGGTTGTCCACTTCGACCACGAGGGCGAGGTGGGCACAGCCCTGCTCTACTACGACAACAGCGGCACGTTCGCCAGCGTGGTGCTGAGCCGCAACCCTTACGGCGACGAGATTGCCCACACCATGCGTCTGCTGCTGGTGGTGTTCGTCCTCGGTGCCTCGCTGCTGCTATGGCTCGTCAGCCGCCTCTGGGCATCGCGTATGGTGAACCGCATCGACCAGAATTATCAGACCGAGAAAATGTTTGTCAACAATGCACAGCACGAAATCAACAACCCGCTGGCCGTCATCAGTGGCGAATGCGACGTGACCCTGTTGCGCGACCGCAGTCCCGAAGAATACCGCTCGGCACTGATGCGCATCGCAAAACAGGTCGACCGCATCAACGGTATCATCATACAACTGCTGGCAATCGACGATGCACGCAACCGTCCGCAGAAAGCAGAGAGCATCGACCTTTCGGAATGGTTCTTCCAGAACGAGTTGCCTCCCCACAATCTTTATATCCACGGTTCCTTCCGCGTGAAGATGGACTCCGATGCGCTGTACATCGCCATAAGGAACCTTATCGGCAACGCCGTCAAATACGGCGACGGGAGCTCCGTGGTGGTCCATGCCGAATATCCCACCGTCTCCGTCACCAACCACGGCAGCCCCATCCCCGCCGAGGAGCTGGAACACATCTTCGACCCCTTCTACCGTGCCGCCAACGCCGACGGCATCCCCGGCCACGGCATCGGCCTCGCCTTGGCCCACACCCTGCTCCAGCGCAACGGTGCCCAGCTCACCGTCACCTCATCCTCAGAGAACACCATCTTCACCATCCGCTTTTCAAAATAGCAGGTCTCCCTTCCTTACAGTTTTCTAATCCTATCTGTGAGGTTTCTAATGTGCTGACACGTGGAGAGTCGGTATCTTTGCAGCATGTTTTATGGAAATGCAATTCTGACTATTTTTCTGGCTTTCAGTGGTGTAGGTGGGGCGGGCGACGGCGCAGACAGCGTCCACACGGAGATTATCGACACGCTCACGGTCCTTCAGGCCGAACAGCTCCTTGCCGAGCGCAATGCCGAGCTCCGCTTGTCACGCCTCGCCTGCACCGAGGCTGAAGCCAACGCCCGGCAGGCACGACGCTGGGAGAACCCCGAGGTGAGCGGTATCTACAATCTCTATAACCCCCTGAACAGCCGCTGGCTCGACCCCGGCAACGACGGCGAGATGGACATCAGCGTCAGCCAGCCGCTGCCCATCGGTCGCAGCCACCGCATTGGCCGCTCCGATGCCGAACTACGGGCCTCGCAGGCCGACTACGACTGGACGGCTTTCAGCCTCTCTATGCAGATGAAACGGCAACTGTGCGAGCTGTGGGCGGTGCAGCGCAGGGCGGCATTGATAGGGGGCGAACTCGAGAGCGTGGAGCGCATCCTCGACGCCTACCGCCGCAACCCGCAGGCGGTATCACTGGTGGAGGTGCGACGGCTGGAAACCCTGCGCCTGGGTCTGCTCTCGGAACAGTTGGAACGCCAGGCTACGGTGGCCGAGTGCAAAACGGCATTGGCCGTAATGCTAGGACTGGAAGAGACGGGGTTCGGCATCGGGGAACTTGATCTGAACGACGAGCCGGCTCCCTCTGACAGCATCTTGGAACAGTCGGCACTGCTGCGCTACCATGCATCGCTCTGCGAAGCCGCCGATGCCGAAATTCGGCTACAGAAAGCGTTGGCTTGGCCACGGGTGAACGTGGGCGTGGAGTATGACAAGAACGGCAACATAGGTCACAACTTCTGGGCCGTGGGGGCCAGTATCACGCTGCCTCTCTTCGACCGCAATCGCGGCGCTATCCGCAGTGCTGAGGTGGAGCGCGACCGGCGGCAGACGATGCTTGCGGCGGCCGAGCGCGAGCAATGTCAGCAGCTGGCCCTTGCCGCAGAACGTCTGGCGCAATGCCGCCGTCTGGTGGCGGAATCCGATAGCCTCGCCGAGTGGGACATTGAGGGTGTGGAACGGCAATACCTTGCCCACAACCTCTCGTTGCTCGAACTGATAGATATCTACACCGCCTGGCGCGAAGCGCAGGAGATGACGGTGGCCGCGCGCGGAGCCCTCCTCACGGCAGCTCTCGACTACAACCTGGCCGCCGGAGCGGAAGTGTATAGAATAGTTGACAGACAATAAAAAAAGATAATGATGACGAAAACGACAACTTCACTTTCACTGGCCGTAGCCCTTTTGTTCGTTGCCTGCAATGGCGGGCAGGATGCCGAGATTACGGCACCGTCTGCCATCGAAGCGGTATTGCCATCTGCCAAACCGTCGGGGATGCCTGCCTCCGTTGCCACCCTCACGCTGACGGGCACCGTTGTCGCAGACCCTTCGCGCACCGAGAGGATTGTCGCGCCCGTTGACGGCAGGGTGGAAGGGCTTACCGTTGAGGTGGGCGACGACGTGAGTGCGGGCATGCTGATAGCCCGGCTGCTGGGACGCGAAACCGCCGAGCGCAACATCCAGCGGCGGCAGGTCGAATCAGAATACTACCTTGCCGACAGGGAAATGAAGCTGAAATCGTCGCTCTACAACGACGGCCTGGTATCGGAGCGCGAACTGACCGAGGCCATGGAACGCTGCGAAGTGGCAATGACAGCCCTCTCACAGCAGGCCGCGGTGGCCACGGGCGACATCCGTGCCTGGCGACGAGGCACCGTGCTGCGGCGCGAGGTGACAAACGGACAGTATGTGCAGGCCGGCGACCTCATGCTCGAGGTGGCCGACATCAGCAAGGTATGGGTGATGGGGGACGTCTACGAGAGCGACATCAGTCGTGTGCACGAAGGCGACACCGTTAGCGTCACCACCCTTGCCCATCCCGACGAGACCTGGCGTGGCACCGTCGACAAGGTCTATTCCGCTCTCGACCCCGACAGCAAAACCATGAAAGTCCGCATAGTCCTCTTAAATCGCGACCGCCACCTCCTGCCCGGCATGTTCGCCACAATAAATATTGAGCCATGAGTCTTATCGACCGCATTATCAGCACCTCGCTGCGCCAGCGGACATTGGTGCTGCTGCTCACGGCGGTAGCGGTGGTGGCTGGCGTGGTGTGCTTCCAGCAGACGCCTGTCGATGCCTTCCCCGACGTGACGCAAACCAAGGTGACCATCATCACGCAATGGCCCGGCCGCTCGGCCGAAGAAATTGAGAAATTTGTCAGCATCCCCATCGAGATAGCCATGAACTCGGTGCAGCAGAAGACCGACATCCGCAGCACCACGCTCTTCGGGCTCTCGGTGGTGACGGTGCTCTTCGACGACCACGCCGACGCCGACTTTGCACGGCAGCAGATATACAACCTACTCTCCAATGCCGACCTGCCCGACGGCGTGAGCCCCGAAGTGCAACCGCTCTACGGCCCCACGGGCGAGGTCTATCGCTACACCCTGCATAGCGACAGCCTCACGGTGAGCGAGCTGAAGACCCTCCAGGATTGGGTCATCGAGCGACGGCTGCGCAGCGTGTCCGGAGTAGCCGACGTGGTGAGCTTCGGCGGCAAGGTGCGCACCTTTGAGGTGAGTGCCGACCTGGGGAGGCTGACACAATATGGCATCTCGGCCATCGAGCTCTACGAGGCGTTGGCGGGCAGCAATGTCAACGTGGGCGGCGACGTGATAGAGCGCGGCGGCGAGGCCTACGTAGTGCGCGGCATCGGCCTGCTGAACAACACGGAGGAGATTGGCAACATCGTGGTGAAGAACCTCGGCGGTGTACCGGTACTGGTGCGCCACGTGGCCACAGTCAGCGAAAGCTACAAACCGCCGCTGGGACAGGTGGGACGAGGCGGAGCAGATGATGTGGTAGAGGGCATCGTGGTGATGCACAAGGGTGAGAACAGCGAGAAAGTCATCGCCGCACTGAAAGAGAAAATGGTCGAGATACAGCGCGAGTTGCCAGCCGATGTGACCATCGAACCTTTCTACGACCGCGAAGACCTTGTAAACCTAGCCATCAAGACGGTGCTGCACAATGTACTGGAAGGCATACTGCTGGTGACACTCGTGGTGTTGCTTTTCATGCGTGACTGGCGTACCACGGTCATCGTCTCTGTGGTTATCCCGCTGGCTCTTTTGTTTGCTTTTATCTGTCTGCGGCTATGCGGAATGAGTTCCAATCTGCTGTCGATGGGTGCCATCGATTTCGGAATCATCATCGATGGTGCCGTGGTGATGGTGGAGGGCATCTTCGTGATGCTCGACGACCGCCAGCGGCGAATGGGGCGCGAGGCTTTTGCACGATGGAGCAAGGGCGGTGCCATCCGGGCGACGGCCAACGAGAAAGCCCGTTCGGTAGCCTTCTCCAAACTCATCATCATCACCGCTCTAATGCCCATCTTCGCCTTCCAGAAAGTGGAGGGGAAGATGTTCTCGCCACTGGCTTTCACGCTCAGTTTTGCCCTTTTTGGAGCATTGGTTTTCACGCTGACGCTGGTCCCTGTGCTATCGTCGATGTTGCTGAAGAAAGATGTGCATGAGCACCACAACCGTTTCCTAGAGGTGGTGAACCGTGTGTGCGACAGCGTCTTTGCCTGGCTGCACTGTCGCCGCAGGGTGGTGGTGCCAGTGGCGGTGGTACTGACGCTTGGCGGCCTGGGTGTTTTCTTCCTTCTGGGCACCGAGTTTTTACCGCAAATGGACGAGGGAAGCATCTACATCCGCGCCACCATGCCGCAGAGCATCTCGCTCGGCGAGAGCGTGAAGATGGCCAACCGGCTGCGGAACGAGGTGGTGCGGTTCGACGAGGTGAGCGAGGTGATGACCCAGACGGGTCGCCCCAACGACGGCACCGACGCCACGGGTTTCTACAACATCGAGCTCTTCGTCAAGCTGCACCCCAATCGACAATGGAAAGGGCACCGCAGCAAAGAGGCGCTGATTGCCGACATGCAGACGACGCTGGAACGTCACGCGGGCATCGATTTCAACTTCTCTCAACCCATAAGCGACAACGTCGAAGAGGCAGTCAGCGGTGTGAAAGGTGCCATTGTGGCCAAAGTTTTCGGACCCGACTTGTATGAGGCTGAGCGATTGGCATTGATGGTGGATAGCGTCATGCGTCCCATACGTGGTATTGCCGACCTCGGAGTGCTGCGCAATATTGGGCAGCCTGAATTGCGTATTGAAATCGACGAGAGCCGCTTGGCACGTTATGGCGTAGAGAAGGATGCCGTGCAGCGAACCATAGAGATGGCCATAGGTGGCAAAGCCGCCACACAGGTCTACGAGGACGAACGGAAGTTCGACCTGGTCGTGCGCTATGACAGCGCCTATCGCAACACCCCTGAACAAATCGGACGTATCCTGGTACCGGCACGCGATGCAAGCATGCTGCCCATCAGCGAGCTGGCTACCATCCGCACCATCGTCGGCCCACTCATAGTTTACCGCGAGAACCACGAGCGGTATTGTGCTGTCAAGTTCTCGGTGCGCGACCGCGACATGGGCAGCGCCGTCGACGAGGTGCGTGTCGCCGTTGGCAAGGCCGTACCCTTGCCGCAGGGCTACCGCATTGAATGGAGCGGCGATTTTGAGAATCAGAAACGTGCAAGTCGACGCCTTACGCAGGTAGTGCCTATAAGTCTGCTGCTCATCTTCCTCATCCTCTATCTCCTCTTCGGCAATGGACGTGATGCTGCCTTGGTGCTGACCGGGGTACCTGCCGCTGCCGTAGGAGGACTGCTCATCCTGTGGATAACAGGGTTCAATTTCAGCATTTCGGCAGGTATAGGATTCATCTGTCTTTTCGGCATATGTATTCAAAATGGGGTCATCATGCTCACCGACATACGGTCGCTATTGCGCACCCATCGTTCATTGGAACAGGCAGTAAAAGAGGCAATGCATGGCCGCATCCGAGCTATCCTTATGACCGCCATGATGGCCACCCTCGGTCTTCTACCTGCAGCCCTTTCCACTGGCATAGGCAGCGAAAGCCAACGCCCCCTTGCCATCGTCATCATCGGCGGCCTTATCACAGCCACATTTTTTGTCCTTTTTGTGTTTCCACTCCTTGTAGAATGTTTCTACCACCGTTTCCTGTACGATGAAAAAGGCCAGCTCCGTGTGCGAAAACTATGAATAATCGCTGCAATGCTACTTTCGTTCTCTTCATGTGAGAAGTTTGATGTACATTCATACGCCAGCCCCTTTCATATCCCCTCCCCAGATATGCCATAACAGAAACCATATATCACATATAACATTGAGGCCAAAAGGATTAATGTTGAATTCCGCATTGCCTACGGGCAATGTAATTATTAACTTAATCCTTTATTTTATGTCTCAATTTATGTTCAAGCAAGACCTTGCCATGGCCTACTTCCCCGACCGCAGCAAGGAGAGCGCAGGAAAACTCCTCGCCCGCGAAATCCACACCAATGAGCCATTGATGGACGAACTCTCCAAAACCGCCTACTCCCCCCAACGCAAACTCCTCTCCCCCAAACAACTCCAAATCATCTTCTCCTTCCTCGGCGAACCATAGCCTTAACATTTAAATTGGCACATTTGTTGTAAAAAACACTACGAAAATCGGGGGCAATCACATTTTGCCTTCGATTTTTAATTTCTCTCTATCAAATAATTACAATTTATTTTCAAAGAAAGTTTTGCCATTTGGAAAATAGTATGTATCTTTGCATTCAGAAAATTGAAATGCATCGCTCTACTTTCGTGTAGAGATATGAGCCACTCTTTAGTGGCTTTTTTATTAAATAAAAATGAACAAAAAACGAGTAACATTCTATATTGACGGCTTTAACTTCTATTATGGTATCCGCCGTTCCAAATACGCCGATGAGGTATGGCGTAAATGCTACTGGATTGACATGGTACGTCTTTGCGAAAGCTTCCTTGGAGAAGGACAAGAACTTACAAAGGTCGTATATTTCACTGCCAGCCCACTAAATCCAGACAAGAGTAGTCGACAGAGTGCATTTTTGAATGCGAACAAATTGATTAATGGCGACCGCTTCGAAATTGTCCGCGGCAAGTATCTTGAAAAGCATATTATATGTCCTTATTGCAAAGGAGATATTTCTCGGCCAGAAGAGAAGAAAACAGATGTCAACATTTCCATCCGAATGATAGAGGATTGTCTCATTGGAGCAACAGATACCATTGCCCTTGTCAGTGCTGATAGCGATCTTGTGCCTCCTTTGGAACTGATTCAAAAACGTTACCCGAATATTGCAATTAAAGTGTACTTCCCACCGTCAAATTATAGCAACGACCTTAAAGATAATCTACTTCACCATCGCAGCCGTCCTGTTGAAATGAAAAAGAATCTTCCTCGTTTCCTTAATGCTATAATGCCCGACATTGTGGAAAAAGATGGAAAGCGATACACTATTCCGGATAAATGGAAGAATAGATAATTTGGGGAAACAGTAGGTTTTCCTTACTTTTTAGCCACGGCAAGCCCCCCCCTCTCGCTTGCCGTGGCTTTTTTATTGCCCTATTCACCCCGATTTTCTCAAAAATCAGGGTGTCCATACCCTTTTTTACCCCTTCTCCACATCCTAATTTCCGCCTCATATCCTCCTTTATCCTCCCCAAGCCCCCTTTATCACCCCATAAACCGACAATCCCCGAATCCGATTTTTGCCACCCCTGTACTTTTGCCCCGTCTTTCAAAGCCCAGCCCACAGGTGCACATGTAGGCCATGCCACAAAGACGAGTAAACAAAAAGTCCAACATTAAAAAGTAAAACACAATGGCAAAAGTTTTCGGAATCAACACAAAGATTCGGGGCAAGGTGGGTGAGTATATCTACCGCCAAACTAAAGTCGGTACCATCGTCAGCGAGGCCCCCGTCAAACCCATCACCCCTCTGCGCACCCAAAGCCAGATGAACATCCGCACCCAATGGGCCAACCTCGGCGCCATCTACAAGCAGTTCGACTCTATGCTGCGCCGTGGCTTCGAGGAGCTGCCTCCGCAGATGTCCGTCTATAATGCCTTCATCCAGGCCAACCTCGGTGTCGTCAAGGTGTACATCACCAAGCGTATGAAACTCAACGGCGGCGCCATCCTCGCACCTTATCAGATTACGCGTGGCAGTCTCCCCAGCATCAGCATGACCAAGAACAGCAACAACAAGTTGGTCAGTAGCATTGCCCTCGGCTCACTCACCATCAGCGCGACAACCACCGTGGCGCAATTCTCGCAAGCCGTCATCGACAACAACGCTTCGTTTCTCGAAGGCGACCAAATTACCTTCTTCCACGGCATCCAGACTGTCGATACGGTGACGCGAACCCCTCGCGCCTCCATCACCGGCTATAAGGTGGTGTTGAGCACTGCCGATGACACGCCCCTTTGGAACATCGTCAGTCAGTTGGGCTTCTCCGTAGCTGACAACAAACTCGCCACCTCTGTTGAGATTACTAACGGCGCCGCCGTGTGGGTACATAGCCGCGAGGCCGTCGATGGCACATTGAAGGTCAGCACTCAGTTCTTCTATGTCGAGAACTCCGCCCTTGCCACCTACCAAAGCAACTCGGCCATTATCGCCTCGGTCAACAGCTACGGTGGCATCAACTCCGCCGCTGTCTATCTCCAGCCAGAACTCAACAATACCACAACTCCCTGACTGCCCCGACAGGTCATCCGACTGCTCCTCGGAGGGCGTTCCCTCGCCCTCCACAGCCGTCCCCTGACCATTACCACTCAATAATTTTCGATTTTCATATTTCAATTTTCAATTCGTAAAGTGGAAGATTTAGAAATCACAACCCTCCCGACCGCCGACCCCGCGTCCGTCCCCAAGCTCAACATCCTGGGCTACGACGCCGACGGCAATGCCGCGCAAGTCCGCCTTTCCGACTTGTCGCCGC
Source organism: uncultured Bacteroidales bacterium (assembly GCA_905234695.1). GTDB lineage: Bacteria > Bacteroidota > Bacteroidia > Bacteroidales > P3 > Colimorpha. Next base: position 8,878 of record CAJOHZ010000037.1, on the reverse strand, counting down.
AGGTCATCAAGGCCGCGAGTATCGATTTCATGTCCGGTCTCTTTATCAGCCGCCAGGCCTTCGTCGTCGGCACCTCCGAGGTCTTTGTCAACGGCCTCCGATACACCCTCGGCAAGGACTACAAGGAGTTGTCCGACGGAACCAAGTCCGACGGACTCGAAATCCCCGGCATCGAGAGCGACGACGAAATCATCCTCAAAGCCATCCCAATCAATTAAAACCATTAAAAAGTAAAAGATTATGCAGAAACTTAAAGTCAAACAACTCGACGGCGTTGTATCGCCCTCCGCATCAGATGACTGGTCATCTTTGACCGAACAACTGGCCACCGCAGCCGCAACAAGTGAGAAAATCAACAACGCTGTGTCCGGCGCCATGGGCGGCGCCTTGCAGTCCGTCACCGGCGGCAGTGCCGAAACATGCAAATATGTGTCTGCCGTCACCAAGGAAGGCACCGCCGTCAAGGTCGCCAAGACTGCCCTTCCCGTCACAGGTGTCAACACTTCCAACACCGCCGGAAGCGGCACCACCACAAAGGCCGTTGTCAGCCTTGCACTCTCCAGCGGCAAGGTAGTGGCCACCGAGAAAGAGATTGCCTTCCCCGCACCTCCTATTCTCACCCTCGACAGCGTGGACTTCACCGCCGAAATCTCCCTCACCAAGCCTCCCTATGCCGAGAGCGCCGTGGGAGTCTTCGTCAACGGCCTGATGCAGCCGCCCACCGACTACATCCTCGCCGACAACAAACTCACCTTCAAAGACCCCAGCCATTACGCCAAAGGCGACACCGTCAACATCCTCTATCTTGCTGCCGCCTAAACACCAACCCCAGCAAGCCGACCGCACCGCAGGCAGTCGGCTTGCTCCCCTTTGACTTTCGCCCATTAAGCCTATTAACCCCACTAAGCCCATAAAGAAATGCGAACCATCACCGAAATCATCATCCACTGCACCGCCTCCCGCCCCGATGCCAACTGCACCGTGGAGAGCATCCGCCGCTATCATAAGAGCCTCGGCTGGCACGACATTGGCTATCATTACGTCATCTATCCCGACGGCAGCGTCCATTCAGGCCGTCCCATCGAGCAAGTCGGCGCCCATTGCCCCGGTCACAACGTCCAAAGCATCGGCGTCGCCTATGTCGGCGGCCTTGATGCCGACGGCCACGCCGCCTACACCCGAACCGAGGCGCAGCGTCTTGTTCTACTCCAGCTTGTCCAGGACCTGATGGAAGAATACCCCATCACCTCCATCCACGGACACAATGAGTACGCCAACCGCGCCTGTCCCTGCTTCGACGTCCAGCAATGGTGCAAAGGCAACAATCTCTAACCTCATTTTTCAATTTATGAATAACCTTTGGAACATCATCCTGTCAACATTAACTCTCGTCGCCGGTGGAGGTTGGCTGTTCGACCGCCGCCGCCATCGTCAGGAGATAGAAAGCCTGAAGGCCGACAACCGTCAGAAGGACATGAACCTGTCGAAGATGTATGTCGACGAGTTTAAGGAAAACATCGCCGATCCCCTGCGGCGTGAAGTCAGGGAATTACGCAACGAGATAACCCACTTGAGAAATGCAATACAGAAGATTAACGACTGCCCTCATAGTGACGCTTGCCCTGTCTACAGCGAGTTGCAAAAGCAGCAAGACCGTGACGCAGCAGACCCACAATGAAGCCTTCCACGACACCGTGATTGAAACTGTCACCCTCACCCTCCACGACACCATTCGTGAAACCACCACCATCCTCGTCCAAACCAACGAGACCGGCGACACCACACGCCTCACCACCAACCGCGACCGCGAGAAGATAACCTCTCGCGACCGCACTGCCACCCAATCCCATCACCTCACCCAATCCGGAACCACCAACGCCACCAAAGAAATCACCCAAACCACTCCCATTAGCCCCATTCAACCCATCAAACCCCTAGCAATAGCTTTTATCCTCGGCCTCTTTCTCATCCCACTAATCAAACTCATCCGTCGCCTCAAACACTAGTTATTGAAATTTCATTGCATACGATTGTTTGGCTCATTGCAACCAAAAAGGACAGCGAGTTGGAATAATCCCACTGTCCTTTTGTTTATATACGTATTTATTACCGAATATCTAAAACAGACTTATACCGAAGTCATTTTGTATTTTTTATATAAATCTTCAACCTCTTGATATAGTTTCTTCACGATAATATCTGGACAATTTCGGGGATTGATTTTTGAAACTAGACTCATTACATCTTCTATATATTCTGATTTTGCAATAATTTCTTCTCGAGCGTAATTGAGAATTGCAATCCAATTCAGTTCTAAATTATGTATTCTCGATGTTTCATCTATTGCCTTTAGATATAGATTTCTGCCTGCTTCATAATTCTTCTCTCTAAAACTAATTAGACCTTTGGTGGCAGTCGCACAAACATGTGCTGAAGGTGTAATATTCTGATAATTAATCCGACCAATATATTTTTTTGCAGCTTCCAATTGATTGGATAATGCATAATAATATGAAAGATTGTTTAGAATCTGCCAATCGTCAGGATGTGAAATTATTCCTTTCTCTAGAAAGGCAATGGATAACTGTTTATTATCTAACACATCTGCTATACTACTTCCTAAAATAACAGGTTGTTTTGAAAATGGCATATCACAAAACCACTGACAAGCATGATTAAGGGCATCAATTAGATTGTTATTATAGAAACTACTAAGCGTTAATGCTTCGAAATTACACTGTGGATTAATAGCTAATGACGATTTATCAAATAGGGTTCTTTCCTTTTTTAATGCCCATTCCATTTGTGCATCGGAATTATCATTTGGAGAAATAAGAGCTTTGGCAAACATTTTCCTGCTTTTCTTTATTTCGCCATTTAAGAGGTAAACCGTTGCTATAGATGATGATAATTCTGTGATAGACAAGGGCAGATAGTTATTTGAATCAACAAGCTCTATACCTTTTTTTAAGAAAGGGGACATCCTTCCTTGCAAAGTTGCAACGGCAATGTCCGCAGATAAAAGCCACGGATCTTTCTTAATAAAATCATTATGTCTTAAAATATATTGGGCTCTCTCAATCTCACCATAATGAGAAAATAATCGTGTTGCACATCGTATGACATATCTGTTGTTTGGCGAAAGTTGAACAGCTACTTTCATTGAACGGAGTGCTTGTTCCTCTTGACCAAGTATTGAATAACAGCGAGACAATTCTACCCATGCAATTACATTGTATGGGAAGTTAATAACATATTGCTTTAGATTATGTATTTTTTCTCGAAATACTTTTTCCTGTAAACACGCGCCGAGTTCATTAATTGTAATATTTGTAAGGCCGGAAACATGATTTGCTTCAGCATTATTAGTTCCTAATAAAACTTCTTTTGCTATTTTTTGCTGTGATTGGGTACTTTCACTACTGTTTTTTAGAATAAAACTGGCCGCTTCATGAACTACTGGGTTATCCGTTATTCGGTTAACAAGTGATGCACTAATGAGTTCGGATGCGAAAGGTATACTTTTGTTGGACTTGTAATCCTCAACATACGAATCAATTGACAGGTTGTGAAGTCTATTGATAGGTGAAATATTAGCTGTACTAAGTTCACCTAATAATACTGTAGTATTAAATGGCCTCCAATTTGGAATGACTCTTCGATCTTTTTCTTCAATTACGATTGCCATAATGAATAAAATTATATTCTGCTCGACTTCTCAAAAGATCCAGCTTTGAAACAAAACGTTCTAGGTTATTTTTATTCCCCGAATTTAAACTATTTTTAGGGTGGCCTCGCTTTTCTGGTAATGGGAAGCATAAATACTCCACTATCTGTTTTAAGTCAGACTTAAAACCTGTTTCACTGACACAACCTTCAAATTCATCAAGTGCATTACTATATGCATCTAATAAATAATCTTTGACTTCTGCGAAATCGCCACGCCATTTTTCCCATCGATGCGTTTCTGGGATATATTTCATCATAAGGGCAGACATGCTTACTCCTGCAAAATAAAAAACCACCATACTACCAAGCAAATAGCAATCAGTAGCAAACACACGTTTCTCCCAATCTTTTTCATAGTACCCATACATTAATTCTGGTGGTGCATATGTCCAATCCCCAGAGTAAGCTTGTTTATTATACTGACTGTCAATCTCTTTGCACATAGATCTCCCTAAATCACCAATTTTAGATTCTTTATTAAACAGTAAAATATTTGATGGTTTTAGATCTTGATGTGAAATGTTTACGTTGTGCAATTGTTGTAATCCAACAGCAATGTCATGCAGTGATTTAAGCTTCCAGGCTACATCAAGATTATTTGAAAAATTTAGTCGGTGTCGAATATCTCCATCTGCGAGTTCGAAAATCAAATATGGAACAATATTTATTGAGAAGTTCTTTAGGATTTCTTCTCCAGAATCTATTACATATACCACTTTTGTAACATGGCCTTGCCTGCAGTGTTCAGATAATGTACGCTCATACTTATAGGCTTCTATCATATCGCCAATAACATCCGTCACAGATTTTCCAGATTGGCTTTGCTCCGCTAATTGAAAAAAGGGAGTAAAATTAAATGCTTTTAGGAAACACCTTTTCCCATCTTTCTCTACTTCATAACATACAGAGAAGAAGGCACCAGTAGAATTGTCATCTTTGGAAATCTTTTTTGTCACATACCACCCTGTATTAAGGGTAAGGCCTAGTAAATTGTGGGCTGCACTATCTGTATTCATATTTCGTAATTAATTATTCCAAGCTATTCATTAGTAGACTGAACACTAACATCATTAATTAGTTATAACGCAAAAATGGCAATTATATTGTGTACTCATAAAAGGAGAAATGATGAAAATAGGTAGCCCTGCGGGCAATAAATAATAAAAAATGGCGTTATTAATAAGGAATTTATAAATTGGTTTAATCAAAAAATGGCGTTATTAAAAGTGGAATATTGATTTTATCAAAATGGCGTTATCAAATAGGAATGAAATTAGTGGTTTATAATGAATGGCAAAAAGAGGGGTCCCCGCTGGGGTCGTCCTTTGCTGCTGCCGATGCGAGTCTGCACCGTCGGCTACGCCGTCGGCACACCCCGCGTGTCAAAGCCAGCGCACGGAGTTCTTTTAGTTCCTCCGCGCAGTTTGCCCACTCACGCTACGGCGCCGAAGATTTCTTCTTAAGGCCTCCTGTGGGAAGGAGAAGTCGTCGGCATAGCCGAGCAGAAGAGAATAATAAGTTCCGCGACTTGGCTACGCCTACGCTGCTACATTTCGGCAATGCTCAAGCAAGCTTGGCACTGCACTCAACTTCCGCAGCTCCCATCATGGGCGAGGTGCGCTACAACTCGCTGATGAAGACCTTCCCCCAGGAGGCCGAAGAACTCTTCGTCGCCACGGAGCGCAACGCCAAACTGCGCTACGAAGGCTACAAGAAACTCTCGGAGATGTAATATTCTCCACCCCAAGTCTGGAAGGTCGAGAGGCCTTCCAGACTTCTAAAAACAAAAAATGGACACAATCACTATAGAAAAAAACATTATAGATGGCCTGACGAATAATAAAGAATATTATTTGTCCTGCAAAATATGTTGGAATATTCAGAATTACTCAAAAGTAAACAAAGGTGATCTTTTAGCTGTTCTTACATATAATACAATAGAAGAACGACGGGTATTATTTTCAAAAAGTAAAATTGTAACCGAAAAGGAAGTCAAAATATTCTCTCCAATTAAAGGATATATTTTTATCCTTGAACAAGGAGAATATAATGGTCTCTATCATAGATTTGAAAAGACATATAACAACTTTATTGAAGAAGATATTGCAAAAATAGAAAATAGTATCGGGCTTATTTTCAGTAGTGTTGACGATTTATTATCATACTATTACGATTGTAGTCATTCTGTATTAAGAAAAGATCCATACACAAATCTCAACATGATTGAGTGGAATAACGATACCGAACTTGATTTAGACTATGGTAATTCATTTGTGATAGACTTCATTGATAGTAAATGTGTGTGTTGCATAAACTATGATGAAAAGCTGCATAAAGGAGATTGTTTTTCTTTACTATTCAATAATGGTAATGTTATTGATTATTTGATTGTAGATAAACCAACTAAAGATGAAGCCCATATATTTACGCTATATCAAGAAGATATTGACTTGTTAATGACATCATCCTTGGTTTCATTTAGGATTTGCTATCATAATCATGCAAAGAGACCACAGGCAATATTCCTTGATGATGATTGTTTTGGCCATCCATATAAGGATAAAGCAATTCACGCATACATTAAAAGCCGTATAGATGCAATACATAAATTGATTCCTGATTACCAATTCCCCCGTCGTTCTGTTTTGAAAACACAGGAAAAGTATGAATTCAATTGGTGTTATGTTTATCTTATGCGAGATGACACCAATGGCTATCATAAAATTGGAATTTCTAACAATCCCGAATATCGTGAAAAAACTCTTCAGAGTGAAAAACCATCAATAAAAATGCTCGCCTGTAAGAAATACCCAACACGCAAGATAGCAGAATCAATAGAATCCGCCTTGCACACCGCATACAGCCAACAACGTCTCCGCGGCGAATGGTTCAACCTCAATGACGCCGATGTTGCCGCAATACTTGAAACATTGAAATAAATCAATAATAAAGATATGAGCAAATATACATTCAAACTTTCCAACTATCATGCAATAGAGGAAGCTGAAATTGTTTTAGACGGAATAACTGTTCTTTCCGGAGAAAATGGATCTGGGAAAAGTACCATTTCAAGATGGTTATATTATCTCTTAAAGGGCGCTACAGAACACGAAAAATATGTTGACAAAGACTCTTCCTATGCAATTCGTCGTCTTTTAAATAAGATTGGACGAACATCAACTCTTGGTAGAGGAGATGATTATTTTGATTTTAGAAGAAGCCTTGATTTCCATGCAGAGATAAGAAATGTTTTCGATTTTAGCAATGAGTATTCTGAAATTGTTAGTAAGTATATTAAACTTTTGTCAGATTATTTTGCCAAATCTAACTCTCGAAGTAATCTAATACGTCTTGCATCCTCTTTTAATATTGAAATAGGAAAAGATGATGACTACTCATCCATCCTCATTAAAATAGCAAAAATACTTTTGGGAGAATACGAAGAAATTGTAAAAAATAATATCCATAAAAAGAACACACGGAGTTCCAAAGCTTTGGCAGAAACCATTTCGCATTTTGCTATCGAAGGAGATAGTTGGCCAAAAGATATAAGTTTGTCAGAAGATGCGGTTAATTTATTAACGAAAAAAGATTTCAAAACACCTCTTTCGATATCGAAAGCCATATACTTTGGTACACAAGGTTTGGTGAGCACAATTGATAATCAAGAAGGTATTTATGAATTTATCACAAGTAAAAACGACGATATACCAGCATCTGGCAAACTAATACAACGCCGAATCCAACAACTCATTAATGGTACAATCACCTATGAAAAAGACGATTCTCTATTGTTTGACAGGAAAGAACTACATTATCATAGAAAAGACGGCCTAGATATTCCATTAAAACAAGCTGCAACCGGTTTAATATCTTTCGCATTTTTAGAGCGATTGTTGGAACTAGGACACATTAATTCTAATACACTCTTAATCATAGACGAACCTGAAGCCCACCTTCATCCACAATGGATTGTTGAGTATGCTCGTACCATTGTTCAACTTAATAATAGAATAGGAACCAAAATCCTCATTTCAACACACAATCCAGATATGGTTTCTGCTATTCAATCAATAGCTAGAAAAGAAAACGTTATAGGAACTACAAATTTTTATTTAGCAGAAAAAAAATCAGAAGAAGAAAGTCTATATATTTATAAAAAGCTTGGGCAGGATATAGGTGAAATATTCGAATCTTTTAATATTGCTTTATCAAGAATTCAAATGTATGGCGAACAGAACTAACAATCCAGATATGGTGTACTGCGAATCTATCGTCAAGTGTCTTTCTGTGGAAGATAAATACAAACAGAGATTCTCCAATATTGTTTCAAAAGATTCTCCTGGGAAAAGTTTTGGCTTCACTCAAAGAATTCTTGATACTTATTGCATAGATATGGATATGGTTGAAATTGACAATGGTGGGGATAGCGATAACACTATGGATTTGGTTGTTGGTATAGCACAATATGATAATTATCGGCAGTCATTTTCAAACAAGAGATTCCTTCCTGTCGAACTAAAGTTAAATTGTAAGTCATTCGCAGGTATTACGAAAAAAGAATTAACCCGTAAAGACCGACATACTCGTGACATATTAAATGGATATTCTGCTGTTGTTGATATGCACAGTGCGTTCATTTTTCCAGAAGAAGTTGCACCATCCGCTAAGAACAGCAAATCTCGTTGGAATCAAGAAGCCAATAGCGGCAACCTCAAAAATTGGGATATGATGTCTCCCATAGAGTATAATACGTATATTCATTTTGTAGAAGATTATCCATATAATCCGCAAACTGACATTAATGACATCAAAAACAAGATTGCTAAATTATTTTCGAACAATGATATTGATGGATTGATAAAGTTCATTGACTATTACACGAAAAAAGCAGAAGGGCATAAACGAAAATACAACATGAATGAATGTCGTGCTATTGCAACAGCACTTTCCGATAGCATTGAGTCATTGGTTGGTAAAAGTCAAGATACAGATGTTGATGAATATTTATCAATGCTTTGCGAAGATATTGAATCATTAAAAATTTTTTAGCCAGCTCCACGAGGCCGCCAACTGGGACTACGCCCAGAAGTGCGTCACCTACAAGGACAACCTCATCGACAAGAAAGCCAACGTCAAGAACAGCCAG
>CAJOHZ010000036.1 GCA_905234695.1 uncultured Bacteroidales bacterium | reverse complement strand
ATGGGGAACACTGACCGTCACCGATATGGAAAACGGCACCACCCTCCTGGTTGTCGACATCGACGAGATTGACGGAGGCTCTGCCCCGACTGTCGACCGCGCCTTCAACGACACCTTTGGCGAGCTGGGGAAAAAGATTGCCAAACTGTAACATACACAAACATACGTCGAGATGTATCTTAATCCCAAACTGAAAGAGGCCTACAGCAAGGAGCACCTCAGTGCCCGCGAGGCGCAGGAGAAGGCCGAATGGATTGCCTTCGGTCCCATCGTATTCCAAGCCTCGCGCCTAATGGTGAAATTCGGCATCCTGGAACTGCTGCGCAACAGCGACAACGGCATGACGGAAGCCGAAGTGGCCAAGGCCACGGGCCTTTCCGCCTACGCCACGAAAGTGCTGCTGGAGGCAGGACTGTGCATCGGCACCGTGTTGGTGGACAAAGAAAGCGAGCGTTTCACCCTGTCGAAGACGGGCTGGTTTCTGCTCACCGACCAACTGGTGAAGGTGAACATGGACTTCAACCACGACGTGAACTACGAAGGCTGGTTCCGTCTGGAGGAGTCGCTGCTCGAAGGCCGTCCCGCGGGGCTGGAGCACTTCGGCAGCTGGCCCACCGTATATGAAGGACTCTCACAATTGCCCGAGCAAGTGCAGAAGAGCTGGTTCGGATTCGACCATTTCTACAGCGACACCTCGTTCCCGCAGGCGTTGGAGATTGTCTTCGCCCGCCATCCGCGCACACTGCTCGACGTAGGCGGCAATACCGGCCGCTGGGCCCTGCAGTGTGTGGGCCACGACAAGGAGGTGAATGTCACTATTGTCGACCTTCCGCAGCAGCTGGAGATGATGCGCCGCGACACCAAAGGCAAGCCGGGTGCCGACCGCATTGACGGCTACGGGATGAACCTGCTCGACGCCTCGGCCCCCTTCCCCACCGACAAGCACTACGACGCCATCTGGATGAGCCAGTTCCTGGACTGTTTCGGCGAGGAGGAGATTGTGAGCATCGTGAGCCGCGCCGCCAAAATCATGGACGCCGACAGCCGCCTATACATCATGGAGACCTTCTGGGACCGCCAGAAATACGAGCCCGCAGCATTCTGCCTCACCATGACGAGCCTGTACTTCACCGCCATTGCCAACGGCAACAGCAAGATGTACCACTCGGAAGACATGGAGCGGTTGGTGCGCCGCGCCGGCCTGCAGGTGGAGAGCATCAGCGACCATCTGGGCCACGGACACAGCATCATGATTTGCAAAATCGACAAGTAAGAAACTGTTTAAAATTAATCCTAAAATCCAACAACAACCCCATGACAAGACAAGAAATTGAAGAAACCGTCAAAAACTTCCTGGTAGAAGAACTGGAGCTGAACGGCGACAACATCAAACCCGAAGCCCGTCTGAAAGAGGACATCGGCATCGACAGCCTGGACTTTGTGGACATCGTGGTCATCGTGGAGAAACAATTCGGCGTGAAGATTAAGCCCGAAGAGCTGACGGACGTGAAACTGTTCAGCCAATTCTGCGACTACCTGGAACGCAAAATCGCCGAGAAATAAGAACCTTTAACGCATGGAGAACCTTTCGCACAGCCAGTGGACCGGCAAGACCGGCGGCACACCGTGGATGCAGCGCGCACTCATCACAATGTACCGCTGGATGCCTTTGCACATGCTGTATGGCGTGATGGCGCTGGTGGTGCCGTTCTACATGCTGTTCTACCGGAGGGGGTACCAATCCATCTACCGCTATTTCCGCCAACGGATGGGCTACGGATGCTGGAAGGCGTTCCTGAACGTATACCGCAACCACTTTGTGTTCGGACAGGTGGTACTGGACCGCTTTGCCGTATATGCGGGCAAGAAGTTCCGCTTTGTCATCGACGGCGAAGAGCAGTTCAGCCAGCTGGCCGACGGCGCGGAGGGGTTCGTTATGCTGAGTTCGCATGTGGGCAACTACGAGCTGGCAGGCTACTCGCTGCATTCCGTCAAGAAGAAAATCCACGCCCTGGTGTACGACGGCGAGTCGGCCACGGTGAAGGAGCAGCGCAACAAGATTCTGAGCCGCCAGAATATCGAAGTCATCCCGGTGAGAAACGATATGGCGCATCTGTTTGCCGTCAACGGGGCACTCGACGAAGGCCATATAGTCAGCATGCTTTCCGACCGTATCTTCGGCTCGCAGAAAGCCTTGACGATGGACTTCCTCGGAGCCCCCGCGAAATTCCCGCAAGGGCCGTTCTCACTGGCACACGCCAAGGGGGTGCCGATGCTGGCCATCTTCGTGATGAAAGTGAAATCGCGGGAATACCGCGTCATCGTGCGCCGCGTGGCCGATGCGAAAGCGTTTGTCGGTACATTGGAGCAGGTGGTGCGCCAATACCCCACCCAATGGTTCAACTACTACAATTTCTGGAACACACAATGAACGAAGCACAAATAGACGTACTGACCCTGCTACCGCAACGGCCGCCATTCGTGATGATTGACCGGCTGATGCACTGCGACCCCAAGACCACCGTCACGGAGCTGGAGGTGCGCGGCGACAACCTGTTTGTCGAAGAGGGGCACCTCAGCGCGACGGGGATGGTGGAGAACATCGCCCAGACTTGTGCGGCCCGCATGGGATACATCAACCTCTGCGCCAACAAGCCTGTGAAACTGGGAGTCATCGGCGCCATCCGCAATTTTGAGCTCACCGTCCTACCTCCCGTAGGGGCGACTCTGACCACCACCATCGAGGTGCAGGAAGAGGTGTTCCAGATGCTGCTGGTGGAAGCCACCGTTGCCTGCAACGGCGCTGTCCAAGCCACGGCACAGATGAAAATTGCACTCACCGACACCGACGCCGCCAACGAACAAAGATGAGAGAACTAAGCACAACGAAAGAGATAGAGGTACGATTCAGCGAGGTGGATTCCATGCACATTGTATGGCATGGAAACTACATGATGTACTTCGAAGATGCCCGCGAGGCATTCGGCCGAAAGTATGGGCTCGACTACCTCACGATATTCCACAACGGCTACTACGCCCCGCTGGTGGATATCTCTTTTCACTACAAGCGTCCCATCATCTATGGAATGACCCCCCGTGTCACCATCCACTATCGGCCGACAGATGCTGCCAAGATTGTGTTCGACTACGAAATTCACGACACCCAGAGCGGCGACTTGCTGGCCACAGGGCACTCGGTGCAGGTATTTATGGACTTAGAGTATCATCTGGTGTGGGGCAACCCGCCGTTTTATGAAGAATGGAAGGAACGATGGTCGTAAAGATAGCTGACAATATCCTCTCCCCTCTGGGATTCGGCACTGCGGAGAACTACCGCGCGGTGAAGGCCGGCCGCTCCGAGTTGCGCCACTACGATGGGGTGCGCGGTGTGGCCGAGCCGTTCGTGGCCTCGCTAATCGACCGCGGAAGCGTAACGGTGGGGGGCAGCTATACCTTCTTTGAGAAAATGGTAATCGCCTCGATAGCGCAAGCCGTCGCACAAGCAGGCATCGACCCCGCTTCGCCGAAGGTACAGTTCATCCTGTCGACCACCAAAGGCAACGTGCATTTGCTGGACAAAAGCGATGCAGGATACAATCGCGAACGGGCATTGCCCGGCGCAGCCGCGGAGAAGGTGGCACAGCATTTCGGCAACCCCAACCGGCCGGTGGTAGTCTCCAACGCCTGCACCTCGGGGGTGTGCGCCCTGATTGTGGCGATGCGGCTGCTGGAGCAGGGCCTGTATGACTATACCGTTGTGGCGGGAGCCGACATGCAATCGCCCTTCATCATCTCGGGATTCCAATCCTTCAAGGCCTTGTCGCCCGACCCCTGCCGTCCTTTCGACAAGCAGCGGTGCGGGCTGAACCTGGGCGAGGCCGCCGCCACCATGATACTGACTAGGAAAGAAATTGTCCCCGAAGCGGAATGGACACTTGTGCGAGGCGCCATCCGCAACGACGCCAACCATATCTCAGGCCCCTCCCGAGTGGGTGAAGGGTCGTTCCGGGCGCTCACCTCTGCATTGGGCAACACCCCTGCCGGGGAGATTGCCTTCGTCAACGCCCACGGCACCGCCACTCCCTACAACGATGAAATGGAGTCTATCGCCATCACCCGAGCGGGCCTGCAAGGGGTGCCCGTGAACAGTCTGAAAGGCTACTACGGACACACCATGGGGGCCGCAGGCGTGCTGGAATCCATCATCTCCATGCAAGCCGTCGAGGACCATACCGTGTTGCCTACCCGTGGGTTTGAAACCCTCGGAGTCTCGAATCCCATCCGCGTCTCAGCCTCGGCCGGGACGACCGACCGCAAGGCATTCGTCAAACTACTTTCAGGTTTCGGCGGCTGCAACGCCGCGCTGCTGTTCAGAAAGGAGGGCAAACAATGAAACATTGGATTGTGCTGACCCCCGACACCCTACGTATTGACGGAGTGGAGCGCCCCCTCACCGGAGAGCGCACTGCCCGTCTGGCAGAGTTGTACCGCAGTGCGATAGGAGACTACCCGAAATTCTTCAAGATGGACGACCTGTGCAAAGCAGGCTTCGTGGCAGCGGAGCTACTGCTGAAAGCGGAATACCCCGGCGATGTGACCGACCGTCCTGCCTACAATACCGACCACCGGGCAGTGCTGCTCTTCAACTGCAGCAGCTCGCTCAGCGCCGACACAAAATACCAGGCCACCATACAGCAGGCCGACAACTACTTCCCCAGCCCGTCGATATTCGTATACACACTCCCCAATATTGTAACGGGCGAAATCGCCATCCGCAACAAATACTATGGCGAAACCAACTTTATCATCCTGCAGCATCCCGACGGGGAAGCCATCGCCCGTCAAGTGGAAAACCTCTTCCTTGACGAGACCACCTCTTCGGCCCTCACGGGCTGGGTCGACTGTCCCGACGAACTCCACTACGAAGTCCGCCTGGCCATCATCGAACGGGGTGAAAACATTACAGAAGCAATTAATCAATTACTGAAATAAATTACAAACACAAGAAATGGAAGAACTGATCTTAAAACTGAAACAAGAAATTATCGAGGTACTGAACCTTGAAGACGTGAAACCCGAAGATATCGACGAGAACGCCTCCCTCTTTGGCGAAGGCCTGGGACTCGACTCCATTGATGCCCTTGAACTCATCGTGCTCATGGAAAAGAACTACGGCATCAAGCTGCAAGACCCCAACCAAGGCAAAGAAATCTTCAAGTCGGTGGCCGTGATGGCCGACTATATCGCCAAGAACCGTACAAAGTAAGTGTCAGAAAAGCAGATGGGTCAAATCTGGATTACAGGCTCGGGCATCGTATCCGCCATCGGCATCGGCAAGGAAGAAACCCTTGACTCGCTGCTGGCCGCCCGCAGCGGCATCGGAGCCCTTCAGTACCTGCGTACCGAACACCACGAATTCCCCGTGGGCGAGGTAAAACTCACCGATGAGGAAATGATGCATCGGATGCACATCCCCGAAGGCACTCCCATGACTCGCACCGCCCTGATGGGCATGATGGCCTTGCAGGAAGCCTTGGCCGACGCCGGCTTGCAACCGCACCACCTCCCCAGTGTCGGATTTATCTCTGGCACCACCGTGGGCGGCATGGACAAAAGCGAGATATACTACCTCGACTTCCTCGAAAACAACGAGCGCAACGACTATATCCGCACCCACGACTGCGGAGCCTGCACCGAGATGATTGCCGACCACTTTGGGCAATTCGCCTTCACCACCACCATATCCACCGCCTGTTCCTCGGCCGCTAACGCCATACTGCTTGGGGCCAACATGATTCGCACGGGCGAGGCCGAATGCGTGGTTGTGGGCGGTAGCGAATGCATCACCAAATTCCACCTCAACGGTTTCAACTCCCTGATGATTCTCGACCACGCCCCCTGCAAACCCTTCGACAGCACTCGAGCCGGACTCAACCTCGGCGAAGGGGCCGCCTACCTCGTCCTGGAATCCAACACCCATGCCCGCCGGCGGGGCCGCGAAGCCCAAGCAGTGCTGGCCGGTTACGGAAATGCCTGTGACTCGTTCCACCAAACCGCCTCGTCACCCAACGGCGAAGGGGCCTTCCGCGCCATGCAGTCCGCCCTGCAGATGGCCGGCATCGCTCCGGCGAAGGTGGACTACATCAACGCCCACGGCACGGGCACCCCCAACAACGACGCCAGCGAGAGCGAAGCCGTCAGACGCATTTTTGGTGACCGCATACCGCTCATCTCCTCGACCAAATCGATGACCGGCCATACCACCAGCGCCTCGGGTTCCATCGAGGCCGTCATCTGCCTGCTGGCGATGAAGAATGATTTTGTGCCAGCCAATCTGAACTACCGCGAGAGCGACCCCGCCTGCGTGCAACCCGTTCGCGAAACCCTCACCGGTCGACCCCTCAGCTACGTACTGTGCAACTCTTTCGGGTTCGGAGGGAACGACACCTCCCTCCTGCTTGCCCAGCCGTCGCATCCGCATTCCTTCCACGACCACGGCATCGCCCAGCCCGTATACCTCTGCGCGGCACAGCAAATCTCCATCCAAGGTGCCCTGAACGAGGAGTGGATGGATGCCCCGCTAGAGAGGAGCGAGTCCTACTACCGTTCCGTCGACCCCGACTTCAAAGCCTTCATTCCTCCTCTGGAGGCCCGCCGCATGGGCAAGATACTCAAACGGGCCATCTCCACCTCCGAGTCGGCCCTGCAGGCCGCCGGTGGCAATGAAGTCGACGCCATCATCACCGGCACCGGTCTCGGCTGCATCGAGAACACCGAGTTCTTCCTCGATGCCCTCTGTCGCGAAGGCGAGCAGATGCTCAAGCCCACCTACTTCATGCAGTCCACCCACAACACCATCAGCTCGCTGGTGGGCATCCGCAAGAGGTGCCACGGCTACAACGTCACCTACGCCCATAAAGAAATCTCGTTCGACAGCGCCCTCTACGACGCTTTCCTCCAGCTGCGGCTGGGAGCCATCCACAGTGCCCTCGTGGGCGGCCACGACGAGATGACCCCCTCCTACTTCAACCTGCTCACCAAGGCAGGCTACCTCGGTAACGACTCGGAAGTGGCCGGCGAGACCGCCGTCTCGCTCGTGCTAAGCCACCATCCCGCCGAAGGAGTCACCCCCCTCTGCCGCATCGCCGGCATGAAGATGGTGTATCAACCCTCCGAAGAGCGACTGCGGCAGCAACTGGACGACCTGCTGGGCGAAGCCTCCCTCACGCTGGAGGAAATCGACGGCGTGATGGTGGCCACCAACGGCGACCGGCGGCACGACTCAGTCTGCATGCGCCAGTTCCGCCAGTTGTTCGGCGACCGCCCCGTACTGCACTACAAACACCTTTTCGGCGAGAGCTATACCGCCTCGGGACTGGGGCTGTATGCCGCCGCCTGCTGTCTGAAGCAGCGGCGCATCCCGAATTCGCTGTATGCCGAAAAGGCCACCCCCGACACCAAGCCTCTCAAGGCAATCCTTCTATATAACACCGACGGGAAAAACCATTCCCTCATATTATTAACTCGCTAACCCAATTACAGACAATGGATAGAATAGTTTTATTAATACTGACGCTGATACAAACCCTCCTCTACGCAGGCGGACAGGTGATGCTGAAACTGGCGATGAACGACCTGCCGAAGTTCAGCTGGACGCGAAGATACCTCAAAGACCTCTTCTCCGACTGGTGGCTGCTGGGATGCGGCGTATGCTTCAGTGTGGCCACCATCCTGTGGCTCTACATCCTGAAAAACGCCCCCCTGAGCCAGGCCTACCCCCTCTCGAGCATGAGTTACATCTTCGCCATCATCGCTGCCATCCTCATCTTCGGGGAACAGGTGCCCGCCGTCCGCTGGGTCGGTGTCGTCCTCATTGTGATAGGATGTGCTTTGATTCTCAAATAATTTAACGCCATGAAGAAAACCCTGCTGCTCATCTGCTGCCTGCTGACAACGTCAGCCCTGTGCGCCCAGACGGAGACCCCGCTGACCGGCACGCAGCGGCAGGAGGTGATCAAAAAGGTGACCGAAGCCACCACCCGCATCCAGTCGATGCAGTGCCAGTTCACCCAACGCAAGCAATCGTCCATGTTGGCCGACGAGGTGGTGTCGCAGGGCAAGATGACCTACAACCGACCCGACAAACTGCAGTGGGAATACCTCTCGCCCGAATCGTTCACCCTCGTCGTCGACGGCGACTCGCTGACGATGCTCGACGCAGCAGGCAAACCCAACCGCAACGCCAACGCCACCCGGATGGTGCGAGGCCTCACCTCGATGATACTGGGGAGCATCAACGGTGACAAGCTCTTCGACGACCGAATGTTCGCTACACAGATTTTCGATGACGGAAAACACTACCGCGCCGAGATGACCCCCCGACGGAAGGAGATGCAGCGGATGTTCCAGAAAATCACCTTCCTTTTCGACAAAAACAACCACACCATCAGCACCGTCATCATGACTGAACGCAAAGGCGACGCCACCACAATACAATTCCATCATATCACTATTAAATAATCCATGACACTGACCGACAATCTCTTCAAGATACTGCAGCAGGAACCCTACGAGAACGGCGTAAGGGTCACCGTAAGTCCTTGTCTGGGTCACCCCATCTACCAAGCCCATTTTCCCGGCAACCCCATCACCCCCGGCGTGTGCCTTATCCAGATGGCGGGCGAACTGACGGAACGCCATACTGGGACGAAGTTGCAGCTGCAAGAGATAAAAAATATTAAATTCCTATATATGTTGGTGCCCCAAGAGGGCCACCCTGTGCAATTCGACCTTGCCATCGACACCGACGAATGGAAAGTCCAGGCGGTGGTGAAAGACAGCGAGACCGTATACGCCAAAATGTCCCTAAGATATACCGTGAAATGAGATACTGCGCCATCATTCCCACATACAACAACGGCAAGACCTTGACCGACATCATCGAACGGGTGCGTCCGGTGGTGGAGCATGTGGTGGTGGTGAATGACGGCAGCACGGACGACACCGCTGCCCTGCTGCAGCAATATAGCAACGAGGAGGATGTGACCGTCGTGCAATACCCCCGCAACCGTGGCAAGGGATATGCACTCCGCACCGGCCTCGAGAAAGCGCGGACATTGGAATACGACTATGCCGTGACCATCGACTCCGACGGGCAGCACTACCCGGAAGATATCCCCCAGCTGATGGAAACGCTACAGACACAACTGCCCAACACCAAGGTCATGGTGGTGGGGAGCCGCAACCTTCAGGTCGAGGGGATGCCGTCAAAAAACACCTTCGCCAACCGTTTCTCGAACTTCTGGTTCACGATTCAGACCGGCATCCGGCTGCCCGACACGCAGACCGGCTTCCGCGTCTACCCGCTGCACCATCTCCCTTGTCTTCGGATGCTCACCTACCGCTATGAATCGGAACTCGAGTTGCTGGTCTTCTCGGCATGGCGGAACATCCGGCTGATACCCACCAGCGTAAGAGTATACTATCCCCCCGAAGGGGAACGGGTCACCCACTTCCGTCCCTTTGCCGACTTTACCCGCATATCCATCCTCAACACCCTCCTCTGTTTCGCCGCTATCCTGTACGGCTACCCCTCCATGGGACTGCGCAGGATTGCCGCCAAATGTAAAAGCTAACCCATGACACGCCTCCTCCTCTCCATATACGACTACCTGTCGCAGCGAAAATGGCTCGCCACATTGCTGCTTCTGGCGGGTATCGGTCTGTGCATCTGGCTGGGAGCGAGGCTGAACTACAAGGAAAATATCACCGATTTCCTCCCTCAGAACAAGGAAAACGAGAAATTTACCTCGGTATACGAGGGTTTGGGCGACCAAGGCAAAATCACACTCATCTTCCGTGCGGCCGACAGCACCCTCACCCCCGAGGAGGGACAGGAACGGTTGATGGAGGCGGTGGATGCTTTCGAGGCTGGATGGACGGGCAACGATGAAACCGACACCCTGCCGGTGCAGCTGCAATGCCGGGCAGAAGAATCGCAGGCCTTCGACGCCATCGCCTACATCCAAGACAACGTCGCCCTCTTCCTCATCGATGAGGACTACCACCGGATTGACTCCCTGCTGGCACAGCCCGGCTATATCGACACCTGCATGCAGAGCGTGCAAAAGATGCTGGCATTCCCCATGTCGGCCATCGCCGTCGAGGCCATCGGCAACGACCCGTTGAACCTCTTCTCCCCCACCCTGCAGCGGCTGGCCACCCTCAGTGCCTCCGACGCCTACCAGATGGTTGACGGATATGTGTTCGACAACGAAGGCCATGCCTTCGCCTTCATGACCTCGCCCTACTCCTCGGCCGACACCCGCCACAACACCCGTCTGGCCGGTCTCATCGACAACGTGGTCCAAAAGGCCATGGAAGAGGTGCCCGGCGTGCAGATTTCGGCCGTGGGCGCCCCGCTCATCGCCGTCACCAACGCCACCCAGATAAAGAAAGACAGCTTCCTGTCCATCGCACTGGCATTCGTGTTCATCATGGCGATACTGTTGTTTGCCATGGGGCACAAGCGGAACATCCTGTGGCTGGGATTCTCTATCGTCGCCGGTTGGCTCTTCGCCTTGGGCGCCATCGCGCTGTTCAAACCGGCCATCTCGATTATCGTGGTCGGCATCGGCTCTGTGCTGGTCGGCATCGCCGTAAACTACCCCCTGCACTACCTCGACCATATCCGCCTCCACACCAACCGTCGCGAGGCCCTCAAAGACATGATTGCCCCCCTTGCCACCGGCAACATCACCACCGTCAGCGCCTTCGCCTGCCTCGTGTTCGTCAATGCCGAGGCCATGCGCGACCTCGGCCTCTTCGGCTCCCTCATGCTCGTGGGCACCATCCTCTTCGTGCTGCTTTTCCTGCCTCTCTATGCAAAGCCCGGAAAGCACAGCCGCAAACACGCCTCCGAACCCACAGCGCAGCAACCCCAGCGCACCCCCTCCCGCTTATGGAAGAAACTGTCGCCCTATGCGCTCGTGCTTGTAATACTCCTCACCGCGCTGTTCGGCTACCTCAGCACCAAGACCAGCTTCGACTCCGACCTGCACAACATCAACTACATGACTGCGCAACAGGAGGAAGATTTGGAACTGCTGAGCCGCAGTCTCGGCGACGAGAGCCAGGAGTCGCTGCTTTATGTGGTCTCCGAAGGGTCCACGCTAGACGAAGCCCTCGCCGCCAGCGAGCAGATCCTGCGCGACACCGCAGCGTCACTCCGACACTACGCACTCAGCGGCATCGCCGGTGTACTGCCCTCGCAATCCCAGCAACAGCATTCGCTGGAACGCTGGAACCAGTTTATCGCGAGCCATCCCAACCTAGGCAAGGAGGTGACCGCGGCCGCCAAACGTCAGGGATTCGTGCCGCAGGCCTTCGCCGCCTTCACCCAACATCTGGAGAAATCCTACAGCGTCCAGTCGACCGAGGAGATGGATGCGCTGCTGTCGCTCTGCAAGAACTATATCCTCAGCACCGATGGCAACGTGCAGGTGGTGAACTTCGTCCATGCGCCCGTCCAGCAGGCCGAAGCCGCCAAAGCGGCATTCCGCAAGCAGCACGACGGCGACACGCGCAACTTCATCTTCGACATCACCGACGTAGGCTCCAACCTTGTGTCGGCCCTCAGCAACGACTTCAACTACATCCTCTATGTCTGCAGCTTTGTGGTGTTCTTCTTCCTCTGGCTCTCCTTCGGCCGGCTGGAGCTGGCGCTGCTGGCCTTCATCCCGCTCACCGTGGGGTGGCTGTGGATATTGGGCATGATGGAGCTGGCCGCCGTCAAATTCAACATCGTCAACATCATCCTCGCCACATTCATCTTCGGCCAAGGAGACGACTACACCATCTTCATCACCGAAGGGTTGATGTACGAATACACCTACGGCAAGCAGCGGCTGAAGAGTTACCAGCGCAGCGTCGTCATCTCGGCGGCACTGATGTTCGTCGGCATCGGCGTGCTGATTTTTGCCAAACACCCCGCCATGCGGTCGCTGGCCCAAGTGGCCATCATCGGCATGGCCACCGTCATCCTCATGGCCTGCTACCTGCCGCCCCTCATCTACCGCTGGCTCACCACCAAGAAAGGGAAGCTGCGCCGGGTGCCCGTCACGCTCAAACGGCTTCTGTACACCTTCCTCTCGCTGCTGGTATTCTTCATCGCGGCATTCTTCATCTACACCCCCTTCACCTTCATCTACCGCCTCATCGGACGCGACACCGAAGAGAAACGCCTCCGTTTCCACGGCTTTATCTGCACCTTCTGCCAGTTGGCAATACGGCTGCTGCCCGACGTGGGCTACGAGGTGAAGAACCTCACCGGCGAGACCTTCGACAAACCCGCCGTCATCGTCTGCAACCACCAGTCGCACCTCGATCTGGTATGCATGCTGATGCTGACCCCAAAGATGGTCATCCTGACCAACGACTGGGTGTGGCGCGACCCCATCTATGGGGCCATTATCCGCTATGCCGAATTCTACCCTGTAAGCAACGGATACGAAAACAACCTCCCGCGGCTGAAAAACCTTGTGGAACGGGGCTATTCGGTAATGATATTCCCCGAAGGCACACGCACCCCCGACGGCACCATCGGACGGTTCCACAAAGGGGCGTTCCTGCTGGCTCAGCAACTGGGGGTCGACATCCTTCCCCTCTTCCTGCACGGCGCCGACCACGTCATGCCCAAGACCGACATCATCCTGCGGAAAGGATTCATCACCACTGAGATATGTGCCCGCATTCCCGCTGCCGAAATTCAAGGCAGAGATACCTTGGAGCTCACCTCCGAAATGCGGTGGTACTACCTGCAACACTTCTCCGAGCTGCGCCATGAACTTGAAAACGAACAGTATTTCCTGCCTCTGGTGCGGTATCAATACATGTATAAGGGTCGCGACGTGGAACGCCGTTGCCGGAAAGCCTTGCGTGGCTGGGTCAAGGGGACCACCCCCGAGACCCTCGGACAGGGGGAAATACCCATGCTCACCGCCCTGGCGCACCCCGAGAACGAATATCACTATGAATTCGACAACGAAGACGACTACCTGATTGCCTCGAACTGTGCCGTCCTTCCCGCCAACCTGCACTATTCGCTGAAAGGAGGCACCGCATGAACCGTCGCTGCATCATCATTGGCAGCGGCCTCGGCGGCCTCTCCACCGGCGCCATCCTTGCCCGCAACGGCTACGAGGTGACGATACTCGAGCAGTCGCACCAGATTGGCGGATGCCTGCAATGCTTCCACCGCGGAGGGGCGAAATTCGAGACAGGCATGCATTTCGTCGGAAGTCTCGACGAAGGGCAGATTCTCTCCAACTACTTAAAGTTCATCGGCGTGAAAGACAAGGTGCAGTTCTCGCGCCTCAACACCCAGGCCTACGACATCATCTCCCTCCAAGGAGAGCGGTTCTCCTTTGCCAACGGGCAGGATCAAATGACCGAAGCCCTCACCGCACGATTCCCCGAAGAGCGAAACCAACTCAAAGCCTACTGGGAGCTGGTCAACAGCGTGGCACAGGCTTCTCCCTACTACAACCTCAACGCCCCCACAAGCAATGAGCCGCTCAATCCCCAGCTCTTCACCCGCAGCATCAACGACATCCTCGACCACACCATCGGGAACCCCTTGCTGCGCGACGTGCTGACGGGAAATATGTCGCTCTATGCCGCACAACTCAACCAGACGCCATTCTCCACCCATGCCTTCATCGCCAATTTCTACAACAACAGCGCCTTCCGCATTATCGGCGGAAGCGACGCCTTGGCCGTGGCACTCGCCGACACCATCCGCCAGCATGGAGGCGCCATTCTCACCGGCAGCCGCGTCGTAAAAGCCCTGTGCCACAACGGGACAATGACCGCCGTGGAACTGGCCGACGGGCGCCATTACGAGGCCGACCTCTTCATCTCCGACATCCATCCCTCACAACTGTGCGACATCGTGCCGGAAGAAGAACTCCGCCCCGTCTATCGCTCCCGCATACAATCCATCGACAACACCATCTCGGTATTCTCCCTCTTCCTCAAGTTCAAGCCGGAAGCCATGCGGTATCTGAACTCCAATTTCTATGGCATCCTCTCCGACTCCCCCTGGGGAATGGAAGACTATACCGACAGCTCATGGCCCCGCGGCTACATCTACATGCACCACTGCCATGAGCCTCATCCCCGTTACGCCCACTGCGGCGTGATGCTCAGCTATATGTCGCACCGCGACCTCGCCCCCTGGCTCAACACCACGACTGGCCACCGCGGGGATGATTATCAGGCGTTCAAACAGGCCAAGGCAGAGAAGATGCTCGACATACTGGAAAAAGACTTCCCAGGCACCAAAGCGGCCGTCGAGGACTATTACACCGCCACACCCCTCACCTACCGTGACTACACCTTGACCCCCGAAGGCTCGATGTACGGCATGGCGAAAGATGTATCCAAAGGGGTGGCCGGACGTGTCTCCTACCGAACCAAAATACCCAACCTCCTAATGGTGGGACAGAACATCAACTCCCACGGCATCCTCGGCGTGCTGGTCGGAAGCATTACCGCCTGCACCTCCCTGCTCGGCGAGGAGACCATCTCCCGCCAGATGCACGAACGCTGCTCCCACGCCAGCGACACTCAACCCCACACAAAACCCTCCACGCTGGTAATCGGAGGAGGTCTGGGAGGACTGGTCAGCGGAGCCCTCCTGGCTAAAGAAGGCCATCGGGTCACCGTGCTGGAGAAAAACCACATCATCGGCGGCGGCTTGCAATGCTTCTCCCGCAACGGGATTCTCTACCCCACAGGAATGCACATCTTCGGTGGATTCCAGCCGGGAGGCCAGCTCAACAAAATCTGCTCCTATCTGGGTATCCTCGACAAACTGCACCTCCATGCCACCGACAGCCATTCCTTCGACGAAATCCGCTCACTGGGCGACAACCGCATATACCTAATGCCTCGTGGCAGGGAAGCCTACACAAACTATCTCTGCAAGCAGTTCCCACACGAAGCCGAAGGCATCCGTGCCTATGTCGACGCCATCTATCGCCTCACCCAAGAAGAAGACCTCTTCTACCTTCGGGAGGCAACCCACAGCCCCATGGACCACAGCGACCAGATGCTCTGGCCAGCCGACAAATTCATCGCCCACTACATACACGACCCCGAACTTCAGACTCTCCTCGCCTACCTCTCGCCACTGTATGCAGGAGTCCACGGCGAAACACCCGCCATCACCCATGCCCTCATCAACGTCCTTCACATCGAAGGCACCCACCAGTTCATCGGAGGCAGCCAGCAGCTGGCCGATGCCTTGGCCGAGGTAATCAAACAACACGGTGGTAGCGTGCTGCCCGACGAAGAGGTCGACCACGTCGACGTGCAGAACCATCGCATCCACACCGTACACACCCGCTCGGGCCACCAATACGAAGCCGACAACTACATCAGCGACGTGCCCCTGAACGTGCTGCTGCAGATACTGCCCCGCAACGCCTTCCCTCCCTCATTCCGTCATCGGCTACAGGAGGCCCCTTGCAGCTACTCTGCATTCAAAGTATACATCAAATTCAAAGACAGAACCTTCCCCTACATCAACCGTCCTTGCTATTGCACACAAAAAAAGGCCGACAACCTGTCGACCCTGCAATGCTCACAAGACCAATGGCCTCGCGAAATGATGTATATGACGCACCCGACCCACCAACCGACAGAATACGCCCAAACAATGACCATTATCTCTCCCATGCCGTGGGAGTGGGTCCGCCCATGGGAGGAAACAACCGTAGGACATCGTGGAGCATCCTACCGGCAGTGGAAACAGCAATGCACGAAAAAGGTTCTCCGAATGATGGAGTTGGCCTATGCCGGATTCAATGCCTGCATCGAATCGGTAGAAGCCTCTTCGCCCCTCACCATACGCGACTACTACGGCAACAAAGAAGGCTCATTGTACGGCCTCCGCCGCGACTGCAACAACATGATGCTCACACAACTATCCGTATACACCAAAGTGCGGAACCTCTACCTCACAGGCCAGGATGTCAACATCCACGGCATGTGTGGTGTGGCACTCACCGCCGTATCCACCGCCGAAGCCGTCCTCCATGACAACCTGCTCCGCTGCCGGATAGCCCACAACGAATAAATTCAACCCATATGAATACCATCAAGCTTAAACTCATCTACCCCAAGTGGAAAAAACTCCCCGGGCAGACCACCTTCACCCTTCCGCCTCATGGCCCCGTGGCCTTCGCCGCCACATTGCCCGAGTATGTGGACATCGACTTTGTCGATGAAAACGTCGAAGAGCTCAACTTCGACGACCCGTGCGACCTGGTGGCCCTCTCCACCATGCTCTCCACACAGGTGAAGCGCGCCTGGGAGATTGCCGCCGAATACCACAAACGTGGCAAGAAAGTACTGGCCGGCGGTATCAGCGCCATGCTACACGCCGAAGAGTATGTCAACCATGTCGACAGCCTCTTCCTCGGCGAGAGCGAAGGCCGCTCCGAACAGGTCATCCAAGACTGGCAGAACGGATGCCTGAAGAAAGTGTACAACTTCCTCGGCAACCAACCGCCCATCGAAAGCGTGGGTCCCTGCCGCCGCGACCTATACAAACGCGAGCTCTACAACCACAAGGGTGTACAAATGGTCGACCTTTTCCACGCCTCCCGTGGCTGTCGATTCTCCTGCTATCCCTGCGCCGTCTCCTACCTCGGCGGCCGCAAGTTCCGTCCCCGGCCTGTCGACAAGGTGGTCGAAGACATGGCCGCCATTGACAATAACCGTCTCTTCATCGTCGACAACTCATTGGCACAGGACAAAGAATGGGAGAAAGAGCTCTTCAAGGCCATCGCACCCCTCAAGAAGAAATGGATTAGCCATACCATCGAAGACGACCCCGAAGTGCTCGACCTCGCCGCCAAGGCCGGTGCCTGGTACGTCTACCAAGCCGTATACGACACCTCCGACTATATCAAGGAACGCGTCAAACGCTACCATGACAACGGCATCGGTGTGGAAGGCACCATCCTTCTCGGACTCGACAACCAAACCGTCGACGACTGCAAACGCCTTATTGACTTCCTTGGCGAGATAGACCTTGACCTCGCCGAGTTCACCATCATGACCCCGTTCCCACACACCAAAGCCTACGACGACTACCTCCGCCAAGGCCGCATTTTCGATTTCGACTGGAACCACTACAACGCCGGCCAGGTCGTCTTCACCCCTGCCCAGATGACTCCCGACGAGTTGCAGGACGTTTACGAGTATGCTTGGAAGAGCTTCTACGCCTCCGAGACGCAGGAATCCAAGATGTTCCGTCTCTTCTGCAACGTCGCCCTCCGCGAGATGGAAGAAGGCACCTATCGTCCCCGCAACCGTGCCCTCGCCAACAAATCTTTCGGAAAAGCCGTCGACCGGTCCATCAAAACACACCAAAACGCTTTCTAACCCCTATCAACGTATCATGAAAGTATCTGAAAAATATTACGACGAAATATTTCCTTTCAAAGGTCAATGGGAGATGCCCTCCTCGTGCGGCCTTAAAATCCGCCACGTCGACGGACGCACATACGTAATTGTCACCGAGATGTACCAAGACAACCCTGGCACATCCGTCACCTATGCGGGTCGTTCGCTGGCCGAACAGATATGCGAACAGAAACACCTCGACCTTTCGCAGATCACCTACGTGGAATGCAATCCCGATACCAACTCGAAACTCTCTTTCTACGATGAAGAGTATTTCCAAGTGAACTTCGAAGCCGACCCACAGCACAGATACCGTCAACTCACGAAAGAAGAAGTAACCAAAATACTTGCATCGGAACAATGAACGGATACAAGTCCTATCCTATCTGGTCGGACACCCGACGTTCCCACAGAGCCACCATCACACCGTTCATCGCCGAAGGCGCCACCACTGCGATTGTCGTATGCCCCGGTGGCAGCTATTTCTGGCTCGACAAAGAGGGCGAAGGATATGAAGTGGGCGAATGGCTGAAAGCACAAGGCATCAGCGCATTTGTACTGCACTACAGCGTCCCCGGTTGGTGGGCGTGGAGCACACACTATCGCTACTTCATCCGCGGATGCCAGCACCCGGATATGTACAACGACGGACAGCAGGCATTGACCTGGGTCCACCACCATGCAGCCCAATACGGGATTGACCCCGACCAAATCGGCATCATGGGATTCTCTGCAGGAGGACACCTTGCCATGCACGAAGCCTGTACCCAAGGCACCTACCGCCCCGCTTTTGTGGCAGCCATATACCCTGTGGTCACCATGACTGGGCCTCATGCCCACCGCCGCTCCCGCAGGGGTCTGTTGGGGGAATGGAAGCGATTCGACCCGAAGATGCGCACAGCGCTCTCTCTCGAACAAAACATCCCCGATAACTGTCCTCCGGTTTTCATCGCCAACTGTGTGGACGACCCCGTGGTCGACTACCGGAACTCCGAACTGCTGGACAAAGCCCTGTCGCAACACAATATCCCCCACAAGTACATCCAGTACCGCGAAGGCCGTCACGGGTTTGGGGTAAGCGAACTCCGCGGCTCCCCCGAATGCCGCCAATGGAAATACGAATTCATGCACTGGCTAAAAAACGAAACATCCATCATAAAGACCCCACAGAACACACAATGAACGACATCGAATACCAATCGCCCGAAAAAATCAAAGCCTACCAGGAAACACTCTTGGCAAAGGCCTTGGAATACCTGCAGGCAAATTCACCGTACTATCAACGGATGTTCGACAGCTATAAGATTGACATCCATAAAATCAAACACCTCGAAGACCTTGTGAAGATTCCTTTCACCGAGAAGAAAGACCTCCAACTCTTCAACCGGGAATTCCTGTGCTGTCCGAAGGAGAAGATTGTGGACTATATCACCACCTCGGGCACCCTGGGAGACCCCGTCACCTTCGCCTGCACCGAGAAAGACCTGCAACGGCTGGCCTACAATGAAAAGAAATCCTTTGCCTGCGCAGGACTCAAGCCAGGAAACATCGTGCAGCTGATGACCACCCTCGACAAACGCTTCATGGCGGGGCTGGCCTACTTCCTCGGCATCCGCGAACTGGGCGCATCTGTCATCCGGGTGGGCAACGGCATCCCGGAACTGCAATGGGACACCATCAAACGCATCAAGCCCGACACCATCATGTGCGTGCCCTCCTTCATCCTGAAACTCATCCAGTATGCCGAAGAGCACAACATCGATTACAAAAACAGCAGCATCAAACGTATCATCGGCATCGGCGAAGGACTGCGCGAACAGGACTTCTCGCTCAATCTGCTAGGACGACGGATTAAAGAAAAGTGGGACGTGCAACTCTTTGCCACCTATTCCTCTACCGAGATGGGAGCCACCTTCTCAGAATGCGAATATGGCCAAGGCGGGCACGTACACCCGGAACTTATTATCGTTGAGATTATCGGGAACGACGACATGCCCGTAGCCGACGGAGAGTCGGGCGAGATTGTGATTACCACACTCGGCGTCGAAGGGATGCCGCTGCTGCGGTTCCGCACCGGCGACATCGCCGCCAAACGGGTGGAGCAGTGCCCTTGCGGACGCAACTCCTACCGGTTGACCCCACTGCTAGGCAGGAAAAACAACATGATTAAACTAAAGGGGACCACGCTATACCCACCGGCCATCAACGACGTGCTTGACAACACCGATTATGTGGAGAACTATGTTATCGAAGTCTCCACGAACGATGCCGGCACGGACGATGTGGTTGTCAAAATAGCCCTTAACAAAACGCCCGACTTCGACGCCGTAAAGGCACTGAAAGACAGCTTCCGGTCCCGTATCCGCGTAGCCCCGCAGATTGAAATACTCCCCCTCGAAGAAATTCAACGGATTGTATTCCCTCCCAAAAGCCGGAAACCTATCAAATTCATCGACAAACGCGCCAGAAAATAAGCGATATGACCGACACCTTCGACGATATCCGCCCCTATAATGATGCCGAGATGAAAGAAGCCATCGCCCGCATCACCAACAGTCCCGTCTTTGCAAGTGTGGCGGAATATGTCTATCCGAACGTTCCGCTGAACGAAGTTCGGCAAAGGCTATGTTCCATCGCCACGGTAAATGAGTTGCAAAACACCGTGATGGTGGATATCATCCAAAGCATTATCCGACAAAGCATCACCGAACTCACCTATGAAGGGGCCGAGCAACTCGACCCTGCGGGGACCTATCTATTTATCTCTAATCACCGCGACATCGTCCTTGATGCCTACCTGCTGCAATACGTTCTCTGGAAACATAAATGTCCTGTATACCAGATTACATTCGGTGCCAATCTGATGCAGAATCCGCTTGTGAACGACGTGGGCCGTTGCAACAAGATGTTCCGCGTGGAGCGCGGCGGCTCGCCCCGCGAGTTCTACCGTGCGATGTCACGCACCTCGCAATACATCCGCCACACCATCACAGAACTGCACGAATCCATCTGGATTGCCCAAAGGAACGGCCGCACGAAAAACGGCATAGACCAGACGGAGGTGGCGCTTGTCAAGATGTTGGGCATGAGCGGCGGAAAGGATTTCGTGCGGGCGTACGACTGCCTGCACATCATGCCCATCTCAATCTCATACGAATGGGAACCCTGTGATTTGCTGAAAGCACTTGAACTCTGCCGCACCCGACATGGCCACTATACAAAAGCACCGGAGGAAGACCTCATTAGCATAATTACCGGAATACGGTCGCAAAAAGGGCATGTACATATCACCCTCAACAAAGCCATATCCTCAGAAGATTTGACGAGTATTTCCTCTGGGAAAGACTTCCATGAGGAATTGACGGAACTGATTGACAAACGTATCCTCGGTGGATACCGTCTCACCGCCAACAACTACATCGCGCACGACATTATCAATGAATCCACGAAGAACCGCGACCACTACACAGACGACCAACGCAACCGTTTTGAGCAGCATATCCAACAGTTGACCGCCTCGGCCCAAACCGACATCTCCAGCCGCCTCCGCACCACCCTGCTCAATATCTACGCTAACCCGGTAGACCACTGTACCATTTCCCTCTGAGTCCCTAATCACTCCCCATCGTGGCTCTGCCCCATCGTCGTAGCTTCACCTCACCTACCCCATCGCACATCTCATCTCCCCTCATTTGTGTTGCGGTGCTATTTATTCACTTGCCCCCTGCTCATTCCCCACTCTCCGGCAAGATATCCTCCTGCGCCAACGGACTCCAAAAGCCATTCTTGCACTCTATAATGACTGTACCCGACTCTTGGCAAACCAAACGATGCCATCTTCCGGCCTCCACCTTCATGCCATAGTTCGGTCCCCCGGGCGTAAGCTCAACCTGTTCAACCACACGCCCCATATCATCATACAGCAACTGTGTGGCTCGCCCACGCAGAATCACAATCGTCTCGGAAGTGTCGCGATGGCGGTGGATTGGAAGAACCGTACCCGGCTCCAAAGCATTCAGCATCCGCTGGGAACCATCGGCATCACCATCCCGCAAATCATAATGCTGTCGCAACCTCGGAGAACGCCGCGCTTGCTCTGAAATCGAATCAAGCAGTATATTGTCAATGTTCATATTATACGACGGAAATGATCGGGTTTCACTATCTTGGCATGAAAAGAGTGTACAAAAGTCGACACCAAACTGTCTGAATAACAGAGTCTGTTTTTCCATCGGTTATGCCACCAGCGGCGGGGTTTTACCCAGAGTGCACTGCTCAGCGACCCCTTCTCCTGTTCGGAAAAGCCTGGACTCAGAACCTCCTCCAGCACACGCTGCACGAGCGAATCATCGTCTGCAAGTACGGGAAAGATATTTTCGTCAAACCCGAAAAATCGTACACCGATAGTGTTTATGACAGCACAAAACCGAAGAAGATTCAACTTTTCCAGAACTGGCATAAGCCGATTCCAGTCAATCTCATGCCCATGATGCTCAACAAACAGCGTCCAATCCAGAATATGCCGCAGAGGCATATTGATGGCCGCAAAATGTGAGGCGCTATGCCGTAAAATGAAAAGTGCATTGAAAGTACATGGAGGAAGTTGTATGGGAACCCCGTTCAACTCATGGGGTATAGGACATTCCTGCACCCATTCTTTCAGATAGCGCTCAGCCATTCGACTGGAATAGTGGGCATAAGTGTTGATAAAATCGTAGTGATTCTCCACCAGGATTCCCTCAAAATGGAATACGGAATGATGATGGTGGCTATCATCCACCTTGATGCCGAAAGTCTCTTTCAACGCATTGTCTCCCACCTTGTACAAATTCTTGCCTGCAGGAGTTCCATTCAATGAGGTCAGGTAGATGTCGAGGTCCCCCATTGGACGATGGTTGGGAATAGGATAGTTGAGCGATAGCCCATATCCCTTGAGAACCATCATTGAGGCTCCTTGGGCACGATAGAAGTCGGCCAATCGTGCCATCGATGCAATATAGCGGGCATAGCGCGATTCATGATACCCCACCATGCCAATCCATTTGTAGCGAATTACTTCATCCATGGGGATCCCCAATCGCTGGATACCATCATATACCATAGGGGATACTCCCTGACGAGATGACAACTGAAACAGCACATCCCAATCAAGGCCTTCCGGGACAGATGCTACAGACGCTCGCCCCAATGCAACCTTTAACAAATCTAGAAGAAACGTATCTTCCGTAGTCATAATGTTTAATAACGAAACAGAATATAGATTATTGTACAGAAGTCTGAAAACAAAAAAAGGCGACCCAATGGCCGCCTTCATGATATTCCACAGAAGTGTTCTGCTAGCAAATAGCCTTTTTGATGCATTCGACGATATATCGCACGTCATCCTCGCCCACATACGGACCAGCAGGCAGGCACATACCCACTTTGAACATCGCTTCGCTCACTCCGTTCAAGTAGGCGGGAGCATCTTTGTAACATGGCTGCTTGTGCATCGGCTTCCATAGCGGACGGGCTTCAACTCCAGCCTGATCCATATACACGCGTAACGCCTCTACATTATCATTCGGTTGACAATCTGTAGTTGCACTATCCGCCACATGAATCACACCCGCTGCACCGCCAACCGCACCTTGTACAATGGTCTTATAGGAGTTCTCCTGCCCCTTAATCCTCAGGTTTTCATCAAGAGTAATCGTACAAAGCCAGTAGTTACTGTCGTAAACTGGAGTGTTAAGGTTATCGTTAAGGTTAAGGTCAGGCTGTTTATGAACCGTAACACCTTTCACATCAGCCAACAGTTCCTCATACATTTTCTGAACCTTTTTGTGATGTGCAATATGGTCATTCACCACAGTCATCTGCCCACGGCCGATGCCAGCGCATATATTAGACATACGGTAGTTGTAGCCTATCTTTTCATGCTGGTAGTATGGATAGCTCTCGCGATACTGTGTGGCATACATCATAATCTCACGCCACTCTTCTTCGTTGCTGGTAATTAATGCACCACCACCAGAAGTTGTAATCATCTTATTGCCGTTGAAACTCAGCACGCCGTATTTGCCAAAGGTGCCCAGCACCTGACCATTATACCTCGAACCAAATCCTTCTGCCGCATCCTCGATGACGGGAATGTCATAGCGTTTGGCAATCTCCATGATGCGGTCGATTTGGTACGGCATGCCGTATAGTGCCACGGGAACGATAGCCGCAGGCTTTTTGCCCGTCTTGGCGATGCGGTCCTTGATAGCCTCCTCCATCAGGTCCGGATCCATATTCCACGAATCCTTCTCCGAATCCACGAAGACAGGCTTTGCCCCGAGGTAAGTGATGGGGTGTGACGAAGCGCAGAACGTGAAAGATTGCACTATCACCTCGTCTCCCGCCTTCACTCCGGCAGCAATCAGTGCCAGATGCACCGCAGCCGTTCCTGAAGAAAGTGCCACTACCCTCTTCTTTATATCTGCGTTATCTGTCCTATCTGCGTCATCTGCGTGGTTGACAAAGTCCTCCAAGTCCCTTTCAAACCCATCCACGTTCGGTCCCAGCGGCACCACCCAGTTCGTATCAAAAGCTTCCTTGATATACTTCTGTTCCAGTCCGGCATCACTCATGTGCGCCAGGCATAAATAAATTCGCTTTTTATCAGCCATAATATTATGATTTTATTGATTATCTATATGTTTTTAGTCTATTGCATCCGTCGTTAAAAACGCCCCATTCCATCCAAAGATATTTTTCATTATTCCTAAGATAACATTGTTTTGCAACTTGTAAACCATCGATTTTTCCAAATATTGGTGACTTACGGCATCGTATTTCAAATGGTCGGCTTCGTTATGTATGGCATTGACCACATTCAAGATGTCGGGCACCAAAACGCCATTGTCTTCCGCAAACTTGAATTTGTATTTGGTCATTTTTTGATTCACATAGTCATCCTTAAGAACCTGTGAATTAAGTTGGTCGTAAATAAGCTTCTCAACCCTTAGCCTCAATGCCATAGCCACAGCATAGGGGTCATAGACAGCATTGCCCGTCAGGTATTTATTCACCTCATCAATCAAAACTCTATGAAGTTCATTTGTTTTTCCCCACGACGGATTAAGATGTACATTGGTTTTTAATGCCGCAATCTGCAAACTATAATCTACCGGTAATGGATTATAATGAAATAAATCATGCGATAATTTTTCATATAAATCCAATTGTGCGGCATCATTCTTGTCCAAACCTTCTCTGAACGATATGAAAGCCTTCATTGCATCTGCGGCCACTGGTTGGGTCGGCAGCAAGTACACAAAGTTCACTTTCTTGTCTGAAAAAACATAGTTTTTGAATGAGAAGGGGTTAAGATGTGTGAGTAAACAAAGATATATATTCCCTCGGTTCAAATCCAAAAACTTTGAGAGGAAGTATTGTGCCGTGATTGTATTGGCATCGTCAAGATAGTCAAACACTTCGTCTATCAGCAGAATATACTTCTTCCCCACCTGTATTTGCGACTTAAACCGCAACAAGTCAACAGCAAAAGTCAAAATATCACGCTGGCCGTTAGAAATCTCGTCGGCATGAGGGAATTGTACAACAAGCCTGTCCTTCTCCTCTACGCTCTTTATACTTTTCCATGTGGAATCAAGCAAGGCCAGGTTTGCGTCAAACTTAGCTCTCTGCTCCTCATACAATGCCCTTTTATTTGCCTTACGGATATCCTGTTTGCTATGTGACCAAAAATAAAGTAATTGGAAGAACAGGTCAAAGCGCTGCAACCTTGTCATTCCAACAGTGAATTCACTCATTTCTTGCATGGCAGCCATATAGGTGGAATCAGCTTCCAACGCATCAAACCAAGCATCCTGCACTTGAGCCACAACTTGCTCTGCCGTTCCTCTCAACGAATGTATCTCATCCAGGATTGCATTCACATAGTTCAAACGATACTGTGCTCTTAGAAAGAAATCAAGGTGCGCTCCCACATCCTCACATGCCGTCAAAAACCGAGGCTCTATAAACAACGCACTCCTATTTTCTACAATTTTGCTATTGTCGCCAAATTCTGCTTTTATTTCCGTCACACGATAATGCGGCACAACCGAAGGCGGAATCTTTCCAATCACCTCAATATTGTCTATGTCCAAATAGCCCGACACTTTGGTGTATCTGCCTCCAATGTTCTGTTGTGTTGTACACACAACCGTTCCTGAGTTGATAACACATGGTTCCAGCACCCCATTTATCGTGTTAGATGTATTATTGGCGGTGTACGTTACTCCATCCATCACTATTGATAATTCAGGCACAAGCGTTTCGTCTTTTCGATACAAATCATCAACTGCCACCTCCAATTTGCCCGGGCGCAATGATTTAAAAGCCGCAGCTATTGATGACTTCCCCGTACCATTGGGTGCATAGATAATATTAACCCTGTTAGGTTTTAATTCCAAATTAAAAACCTTTGCAGGGTCGCCAAAACCTTTAATATTCTTTATTGATATCTGTGTTATCATATTAGGGTAAACTTACTTCAACATATCCAATGTCAGTTTCGTGAAACACCTATTGTTGTCTTTCATAAACTGTTCGTGAAATAAATCTTCTTTTACAACCGACTCTGAAACGCCCAATATACGGGCAATCTTTCTTCTTGCGCTCAAAGGGTATTGCTGCCTCAATTTCTTTATCCGAATCGCTGCCAGTTTATGGAACTCGTACCTTTCTTGTAAATGGAAGAAACGGACATCTTTTCGAAACCCATTCTTACAACGGAAATAAATGTAATAAGCATCTGGATTGCTCAAATCATGCTTATATCCCGGTTTCTTCCTCAAATGAATGCGAACATTACTATCAAACGAATAATGCTCTCCGGCAGGATTGAAAGCCTCATAGTCGGCCTTGTCCTTTCCCAAAATTTTCGAAAGCTTTATCCTCGAATTACAGACCTGACAGCTTGGCACAAAGTTGAAAAGCGAAAGCCCCAGTATTGGACACTTTTCTTTGGGTATAAAGTGGTCAACATCAAACTGGCGTTTTTTTGTATTATAGACGTTTATATAAGCCGTCTCGCAATAATAACAGGAACTGACATGCAACTCTGCCGCATGTTTGACAAAGAAATCTGCTATCTTATCATCATATTTATTCTTGTATTTGAATATCTTATCCAGTTCCTTTAGTTTTGGATTACGTTCTTTTTCACCAGTTGTTGAATTCTTTTTCTTTAGCGGCATTCTTCGCCTAAGCGACTTGAACCTTTCATAAACGTCAGCCACAATATCAACATCTGCCACCAATAATTCCTCCACCGTCTCAGGCAACAGAATTGTCAATCCCTCACGCTGTTTCCAGCTCAGCCACCTTGCTTCCATCGATGACAATTCCGCAGCTGGAATAAGATTCTTATATTCTGATGTCAGATTGACGAACTCCGTTGTTCCCCTATCGGGGTATTCAATCCTCTTCATGGCCTTTGTTTTCGTTTTCCCACTCCATCATCTCGTCCACCATATCAGCCAATTCATCGTGAAGATAATTGTCCCCTACTATACTGGCAACATATTTCATCTTTGCCATATTTTCCGTTCTATCTTCGGATGACTTATTATCTATTGGCAGCCACCCAACCTTCTTCTCTCTCTTAATCAGCATCGCGCTATAATAACCCACCACTTCCTCCACTTTCCGCTGGGCTATTTCACCCATCGTATTGGGTAAAAAGAAGGCATCGTTAAACAAATCGTGTATATTAGCCGCAAACGTCGCGTGACTCAATTTATCATTCTCATCACGCGAAAGGTAAAGAATATTACTCAATGGAATGTCGCTCAACACAAAAGGCGAGTGCGTAATCAGTGTTATATTGATACCTGAGCAGCTATCCATCTGCAATCCACTTATCGAATCAACCAGCAGGCTCAAAAAACGACGTTGCAAGTCGGGATGGAAATACAGTTCCACCTCGTCAAGCATGATATTTACATAATTGTATTTTATCGCAGTCAAATGGTCTTTGTTTGCATTCAAATCCTGTTTGCCCGATTCTATATTTTTCAGATGATACAAAATGTTGCCTATCGTGTATGCAATCTGACGTTCGCCTGAACTCAACCCACCGAACGGAATGATTTCATTGTTGGCTTTGCCATCTTTATAAGCTTGGTAATGCTCATTGTCAACCAGTCTTAGCACCACCTCAACAAATGGAGGTGGCAGCAAGTCTTCCTTCTCCAATTTGTGGTATTCATAACCCGGATATAGTTCCTGATCTATTTTATAGCTCATCCATTCCCAAGCCTTATCCACGTCAACGTTCACATTGTTGATGTAATAATCATTTTCGTTACGATATTTCAGATAAACCAGCGTCTGTCGGATCTTGAGTGTGCGGTGCGAACTGTCTCTCATCAAATCTTTCAAGTCGTTTTTGAATTGAGACTCATTGTAATTCGTCATCGCATTCTCCCAAACGGTTTCATAATGCTTGTAAGTCCAAAGCACTTTGATGGTTTTGTATGCCAGATAGTCCCATGCCTTGTAAAACAAATCATCGCGGAACCCTTCTTTATAATCATTGCCAAGAACTCCTCGCCAAAACTCCTTTATGGGTTTTTCTAAACCGGCAAGCTGTTTCGCCTTTTTATCATTAACTGCAAAGCGTTTCCTGATCCATTGTTCCTCGAAACTCTTTGACGAATCATATTCGTACCTATAAACATGGAGTCCAACTATATTATGTGTCTTGTTGATTTCACGGAAAGGAAAAGCATAATGGTCTTTAATTCCATCTTTTACTATCTCATATTTCTCGAATGCCAATGATATCAGGTTTTGCTTCCCTAAGCGGTTGACCTTGTCAGCATTTATATAGCCATCCTCACGCATCGGGTGTATCACCACAGGCGTTTGATAGCCATCGTTTTTATGAAACACCCCTTTTAGCCAGTACTTGTCTTCTGGTCTAATATCGGGTATCTTCTGACTGAAATACAAAAACTTGGCATCATTGGTCTCTTCATACTCATAGTCGCGATAATTGTAAGCATAAAGAGAAAAATTGCTTACCAAAGTGTAGAACCAATCTTCGAGAAGGTAACGCAAACGGTCTTGGGGTGGCAGCACCTTAGTATTGGGTTCATCTCCCTTCAAAATCTCAACCACATTAGTCTTGTTGTATGTTTCTATTGCCAGTTGTGGCGTAGTGTTGCCAAGCTGTTCTGATTCACTGATGTCAGACGAATAAGTGGTTAATGAGAGACTCTTCCCTTTGCACGTCAGAATCAAAATCTTAGTATCCCTGTAAACAGCCAAAGAAGCGTAAACGTTTTCAATAAAATGCAGATGCTGTGCACTGGAATACACAAAATCCTCACCGATGATGGACGCTGATAGATTGTTCAAAAGTCTGATTACGGTATCCACAATAGTGCTTTTCCCTGTGCCATTCTGACCTACAATGGCACTCACACTCACATTCAGCCATTTGTCTTCCCTTGAATACAAATATTTGTTAGGATCAAATGCATCTTCGGAAACTGTAACCTTGGTAACACTTCCATTTTCACCCTCAAAAATCTTAAACCCTTTATTAAAGTAAAACCAGTTGGACTTGCCATATAGTGACTTTTGTATGCATTTCGCCTTCCGCTCATCGTAACCATTGGTACCATCATACGGATAAAAGCGAATACCTATTAATTTCAAGCCTCTCGATGCCATAATATAGTTGCTTTTCACATCACCATTGTCGTCGGTTTCAAACACAACGGGCTTCATCCAAGGTCTATCTCCTTTATTCTTCATGGAAACTGTTCCTTTCAAAACAATGTTGCACCATTATCCTCTGGATTTCTTTTCTCCACATCATGCAATTCTTGTGGTGAGAGGTTCAGCAGGGAATAAACGCCATGAGGTGAATCGAATAACTTGGTAACTGGGAAAATATCATTCTTGTCAACCTCTTTAAAGTTCATCCAACCAAAACGACTGTAAACACCTTCAAGAAACACAGCTATTTCACCATCGCATTTCCAACTGCACACATCATTCCTCAGCCCCTTGCACCACCATTGCTTGTATTGTTTTTTGGTAGTTGCATCAGTCTTTATGCCATTACGCCAGATTTGTTCGCTACTCTTCCCACTGGGTGCCACAAAAAACGCCTCACCTGTCTTGAGGTCAAGCTCCGAGAAATCGAATAACGAAGTCTGAATGCTGATACTTTGCAACTCACCATCTTTTAAAGCAAATAATCGCATCCCATTAGTACATTTAGCTTTCTTCTGTAATGCTTCCAGCGAAAAGCCTATGCCCCACATGTCTGAAGAATAAAACTTTGCTCTATATGCCGAGAACAGTTCTTTATAAGGAGTATAAAAGGTAATCACACCATCTTTCGACTGTATCTGCTTTTCGTATAAAATGGTTTTGATGTCATTTATGGGTGCAGAACAGCTTCTTAGAACCACAAAAACATACTGAATCTTATGATTTCTTTGTATCATGCTACCTTATTATTCACATCTTACTTCTTACATCAACCATCTTACATCTCTACTTCCACCTCGGCCAAAACAAATAGCTGCAAAACTGCCACACCACCTTAAAATACTTAGCCATTCTTTAACCGTTAACCTTTAACCATTAACCTTTACAGGAAGTATCCCTTCCTCCTCATGCGGGACGAAGGGGCCTTGCTTGCACTCGAAGATGACGCTCGATTCTATGGCTTCCAACTTATGCCACACATTCTTGGGAATATCCACACCATAAACACCATCCTCAGCACAAAGTACGACACTCTCTATTATAGAACCATCGTCGTTATATGTTGTAGAGCGCACCTTGCCACGGAGTATCACAAATGACTTATCTTTGCTCGGAAAACTTATAAAACCACCAAATAATCTTTAAAATCACACTTTCTCAAAGAAAGTGTCCGGCCTACCAGGATCAAACACTTCGTTACAATACATGAAGAAAAGTCCGGTGGCCTTTTCGACAGCGAGGCTGAACGAGAGTGCCGAGCAGAACTCACTTACCTCGCAGTTTGGTTATACCTTTTCAAAGAATGTGTCTGGATGATTAGGATCAAACTGCTCATTCGCCCACATAACCGTCACCAAATTCTCAGTGTCGCTGAGATTGATAATGTTATGGGTATATCCCGGCAGCATGGTGACCGCCTCTATCCTGTCCCCGCTCACCTCGAACTCCATCACCTCGTCGGTACCG
This sequence comes from uncultured Bacteroidales bacterium, assembly GCA_905234695.1. Classification (GTDB taxonomy): domain Bacteria; phylum Bacteroidota; class Bacteroidia; order Bacteroidales; family P3; genus Colimorpha. The sequence continues at coordinate 72 of CAJOHZ010000036.1, read as the reverse complement.
ATCTTTCTCTCCTGTATCAGTCCGTGCCCCTTCACCACGATGAACTGCTCCCACTTCGTGTGGTGCCAGTGC
>CAJOHZ010000035.1 GCA_905234695.1 uncultured Bacteroidales bacterium | reverse complement strand
GTTTTTAGACTATGCAAACATCCATTCTAAATTCGAGCCTGCAATTTGACTATTAGAACAAAACTTGCAAATTTCAGCCTGCAAAATGACTATTACGCCCAATATTCATACGGCAACTTGCATAATGAGACTTTGGTAGAGATACTTCCCCGCATCAAGCAAAGCGAGATATACAAACGGGCAGAATACATTTCAAAAAGCGATTGCGCCCAATGCAAATGGTATTATGTCTGCCACGGTGGCTGCCTGCATGATGGATTCCTTCGCAACGGCGACTTCAAAAGCAAAACCCTTCTTTGCCATGCATACAAACAAATCTTTGCCCATATTGAAGCAAAGATGCAAATGACTGGGATGATATAACAAGTAATAACAACAAAATACACAACAAAATGAAAACAATCACCAAAATCCTTATGGTAGGCACAATACTAATGTTAATGCCTGTTTCTAAAACGCATGCGCAAACTTACGAATGGAAGAAAGCACCACTGCCCGGAGAAGAAGTAATAGAAAGTATTAATAGTACATTCTATGGCGGCGTAATGTATCGTCATAATGGGCGTGGTACAGAGAAGAAGGGTTATATTGAGTATAGTCCTAGAAAATTAACCGATGAACAACTATATAAAAAGCTTCAGGACAGTTTAGGAAATGTATATGGAGAATCTTATCCTTCATTTATGGTGAGAAACTTTAAAGTAAAAATTGTTGTAGCAGAAAATCCTAACTATCATGGTAAATATTGGGATACTTATACCTATCACTATAATTTACAAGCATTTGTAGTCCTCCCTCGTTCTGTTTATTATTATCTTCAGACGGCCGTAGAAAAAGCATTGTCAGAGGTTCGAGAAAGTTCACGAATCGCCATTGACCAGATTAAAGTCGTGAGTGGTATGGACAGAGAAGAGTACCAAGACCAAGTGGTGGAGATTCTATTAGATAAGGGTTACAAGGTGGTAGCCAAAGAGTATCTGGAAAAACTCTATGAGGAGCAGAAAAACCAGCAGAGCGGTATCTACAACGAGAAGACCACTGTACAAGAAAACAATTTCTCGGCTGTAGGATACTACCTCAATGTAAAACTCACAGAGACCTCACTGCGTGTACAAGTTATTAACGTCAGTACTGGTGAATACGCGGGCAATGCAACCGTAAAACTACAATAACTGGAAGAATATGAAAGCAATCAAAATTATCGTATTAGCCATTGCCTTGCTGCTTAGCATAGGCAGCGCGGCGGCACAGGAGGACTATAGCAAGGCCCAGAAGGCACCGCAGACCAAAGAGGTAGTGCTGACACAAAGCACCCGCACCAAGAAGGGCTATGGCCTCCCACAAGCGGCCTACAAGGCCGCCCTGCGGGAGGCCAAACAGACGTTTCCCAACAAGGAGGTCGGCATCCGCAACCTCAGCAAAGGTGACGTGACGGTGAACGGCGACGGCTCGGTATCGTATTACTACAACTACACCATTGTAGAACTGCCAGACATGGTGACACAGAAACTCTACGAGGCCATTGGAAAAGCCACGCGCGAAATCGACGACGGCAATCGCTTCGCTATAGACCAAGTTTCCGTCACGGACGGCAAAACCGACAAGGAGAAGGTGAAAGGCCAAGCGGTGGACTATCTGTTGGGCAAAGGCTACAAGGTGCTGGCCAAAGAGAAACTACAGAAACTCTATAAGGAGCAGCAAGACCAACGGAGCGGCATTTACAATGACGAAACCGTCTCGGAGATGGGCAAATTCTCCGCCGTGGGCTATTTCCTCAGCATCCGCATCACCGAGGAATACCTCCAAATCCAAGTGGTCAACGTCAGCACCGGCGAATACGTCGGCAACGTGACCGAGAACTTCTAAGCAGGACCGCCGAGATTAGCATTAGCGGCCATAGAGTTGGATGAGCGTCATTTGGCCCCATTTGGTATGCTGGATGGCACTATTGGTGCAGGTGGCATCATAGGCCATGTGACAGCCACGGAGAGAGGCATCGACAAAGGCACAGAACTCGTCGATGGTGGACGGAAGCGCTGCCGCCACCTCGTGCCCATAGTCCTCGTAACGGAGGATCCAATGGCTGTAGCCTTTCTTCTTGAATTCTTTAACCAACTTGGCAGAGCCAAAGAGGGACATCCGCAGTGAGCCACGGAATCGCTTATACGAAACAATGCGGTCGCAAGTACCATGGAACATGCATGTTGGAGCTGGTGTTTGAGCATAATGCAACGCGCTGTTGCGGCAGAATATACCACCCGAGTATGAGACCACGGCAGCAGGACGGAACCCCTGCGGCAAAGCCGCCACAACCGGCAGGCCATTGGCACGACTGTAGTCGGTCTGTAGCACCGTGATAGCCCCTGCACTACATCCCGCCAAGACGATACGGGAAGTATCAATACGCCACTCGTCGGCATGACGGCAGAGATATGCGATGGCTGCGGCGCAGTCCTCAGTGGCCTGCGAGATGGCCGTATCGAAAAGCTTGTAGGATTGCAACAACGGAAGCTGTGGTGCATGGCGCAAGTAGAGGCGGTAGTCGATGGCGGCCACCACATAGCCCCGCGAGGAGAGCAGACGGCATGTGTGGACAGTGGCGGAGTCATTGCGTGCACCCGTAACAAATCCACCGCCAAAGAGATACACAACGCAAGCCCTGTCGGGGCGAGGATTCTGAGGTTGGTAAACATCCATCTGCAACGCCAACGTGTCGCGCATCAGATAAGTGTGTGTCGTCTGCCCGGCGACAAGTACCGTGGCAGTGGTGAGAAAGAGGAAAAACAGCGTTTTTTTCATCATCTGTAAAAATATCTTAAAAGAAAGTGCAAAAATACAAAAAAAAATCGTATTTTTGCACATTCTTCTATATATTGTATAACCACAAAATCCGTTTATAAATGAAACAGAAACTATTCTTTGCCGCCTTAGTATTGCCGTGGCTGATGGCGGGATGCGTAAAAGACGGCGACCTGAACGCCTTGCGGCACCCCATTTCCATCCAAGGAGAGTTCGACCCTACTGTCGGCGTTCCCCTGGCTCACATGGAGGCTCACATGAACGATTTTGTGGGTCTATGGACCACCAGCGACAACATGTCCACCTACATCGATGCCGCCACAGGTATCGTTGCCTTCCGCTACTCGAACACACTGGAAGTGGAGATGGACTACACCTCGAAACGGGCACAGCGCTCCACCAAAGGTACCAAAGCATCGGGCGACACCCTTATCCTCGACACCCGCACCCTCAACGGGCATACAGACATCAACCTCTTCAAGCGAATTGCTTCGCTTGATACCGGCGAGTTGTCTGCAAAGGGAATGTACCTCTCCATCATCGCCGATCTGCACACCACGGTATCTGACCCCGTGCTGGCGCTTAACGACTACGGTGTGGAGATTTATTTCGACAGCACAGTCTTCACCATTCTGTTCCAAGACGGCACCTCGGAGGACATCTCTATCGATTCGATGAACAACATCAATATCCGTGAGTTGAGCCATGGCCGTCGCATCTCGCTATTCGAAAATTACGATGCCAGCTGGGCCGTCAACCGCAAACCTATCGGTATTGACTACCGCACCGTCCTCAATATCGCCAAGATAGGCACCACCATGATTCCCATCTCGACCTTGTTGTACATCCGCGACTCGCTGTATATCGACAAAGTACACGCCTCGCTTGCCACCGACGTCGACTTCCCCATGCAGCTCTACTGCAACCACATGGCCTATACCGACACGCTGTCGCTAGACCTTCACCAGCTGGATTCGCTCTTGAACATCTACGACGTGTCCCTGCAAGATTCTGGAAACCTCCTCGTATTCGAAGTGGAGAACGGTATGCCGCTGGAACTTACGCTCGATGCCTACTGCCTTGACGAGCACATGAATCCGCTTACCAACGACCTCTTCACTCCAGGGCTGAACAAAATCGAAGGTGCTCCCATCAAAAAACTCACAGGAAGCACCTCCATCGACTCCTATGTGGCCGACGGCAAGACCACTACACGACTGCTAGTAGACGTCAAAGGCGACCTGTTGCAGGATTTGCGCAAGACTCGATACCTACGCATGATACTGGGCATCAATTCGGCCAGCCAGGGAGCCTCGGCGGGTGATCCGAAACCCACCATCTCCGTGCGAGGTACCGACGAACTGAACCTGCGCCTGCACGGCACCTTGGCCACCCATGTTTCCTATCCTTTTAACTAATACCTCTGGATGTCATGAATAAAACTCGTATTTTCCTCAGCATATTGCTCATCGCTGCCACAGCGATGACGGGTACCGCCACCCAGGCCCAGACCCTCAACAGTGGCGACATCCTGTACCATTCGTTCCACTCACCCCAAGCCACACGCCTCAATCCGGCCTTTTTCCCCTCCGATGCCAGCTTCTACATCAGCGGCCCCCGTGTGGGTTTTGGATTGAGCATGCCCATGTCCTACAGCGATTTGGGAATGCATGTCGAGGGTGACTCCACCGTCTTGGACCTCAACCACATACTCGAACAAATTGAGACCACTGGCACCCGTTTCGGCCTCACCGGCGATGGTGATATTTTAGGCTTTGGATTCAAAATCAAGCCTCTGGGGTTACGCATCAACGCCGCCCTCGGAGTAAAACTCGACGGAACAATCGATGTGCCTACCGACATGGCCAAACTGGTCACCGAGGGTAACACCGGTCAGAACAGAAACCTCACCATGAGTGCCAACGACATGATGATTATGCAAGCCTACGGTTATCTCTCCCTCGGAGCCTCCATGGAACTCCCGATGGTTTCCAACCTCACTGTCGGCGCCCGACTGAACATCCTTGACGGTATTTTCGTCAGTTCAGTCAAAAGCATGAACATCAACCTTGTCACCGGCGACCATAACGAAAACCTGCGCCTTTCGGCCGACTACTTGATCAACTCCGCCGGCATGTACGGGCTAAAGAACAAAGGTAAATTGAAATACAGCTTTGAACGCCAAGAAGACGCCTCCTTTTCCAACTTCGGATTCACCTTCGACCTCGGCGCCAACTACCACATCGGCGACTATGACATCAGCCTCAGCCTGCTCGACGTGGGACCCGGCATCTGCTGGAGCAACAACGCCATGACACTTGAACCCAAACACAAAGGCAGCTCCGTCACCTTCGACGGCATGAACCTCACCACCCTGCTTACGGACGGTGTCGTCGACACGGCCACCCTCTACTCCTACGGCGACAGCCTTATGAACATGATTGCCGCCGACACCACGCTCCACCACTTCTGGTCGGGCGTACCCACCCGTCTCTACCTCGGTGCCTCCTACAGCATGGGACCGCTGCTGCGTCTGGGATACCTTTTCCACGGTGAGTGGAACCGCGGACTCTTCTACCGCAATAGCACCTTCCGTTTCAACAACACCCTCTCCGCCACCGCCAACCTCATGGACTGGATGGACCTCACTATAGCCAACTCCATCACGTTCGATGGCAATGGAATGGATTTCATCAACCCCGGTATCTCCGCCAGCATCAACCTCTTCCGACGGCTGCAGGTATACGGCGCCATTGACTACTCATCCAACCTCTATCTGGTCAACATCAAATCCTTCCGCTTCTTCGCCGGCATCAGTTTCGTCGCACTGAAGACCAAACCATTCTTGGTGATACCTGACGAGACCTCGCCGCTTGAATCCTCATCATCCGACTCTTCTTCAGAAGAATAACCCTACCACCATCCAACCAGAACAAAATGAGCAACATCGTAGCCATCGTAGGCCGTCCCAACGTAGGCAAATCCACCCTCTTCAACCGCCTCACCGAGAGCCGTCAGGCCATTGTCGACCAAACCTCGGGAGTCACACGAGACCGCCAGTACGGAAAATCCGACTGGAATGGCAAGTACTTCTCCATCATCGACACCGGCGGATATGTGATGGGGGGCGACGATGCCTTTGAAACCGAAATACGCAAACAGGTCAAACTGGCCATCGATGAGGCCGACCTCATCCTCTTTCTCGTCGACGCCCGCGAGGGTCTCACGCCCATGGACGAAGATGTTGCCGACATGTTGCGCTGTAGTCCCAAACGGGTGCTACTGGTCGCCAACAAGGTCGACAATGCCAAGGAGATGGACTCGCTGGCCGAATTCTACTCCCTCGGATTGGGCGACCCCATCCCCATTGCCGGTATCAGCGGAAGCGGCACAGGAGAGCTGCTCGACGCTGTGGTGGCCGATTTCGATGAAGGTGAAGAGGTGTCGAGCAATGACGACCTACCCCGCATTGCGGTGGTGGGCCGTCCCAACGTAGGAAAAAGTTCCTTCATCAACATGATTACCGGACAGGATCGCAATATCGTCACCCCTATTGCTGGAACCACACGCGACAGCATCCTGACCCACTACAACCTCTTCGGCTTCGATTTCAACTTCGTCGATACCGCCGGCTTGCGGAAGAAATCCAAGGTCAGCGAAGACCTGGAGTTCTACTCTGTACTGCGCAGTGTCCGTGCCATCGAGAACAGCGATGTCTGCATCCTCATGCTCGATGCCAGCCAAGGCATAGAACAGCAAGACCTCAATATCTTCTCCCTCATCCAACGCAATCACAAAGGGGTCGTCATCGTAGCCAACAAATGGGACCTTGTCGAAAAGGACAACCACACCCACAAGCAATTCGAAGATATTATCCGCGAACGCATCTCACCTTTCGAGGATGTGCCCATCATCTTCACCAGCGTACTCAACAAGCAACGTATCTTCAAGGTGTTGGAAACCGCCAAGCAGGTCTACGAGGCTCGCAGCCGCCATATCTCTACCAGCGAACTCAACGAACAACTGCTTCCTATTGTCAAGGAGCAGAATCCTCCCCCATCGGTAAAAGGCAAATGGATTAAAATCAAATACATTACCCAACTCCCCACACGTTATCCCCAATTCGTCTTCTTCTGCAACCTGCCCCAGTACGTACGCGACCCCTACAAGCGTTTCGTTGAGAATAGGCTGCGGGAGATGTGGAATTTCCATGGCGTGCCTATCGACATCTACTTCCGTGCCAAATAGACTAAAAGGTTCAAGACTCATGAAATTTATCATCACCAATCGTCTTTCGCTCATCATACCCATTCTTCTTGCCGGCATGTTGCTGACCTCTTGTCGCAACACCCATGAGAAAGTGGTGCAACGCCATCCCAACGGCAGTCCTATGCTGGTATACCTCTATACCGGCAGCGAGAACGACCCCACCCGTGTGGGGGAACGTATGTATTATGACAACGGCCAGCTGCAACTCGAGAAGCACTTCAGCGGCAAGCCCGAAAAGCCCAGCGGCACATGGAACTACTATTTCGACAATGGTCAGCTTTTCGCCAGCGCAGACTTTGACGGCAAAAGTCCTTTCGGCCGTGGATGGGTATTCTACAACCGCAATGGGGGGAACTACTACAGCAGTCCTTTCGATTCGGTTTATGTCACCGATATGGGTATGTTCGGAACCCCCAGCACCGTGGTGTTCTGTGCGGGCAACAACCAAGATGTCATCCAGTTCTATAGCAACTATACCGTCCGCAGTACTGAACGGCTCACCGATGGGCGTCGCAACGGACGCGTGATATTTTACTATCCCAACGGGAACCCACAAACCGAAGCCAACTTCACCAACGGCGTGGAGGAAGGCGACTACACCGTCTATTACGAAAGCGGCATCCCCTACTATCGCGGCACCTACACCAACGGGCAGCGCACCGGCATCTGGGAGTTCTACGACCGCGAAGGGAATCTGGCCGAGACCAAAGACTTCACGCCACGCCATTAATCACGCCATGGATGTAATCCTTGACCATCCCGTCTACAAACGCATTGGAGCCACCGCCGACCGGCTGGGCATCCAAGCCTATGCCGTGGGAGGTGTGGTGCGCGACTACTTCCTGCAACGCCACTGCACCGATATCGACATCGTATGCCTTGGAAGCGGTATCGACCTTGCCCAAGCCGTAGCGGCAGACATCGACCCACATATCACCGTCTCCGTCTTCCGCAATTTCGGCACCGCCTCATTCCATTACCGACACGGCGACACCGTCTGGCAGGTGGAGTTCGTGGGCGCCCGGCGCGAAAGCTACCACCACGACAGCCGCAAACCCGTTGTCGAAAACGGGACTCTAGAGGACGACCAGAACCGGCGAGACTTCACTGTCAACGCCATGGCTGTATCGCTCAACAACGACACCTACGGACAGTTGATTGACCCCTTCGGCGGCATCCGCGACCTCAACGAAGGTATCCTGCGCACCCCATTAGACCCCGACGTGACCTTCAGCGACGACCCTCTCCGCATGATGCGGGCCATCCGTTTCGCCGCCCAGCTGGGATTCCGCATCCACGACAACACTTTTGAGGCCATTGCCCGCAACGCCAATCGCATCAAGATTGTCTCGGCCGAGCGCATCACCACAGAACTCAACAAAATATTGCTCTCCCCCACCCCTTCCATAGGCTTCAAACTGCTGCAGAAATCAGGATTGCTGCCCATCATCTTCCCCGAGCTAAGCAACCTCAAAGGGGTAGAGACCGTAGGCCAACGCGGCCACAAAGACAACTTCTACCATACATTGGAAGTAGTTGAGCATGTGGCGGAGAAGAGCGACGACCTATGGCTCCGGTGGGCGGCCCTGCTACACGACATCGGAAAACCCGCCACCAAACGTTATGACGAGAAACTGGGTTGGACATTCCACGGCCACGAGGTACGTGGCAGCCGCATGGTCAAACGCATCTTCACCCATCTGCGCCTGCCTCTCGATGCCAAGATGAAATATGTCGAGAAACTGGTGTTGCTGCATCTGCGTCCCATCATCCTCTCCGAAGAGGAGGTCACCGACTCTGCCGTGCGCCGTCTGCTCTTCGATGCCGGCGACGACATTGACGACCTTATGACCCTCTGCGAGGCCGACATCACCAGCAAAAACGAAGAGAAGGTACGCCGTTACCTACGCAACTTCCAACTGGTACGGAAGAAACTGATTGAATTGGAGGAGAAGGACCGCATACGCAATTTCCAGCCCCCCGTGAAGGGTGAAGACATCATGACCGTCTTCGGGATTCCCCCTTGCCATGAAGTGGGCATCATCAAAGATGCCATCAAAGATGCCATCCTTGACGGAATTATCCCCAACGAGCGTGCCGCTGCCTGGCAGATGATGCTGGACGAAGGAGCCAAACTCGGGCTGACCGCCCAACACCCTGCCGATACTGCAAATACCCGTCATTCAAGTACGGCCAGTTGTGCTAACGACACTAGTTCTGGCAGTTAATTGCTTATGCCTCGTCTCTACCTTGTCCTCGGCCCTACTGCCTCCGGCAAGACAGCTCATGCCATAGAGCTGGCACTGCAACTGCACACAGAAATAGTCTCTTGCGACTCCCGACAGTTATACCGGGAATTGGACATTGGCGTGGCACGGCCCACCCCTGACGAACTATCCGCCGTACCTCATCATTTCATCGCCTGTCAACCCGTCACCGAACCCTATAACGTCTACACCTACTGGCAGGAGGCAAAAGACTGCCTGCATCGGCTTATGGAACGTTACGGATGCGCCGTGGCAGTAGGCGGAAGCGGGCTGTATATCGAAGCCCTCTGCCACGGGGTTTCGCGCCTGCCCGACCCCGACCCCGCCTTGCGTCAAGAACTACAACGACGCCTGCGCGAAGAAGGGATTGAAAGCCTGCGTCTGATGTTGCGTCAACTGGACCCCGACTATTACGCCCGTGTCGACCTTGCCAACGGAGTGCGTCTCCAGCGGGCCTTGGAGGTATGCCTTACCTCCGGCCGCCCCTACAGCGAGTTGCTGCGCGAACCGCGCCCCCCACGGGAATACGACATCACACCTGTCATCCTCCAACGCGACCGCGACGAACTGCGCAGCCGCATCGACAGCCGTGTGTCGCAAATGATGCGCCATGGCCTCGAAGAGGAGGCCAAGGAACTCTATCCCCTGCGTCACATCAATACGCTCAACACTGTAGGATACAAAGAGTTCTTCTCCATGTGGGAATCGCAAGGCACGCCCACCCCGCTCACTTCTGACCAACGAGAGCAAGTAGCCGACCAAATCCGGCTGAACACATGGCACTACGCAAAAAAACAACTCACATGGCTTAAAAAAGCCAAGGGCGTCCTGGAGTAACCCAGGACGCCCTTGAAGTATAATCTCAAATAGAATGGTTAGAACAGGTTGATATACCGTTCCACTGTACCTTCTATGCGCTGTTTGTCTTTGAAATAGTTGTAGGTACTTATCTTCAACTCCTCGCAAGCCTCCTCGTCGCAGCACACCGTGCCGTGGGGGTGCATCTGCAACATGCTGGCGGTCCACATGTGGCTCACGCCGTTCTCAATCATGTGGTGCAGGGCACGCGCCTTCTTGGGGCCATTGCAGAGAATCAGCACCTCGCGGGCATCCATCACCGTTCCCACACCCACGGTCAACGCCTGTTTAGGCACCTGACTCTCGTCATTGTCAAAGAAACGGCAGTTGGCTTGAATCGTGTTGGTGGTAAGGGTCTTGATGCGAGTGCGCGAAGCCAGGCTGCTACCCGGCTCGTTGAAGGCGATATGTCCGTCCGGGCCGATACCTCCCATAAAGAGGTCGATGCCACCAGCCTCCTTAATCATCTGCTCATAGTGTTCGCACTCCGCCATCAAATCAGGAGCATTGCCGTCAAGGATATGCACATTTTCCTTCTTGATATCGATATGGTTGAAGAAATTGTTCCACATAAAGCTGTGGTAACTCTCGGGATGGTTCACATCCAATCCCACATACTCGTCCATATTGAACGTCACAACGTTCTTGAAACTGATAACACCCTTCTTATTCAATTCAATCAAATGCTGGTAGAGGCCAAGGGGCGAGCTGCCGGTAGGGCAACCCAAGATGAAAGGCTTCTCGGGTGTGGGGTGAGCATTGACGATTTTTTCCGCTACATAGTTGGCTGCCCAAATGGACATCTCTTTGTAGTCTTTAGCAATGATAACGCGCATTTTTGTTAAAGATTAGGTTAATATATGTATGAATTACATTGAGTTACAATAATTTACCCCCCCCCGAAAATCACAATATATTTTCGGTTTGGATATGCAAAAATAAGAAAAATTATCCAAACGCCGAAAACAGAGTTAAACTTTTAAGATTTTTTCAGACTCTCTTTTTCCTCTTCAGGAATTATGTCTTACAGCGGATTACGTATGCTGTTGCCCCTGTCTTCTCTCGTGACGGGCCTTGCGGTCAGCCTCTATCTTCTTGCGAACCTCCATCTGCTGCTCTTTGGTGAGCACCTTCTCCACCTTGAGGCGGGTCTTGTATTTTTCTTTGATAATCTGGCTGCGGAGGGCTGTCTCGCGGTCCACCAGCGGGAATATCTTCTCCGACTGGTCGCCGTCCATCCGCATCAATGCACGAATGCTGTCGCGCACATCGTCACGTTCTGCCTGCAACTTGGATATTCTCTCTTTGGCATCCTTCTGGATGGCATTCAGTTTCTTTTTCTGTGCATTGGAGAGGTCGTTGACCATCTCTTCAATCTTCGGAAGTTCCCTGTGGGGGCGTCCACGTTGCTGCTGTGCACAGAGTGGACCCACCAACAGGAGTGTCAAAAGGATGATAAACGTTCTTTTCATTATACTCGTGACTTTATTCATACAGAAATTCATCGACAGCAGCCAATTCCACATACTCCTGTCCGCCGGTTATGTCATAGTCGGCATGATAGTCGTATACATCCACCATCATGTCGCTGATCTGAGCCTCACGGTAGGTATCGGTGGCCCAGTAGACCGTATGGACGCCTACCAAGGCTATCAACACGGCAGCCACTGCCGCCACAAGACGGAAACGCGGACGGCGACGGGCAGGCATCATATAGGGCTTCTTACGCACCTGCGCCATGACGGCATCCACCACATCGATCTCGTCGGGGTAGCGGAGTTCGCGGAGTTGGTCTGTCAGATTATCGTGTTCCTTCATATCGGGTTTGGTCATTGTATTTCTTTTTCCGATGGGCCATCAACAGTTACAAGTCTTCCAACATCTTTTTCAAGTTCTTGCGGGCACGGAAGATAAGCGACTCCACCTTGGCGGTGGTACATTGCATTACCTCAGCAATATCATTGTACGAGAAATCGTTGTAGGTGTAGAGCACCAAGGCGGTGCGCTGCTCCCTGTGCAGGCGTCCGATGGCTTGCCGCAATTGGCGCATCTTCTCTTCATGGATGATGTGCTGCTCTGCGTTTCGCTCATCGGAGGGACTGTCGGGCACATAAATCTCGTCGACCGAGGTAGCCATCCTCATGTGATGCTTGGCATCCTTGCAGGCGACATTGATGGTGATACGGTAAATGAAAGTACTCAGTTTCGACTGGAACTTGAAGCGGGGCAACGCGTCATACAACTCAACGAAGACCTGCTGTGTAAGTTCGGGGATGTCCATCCGGCTTCCTCCAAACTTGTAGCAGAGGTTGGCGACGATGGTCTGGTACTCCTTCACAATCTCCGCATAGCGGTTGACGTTACCGGCCAGAATGTCGCAAATGACCTCTTCTTCGTTCATGGTCGAATCTGTTATTATGTATCGGCTGTTCGTGTTTTATTGCACCGCAGTATGATTTTTTATGTCATCCACGGATTTACTTGTATTTGAACGACTCTATATCGCGCCGTTCGCGTTTGGTGGGACGGCCGACACCACGGTCGCGGGTCTCAAAGGCATACTGGCGCACCATGCGGATACGCTCATACTCTTCGGGAGGCGTGAGGTCCGTCATATAGTTCTCCACCAGCTTGGCTCCTACCCTGTTGCCCAACACCTGCTTCACCTCGACAACCTTGTGTACCTGCTCAACCGAAAGTTCATACACTTCGCCGGCCTTGACCTCATGCGAGGGTTTGACGGGTTGCCCCCCCATGCGCACATGGCCACACCGACAGGCATCGGTAGCAAGGCTGCGCGTCTTATACAGACGCACAGCCCACAGATATTTGTCAATTCTTACAGGTTCCGAAGGCATCTCGCTTTATCGGGTTTGGAACACATAGGTTATCGTACCGGTCTGCACCTCGGGAGCATCGGGCTTCGAGCTGAACTTGGCGGCTTTGGCGGCAGCCTTGGCCTGGTTGACAAGGCCTGCGTCGGTGACGGTAGATCCTTTCTCGGGTGCCGAGACCTGGGTGACATTACCTTCGCGGTCAACCCATATCTTCACCACCACCTTGCCTTCCTTGTTGGTGCTGTTGTTGGGGCTCGGAAGCGCGCGGGCGCTACGGCCTGCCAAACTGAAACCAGCACCACCCTTTCCGGGGGCACCGTCGTAACGGTTGGAGTTGGGATCGCCCCCCTCCTTGCCCATATTGCCGGAACCCGTGGTATTGCCCTCGCTGCCGGCATTCTTATTGCCTTTATTGAACATACTGCCAGAGGCGATGGCGTTCTTGTTGATTTCAGGTTCCTTCGGAGGTTCGGGCTGCTGGGTGGTCGGAGTCTGGTTGTCACGCTGCGAGGTGGAAGGTTTCTTTGAGCTGTACAGCGGCACTGACGACTCTGTGCTCTGGGTCGAAATCTGCTCCGTGGCCGAGGAGGGTCGCGGTGCGCTGGAAGCCTGCGATGCATCGGGCATTGGGTTGTCGCCCGAGCCGAAGTCGCTGTTGCCCACGTTGACCTCCACGCCCTCTTCGGGAATGGGAGGGTCGGGCGGATCATAGCCGAACGCCATGCAGATAACCATAACCAAAGCCAGGAAGAGTGCAGTGCAGGCTGCCGACACAATCTTGTTCTTGTTTTCGCGTGTGAGGTTCATGGCGATTATTTTTTAGGCGAGGTGGCCAGGATGACTTTATGCTTGCTGCCCGTCTGCTCGTTGATGGCATTGACGGCATCGATAACATTCACCACATACTGCACCGGCACGGTCTTGTCGGAACGCAGCACCACACAGGCGTCAGTGACCCCTTGCTGGATACCGCCGGCGATAAGTCCTTGGAGACCGTTGATATCCGTCGGCACATCGCCTACCTGGAAATTGTGGTTCTCGTCGATATACACCGTCACGTTCTGCTTGGCCATTGTCTTGCTGCCGCTCTCAGGCAGAAGTAGCTTGACCGCATTGGGGCTGATAAGCGTCGAGGTAATCATGAAGAAAACGAGCAGCAGGAACACCAAGTCGGACATGGTGGAGCTGGAGGTCTCTATGCGGATTTGATTTCTTGACTGAAGCATGGGAAAATATGTTGATTGCTGAACTGTTGAAATGTTGAGTAGTCCGTTCCAACAATTAAACGATTAAACAATTAAACCAAATTATTAAGCCGGTTCGTGGAGAAGATCCATGAACTCGGTGGCACGCACCTCGATGTCGAGCACCACCTTGTTGATGCGGGTGACGAGGATATTATAGAGGAAGTAGCAGATAATACCCACGATAAGACCGCCGATGGTGGTCACCATAGCTTCATAGATACCCGTGGCCAACACTTCGATATTGATGTTGTTGCCGGCATGGGCCATATTCTGGAAAGCAGTGACCATACCCGTCACCGTGCCAAGGAAACCAATCATCGGGCCTAGGGAGGCCACAGTGGCGACCAGCGACACCCGTTTCTCCAAACGGGCCACCTCCAGCTTGCCTTCGTTCTCGATGGCGGCCTGGATGTCGGAGAGCGGACGCCCCAGACGCGACAAGCCCTTGTCGACCATGCGGGCCAAAGGCGAATTGGTCTGTTTCGACAATGTACGGGCTCCCTCCACGTCACCTTTGTGGATATACTCGCGGATGTTGTTCATGAAGTTGTTGTCGTCATCGGTCTTCACCGCCTGGCGCAGCGCCAGGTAACGTTCGATGGAAATGTAGATGGCCAACGCCAGCAACACCACCAGCACAAGCATAATCCAACCGCCCTGGGTAGCCAGGCTCCAAAAGGTTTCCCGCTGCACACCGGTTGTGGCGGCAGTGTCAACTACGGTCTGTACATCAGCCATATCGGCTTGAATCATTAAGAAGGGTTTCATAGTGTGTTTTGTGTTTAGTTATTATTCAAGATGTGTTTGTTTCGGTTCAAAAGGTGAGCGCCACCCGCACTGCAGGGGCGAAAGCAATGCCGCCCGCCACATCGGGCAGCAACGACGGCGACAGCCGCATGGAGAGGTTGTCGTCAATCTGGAAGTCGTACAGGTGTCCGAAGACATAGGCGTCAACGAGATTGAGTCCATAGACCACCCCACTGAGGATAATCATCAACTGGAAGTTCCGGTTGTACGACTGGTACATATTCAATATCGCGCTGTTGGGATAGTTGGTGTACCCTTCCAGCCGCGGGGTGTCGTTGTTGTTGACCCTGTAGAGGTACTCCTCCTTGAAGGTCTGCATATTGGTGTAGTTGGAATGGATAAAGTATCCTAAGCCTGCAAAGGCACCATATATAATGGGGATTTTCCAAGCCTGCCCGTTGTATATCTGGCCTGCGCCGGGCAGCAGCGACAGGTACAAGGCCTTTGTCGCGCTATGTTCCGAGGCAACAGCTGTCGCAGGGGCGTTCACCACCGTGTCGGCCGACACTTTCTGTCCCCAACCCGTTGCCGTCAATCCCAGCAACAATCCCAGTATGAGTATGCTCTTTTTCACGGCAGGTCGTCCAACACGTGGACCTTATGGCTGCAAGAGGTTCATTATACGTTCGAAATCGGCGTCGTTCTGGAAATGGATTACCAGCGACCCTTTGCCACGACGTGAGCGTTTGATTTCCACCTCCGACTGCAACCGCTGGCGTATCTGCGACTGGGCGGCTGCATGCAGGGACGGGAGCTCCGTCGCGCCACGGCGTACCGTCGTGCGTTTGCCTTTGGCCTCTTTGACCAACTGCTCAGTCTGATGTACCGACAGGTGGCGGTTGATGATGTCGTGCAGCAGCGCCAGATGGGCCTCGGTGTCTTCCACATTAATCAAAGCGCGTGCGTGCGCCATGGTGATGAGGTTGGAACTGAGTGCCAGCTGGGTCTCGGCTGGCAGGTTCAGCAGGCGCAGGTAGTTGGTGATAGTGGTGCGGTCCTTCCCTACCCGCTGGCTCAACTGCTCGTGGGTGAGGCGGCACTCCTCAATAAGGGCGTTGTACGAGAAGGCAATCTCCATCGCGTTGAGGTTCTCGCGCTGTATGTTCTCCACCAGCGCCATCTCCATCATCTGGCCATCGGTGGCCACACGGATATAAGCGGGTATCTCTTTCAGGCCAGCCATCTGCGAGGCACGGAAACGCCGCTCGCCGGCAATCAGTTGGTATTTCCCGTCGGGCATCTTGCGGACGGTGACAGGGGTGATGACCCCCTGCTCGCGGATGGACTGCGCCAATTCCTCCAGCGCAGCGGTGTCAAACTCCTTGCGCGGCTGGAACGGGTTGGTCTCTATATCCTTCACGGCAACCATGCTGATGGCGGCCGTCACGGCCGATTCGCCACCATTGATGGCATCGACATCCAGGTTGCCCAGGATGGCGTCAAGCCCGCGGCCGGGGGTGAGAGGTTTCTTGCTTGCCATTATTTGCTCTTAATCTTGTTTCGTTTCAGTATCTCCGAGGCCAGGTTGAGGTAGTTCACCGCACCCGGGCATGTGGCGTCGTACATGATGACCGACTGTCCATAGCTGGGAGCCTCGGCCAGTTTGGTGTTGCGGTACACCAGCGTGTCGAAGACCATGTGCTTGAAATGGGCCCGCACATCCTCCACCACCTGGCGTGCCAGACGCAGACGCGAGTCGTACATTGTAATCAGCAACCCTTCGATATTCAGTTTCGGGTTGAGACGGGTCTGCACGATACGCACCGTGTTAAGCAGCTTGCCAAGTCCTTCCAAGGCGAAATACTCGCTCTGGATGGGGATGATGACCGAGTCGGAGGCGGTCAGCGCATTCACCGTAATCAAGCCCAGCGAGGGGCTGCAGTCGATAATGATGAAGTCGTACTCGTCGCGCACCGGCTGCAAGGCGCGATGGATGAAATACTCGCGGTTCTTCTCATTGACCAGTTCCACCTCGGCACCCACCAGGTCAATCCTCGTGGGGAGCAGCGAGAGATGGGGTGTTGCGGTCTCCACCACACAGTCGCGCACATCGGCCTGCCCCAGGAAGCACTCATAGGCGCTCTTGTCCAGGTCGTCGGGATTGACTCCCAACCCCGAGGTGGCATTGGCCTGCGGGTCGGCATCCACCAACAGCACGTTGTACTCCATCACCGCCAGTGCGGCACTGAGGTTCACCGCCGTGGTGGTTTTGCCCACCCCGCCTTTCTGGTTGGCGATTGATATTACCTTACCCATGGCGGTCTATCGTCAATATTTGAAATCCACGTCGTTGATGAAGCCATCCGACATCGAGTCGCGATGCTCGCCATCCATGCCGTGCAGGTCGTTGTCGAACACCAGAGGCTCGGGCTCGACACCCGTCTCGATGAACGAGATAGCGTTAGCTAACCCCTTTTGGAATTTCTCGAAGTCCTCTTTGTAGAGGAAAATCTTGGTCTTGTCGTAATAGAACTCAGCGGTATTGGTGTCGAAAATCTTCCGACTCTCGGTAATCGTCACGAATTTGTCACCACCACGGGTTTCTTTCACATCGAAGAAATAGCGGCGTTTGCCTGCCGGGATTGCTTGCGAATAGAGTTCTTCCTTTCTATTTTCCATAATTTTGCATGTGTTATTTCAGAGTGCAAAATTATCAATAATTTTTCAAAGGAAAGGCAAGCGTTATGGAAAGTTATCAACAGGGGTGTGTTGTTTCCCCTTCGAGACAGACGTTCAAGGCGTTCCGGCGGGTCAGTTCCGCTTGTGGGTCATGATGTCCAGGATCATGTCGTCGGTCTGGTCCATACCCTCTTTCCCGAGGCGACCCAGATTGCGGATGGAGCAGTCTATATCGCTCTCACTCAGTCCATCTGTGCAGTCCACCACTCGTCCATGCACTGCCAGTTCGGCACACACGAAGGCACTGTACAGTCCCACGCTCATCTTCAGCGCACAGCTGGGCTTGGCCCCGTCGCACACCATGCCGGCGAGGGTGTTAATCATATTCTTCATGGCATAGCCGGTATGCTCAAATCCGCCCCCTTCGAGGTAGGTCAGCGCCGCGCTCACACCCATTGTGGCGTTCACAATGCCGCAAAGTGCGCTCAAACGGCCGATACCACGCTTGATATAAATGCTCATCAGGTGGCTCATCGTCAGGGCACGCAGGATGTGCTCATCGCTGCACCCTTTCAGCTTGCCGTAATAATAGGGAGGCAAGGTGCAGGCAATGCCTTGGTTGCCGCTGCCCGAATTGGAATAGACTGGCTTGGTGCAGCCATCCATGCGGGCGTCGCTGGCAGCCACGGTACGGGCCACGACAGTATGCACCATGTCGCCCCGTGCCTGCTCCATCAATATCTGGCCCGTATGCAACCCCATGCCCTCCAGTCCGCACTCCGAGGCGGCGGTATTATACAACACCGTGTCTTTCAGAAACTCCAGCTCTTCCAGCGGAGCGGTGGTGGCATAGTCGTACACCATGCGGGCGGTTAGCTGCGGGACGGTGGCGGCTGCATCGCGCTCCTCCGCATTTCCCACGAGACCCTGCTTGTGGTTCAAAAGCACCTCCCCGTCACGCTGCAGGTATACGAAGTTATTGTGTCGCATGGCAATGACCGCTGTGGCGGTATGGCCATCAGCCTTGCAGCAGCATTCGATATATAGTTTGTCCGTGGTCTCCTTGACTCCGATGTCGATACCGCCAGCATGGTTGGCCAGCCAGTGTTTGGCATCCTCCACCTGTCCCTCGGGCAGGGTAAGCACCTCTAACCCACGGCGACTGTCTCCGTGGGTCACCGCCATCGCCACCGCGATGGGAAGTCCAATCATGCCGGTGCCGGGAATGCCCACGCCCATGGCGTTTTTGAAGACGTTCTTGCTGAGGCGCAGCACTACGTTCTCGGGCTCACGGCCCAACGTCTCGCAGGCCTTGGCCACACACAGCGCCACCGCCCCCGGCTCGGTGCAACCCGTCGCCAGCAGCACCTCGTGCTGCAAAATATCGCGTATCTGATCGCGGAGTTCTTTATCCATCGGAGATTTCATTTTTTAATTAGATGATACGTGTTTTCCGGCTGATAAGAAACAGGAAAAGGAACAGTGCGAGGGTGACAGGAGCCAATAAGAATGTATACAAAATACTGTTACCCATAACGTTGCTCAAATGCAGTATTAATCCCAGAGACCATCCGCCCAGCAATACTGCGCTGCAGATGGTAGCAACCGTCTTCGCCTTACCGACTAACGGCATCAGCAACATTATCACCGCCATCCCTGCGAAAAACAAATCAACAAATATCAATTTGGTATAGTAATCAAAATCCAAATACAGACACATAATCCCCGTTGCCGCCAATCCGGCACCTACCAGCGAGAGAATAAACAACTTGGAACCTTTAGCCGAGAAGAGAATGTTGTATAAGAAGAAGATGGCGAATGGAACTGCAATAGAATCCTTATATAGGTTGACATAATACCCATTGCTATAAGGGGAAAGTATGCCCAACAAGCCAATCAGGACTCCCAGCGCGGCAAAAACCACCGGAATGAACAGGAGTGTCGAAAACAACTTTGTATTTTCTGCCAACGGCATCAACTGCGCGGACTTGTTTGGCTCGCCACAGTTGGGACAGGTTTCGGCTGTGGCCGGAAATGAGATCCCGCATTCGGGACACTTGACTTCTTTCTCCGTCGGAGATAGCGATGCACCGCAATGCGGACAACTTGTCGCATTGGGGCTGATGGGCTTGCTACAATTGGGACAGGAAATTAATGCCATGGTGTTTCGTTTTTTAGATTCTGTAAAGCCCCGTTTCAAACCATCGGCACGAGGCTGTTTGAAAATGCAAATTTACATAAAATTCTCAAATTGTAAATCCTTTCTCTTTCACTTTTTTCGCACCAGCTATCACAACACATTGTTCCTCAAACAAAACCGATCCCCCCCTCGCCTTTTACCCCACCTCCGTATCCCCGCCTTGCCGCTCCACACACACCACCTTTATCCGTTTTCTCACCACTCAGAAACTGTTCAGAGTGGCAAGGGAGTTCTCTCGGTGTGGCCCTTATGTGACGCTTATGTTCTTTCGGTGTTCCTTCGGTCCTTCTCTAACGTTTCTCTAACATTTCTCTAACACTTCTCTAACGTACCTTAGGAGAAGTGCAGGAAAAGTGCTGGGTATGTGCAAGATAAGAACCGAAGGAAGGAAAAAGGAACATAAAAGCCACTCCGAGAGAACCCTGGGAGCACCCCGACACCGATTTTTTGGAGAAAAGTTGCCCGATTTGAAAAAAAAGTGTATTTTTGCAAATCGTTTCATCGATACCGAAAAACCATGAAAAAAGCACTTCTTACCGCATGTTTCGTCCTGCTGGCGATTGCCATGCAGGCGCAAAAGCCCACAAAAGCCATTGAATCCGTCAAGGCCGTACCCGTGGCCACCGAAACGAAGCTGTACAATGAGGAAGCCGACGCCATCCAGCAAATCGACGAAGCCCTGGCGGAAGCTCAACGCACAGGACGCTATGTGCTGTGTCAGGTGGGCGGTAACTGGTGCCCATGGTGCCTGCGGTTTGCTAAATTCGTGACAGAAGACGAAGAGATTGCCCAACTGATAAAGGAGAACTTCGTCTACATCCATGTCAACTACTCCAAGGACAACAAAAAACCTGAGGCGATGAAGCGGCTTGGCAACCCCGCCCGATTTGGATTCCCCGTGCTGGTGATTCTCGACCACGAAGGCCGCCCGATGCACATCCAGAACAGCGCCTATCTGGAGCTTGAAAAGAGCTACGACCGCAAGAAGGTGCTGCAGTTCTTCCAGAACTGGACCCCCAAAGCCGTCGAGACCCTGAAATAGACCCAGTCCGCACCACTCAAGCGGAACCTTTCAGAATATGTACTTTCAGAGAGTGTTCCTATTTCGTTTTACCATTCTCCGAAACCATCTTGCATTAGCGAGGAGTGTCATCAGCACCAATAACGACCCGGTATGGGGCACTTGACCATCTCAAGTGAACAAATAATCAGGCGGTTACAAAGCAAAAAAACTTATCGTTCAGTAGAATCAGAAATATTCCTTAACTGCAAATTCAAACTGGTCGATAAAGAGTTGTTTGAAAGCATAGCTATTGTTTTGTTCATAGAAAACAATCATCGCTTTCTTGTAGCCAATCGAATCCACCGAACGGAAACTCTATGGGCAATAGCCGTATGCTATCAGTATGGCATTCCCCGCGAATAATTCATCGTTACTGCATCTTAGATTCGGCTCAAAAATGGTAATACCTTATCAACTATCGGCCCAATTCAAGACACGCATTGGCTCCACTGAGTCGCCGACCTCAGTTCGCACATCTACACATTCAAACATTGTAATCCATCGGTAATCTTTCGGCATGTCAGCTTGGGACCCTTTCACTAAAACATGGATATAGGTACAACATCTATCCTATGGTCATTCCGCTCTATTGTACGTCGCTCAGCATTAGTAACTATCAAAAGGTTGTCACAATTCAGTTCTCCTGCACATTCAAGCAAAGCATCCACTTCTCGTTTTTCTGTTTTTGGACTTCCTAAATCATAGCATACTTGCACCAAACGTGTAATATACGGCCCATTACGTAAAACAAAATCCACTTCCTTGTCATTTCGTGAACGATAATAGAATATTGTTTTGTCTGTGTTGTATCCTCTGCGTATTAACTCAACGAACACTTGATTTTCCAGCAACCGCCCAAGATTGTCACTCAAAGAAAATGCCTTTGCTTCAACAAATCCGTTGTCCAC
>CAJOHZ010000034.1 GCA_905234695.1 uncultured Bacteroidales bacterium | reverse complement strand
CATGGAGTGCGCCGGCGACTGTGTGAAGACGATGAACGTCGACAACCTCTCGCAGGGTGCCTACTTCGTGCGCATCACCGGCGAGAAGGTGAACATGGTCAAGAAACTTATCGTCAGATAAGATTCCACCATACATCGAGCCAACGGGCATCCCCAACCGGGGGTGCCCGTTGCTCTTTTTGCCCCGTAAAATAATTTTCTTGCCATTTATTTTTGTATGTCAGAAAAAAGTTGTAATTTTGCAAACTCAATAAGAGTGTGAAATGAAGCCGAAGATTGACACCGTAGTCCAGTTTAGTGGTTTGGAGACAGGGAGATACGAGTATGACTATACCTTGGACAATGGCTTCTTCGAGGGGTTCGAAAATGAAGAACTGCGCGAAGGAAAAGTCAATTTTGCGGTCGTTTTGGAGAAGCGGGAGCGATTGTTGATGTTCAATTTTGCCTTCGAGGGCGTTGTCAAGACAGTCTGCGACCGTTGTCTCGGGGAACTGGATGTTCCGGTGAGCGGCGAAGAGACCCTGTGTGTGAAGTTCAGCAACACCGAAACCAGCGACAAGGAGGACGTGGTGATACTCCCCGAAGGCGAACACCAAATCGACTTGGCACAGTGGATGTACGAGTATGTGGCGGTACGGATGCCGATACAGAAAGTACACGAAGAGGGACAGTGCGACCCAGAGATGCTGCAGTACATCTCGGAGGAACACGAACCCTCGGAGGAGGACGAGGTGAGGGTGCTAGGCGAAGGGGAGACCGATCCACGATGGGACGCACTCAAAGCATTGAAGGAAAAATAAACAAATAAAAAATAAAACAATATGCCACATCCAAAACACAGATTCTCGCAGACTCGCACAGCGAAGCGCAGAACACACGACAGTTTGGAGAAAGCCCAGCTGACTACCTGCAGCAATTGCGGCGCTCCTGTAATGTACCACCACGTATGCCCCGAGTGCGGTTACTACCGCGGAAAACTCGCCATCGAGAAGAACACCGAGGCATAACCCCAAGGCACAAAGAAAAGGAAAGCCCGACCGGTTGGTCGGGCTTTTTCTTTTTAGACCAATTCGGCCATGAGGTCGTTTTCCATGGCACGGGTGATTCGGACGGTGTAGAATTCACCGATGTGCAAGGGCGCGGCGGTGCCCGGAGTGTGGGGGACCGGTATCAGCACTTCATCGTCCACCTCGGGACTGTCGTATTCGGTGCGGGCAATATAGAAGTCGCCTTCGCGACGGTCAACGAGAACGCGGTAGATTTGCCCTATACGGGCCTCATTCCGTTCCAGTGATATCTGTTCCTGCAGGGCCATCAACTCGCCCACACGACGCGTTTTCTCGTCCTCGCTGACGGGGTCGCCCAATGCCTCGGCGGGGGTCCCCTCCTCGGGCGAGTAGGCAAAACAGCCCATGCGGTCGAAACGGGCTTCACGGACGAACTGTTTCAACTCCTCGAATTCGGCTTCGCTCTCGCCGGGGTAGCCCACGATGAGGGTGGTGCGGATGCTGACGCCAGGGAGGCGGTCACGCATCCGTTGCAGCAGGGCAAGGGTGCCCTCACGGTCGATACCGCGTTGCATGGAGGAGAGGATGCGGCTGTTGATATGCTGCAGGGGGATGTCGATATAGTTGCAGATATTGTCGTGCCGCCGCATGACTTCGATGGCATCGACGGGGAAGGAGGTGGGGTAGGTGTAGTGTAACCGAATCCACTGGGCGCCGCTCGCGGTGGCCAGCTGTTCCATGAGGTCGCCCAAACGGCGGCGGCCATAGAGGTCGAGGCCGTAGTAGGTGGTGTCCTGGGCGATGAGGATAATCTCTTTCACCCCGTTGGCGACCAGCTGTCGGGCTTCCGCCACCAGCGTCTCTATCGGGCGCGAGATGTGCCTGCCGCGGATGAGCGGGATGGCACAGTAGGAGCAACTGCGGTTGCAGCCCTCGGAGATTTTGAGATAGGCATAGTGGCGGGGGGTGGAAAGCTGCCGGGCTGGACTAGATGTTCTAGTTGAACTAGTTGGACTAGTTGCTCTAGTTGAACTAGTCTCTCTAGCGATTCTAGTTATGATCTCGTTCCACTCGTGGACACCGAACCAGGCGTCCACTTCGGGCATCTCGGGGCGCAGTTCGTTGCGGTAGCGCTCCACGAGACATCCCACGGCCACCAGTTGCCGCTGTCGTCCATCGCGTGCGTGGCGGCGGTTGAAGAACCGTTTGGCTTCTATCTGTTCCAGCAGTACATTGACCGATTCCTCCTTGGCATCGCCGATGAAGCCGCAGGTGTTGACGACGACTGTGTCGCAGTCGTTGTGGCGGCGGTCGAAATAGACTTTGAAGCCTGCCGCGGCCAAACGGCCGGCGACATTCTCGGAGTCGACGGTGTTTTTGCTGCAGCCGAGGGTGATGATGTTTACGCTATTCATTGATCAAAGAGGCTGTCGACAAACTCGTCGGCGTGGAATACCTGCAGGTCGGTCATCTTCTCGCCGAGGCCGATATAGCGGACGGGTATCTGGAATTGGTCGCTGATGCCGATGATGACGCCTCCCTTGGCGGTACCGTCGAGTTTGGTGAGGGCAAGGGCGTTGACCTCGGTGGCGGCGGTGAACTGGCGCGCCTGCTCGATGGCGTTCTGGCCGGTGCTGGCATCGAGCACCAGCAGCACTTCGTGCGGGGCGTCGGGAAGGAGTTTCTGCATCACCTTGCGGATTTTGCCCAACTCGTTCATCAGTCCTATCTTGTTGTGCAAGCGGCCGGCGGTGTCGATAAGCACCACGTCGATGTCCTTGGCAAGGGCGGACTGGAGGGTGTCGTAAGCCACCGAGGCGGGGTCGGCGTTCATGCCCTGCTGCACGATGGGCACGCCCACGCGGTCGGCCCAGAGTTGCAACTGCTCCACGGCGGCGGCACGGAAGGTGTCGGCGGCGCCGAGCATGACCTTCTTGCCGGCCTGTTTGTACTGGTAGGCCAGTTTGGCGATGGTGGTGGTCTTGCCCACACCGTTCACGCCGACCACCAGCACCACGTAAGGCTTATGCTTCATCGGTGAGTCGAAGTCTTCGGGGAAGTCGCCGTCGTGCTTGCGCAACAGGGTGGCGATTTCGGCGCGCAGGATGGAGTTGAGTTCGGAGGTGCTGATATACTTGTCGCGTTTGATGCGGGCCTGCAGCCGCTCGATAATCTTGAGGGTGGTCTCCACCCCCACGTCGGAGGTGATGAGGGTCTCTTCAAGGTTGTCGAGCACGTTGTCGTCGACGGTGGACTTGCCGAGGATGGAGCGCGAAAGTTTGCTGAAGAAGCTCTCCTTCGTCTTGTTCAGTCCCTGATCAAGGGTCTCTTTTCTGCTGAATAATCCCATGGTACGGTTGCTTGGTTTGGTTATTCGAGGCCCAGTTTCTCGTTCATCTTGGGGCGGATTTCCTTGTCGAATATCTGCTGGTATTTTTCGAAGGCGTAGCGCTTGTAGTCGCCCGAGGCAAAGTACCAAAGGATGACCACAAGTTCGTCGGCACTCTGGTAGCCCTGTACGATAGTGAGTCGCGACTGGTTGGTGTTGAACAGGCCGAACGAGGGGAATCCCATTTTTGTGCCGAGGGTGGCTTTGGCGAAGCTGTGGGTGCTGGGGCGTCCTCCCGCCACAGGGGCGAGGTTGCTGTATTTGTTGCCGTCCCAGGTGAACTCGGCGGTGCCTTCGGCATCGAACTTGACGGGGATGTAGTAGGTGTTGAGAATCTTCGCCACCACGGGGTGGGTGAAGGTCTCGCGGTCCATCTTCTTGCACCAGCCGCACCAGGAGGTGTAGAAATCGACGAAGTAGAGCTTCGTGTTGCCCTTGCTTTCGGTCTTGGAGGCCTGCTCGATGGTCTTCCAATCAATCTGGGCACTGGCTCCGACAAGGAGTGCCGCGAAAAGGGTTAAGGATAATATTTTCTTCATATCGTTTTTTTAGTTTCAGTTTTTAATTCTCAATTTTCAATTTCCTCACCAATCGTATTGCCAGTCGCCGTCGATTTCGTTCTGGTCGGGGTTGTAGACCTCCTCGCGCTCCTCGCGGTCGCGCAGGCGGAAGAGACGCCCCAGCCAGTCGTCTTTCTTCGATTTGGTCTGGGTGGCTTTCAACTTGTCTTCCTCGATGATTTGGGCAATCTGCTTGACGTATCGTTCCACGTAGGTGTGGGGATGGTCCTCGTCGGTGTGGACGGTGGCGCCGGTGTAGTAGTGGCGGATGATGCTGTCGTAGCTGATGCCGAGTCCCACCATGCGGATGGTGCCCTCCTGGCTGAGGCCCACGCCGTGGCCGTAGCCGTGACCCGAGAGGGTGATGCGGTGGGCGGCACTGTCGTAAATAACGGAGAAGAAGGTGGATTTCAACTGGAAGTCGGTGCGGATTCTTGTCAGCGGGATGCCACACAGCCGCACCTTGCGTTCCGGCTGACTGAAGGTGAGCAGTTCGCGGCGGATGCTGTCGACGCCGGTATTGAGTTTATGGGTGTGGGCGAAGTAGTTGAGCCACTTGTCCTCGTTGACGACTTTCACCCAGTCGCTCTGTCGCATGCGGTAGGAAAAGGTGTCGGACACGGAGCGCAGATAGGGGAGGGCGGAACGCCACACATCCTCTGAGTTGGCCGTCTGGCCTCCGCTGTTGGAGTGGAAGGGGGTGTCGATGAGGTTGCCCGTGCTGTCGACGATGGTCTGTCCGCAGCTCTGGATGGTGCCAAGCATGATGTCGGGCCGCACGCAGCGATTCAGGTAAGCCTGGCAGTGAACCTGGTCGCAAAAGTTGTAGCCCTCGGCCTTGTGTTTGTTGATATTGCGCATGGCCCAGGTCCGTGAGATGATGGCCTGCACGCGGAAGATGTCGCTCTCGGTGCCATAGATTTCCGACTGCACCACGCCGGCCAGGTAGGTCTCGAACTCCACGTCGTTGATGAGGTGCAGTTTTCCGTTCTTTCCGACGGAGACAATCAGGTTGCCCTCGTAGGTGCGGTTCTTGATATTGCGGGGGTTGAGACAGAGAATGCAAGCGGTATCGGTGGCGGCGAAGGTCACCGAGTCGTAGCTGCCGTAGTCGTAGCCGTCGATAGCTACATGCACCTTGCGTCCGTTGGGGGTCAGCTCCACCGATTTGCCGTCGCCGAGGTCGGCCGCCACCATCGCGGTGTCGTTGGCGTAGAGGTTGTAGAGCCCCAGGTCGAAGGAGACGTTGATGAGGTCGACCGTGTTGTTGGAGAAGAGTTTCACCCTCACACGGTCAGCGTGGGCTGCCATGGTGGCGAGAAGTAGGAGGCAGAGTATGAGCGAGCGTTTCATTGGTCTTGAGCAACAAGTAGTATTTCGTGCGCCGTGCGGCGGCTGGCGCCGCCTCCGCCAAGCAGGAGGCGCATTTGGGCATATTGGGTGAACATGCGTGTGCGGTTGGCCTCATCGGTTGTGATAAGTCGGAACTCCTCTTCCAGTCGGGCGAGGTTGAAGTCCTCCTGAATGAGTTCGGTGACAATGGGGCTGTCGGCGATGAGGTTGACCAGCGAGATGTATCGTATGCGGCTGCTCACAACGGCCTTGGCGATGGCGATGGAGATGGGGTTGGCACGGTAGCATACCACCTGTGGCACGTTGAAGAGGGCCGTTTCCAGCGTAGCGGTGCCGGAGCAGACCACGGCGGCATAGGCGACGGAAAGCAGGTCGTAGGTCTTGTCATAGACCACCTCGATATGGCTGTCGGCAGGAATGTATTTGCGGTAGGCCTCCTCGCCCAGCAGGCTCATTCCGGCCACCACAAACTGGAATTCGGGGTGGCGCTTGGCCAGCTGTACCATCAGGGGCAGGCTGTTCTTCAACTCCATCCGGCGGCTGCCGGGAAGGAGGGCGATGACGGGAGTGGAGAGGTGAGAGGGGAGAGGTAACTTCGTTGACGTTTCTTTGGCTCGGCAGAGTGAACAAGTTCCCTCTGCGCTCGCTTTGTGAAACGACGAGAGTTGGGAGGAGTCTATGGCGTCGAGGAGGGGGTGTCCGACATATACCGCTTGTGGGAAGTTGTTGTCGGCGAAGAATTTCTGCTCGAAAGGAAGAATGTAGCAGAGCCGGTCGAGGGTGCGGCGCATCCCTTTGATGCGGCCTTTCTTCCAGGCCCATAGGTTGGGCGAGATATAGTGTATGACGCGGAATCCGTGTTGCCGGGCCCAACTCTCGATTTTGAGGTTGAAGCCGGGGTAGTCAATGCCGACGATGACGTGGGGCATGTAGTCGGCGATGTCATCCTTGCAGAAGGCGATATTTCCCAATACGGTGCGCAGGTGCAGAGCCACCTCGACGAACCCCATGATGGCGAGGTCGCGGATGTGGCGTACAGGCGCATGGCCCGCCACGGCGGCCATGGCATCGCCACCCCAGAAACGGAACTCCGCCGAGGGGTCTTCCTCTTTCAGCGCCCGCATGAGGTTGGCGCCGTGAAGGTCGCCCGAGGCTTCGCCTGCTATGAGATAATATCGCATGGTTTCTCCGGGGTTAGTTGAAGGTGATGTATTTGTATTTCAGAAGGAACCACGCAAATGCGACAAAGGTGACGAAGAAGGTCACGAGGATTGTCTTGAGGGTGGTGGGGTATTCTTTCTGCTTGGCATAGTAGCGCAGCAGCAGCACCGGTGGCACGAAGGCCACGGCAAACCAGCGCAGGTGTTCCTCTGCGGGGAGGCCGGCGATGAGCAGCACCCCCCAGAGCAGGGCGGCACACAGCACTTCGGAGCCCAGCGCGGCGATGATACCGGCGGCGACGGAGTTGTGGTTGAGGAGTTTCTTCATGGCAGTCGAGGGGGTTATGCGGTGGTCTCACAGTTCTCTTTGGCGAGGTGGCCGAGGAGGGGGATGGCCTCGCAGTGGGTGAAATCGGGTCGGACAGGCACCACCGAGACGTAGCCGTCGGTCAAGGCGCGCATGTCGGAGTCGGGCTCCATGTCGTTGCATACGAACTTCCCCGTCATCCAGTAGTAGGGTTGGCCGGCAGGGTCGATGCGCTTCTCCAGGCTGTCGCGCCAGGCGGCGCGGGCTTGGCGGCAGATGCGGATGCCCTTGATTTGGTCGGCCGGTAGGCGGGGGATGTTGACGTTGAGTCCCGTCCAGTCGGGCAGGGGGTGTGCCAGCACCTCGGACAGGATGTGCTGCACCACGGCGGTGCAGCCGCTGAGGTCGCCCTCGGGGTTATGGTGCAGCAGCGAGAAACCGATGCTGGGGAAGCCGCTGAGACATCCCTCCAGCACCGCTCCCATGGTGCCGCTGTAGATGATGTTGATAGAGGCGTTACTGCCAAAGTTGATTCCCGAAAGCACCAGGTCGGGCCGGCGCGGGCATATCTGCTCGGTGCCCATCTTGACGCAGTCGGCCGGGGTGCCGGAGCAGGCGTGGTAGGCCACCCCGCCCCAATCGCCTACGTGACGCACCCGCAGCGGACGGGCACAGGTGATGGAGGTGCTCTGTCCCGAGGCGTTGCTTTCGGGGGCCACCACCACCACGTCGCCGAACTCCTTCGCCGTGTCGGCGAGGTGGCGCAGTCCGCGCGAGAGGTATCCGTCGTCGTTGGTGATGAATATCAGGGGCGTCATGGCTATTCTTTTGCAAAGGGGCTCTTCTCCTTGCCGAGGAAGAAGCTGGCCGGTTGGAGGATGTTGTCGAACACGAAGTATTGGATTAGCACGGTGTCCTTGTTGTCGATGATGGCGTAAAGACGGTTCACATCGAACATATCATACAGGCTGCTGTCGGGCATGGATACCGTGTCGTCGGGGTTGTCGTATTTGAGGTAGGTTCTCACCTCGCGTGTCTCGCGGTCGGTGTTGGTGATGCGGAGGATGGCGCGCGGTGTGTTGGCGAAGGAGGCCTTCATGTCGCTGTGAGGCACCGCCTCGGCAAATTCGTCGAAGTTGAGGTTGGCGAAACAGGAGAGCATCTGTGCCACACGGGCGGTGTCGAAATCGTGGATGCGGGTGTGTCCCTGCGTCAACTCAAAGACAAACCCCTCGCCCTCGCGCTGCACGGCAAACGACTCTTCGGGCGAGGCGGGGATGTCCATCTCCACGCGTTCCAGATGGTGGATGTCCCAATGGACGATATTGTGGCTGCGCCACGCCAGCGGGTCCGACGGGAATCGGGGAGTCAGGTATCCGCGGAAACCGGGGATATGGATGACGTAAGGAACCTTGTCGCCTTCACGGTACATGTAGCAGGCCATCATGTCCTGGGTCTCGTGCCCCACATAGTAAGTCACCGTCAGCTTCTCGTGCGGGAAGAGACGCACCTTGCCGTGGAACCAGTTGATGAAATAGCGGTGCTGGTAGACCTCCACTTTGATGGCGCGGGCCGCAAGGGTCTTGATGGTGTAGGGGATGGCGTTCTTGTTCACCTGCTGGCGGATGCGCATATCATGCAGCGTCGAGAGCAGCAGGTTGATCATCGGCTGGCTGGCGGGATAGAGGGTGTCGACGGTCCACTGGACGTCGGCGGTGCTGTCGGCCACCCGTTGCAGCAGCACGTGGTTGTCCTGTTTGTCGGCAATATATATCTTGCTTATCGCGTCGATGTCCTCAATGTGGAAATCCTGTTCCAGGGTGTCGCTGGATTTCCATGTCGCGATGAGGAAGGCGGCGAGGCCGACCACTGCGACGGCCACGAGGGTGATAATGTTCTTTTTCTTCATTTCTTTTTGTACTGTTTGCGGCGGAGCAGCATGATGACGGCTCCGGCCAGGAGGATGATGCCCGACGGCACCAGCAGGTTGATGAGTTGGAAGGCGGTGCGCTCTTCACGCACTTTCATGCCGTTGAGTTTGCGTATCTTGATGTCGCGCGAACGGCTGGCGATAAAGCCGTTTTCGCCCACAAGGTAGTCGGCGCAGTTGAGCAGGAACTCCTTGTTGGCATACATGGTCTGCGTGTAGTTGTCGTAGCCCAGCGGGTATCCGGAGCCGTCGCGGTAGTTGAAGCGGTTTTTGATGATGTCGCCGTCGGAAATGACAATCATCCGCGTGCTGTCGCTCTCCTCGCGGTAGCCCATGGCGGGCAGCTCGGTGAATGCGGGGGTCAGTAGGTTGCGGTACATCGACTTGAAGCGGCCCTCCAGCAGCACGGCGACGGGCAGTGCCTGCCGGTTGAAGAGTCGGCGGTCGGGTTCCATCTTCGCCTCGTTGAGGTCGTAGATGGCGGGGGCGTTCTTCACCCGCGAGAACTCCGACGTGGCCAGCAGGACGGTCTTGTGAACATCGTTGTCGATGAGGTCCATGCTGCTTACGAAGTCGGTCTTGATGAGGTCGAGGTTACGCACCACGGGGTGGGTCGACAGGGGCACGATTTCGGGGAAGTAGAACCAAGGTTGGAACTGTATCTGGGCTTGCTCGCCCACCATGCCCACCCGCATCGGGATGGGACGGCAGCGGATGTCCAGCACCAGGTCGGGGTTGATGCGCACGCCGTAGGTGAAAAACATCTCGTCGAGGTTCAGCGGGTAGCGGGTGGCCACGGCCTGGCCGGCATAGGCAAGGCTGTCGAGGTCGGCATTGAGGGCGTCGACCAGCCACAGCAGTTTACCCCCGTACATGACATACTGGTCCAGGATGTAGAGGTCGCGCTCGTCGAAAGTCTGCGTGGGCTTGGCCACGATGACGAGGTCGTATTTGTTGACCAGGTGGTAGGACGAATCCTTGGAGTTGAGCATCCTTGTGGTGAGGGCGTTGACATTGCCCTCCAGCCGTACGGTGTCGAGACTGTAGTATTCCTGCAGTGCCCCGATGATGTCACTCAGGTTGCCCAGTTCCAGCTCGCCGTGGCCGCGCAGGAAGGCCACCGTGGGCTTCTGTCCGCGGCCGAGGGCGCGGATGGCGTTGGAGAGCACATATTCGAGGTTCTGGATGGAGTTGTTCAGCAGCTGGCTTTCGTCCACGTACTTCTGGTTCTGCAGCAACTGGATGGAGGTCTCGTTGCCCTTGTACATCACATCGGCGGCGGGCACCAACACCTGGGTTGTCACCCCGTTGCCGCTGTTCACCTGTATCTGGGTGGGCTGGATGCCTTTCTGCATCAGCTTCTGGTAGAACACGCGCCGCTCCTCGGGGTCGGAGAAGTCGTTGGGGTTGACGAACTCGTATTTGATGTTCTTGTTGTAGGCGTGGAACTGGTTCAGCATCTCGCGGGTCTCGTTCTGCAGCCGTTTGAAGTCGGCCGGGAACTCGCCCTCCAAGTAGACGCGGTAGGTCACCGGCTCGTCAATCTGCTTCAGCAGGTTCTTGGTGGACTTGGAGAGGGTGTACCGTTTTTCGGCGGTGAGGTCCAGACGGGCGAAGAGGTAGAAGGAGATGACATTGGCGAAGATGATGATGAGCACCCCTGCCACCAGTGCAATCCAGTGGCTGCGGCGCAACTCTTTCTTGTTGCGCCAGCCGTGCCATTTGCGGCTTTGCAGCACGATGCGGGTGGCCATCATGAAGATGGCGATGACGCTGGCGAAATAGACCACGTCGCGCGTGTCGATGACACCGCGGCTGATGGAGTCGTAGTGGTAGCTCATGCCCAGCGAGCGCACCAGCAGGTCGGCGTCGCCGAGGAATCCCATGCGGTATACCGACTCGAATCCCAGATGCATGAAGGCGCTCATCAGCGCGGCCAGGATAAAGGCCACAATCTGGTTGTTGGTCAGCGAACTGGCGAAGAGGCCGATGGCCACGAAGGCGGCTCCGAGCAGCAGCAGGCCCACATACGAGCCCGCCACACTTGCGCTGTCGATATTGCCCACGGGGTCGCCGAGGGCCACCACGCTGAAGTAACACACCAGCGTGGGCACCAGCGAGATGAACACCAGCGAGAGACCCGCCAGGAATTTGGCCCAGATGAGCGTCATCTCGCTCAGCGGTTTGGTGAGCAGCAACTCCATGGTGCCGTTTTTCTTCTCTTCGGCGAACATCCGCATCGTGAGGGCGGGAATCAGGAAGAGATACAGGAACGGGGCGATGAGGAAGAGTCCGTCCATGCCGGCGTAGCCGTAGTCGAGGATGTTGAAGTCCGATTTGAACACCCAAAGCATCAGCCCGGTGAGCACCAGGAAGACCACGATAGTGAGGTATCCTATCAGCGAGGAGAAGAAACTGGAGAGTTCCTTTTTGTAGAGTGTGAACATGTCAGAGGGGGGAAGAGTTGCGGAGCCGTCCCCCGGCGGTGTTATTCTTCGTACTTAAGACGCTTCGACCTTCCCGAGCGGCCTTGGTAGTCGCCCAGCGAGAGCTCGTAGATGACTTCGGCCATCAGGCTGGCGTTCTTGGTAAAGATGGTCCGTTCGATGTTTTCGGAGATGTCGCTTGGCACATGGGCGTAGTGGTTGCCCTGGAAGTGGGTGAATATCAGTGTCGGGATATTCATCTGGGCGAAGCATGCGGCATCGCCTTTGTTGGGCAGGGTGTGCTGGCTGCGGATCATCGACTTGGTGGAGATGGAGTCGTTGTGCGAGGCAATCTCCCACAGCAGCGGGAACTGTTTGTTGCCAAGGACGTTGATGCTGTCGCCCGCGCCAATGCATTCGGCGTTGATAAAGCACTCCACATTCTTCAGCTTGGGGTAGTTCTTCAGGAACTGATGTGCTCCGATGTGCTGTATCTCGCCTCCCGAGAAGAGGACGAAGATGATGGTACGCTTGTTGTACTCGATACTCTCCGGGGCGTTGGTGGTCAGCAGACGGGCGGCCTCCAGCACGGCGGCCACGCCGCTGGCGTTGTCGTCGGCACCGGGGAAGATGCAGGTCTTGCCCTGTACGCCCACATGGTCCAGATGGGCACCCACCACGATGCACTCACGCTTCATCTTGCTGTCGTAGCCCGGCAGGACACCAATGACGTTGCAGGTGGGGGCATTGGGACGGTACTTGGCGTTGATGTTGATTTCAAAATGTTTGCGCAGGTGGAACGACTGAGGACGTTGGGCGGCCTGGAAGACCTCTAGCACCGAGTCGAGCGTCATCTGCTCGTCGCGTAGCAGGGCTTCGCCCATCTCGCGTGTGGGCTGCACCATCGGGAAGGTGGGCAGGTATTCGCCCGTGCCGCTGTAGGCCTGCAGCTGCACTTCGTTGGAACGGCAGCTCTCCGACATGTTGATGCATACCAGTCCCACGGCGCCGTGGCGACGGGCGGCAAGGGCCTTGTCGCGCAGGGTGGCGTATTTCTGAGCTACGCGGTTGGGCAGGAAACCGGGTGTGCCCGAGAGGCAGAGGACAATCTTGCCCTGTACGTCCACCGAGGCATACTCGTTGAACGCCAGTGCGTCGATGCCGTAACCGCAGAACACCACCGGCGCGGCGATGTAGCCGCGGCCCGTCATGCTTCCGCATACGAAGTCGCGTCCCAGCACATAGCGGATGCGTGTGTCGTTGTCGTTGACGTATGTGTTGAAAGTGCAGTTCTCAATCTCGTTGTACTCCACCTCGAAATAGTGGTTCCACTCGCCCTCGAAAGGCTGCACGCCGTAGGAGGCCAGCACCTCGGCGCAGTAGGCGGCGGCATCCAGGTAGGCCTGCGAACCCGCCATGCGGCCCTCATACTGCGACGACGAGAGCGTGCGGACGTGCTTCATCAGCGTGTCGGTATTGGCGCGGAGCAGGGTGTCTTTTTCGGAGCTTGTCTTCTTGACAGGACCGAGGTCGCGGTCGTAGAAGTCCAAGCTCTCCTGAGAGTCGGCATCCGCCGTTTTCGAATCATTTGCCTTGTCGGACTCCTCGGTTTTGGCTTGTGAGGATTTCTTCTCTTTGGCCGTCGCCGTGGTGGTAGTTTTTTTCGTTACTTTCTTCTGTGCGGTGGCGGTGACAGGCGCCAGCAGGGCCAGAATGGTAAGCAGGACAATGACCTTCTTCATCTTATGCGTGTGTTTATATTTATATATTTTTACTGTACGTGTTTGACAACAAGACCCTTACCGCGTTGGGCGGTGCATGGTCATATCACGCAAAGATACGAAAATATTTTGGTTTACAGAAGTTTTTTTCGCCTGCCGTCACTTCATCGAGGCAAAGGGCATGTCCGGCCTCCGTTTCGGCCACCGGGTGACAAGGGGGTAGTCCCAGTGATCTTTCGGTGATCTTTCGGTGTTCCTTCGGTTGTTCTCCAACAGTTCTCCTACAGTTCTCCAACAGTTCTCCAACGTATATAGGGGAGAACAGAGGGAGAACTGTTGGAAATGAGTAAGATAACAACCGAAGGAAGGAAAAAGGAACATAAAGACCACACCGAAGGAACCTTAGGACTGCTCTGGGCTGAAATTAAGGGTGTAAAATGGAGATAATGGAGGGAATGGGGGAGGGTTACTCCTCGGAGGATTCCAGGACGAAGCGGCGGTAGGCGGAGAAGGTGTTGGCGCGGGAGAGGAATCCGATGTAATGTCCTGCATCGTCGACCACGATGAGGTTGTAGCGGTTGCTGAGTTTGAACCGTTTGACGGCTTCGGCCAGCGACTCGCCGGAGTGGACAAGGGCGCTGTCGGGGAAGGTCTGCATAAGTTCGCGGATGGTCAGGGTGTCGTACAGGGTTGTGTCGAACATCTGCTGCCGGATGTCGTCCATCACGATGAGGCCGAGGAATTTGCCTTGGTCGTCGACCACGGGGAAGAGGTTGCGTTTGGAGTGTTTGATGGCCTCCACGACATCGCGCAGGTGGCCTTCGGGGTGGACGGGAGTGAAGTTGGTCTCGATGAGCTTGTTGAGGTCCATGAGTTGCCATGCCGAGGCGTCTTTGTTGTGGGTCAGCAGGTCGCCTTTCTTGGCCAGTTTACGGGCGTAGATGGAATGCTTCTCAAAGGGTTGCACGCAGATGTATGTCACCGTGGCGGTGATGAGGAGCGGCGCCATGAGGGCGTAGCCACCGGTGATTTCAGCGATGAGGAAGACTCCCATGAAGGACGCCCGTCATGACGGCCGCCATGCCGACGAGGGCGAAATTGGCCGCCGACTGGGGAGGCAGGCCCATGAGATTGCTTGTGGCGGCGATGAGGTAGCCGCTGAGGCCGCCCATCACCAGCGAGGGGCCGAAGGTGCCGCCCACGCCGCCGCTACCGATGGTGGTGGCGGTGGCCACAGGTTTCAGCAGCAGCAGGACCAGCAGCAGGGCAGGGGTGGCCCATGGCAGCTGTCGCCAAGGGGCGAAGACGCTGTTGGAGAAGAGCGCGTCGCTATTGCCGTTGAACAGCTCGGTCAGCGAACTGTAACCCTCGCCGAAGAGGGGAGGGAAGAGGAATATCATGATGCCCAGTGTGAGGCCGCCGACAGCCCATTTGACAATCCATTTCCGTGAGCGGGCAAACCAGCCCTCCACCCGGTCGGTGCAGCGTAGGAAGTAGATGGAACTGAGGGCGCAGAAGATACCCAGCACGATGAGAAACGGAATCTGACCCAGGGTGAAGTCCTCGGTGACGTGGAAGGCGAACTGGACTTCCTGTCCCATGAGGAAGTAGGCCACCGTGGCGGCCGAAAGGGCGGAGATGAGCAGCGGCACCGCCGTGGTCATGGTCATGTCGAACATCAGCACCTCGACGGTGAAAAGCACGCCGGCCAAGGGGGCTTTGAAGATGCCCGCGATGGCGCCGGCGGCGCCGCAACCCAGCAGGAGCTTGACCCCGCGGCTGCTGACATGGAAGAAACGTCCCACGTTGGAGCCGATGGCACTGCCGGTGGAGGCAATGGGGGCTTCGAGTCCCACGCTGCCGCCGAAGGCCACGGTGAGGGTGGATGCCACCAGCGACGAGTACATGTTGCGGGGCGGAAGGACCCCTTTCTTGCGAGAGATGGCCAGCAGCACCGAGGGGATGCCGTGGCCGATATTGCCTTTGATGATGTAGCGCACGAAAACAACGGTGAGCAGGATGCCGACGAGCGGCGCGGCGAAGATGAGCACATTGCCCCCGTTGAGGGTGAAATGGGTGTTGCCGAAGGTCATCACATACTGCCCCGACAGATGCACCACGGTCTTCAGCAGCACCGCCGCCAGGCCGCTCAGCAGTCCCACCAGCACGCTCAGGAACAATAGATAGGTCTGCTCCGATATGTGGCTCAACCGCCAAAGATACAATCGCTTATATAAAGAATTGCGAGGCATGTGTGAAAAAAGTCAACGGGCAAAGATACGAAATTTTTTTTATTCGCGTTATTTATCCCGTATTATCATCACATACCAATTGCCATGAAAAGAATCATTCTCACCGCGGGTTTTGCGACGCTGTTGTTCGCGTCGTGTGTCTCGATGAAGGAATATGAAACGCTGCAGGCGCAGTACACAGAGACCGCCAAGCGATGGAACGTCACCAAGCAGGAACTGCAGGAACTCCGTGAGGAGAATGCCGCGCTGGTGCGCGACAACCAGGCCAAAATGGTCAGTCTAAGTGATGCCACGGCCAAGTTGCAGGACTGTGAGTCGAAGGTGAGCACCCTCAACCGTGCCTATGCCGACTTGCAGTTGAAGTACGACACCACGATGGAGAACTATATGCAGCAGATTACCGGCAAGAACCGGGATTTGAACAGAGCCACCCAGATGCTGGACCAGCGCACGCGCGAGTTGAACGACAAGGCCAAAGCCTTCGAGGAGAAAGAACGCAAGATGCTGGAACAACAGCAGGCATTAGAGTCCCGCCAGTCGCAGTTGGAAGCACAAGAGGCTGCCGCCCGCAAGGAATTGGAAGCCAAGCAGCAGGAGTTGGAGAATATCCGTGGGGCCGTGTCAAAGGCTCTGGTGGGCTTCTCTGATATGGGGCTCAATGTGGAGACCAAGGAGGGCAAGGTGTATGTGTCGATGGAGGACAAACTCCTCTTTGCCTCGGGTAGTTGGATGGTGTCGGCCAAGGGTGTGGAGGCCATCAAGATGTTGGCCAAGGTGCTGGAGGAAAATACCGACCTGAATGTGATGGTGGAAGGACATACCGATAACGACGCCTATCATGGAAGTACGGCGGTCAAAGACAACTGGGATTTGAGCGTGATGCGTGCCACCTCCATCGTGAAGCTTCTATTGAAGCAAGGCCCGGCCATCGACCCGGCGCGTGTGGAGGCCTGTGGCCATGGTGAGTATGCACCTCGCGTGCCCAACAACAGTGCCGCCAACAAGGCGACCAACCGTCGCACGGAAATCATCCTTACGCCCAAGTTGAAAGACTTGCTGCAGATTATCAAGGAGTGACCTCTTCGGGGAGGGTCTTGGGTGAGGCCCCCTCTTTCTCACTGTACACATCGAGGGCTACAATCACGGCAGTGAAGGCCCAGAAGGGCACCGAGAGTTTGTCGGTGTCGAGGAAATTGTTGAACATGCCGTGGATGTAGTAGGTAAGCAGGCTGAGTGTGAATGCCAAGGCGGTGCGTCGCACCTGAGGGTCGGCGGCGGTGCGGTAGACCCGCACGCCGGTGGCGAAGGTGGCCATGAAGACACATACCACCAGCAGCACGCCTGGGATGCCCTGTTCGGTCATCGGGCCGATGTATTCGCTGTGGGCGTTGCCGCGGTTGCCTGAGTTGGTGCTGATGGTGCTGAGCTGGTAGCTGCGCTGATGTCCGGCATAGAGGAACTGGTAGGTGCCGGGGCCGCAACCCAGGACGGGCTCCTCCTTCCACATGCGGATGGCCGAGGCCCAGCGGTTGAGTCGCTCGAGGTTGCTGGCGTCGGTGGAGATATTGGAGATGGATTTGATTTGTCCCGCCAGGTCGTAGGAGGAGTCTTGGTGGTTCTTTCCCAGTTTGTAGAGCACATCGGACTGGTAGGCAAAGAAGACTCCCACGCCGAGGCCGAAGAGCAGCACCATCCATTTGACTTTCACCCCCAGACGGATAAGTACATAGACCCCGATGGCGCCGAGGATGCTGAGCCATGCCGCGCGGCAGTAGGAGAAGAAGAGACCCACCACCAGCAGGGCGAAGAGGGCGAGGAACAGCAGCCGTGCCCATCCGCGGGAGCCGCGGCTGAAGATGAAGTAGAAGGTGGCGGGCAGGAAGAGGGCGATGACGCAGCCGTAGGCGGTGTGGTCATTGTAGAAGGGCCGCATGACGCGGTGGAGCGTTTGCAGGTCGCTGAAGTTGCCCACGGTCTTGGCTGTGGCCAGCGCCACCACGGCGATGAGGCCGATGGCGTAGCACCAGAAGAACTGGCGGATGCGCTGCGGGTCGCGGAACATCTGGGCGCAGGCGTAGAAGAAGGGGATGACGAACCAGAGGCGGGCGGCAAGGTACTTGAACGACACGGCGGGTAGCTCTGAGAGGCAGGAGGTGACGAACATCCAGAGCAGGGAGGCCAGTACCGCGATGCTGACGGGATGGCGCAGCAGGCGGCTGTCGTACTGGCCGCTGGCCAGCACCCGAAAGAGGAACATCAGGGTGAAGAGTATCATCATGGGCTCCACGGGCATGGAGAGTTCCATGCCGGGGAAGAAGGCAAAATCGACGGCGAAGGGGGTGAACAGTGCCATGGCCAGCAGGGCGTGCTCCATGCGCAGCACGAAGAGCAGCAGCACCATGCCCGCCAGTGGCAGCATCGGAAGGTAGTAGAAGTCGCGCAGCAGCAACAGGCTATTGGCGGCAAAGAAGAGTGCCGTCAACAGCACGGCAATGACGGCCGTCCTGTTCTTTTTGAGCCACTGCATCATGTCGGTTTTAGTTGACTGTTTTTAGTGTAAGTAGTCGTATTCAGTTTTTGGGGTTCTCCTCTTTCTTGTCTGCAGGTTTCATGTAGTCCAGCAGCAGGAGCAGCAGGATGCACATGGCCACAGCTCCGAAGGTGCCCAGCAGGACGATGACGATACGTTTTGGGTAGGCCTTCTTGTCGGCCACTTCGGCCTGGTCGAGCAGGAACTTGTAACTGACATTCTCGTCCATATCCACCGCCGTCTGGGCGGCACGGGTCTGTATATCGGCCAGCTCGCGGCACTTCTCGCTGATGAGCTGGTTGAGGACGGGGGCGTATTGGGGTGCTTGTCGGAGGCTGTCCTGCAATATTTTGAGTTCATCGCCCATGCGGGAGGAGACTCCCTGCATGATTTCGGCTGCGTCGGCGGCACGGTCGTGGTGGATGCGGTGGCAGATGGTGTCGTAGTTGGCGGCGATATAGTTGGCGATATTGGCGGCCCAGACAGGGTCGACATCCAGCACGGAGACCTCGACACCGAGGAACTCGGTGCGTTTCACGTTGACGTTTCCGCGGTATTGCTCGTTGAGTTTGAAGAGTTTGTGCGGGTCGTCGGGGGAGATGCCGTAGTGCTCCATGAGGTTGAAGCGCTCACAGACATCGCGCCGCATGCTCTCTGACGAGAGGATCTGGATGCAGTACTCGCAGTCGCGCTCGATGCCATAGTCCATGAAATCCAAGCTGTAGTGGTAGTCCATGATGGCCTTCGAGAGACGGTTGGAATTGGTGGGGAAAAGGGTGGCGGTGGCTTTGTACCGCGGGGTGATGAGCAAGGAGACTACAGTCGAGCCCGCCAGGGCGATGACGAATACCCAGACGAGCAGTTTCCACCAGCGGCGGAAGAAACGGAGGGTGTTGTTGTGGTCGTAGTCGTTGCCGAAAGATTTGTCTGCCATGATACGTAAGTTTTTATTCTAATATATGTTTCAACAAACGCCAAAGAACGGATATTATTGTATACCCGTACAGTTTTTATCCAGAAGAGCGTAGGATTAATGGATGTGGCACAGTTTCACCTTGGCATCGGGAATTTCGTTTTCCGCCACCGTCATGAGGTCCCGGTCGAGGATGACGAAATCGGCATCTTTCCCCACCTCGATGCTGCCTTTGCGCTTCTCGAGGAAACATCCTTTGGCTACCCATAGGGTGATGGACCGCAGAGCCTGTTCGCGGGTGAGGGCATTCTCCATCTGGAAGCCTGTGGCAGGGGTGCCGTTGAGGTGCTTGCGGGCCACGGCGGCATAGAAGGTGTAGATGGGGCTGATGTCTTCGATGGGGAAGTCGGTGCCGTTGACCACCCAGCCGTTCTGTTGCAGCAGCCGTTGGTAGGCGTAGGCGTTTCGGATGCGCTCTCCTCCCAATCGGTCGCCTGCCCAGTCCATATCGGAGGTGCAGTGGGTGGTCTGGATGGAGGGGATGACTGCGTATTGGCTGTAACGCTGAAAGTCGGCCTCGTCCACCACCTGGGAATGCTCGATACGCCAGCGGAGGTCGTTCTTGCCTTTGAGGTATTCTGCGTAGATGTCGAGGATGTGCTGTACGCCACCGTCGCCGATGGCGTGGCAACAGACCTGGTAGCCTGCATCAATGGCCTTTTGACAGACGTGGCGGTAGAATTCGTCGTTTTCCACCATCAACCCGCTGTTCTTTGGGTCGTCAGCGTAAGGCATAATCAGTTTTGCGCCCCTAGAACCCAAAGCGCCATCGGCATATATTTTCACGCTGCGAACGGTAAGACGCTCCTTGTCGATGACGCCCTGCTGCATGAAGTGGTCCATGGTCTCGTCGTCGGGGTTCACCATCGCGTTGACGTGCATAGTGAGTTGTCCTGCCTGTTGCAGGCTGTCGATAAGTTCGATGGTGGCGATGTCAAGACCTGCATCGGTAATGCTGGTCAGACCCACGGCGAAGCAGTTCTCCTGAGCCTTTTGGAGGGCCAGGATACGTTGTGAAGTCTCCATCTTGGGTACCATGGATTTCGCGACGTCGGCCAGGTTGTCCAGCAGCACCCCCGTGCAACGGCCGTCCTTGACGAGGACCATGCCGCCGTCCATCCTTGTGTTCTCGTCGATGCCAGCCAGGACCAGTACCTCGTTGGATACCAGCACTGCATGGCCGTCTACGCGGGTCAGCAGAATCTTCTTCCCGGGGAATACCTCCGTCAATTGCTTGTTGTCGGGGAAGTCGGCCCTCGGCCATAGGTTCTGGTCCCAGCCACGGCCCAGCAGCCATTCTGCAGGGTAGAGGCTGTCGTGGACGCGGAGACGCTCAATGACCTCGTCGAAGGATTGGCAGCCCTTCAGGTTGGCCCAGCGGACGAGGTTCTCGCCGTAGCTTGAAAAATGGCAGTGGCCGTCCATGAAACCGGGATAGACTGCATCGCCTTGTGCGTCGATGGTCTCCTGAGCTTTATATTTGTTCAGGATGGTTGCATCGTCGCCGACGGCGACAAACTTTCCGTCTTTCACCGCAAAGGCCTGGGCCTTGGAGAAATTGTCGTCGACGGTGTAGATGTTGGCGTTGTAGACGATGAGGTCCACTGGTGTTTTGTGGTTGCAGCTGCTCATAAGGGTCAGGATTAGTGCAAAGAGTGCGCAGAGGATGTTTCTGTGAGTCATTTGAAATAAATATTATATATGAAAACGTTTTCCTAACAAAATTATTGTGACTGGCTAGAGGAGAAAAAAAAGATATGTTAAATATACTTAAATTTTCTTATTTTTCTTGCTATGTCCGATAATTGTATTACATTTGCAGTGTACTAGTTAACTAATACACAAGCAAACAAGCTGAATTATGCAATGGAAATGAGAAAGTTAGATAAAAAAATCAAATTCTCAGGAAACTTGAAGAAAAGATTTTTTCTGCTTTTTGTGGCCTTTTTGACCCTGTCGGGGATGGCCTCGGCGCAGGAATGGAAGGTGAGCGGCATCGTGCGTGACGCCAAAAGTGGCGAGGCGATGCCTTTTGTGAACGTTGGTCTGATGCGGCCGGCGGACACGGTATTCGTGCGTGGCGCGGCTACCGACCTCTCGGGCCACTTCGAAATCACCGGTGTGAAGCCTGGCACATACCTGCTGCAGGCCAGCTTTGTGGGGTACCAGACCCACTTGGAGCAACTAGAGGTGCTGGCGCAGCTAGATAAGCTGGAGCTAACGCTTACCCCGGGAACCCTGTTGGAGGAGGTGAAGATTGTCGCCGAGCGGCCCCTCTATGCCATGGATGGCGAGAAGAATATGTACAATGCCAAAGAAGAAAAAATATACGTATCATGAAAATCGTAACAGTAGAAACCCTGCAAGGGGAACGGTATGAAGAGATGGGCATCGTGAGCGGTAGCACCATCCAGAGCAAGAACTTTGTCAGTGACTTTGGTCAGGGGTTGAAGAGCATCGTCGGCGGTGAGTTGAGAAGCTACACCGACATGATGGAGAAAGCCCGCGACAAAGCCACACAGCGCATGATTGACGAGGCCAACCGCCTGGGTGCCGACGCCGTAATCGGTGTGCGCTACGCTACCAGTGCCATCATGGCCCAAGCCGCCGAGGTGCTGGTCTATGGAACTGCAATCAAGTATAAAGACTAAGAAACTGTTTAAAATTAATCCAATGTTTTTCTTAAAGCATCAAAACGGCATCTTTCCCTCCTTTTTTCGGTTACAATGGCCCCCCATTGCTCCCTCAAAAAGAAGAAAAATCTGCTCGCTTTGCTGTATAACAAATTCCATCAATTAAATTTAAACAGTTTCTAAAAAACAATTAGCCATGATTGAGATTAAGAACCTTAGCTTCAGCTACA
This sequence comes from uncultured Bacteroidales bacterium, assembly GCA_905234695.1. Classification (GTDB taxonomy): domain Bacteria; phylum Bacteroidota; class Bacteroidia; order Bacteroidales; family P3; genus Colimorpha. Next base: position 15,606 of record CAJOHZ010000034.1, on the reverse strand, counting down.
AGAAGACTCCTGTCTTCAACGACATCAACCTCAGCTTTCCACAGGGCGGAATCTATGGCTTGCTGGGTGAGAACGGAGTGGGTAAGACCACTTTGCTGAAAATCATGTGTGGCCTTCAGTGTCCCGGGATGGGTATCTGCACGGTCGACGGGTTGACCAGCCACGACCGTCTGCCCGAGATGCTGCAACGCATCGTCTTCCTCCCCGATGAGGTGACGTTGCCCGACAACGCCACTCCGCAGAAGTATGTCAACGAGTTGGCTCCCTTCTATCCCAACTTCTCGCAGGGTTCTTTCCTGCACCTGATGCAGGAACTGGAGGTGGAACCCGACCGTAAGTTCAAGGAGATGAGTTTCGGCCAGCAGAAAAAGAGCCTCATTGCCGCTAGCCTCTCGCTGGGTACCGATTATATCCTGCTCGACGAGCCTACCAACGGCCTCGACATACCCAGCAAGGCCCAGTTCCGCAGCATTTTAAGCAAGCGTGCCGAGGAGGATTCGACCATCATCATCTCCACACATCAGGTGAAGGATGTTGAAAACCTGATAGATCCTATCGTTATATTGAGCCACAATGCCGTGCTGCTTGACGCCAGTGTGCAGCGCATCACCGAGAAACTCTTCTTCGAGTACGGTGGCGAGGAGCGTTCCGACGCTCTCTACAGCGAGATGCTGCCGGGTGGCTACATGAATGTTATCCCCAACCCCGGATTGGGGGGCGCGACCGAAGGGAGCAATGCCCAATACGAAAGCCTTATCAACATCGAGGCCCTCTTCAACGCCGTATTGCGCAACAAGGACCGTATTAATGAACTGTTCAAATAAGGAGGAAAAGCTATGAATAATAAATTTGAATGGACCCGTTTCTGCAAAGTCGTCAAGAAAGACTTCCGCAATATGTGGCCGATGTTCGGCACGACAATGTTAATTCTGGCGGCGCTGCCCTTCGCCGTATGGCTGTTTATGGTCGTTATCAATCGTGATGCCTCCATGCCGGCCGACTTCCGTCTGATGATGGTTGAGGGCGTGGCCTATATTGCCGCTTTAATGGCGCCTTCACGCATGTACCGTACCTGGAACCTTCGCAACGAAGGTATCTACTATGCCATGCTGCCCGCCTCGAAGCTGGAGAAGTTCTGCAGCGCGCTGCTCTACTCCCTTATCATCTGCCCGCTGGCCGTCTACCTTGGTGGTATGGCGCTCGACATGTTTCTCACCGCTCTGCCTTTCGGCCCGTGGCGCGAGTGGCTGTGGCAGGGCGAGATGGGCTTCCCGTTCACATTCAACCTGTCGACATTCAGCGAGATGGGCGCCGGTGAGGAAGGTGTCGAGATGTTGCCGTATTTCGGTTCGCTGTGGGTCATCGGTTGTTGGGTTGGCTACATCAGTACCGTGCTGATGTTCGTCTTCACCAGTACCCTCTTCAAGCGGCATAAGGTGCTACAGACCATCCTCTGGCTTTATGTCATCGAGTTCGTCTTCAGTATCATTCTTATCCCCGTGTTCATCGCCATCTTCACCAACACCGACTTCATGGAGTGGTGCTTCGACACCTTCTATAGTGCCGACCCGACGGTGATGTTCAACAGACTCTTCTGGGGTACCATTGTATTCAACGTCCTCCTGGCCTGTCTCTTCGGCTGGCTCAGCTGGCGCAGACTCAAGAAGATGCCCTACTGATGGGAAGTAAGAACCAAGAAGTAAAAAGTAAAAAATATTGTGCCATGAAACACCTAACCATCATTACCATCATAGCCAGCCTGCTGCTGGTGGGCTGCTACAACAAAAAACGTCTTGTCGACGAGACCGTGGAGACCGACCGCTACACGCTGCAGGTACAGGGCATAGACGCCTGGCGCAACGCCACAGGCCAAAGTCAGACGAACTGCTACTTCTACCAAAGTAAAGACACGACGGTAGTCACCAATACTGTGCCGCAATTTGCCTACTACCTTATGTCGCATCATTGCATCAGCGATACTACGATGTTCTACTTCGATAGGGTCAAGCAGAATTTCTTGCCGAAGTATTTCTTTACGCTCGTCGATCACGACAACACGCAGCCTGTTGATTATATGCCGCTGATGCAGGCCCTGGTTGACCACGAGATACTGCGCACCGACACTACCTACGAGCCGCTGCGGCAACTAGTGGTCTTCGACTCGGCTCGCCTTGAGTCCCATCGTAAGACGGATATTCAGGAGGGGGATATAGACGTCAAAAACATTGCCGCAATAATTGTGCAATTGCGTGCGAATTACCGCATGCCGGTGTCGGCTGCTTCCGACGTGGATATGAACACTATTGTCGAAGGATATAATATAGGCGATCACGGTTGGCAGGCCGACAGCCTTTGGCTCGACGAGCGTGGAATGCGCATAGTTCCCGACCCACAGGGCCGCCAGATGCGCATCATTGACTTGAACCGTACAAAAGGGAAAATCTAATTAAGCTGTTCGTACTTCCTCGAAGAGGAGGTGCCCTACTAACGGGAAGTAAGAACCAAGAAGTAAAAAATATTTTGCCATGAAACACCTACCCATCATTACCATCATAGCCAGCCTCTTGCTGGCAAGTTGCAACTTCTCAGGCAACGTCAATTTCGACTTCCAGCACCCCGAGCGTTACACCACAGGCGATGCCATCCTCGAGCAGGAAATCAACGCCATCAGTATCGACTGGTTCAGCGGAAGCATTGATATCCTCAATTCCGACAATCCCAGCGTGAGCATCTGCGAGGAGGCCGACGGCGCCTTGAACGACACCCTCCGTATGCGCCACTACGTGGACGAAAACGGCAAACTGAACATCCAGTTCTGCAAGAACGGCATCTCGCTGAACACCAAGAAACTCAAAAATCTCAAGAAACGCCTCGTCATTGAGGTTCCCCGCAGCCTTGACCTCGACGAGATTGAGGTCGATGCCGTCAATGCCGATGTGACCATCGATAGCGTGCTGAGCCGCGAAGTGACCCTCGACGGGGTCAACGCCACACTCGATGCTTTCTACCCCATCCTCCCCAAAGAAATCAACATCGATGCCGTGAACTCCCATCTGACGCTCCATGTGCCGACCACCGCGGGCATGACCATTGATATGGATGGCGTGATCACCAGTTTCCAGAGCGAACTGCCCGTAGGCAAACGCGGCAAACGCGGAAAGAAAGACAAAGAAATCATCCTTGGCGACGGAAAGTGCGAAGTGGACATCGACGCCGTCAATGGCAGTTTGAATATCAAATCACTCTAATTCATTACCCTATGGACTTCAAGAAACAAAAACCGATATATATGCAAATTGCCGACTCGCTGTGTGAGCGTATCGTCGCCGGCGAGTGGCAGCAGGACGAGCGTATCCCGTCGGTAAGGGAGGTGGCCGCCAGCCTTGGCGTCAATCCCAACACGGTGATGCGTACCTTCGACTATCTGCAAAGCTCGGAGATAATCTACAATCGAAGGGGCGTGGGCTACTTCGTGTCCGACAAAGCCCCCGACCGCATTGAGGCGATGCACAAGCAGTATTTCCTCGAAGAAGAGGTGCCATATTTCCTCAATCGCATGAAGATGCTGGGGATTACATGGGATGAGTTGAACGAATTGAAAATTGAACCAAAGGTTGGCAACCTTGTGGAGTCAAAAGTTGAAAATTGAAAGTTGACATGAAAAGAACATTCATTGTACTATTCCTCTTGGTTGCAGGTCTCACCGCCATGGCACAAGACAACTACATCACTCTTCGAGGACGTATCACCGACCGCGAGACCCACGAGGCGCTGCCCGCTGTGGCAGTCTTCGTGGCAGGGCAGGCCATCTACACTCAGACCAACGCCGACGGCGACTATGTGCTGAAAGTCCCCGTAGAACACGCGTCAGGCAATATCGTCTACGCCCTCATGGGCTATCTGCGTGACACGGTGGCCGTCGCCACCGTCAGAAATAACGGTGATCGACAGCTGTGCTCCGACGGCGGCCGTTGGCTCAAAGAAGTGGTTATTAAGGAATACTCCCCCGCTACGGCTCGACAACTTCTCATCGACGCCGTCAACCGTATCCCGCAGAATTACCAGACCGACAGCACCGTTGGCACTTGGTTTTACCGCGATGTGCGGGAAATGAACGACGAGTTGTTTGTCTTTGACGAGATGGTCTTCGACGCCCTCCGCGTGGGCTATGACAAGCACCACACGTTGAAACGGCTTCTCAACAAAAGTCGCGACGGATACGTCACCCACGCCTACAAACGTCCCATCGAGAGCAACTACACCGCCATCCGCCACGACAGGCTGTTGCTCTATGATACCACCTATGTGAACCGCGTCACCAAAGGCGCAGCCAACGCCTATATGGGCTACTCGGAGAACGAAGTCCTCTACGATCCCCTCGAAGCGCCCAATACTATCTCCAGTTTCTCAACAAAGAAACTGGAGAAGCGCAAAAACCTCCACATGCGTGAGTTGACCGACGCCGATGGCAAGGAATACTATGTAGTGTACTGGGGCCATGCCGACACCAACAAGTATCTGGTTGTCAACGGCACCTTCCGCGTCACCATTGCCAAAGGTTCCCTCGCCATCGTCCGTATCGAGGAGGAGAGCTACTTCGGATGGGTCAAACTCCTTTGGCCGCTGAAAGGAATGATGAAGAAATACGGAGTAAAGACTTTTGGCACAGGCAACCACACCATCCACACCTATGGCATGGTCAACGGCCGCTACACACTCACCTCCTACACACGTGATGAGGTTTTCGACCTTTTCCTCTCTCCCAACAGCTCTTTAGGCGACCGCGACCTCCATATGAACAAGCACGCTCAATGTGTTCTCACTACCGAGACGAGGGATGAGGCCAGTACCTTCCTTACAGACAACACTATTCAGGCTCCTGGCAGCGTACTTATCAACCAACGTCGTGCCGACAACAAGCAGTATGACGAGGCTTTCTGGCAGCAGTACAACTTCATCCCCCTTGAAGTCTCCACGCGGCAGAAACTTGTAAAAAAACTTAAAAACAACTGATATTACACCTTTATGTGTAAGATTTCCCACCCCTTTGCGTCTTATAGTGCAGAAACAAAAAACATTTCGAAAATGAAATTCATCAAACCCATTGCCATCCTGCTGGTGGCCGCGACCGTTGCCTTCGCTGGTTGCACCGAGAAAGATGAGATTACCCCCATCACCCCAGACATGCCTGTCATCCCCGACACTCCAGAGGAGGATACCGTGGAGAACATACTGAACGGAACCTCGTGGACATGCCATCTGGAGAACTCCACCTATATGCAAGGCATCCGGATGAACATCACCTACGACGTGTTTCTCGATTTCAATGACTCTGTCAATGGCGAGTTGTTCCACGACATATACTATGAAATTCCCGCCTACCCCCAGTACTCGCAAGGGAGCAAATATACTGATTCGTTCAACTATACCTACTATGGAGACAGCTGCGTGCTGACTTGCTCCTATATTGACATTGAGACGGGCGACACCTCAGCCTACGGTTACACGCTGACTTACGACAAAGAGGCTGGCACGCTGACCCTTGACTTTGACAATGTCGACATGCGTGATATGATGGGTACCGACATCGTGGTTTTCCACCCCCTCTCATATGCCGCTAAAAAGCATGGCGACGGTCGTCTCAGCGAAGGCAAAATCGCCTGGGACATAATGCCCGACTTGCTGATGCCCTCAATTGTCCTTGAATCTCTATCCCATTAAATACCTCCATTGCCATGAAAAACCTTATAGCTTTTAGTCTTTCCCTGTTCCTGTTCATCACAGCCACGGCCAATCCCGTGACCCCCAAACGGGCCTCCACAGTGGCACAGAATTTCTGGCAAACGCTGCCGGCCACTAAATCCACCGTCCCTGCATTTGAATCAATAGACTGGCAGTACGACGCCATCTACCTCTTCGTGGGCGAGGGCGGCGGCTTCGTGCTGGTTGCTGCCAACGACGCGGCACGCCCTATCCTGGGCTACTCCACCACAGGCGTCTTCGATACTTCCAGGATGAGTCCGGCCTTGCGCCTCTGGTTGGAGGGATACCAACGCCAATTGTCCTCCATCTCGTCTCATACTGTCGGCACAGCCGCCGAGTCCGAATGGGCTATGATAGAGCAGGGACTCTCACCCAAGGATGATACCGGACATGTGGTGGAACCGTTGATTGCCACCTATTGGGACCAGCAATATCCCTACAATGCGTTCTGTCCGCAAGGCACCGTCACGGGCTGCGCCGCCACGGCACAGGCACAAATTATGAACTTCTGGCACCACCCCGCCTTCGGCAAGGGCAACCACATATATACACACGCCGTTTATGGCCGCCAGGAGGCCGACTTCGCCCACACCCTCTACGACTGGGCGTACATGCCTGTACAAGCCACCATGACCTCGCCCGACCGTGAGAAAGAGGCTGTGGCAACCCTGATGTACCACTGTGGCGTAAGCCTCGAGATGAATTACGGCACTGCGGCACAAGGAGGCAGTTCGGCTTTGGGGCTGGCTGATATAGACGGCTATCTCACCATCAACAACGCGTTGAAAGACTATTTCTATTACAGTCCAGACATGCGTGTGGTCTACAAAGATGCCGGCTACACCAACGACCAGTGGAGAGAACTGTTGAAAGCCGAACTGGATCAGGGCCGTCCCATCGTCTATACAGGACAAGGATCCGCCGGTGGCCACGGATTCATCTGCGACGGCTATGACAGTCGCGGCTACATGCACTTCAACTTCGGCTGGAGCGGCACGGGTGATGGCTACTTTCCTGTGGACAACATCGCCCCTGGCATCGGTGGTGTAGGCGGCGGGTCGTACCAGTTTAACGATGACAATTCCGCCCTGCTGAACTTGGTGCCCGAATATGGGGTACGCGTGAGTGACAGCATCATCAGCATCGATCGCATGGGCGGTATCGACTCGGTTCTCTTCTGCAGTGACCCCTCAATCAACACCGTTATGACTCTCTCGTGCGATGCCGACTGGCTCACGGTCTTTTACTCTGACACCATGCCGGGCAGCATCCTGCGTTTTCAAGCCGCCGAGAACAACAGCGGCGACGAACGTGTCGCCGTCATCACACTCAGTCAAGGTCCGCACCAATGCACGATACGCGTGGTGCAAGGTGCCTATTCCCTTGAAGAGCTCTGTCCTGTGACGGTCGTGATGGAATGTACCCACGGCGAAGGCTGGCAGGGCGGTGCCTCTCTCTCCTTTGTGTCGGAGAATGGTTTCCTGTATGGCACGGCACAATTGGAATCCGGGCAAAAGGATTCCGTCACCATTCCTGTGGCCCCACACAATATCTATTCAGTATGGCACAGCGGTGGCGGCACCGACCGTTACATCAATTACTATGTCCGCAACCAGCACGGCGAGACTTTGGTGTCGGCCCCCTATGCCTACCGCAATGGCGGCACACACCTCATCAAGTGGCCCTGCGCCCATGTGGGAATCGATGACATGCAATCTGCAACACTCAATGCCCAACCTTCGATATACCCCAATCCAACCAGTGGCATGTTGACAATTGAGGCCGAAGGGCTTCAGAAAGTGGAAGTGCTAGACATGACTGGTCGTCGGGTAGCCCAATTTTCAGTTCTCAATTCTCAATTTTCAATTTCCCATCTTCCTGCCGGTGCCTACTTTGTCCGCATCGTAACCACGGCTACCAGCACCGTGAAGCGCATTGTAAAGAAATAGCCATAAAGAAAGGCTTCGCCAGCCATTGCAGAAGCAGAAATAATCCTCTTACCGACGGCTACATGGGGGTGACTTGTGTGAAGGGGCCGCCATCGTCATCGTCGTAGGAGTATCCGAAATCGGGCGTGGGTGGTGTGGCCACGCTGTCTTTCTTGAAGTACTCATAGCCCCGCGGGGGACGCTTGCAGTCGCTCATGCTGCCCTGGATGTAGGCCAGCTCCTCGGGGGTGAGGTCCTTGTCGCCAGGAATGAAGTGCTGTCGCCAGAAGGGGAACTGCTCGGCCAACTCGCCGGAGTAGTAGAAGTCGAATCCGATGGCACCGAAGGTGTATACCTCACCATTGATTTTGATGTGGCTGCCGCCACAAACAGGGTTGGGCTTGGGAACGGACTGTGCGAAGCCCACATTGAAAAGAGTGAAGAGGATGTCGGGACGGTCGCTGATGTCGTATCCGGCCCGCCGCCATTGCAGCATGGTTTGGTGCAGGATGCAGGCGGTGTAGAGGTAGGAGTAAAGGTGGTTGCGGTAATCGACAAGGCGGTTGTAACGTTCGTCGTCTTGTGCGAGGTTGGAAGTGTCGTAAGTGAGCAACTGCTCGTAGCGTTTGCCCATGTAGAACTCGGAGGTGGGGTCTTTGAGGTGCTCCTCGATGGCCTTGGCGGTGGAGAGTTTGATGCCGTTGACGCCGTAGGAGAACTGCGACTGGACATTGAGCACTTTGACGGGCCCGAGATATTTCTTGATGGTTTCGCGGTCGGAATGGAACAGTCGTATCTGCTCGCCGATGAGGCACCCGACGATAAGACGGGGTTCCACGCCGGTGAGGCGTCCGGCCTCGATGATGAGGTCCTTGTCGTGGATGATGGCCTCCTTCAATGCTTCCCATTCTACGCCTGTCATCCAAGGGATGACGTTGTCCTGCTGTCGTTGGGGTTGGCGGTTCAGAAGACTTTCCACATCGTGGAGCAACTGCTGGTATTCCTCGTCCTCGGGGATGTAGATACCACAAGCGGCAATCATGCGGTCGACGACGCGGGGGTCGTTGCTGCATTGGGCGGCCCGGGTGATGAGTTGCGCGTTAGTGGGATAGAATTTGCTGAGCACCACGAGTTTGGTATATTGGCTCATCCACTGCTCCTGCAGCTGTTGCTCGGTGAGGACCGAATCTCGTAGGTCTTTCATCTCAGAGACGGAGAGCATGTAGCGGTGGTTGCGGTCGACGGTGCCATGGTCGTTGGTGAGGCCGAGCTTATAGACGCCCCAGGCACCGATGATGGCAAATCCGGCCAAGGCGAAAAGGACGATGAAGATGTCGAGGACCTTCCGCCAAGGAGAGCGTTGTTTGAAGTCGTTCCAGAGTTGTTTCATTATACCATGCTATGCCACCACTCGAAGGGCTCGAGCAGCAGGTTCATCACGATGAATACGATGGCTCCGGCGAGATAGCCCACGAGGGCCAGCCAGGAGATTTTCTTCAGATACCAGATGAAGTCTATCTTCTCCATACCCATGACGGCCACGCCTGCGGCAGAACCGATGATGAGGAGGCTTCCGCCGGTGCCAGCACAATAGGCCAGGAACTCCCAGAAGGGGTGGTTGGGCTCGAAGATGACATTGGGACCGGTGATGTCGTACATACCCATGGTGGCAGCCACCAGCGGCACGTTGTCGACGATGGAGGAGAGCACGCCGATGATGAGGTCGATGAAGAAGAATCCCGGGACTTCGGTGCCGAAGGTGTTGTTCAAACCCGAGGCAAGGCTGCCCAGGATGCCGGCCACCTTGAGGCAGCTGACGGCCATGAGAATGCCGAGGAAGAAGAGAATGGTGGGCACGTCGATATGCTCCAAAGTGCTCACTGCAGTGGGCATCTTGAAACCGTCCTTAGTGTGTTTGTGGCTGATAATCTCGGTGGTGATCCACAGCACGCCGAGACCGAAGAGCATACCGAGGTAGGGGGGCAGATGGGTGAGGGTTTTGAAGACGGGAACAAAGACGAGGGCTCCGACACCTAGGAAAAGGATGAGTTTGCGGTAGCGGGAAGGAATCTCGATGCCGTCGGCCTGCTCCTCGGGACGCACGATGTCTCCCTTCAGGGTGGCTCCCACGATGAGGACGGGCACCACCATGCATACAAGACTGGGAATGATTGTCTTGACGATGATGTTGACGGTGGTTACTTGACCCTTGATCCACAGCATGATGGTAGTAACATCGCCGATGGGGCTCCATGCGCCGCCAGCGTTGGCGGCCAGGATGACCATACCGGCGTAGAGCCAGCGTTCTTTCCGGTCGGCGATGAGCTTGCGCAGCAGGGCAATCATGACGATGGCGGTGGTCATGTTGTCGAGCAGGGCCGAGAGGAAGAAGGTGAGGATGCTGATGACCCAGAGGAGTTTCTTCTTGTCGGTGGTGACAATCTTATCGGTGATGACCCGGAAGCCTTGATAGTCTTCGATGAGGGTGACGATTGTCATGGCACCTAGCAGGAAAAAGACAATTTCGGCGGTCTCGCCAAGGTTCTCGATGAGGTTGCCAGAGATGAAATCGTGCCATCCCTTCTCGGCCAGGAGCAACTGCCCCTCTTCAGTGATGGGGACGAAGCCGGCGTGGAAGAAAGTGAACACCGTCCAAACCAAGACCCCCAGCAGCAATGCCGAGGCGGTTTTGTTGATTTTCAGCGGATGCTCCAGCGCGATGCAGGCGTATCCAATGATGAAGATTGTTACAAGTGCAACTACCATGATGTTATGCGTTGTATGTTAGTGATTATCGTTTTCCTTGCTGCCGCTGCATTTCCTCGGTCATCTTCTGCATCTTCTCCAGACGTTCTTGGAACTTGCTCTTTTTGGCGGGGGCATTCTTGTGTTTGAGGTCGTAGGCCTCCATGCGGGCACGGACTTTCTTCTCGCTGGTGAAACGGCGGATGAGAATCATCTGAATCATGGTGATGCTGAGCGAGAAAAAGTAGTACAGGTTTAATCCGGCCGCCATGCTGTTGAACATGAACAGCATGAAGAAGGGCATGAAATACATCATGAACTTCATGCCGGGCATGTTCATCTGGCTCTGCTGGCTGCGCATGGTGTACCAAGTGTAGAAGAACTGCATGGCGAACATCAGCAGGCAGAAGAGGGAGACATGGTCGCCGTAGATGGGGATGGAGAATCCGAAATCGAGGATGCTGTCATAGGTGGAGAGGTCGTCGCACCAGAGGAACGGCTTCTGTCGCAGTTCGAAGGAGATGGGATAGAACATGAACATGGCTGTGAGGATGGGCATCTGGATGAGCAATGGCAGGCAGCCAGCCATGGGACTATAGCCCGCCCGTTTCTGCAGTTGGCTCATCTCGCGCTGCTTTTGCATGGCCTGTTCGGGGTTGGGGTATTTCTTGTTCAGCTTGTCCATTTCGGGCTTCAGAATGCGCATGATAGCCGAGCCTTGGTAGGACTTGAAAGTGAGGGGGAACAGCACGAGTCGAAGCAGGAACGTGAAGACAATGATGATAATACCGTAGTTCCAGTTGAAGGTCTCGAGGAAGTTGAAGGTGGGGATGATGAGGTAGCGGCTGACGGCCTTGGAAAACACCCACCAGCCCAAGGGCAGCATCTTCTCGAATCCGTGGTGCATGGCATGCAGGTCGCGGAACTTGGTGGGACCGAAGTAGAGCCCCATGCCGATGGTGCAGTCGCCCTCGCCATGGTAGGTGAGGCCGATGGTGCTGTGCATGTCGCACAGGTAGTTGGCGGCGGTATCGTTTTTCCGAATCTCTTGAGAGAGGTCGGCATTCTCAAACGTACTGTCGGCCACGAGAATGGCGCAGAAGAACTGCTGTTTGTAGGACACCCACTCCACGGGGGTCTTGACATTCTTCTGGTTGGATCCGCCGCGTCCGATATCGTCCACGTCGTCGTTGGCGGCCTTGTAGTAAACGTTGGTGTAGAACAGTTCGGGATCTTTGTTGCGGTTGTTGGAACCGCGGGAGGTGGCGTCCACCTTCTCTTGGCGGTTCATGCGGTTGTGCCATTCCAAGTCAATGTAGTCGGTGGCGTTGATGACATCGGCCAGGCCGTGGAAGTTGATGTCGAAGTCGATATTGTAGCCCGTGCCGTTGAAGTCGTAGCGGAACTCGATATAACGTTCTTTGTTGATGCCTGTGCTGTCGCCGATGAAAGCGCGCAGGCATAGCGTGAGGCTGTCGCCCTCTGTCAGTTCATAGGTGGCACTGTCGGTGATTTGTACAAAGGTGCCGTTCTCTTCCCTGTAGGGGACGAAGACTAGGTCGCGGGTGTTGATGACGCGGTTGTCCTTGGTCGGGAAGATGAGGTTCATATTGCTGTCGGCCGGGGTGATGAGCTGCAGCGGCCGTTGGTCAAATGTAGTGAACTTGTTCAGGATGACTTCGCTCACTTGTGCGCCGATGTTGGTGATATTGACGGCCATCACCTCGTTCTTCACCAGCATATGCAGGGTGTCGCCATAGGCACTGACGTTGAACATACCGAGGTCGCCGCGTTGTTTCATCTGCATTTGCTGGCGCACGGTGGTGTCGCCGGCGGCGGCAAGACTGTCGAGGCGGTGCTGCTCGGTGGCGAGGCTGTCGCGGAGGGCGGCCTCTTCGGCGTAGCGTGCGGAGTCTATTCGCCAAATGGAGTCACGCATACGGGCAGCGGCTTCCTGCTCCTCTTTGGTGGGTGATATCCACCACATATAACCTACAAAGATGGCAAAAATCAGAATGAGGCCAATAGTTGATTTTTTATTCATATCCTTTTGATAGTCTGTGGAGTAAAAATATTTTAGGCAAAATTATAGATTTTGCAAATTTACGATTAATTTTCCAATAAAAAATATTTTTTACTAAATTAGAAAAAATTGCGTACCTTTGTAGTCTCAAAACATGCATGATTATGATTAAGAAGAAATGGAGTTTGTTGCTCATTATGATGGCGGTTACGCCAATTGTCCTAGTGGGTTGCCACCGTTCCCAGTCTGTTGACGAACAGGTGATGGATACCCTGGAATTAGAGTCCACGCCGATGCCGGAGCCCGAGCCGGAGGTGATGGAGGAAATGCCTACCCCGGCGCCGCAGCCTGCCCGTCCGGTGGTGAAGAAAGCCCCCGAGACCGAGGAGGTGATTTACATTTCGGGTCATGGCACTAACGGCCGTGTATGGGGCCATGTCACGATGAAAGGCGACAAGGGCAAGGGAAGCGTGACGGACGAGCAGGAGAATGCGCTCACCATCACCTGCACCCGCCACGGCGAGGAGCTTATCTGCTACGACCAGAACAGCCGTCAGTATATCTTCAAACTTTAAGGCTTAAATCCCGTTGAGGAAAGACAAAACAGTAAACTAAAGATACTTATGAAAACAATCGAAGAACTTCAAAGCATCGCGTCGCAGGTGCGCCGCGACATCCTACGCATGACCACGGCCGCCAAATCGGGCCACCCCGGCGGGTCGCTTGGCACAGCCGATTGGATGACGGCCATGCAGTTCAATATTTTGAAGCAAGACCCTGCCCAGTTCACCATGGATGGGAAGGGCCAAGATATGCTTTTTGTCTCGCAGGGACATATCACACCAGTGATATACAGCACGATGGCGCGTCGCGGATTCTTCCCTGTGGAAGAGTTGAAGACGTTCCGCCAGTTCGGCACCCGTCTGCAAGGGCATCCTTCCACCGAGCACGGCCTGCCGGGCATCCGCATGGCCAGCGGTTCGCTGGGGCAGGGGATGAGCGTCGGCATCGGTGCCGCTCTCGGCAAGAAGATGACGGGCGACGACACGCTGGTATATACCCTCCACGGCGACGGCGAGTTGCAGGAAGGCCAGATATGGGAGGCGGTGATGTTTGCTGGTGCCAAGCAGGTGGACAACCTTATCAGCACCATCGACTACAACCACCAACAGATTGACGGAACTACCCAGCAAGTGATGGACCTCGGTGACTTGAAAGCCAAGTTCGAGAGTTTCATGTGGACGGCGGTGGTCATCGAGAATGGCAACGACATGCAGCAGGTGCTTGACGGAATGGCCCGCGCCAAGGAATTGACAGGCAAGGGCAAGCCCGTATGTGTCATTCTCACAACCGAGATGGGCTATGGTGTCGACTTCATGCAGGGTATCAACAAGTACCATGGCTCGGTGTTGAGTGCCGACGACCTGCCCAAGGCGCTTGCCCAGTTGAAGGAAACCCTCGGCGATTTTTAGCAGGGGGCGTTTGGACATAAAGACTTGAAAAGACTAGTCGTTATATTGCTCCTTGTAGCGTGCAGCCTGTCTGGCATGGCCCAGAAAGGGGTGCGGCCTATGGAGAAAACGCGTGTCTTGTTGGTGCTCGACTGCTCCGACAAAATGCAGGAGCAGTGGCAGAGCGGCTCGAAAATGAAGGTGACGCTGCAGGTGCTGCTGCGGTTTCTCGACAGCATTGCGAAATATCCTGAGATGGAGGTGGGCCTCCGTGTCTTCGGCCATCTCGGACAGGAGTCGTTGGGCTCGCGGTTGGAGATTCCGTTCGAGGCGGGCAACGGCTACAAGGTACATCGTAAGATAAAGACCTTGGTGCCGAGCGGCGAAGGAAAGACTTCGGCGGCTCTGCTCAGTGCGCGGAACGACTTCCCGCAGGAGGCCTCGTCGCGGAATATCGTCCTGATGATTACCAGCAGGGGAAAGAACGACGACGGCTCATTGTGCGGCTTGGCACGTCAGTTGCAGCAGAGTGGCGATGTGCTGAGGGCGGCGGTGTTCTGCATCGATGCCGACGGCACAGCGACAGAGGCGTGCGACAGCACGGTGATATTTCTCCGCAATGAGGGCCAGTTCGAGGCGGCATTGTTCGACTTTCTCCGCCAGGTGCGGCAGAGGTCGTGGGCGACATTGAGTCTGGTCAGCGCCGACGGGGTACCGTACGAGACGGATGTCCCGGTGGCATTCCATGACCACCGAACCCACGTACTTCGGAAAGCCGTGGTGTACCATTATGGTGCCGCCGATAGGCGCGATACGCTGGCACTTGACCCTTACGTGACATACGACATCACGTTTTTTACAAAGCCCCCGGTAGTGTTGTCAGGCAGATGTTTTCCTGCGGAGCAGGTGAGCGCGTTGACGGTGGAAGCCGGTCAAGGCGAGTTGCAGTTGGTTTGGACAGGCAAGAAGACAACCTGGACATTGCCGGAATACCCGGTGCGTGTGCGGCGACATGGCGAGTGCGAGGTGGTTTCCACACAGCCGTTGGGCACCAAACGCTCCTATCTTGCGGGGAAGTATGATTTGGAGGTGCTGACGGTGCCGTCGATGCATCTTGACAACGTGGAACTAAGGGCAGGGTCGTTGACGGCCCTGCAGGTGGAAGTACCAGGGGTGCTGGTCCTCACCAAGCCACAGACCCCCACGGTGGGCAGTTTGTTCGTCATCGAGAATGGGAAATTGCGATGGGTGTGCGACTTGAACCCGAACACGTTCAGCGATCGGATGGAACTGCTGCCCGGCGACTACCAGGTCATTTTGAGACCGAAAGACAAGACCGACTACAATACTGCACTCTCCACCCGATTTACCATCACCTCCGCCCAACAAGTCACAATAACCATGGAACCATGAAAGCCTCACCAGCACTCACACAAGCCACTTATTGTACGACTGGTCTGACAAATCCCACAAAACAACGACAATAAACAAAAACAACAATACAATGACTCACTACGAAATTAAATCAAGCAAAGAATTGCGCGCCGGCATGGGCGAGGGCCTGGTAGAGGCTGGCAAGCGCAATGAGAATGTCGTCGCGCTGAGCGCCGACGTGAAAGGCAGCGTCAAGATGGACGGCTTCGCCAAGGAGTTCCCCGAGCGCTTCATCCAGTGCGGCATCGCCGAGGCCAATATG
>CAJOHZ010000033.1 GCA_905234695.1 uncultured Bacteroidales bacterium | reverse complement strand
TGAATCTCCGCCCTAGAAAACTTTTGAACTTTTCTTCCCCTAAACAAAAATTCTTGCTATCTTTGCACAACAGTGTTGCACTTCGAGGTTGAATCTATAGTATGTAAAAAAACACCGACGCATATAATATTTCGCACGGAATAGAGTTATATATAAAAATTTATTTACACACGCCATGAAATGCAGTATACCTAAAGGCACACGCGACTTCCTGCCTGCCGAGATGGCACGGCGAAACTATATTTTCGACACCATCCGCCAGGTGTTCCGCTCTTTTGCTTTCGAGCCCATCGAGACCCCCTCGTTGGAGAACCTCTCCACCCTCATGGGAAAGTATGGGGAAGAGGGCGACAAGCTGCTCTTCAAGGTGCTCAACTCGGGCGATTTCATGGAGGGTGTAGATTTCGGGCAGGACTACCGCAAGGTGGCGGCACAGATATGCGAGCGTGGGTTGCGGTATGACCTCACCGTGCCGTTTGCCCGTTTTGTAGTGCAGCACCGCGACCAGATTACCTTCCCCTTCCGCCGCTACCAGCTGCAGCCCGTATGGCGTGCCGACCGTCCCCAGAAAGGCCGCTACCGCGAGTTCTACCAGTGCGACGCCGATATGATTGGCAGCACTTCGCTGTTGAATGAGCTGGAATTGGTGCAGATGATTGATGCAGTATTCGACAAACTGGGGATTTCCGTGACTTTGAAAATCAACAACCGCAAGGTGCTGGCCGGCATCGCCGAGTTGATCGGCGCGCCCGACAAGCTGACAGATATCACCACGGCCATCGACAAACTCGACAAGATAAGCCTCGACGATGTACGCGCCGAATTGCGCGACCGAGGCCTCAGCGAGACCCAGATTACGGCGCTGGATCCTGTCTTTGCCCTCTCCGGCCCCGCCGAGGAGAAACTGGCGCAGCTGGCACAGCTGTTTGCCAACAACGCGGTGGGCACCCGCGGGGTCGAGGAACTCAAGGAACTCTTTGGCTATATCGCCCTCGTGCAGCCCCGCTGCACCGTGGAGCTGGACCTCACCCTTGCCCGGGGACTGAATTACTACACCGGCGCCATCTTCGAGGTGAAAGCCCAAGGGGTGAGCATCGGAAGCATCTGCGGCGGCGGCCGATACGACAACCTCACGGGGATTTTCGGCATGCCCGATGTCTCGGGGGTGGGCATCTCTTTCGGTGCCGACCGCATATACGATGTGCTCACCGAGCTCGACAAGTTCCCGCCCGATTTGGGGCAGCCTGCCCAGGTGCTCTTTATCAACTTCGGGGCCGAGAGTATGCCCTACTGCATCCGCTGTGCCGCACAGCTGCGTTCCGCCGGTGTGAGCGCCCTCATCTATCCCGAGGCGGCCAAGATGAAGAAGCAGATGGAATATGCCAACCGGTGCCATGTGCCTTATGTGGTCTTTGTCGGCGAGAACGAGATTGCCTCGCAGACCCTCACCGTCAAAGATATGGCCACAGGCACGCAGACCACCGTCACCCCCGACCAACTGTTGCAGGAAATCCTCCACGCATGAAACGAATCGCCCTTCCGTTCCTTTTCGCTGTTGCGTTGACTGTGGGCATCGCCGCCCGGGGGCAGGACACGTTGCGGATTACCGATACCCTGCGGGTTGTCGATACCGTGCGGGTGCCTGTGCCGGTAACGGTGGAGGTACATGACACGATATACCAGCTTCGCACGGACACTGTGACGGTGAAGGTAATCGACAGCGCCATGCTGCGGCACATGCATGAACGCGAGGCCCTGATGGAGGAGAAGGAACGGTTTTACAAGGAAATATTCACCAAATCGGGAGTGGATCAGGAGAAGATTGAGGCCGACCGCGACCACTACCGCCATATCGTCGACTCGCTAAGTGCGCTGGTGCGTGCCGCCGAGTTGGAGAATGTGCGCAAGGACGAGGCCAACAAATATCTGGAGATACGAGCCAAGGAGGCCGAGGCAAAGATTGCCGAGGCCACCAACCGCAAGAAGAAGGTACGCCCCATCCAGGGCATGGCCATGCGATTTTACCGCACCCCCAACTGGGAGGTGCGTCTGCAGTCTCACCCCACCGAGGCGGGCAAGTACAACAAGGTGCTCCGCAACCGCAATGCGGGCAGCATCGAGTTCGACTTTGTCACCGGCGCCTCCGTGATGCTGTGGGACCTCACCAAGCATTTCAACAAAGACCACTCGTCGTATCCCATTGGCGAGACCTCCATCAGAACTCCTGAATTGAAGAAATTCGACCAGGAGTTTGCCTATGATATCGGCATCTATGTCGGCTTCGGCGGCAGCAATCTTTTCAAGAACTTCTATGTGGGGCCGTCGTTCCGCTTTGTCGATTTCTTCTACTTCACCGCCGGGGTCAATATTGCCGAGTATGAGGTGTTGGCCTCGGGCTATGACGAGAACTCCGTCCTGGGCGACGCCCAGAGTATCGACGACATCACCGCCAAGGCATGGCTTCTGAAGCCCTTCGTTGCTTTGTCCATCGACCTTGACTTCCTTTCCTACATCAAACGGTAAGAATTGATAAATAAAAAAATATAACGCCATGACACTCGAAGAATTCCAGAATGAATTACGGCTCGGTATCCCCGACCCGCTGCCCGAACCCCAGGCTTATGACCCCTCCGTCAACCATGCGCCCAAGCGCAAGGACATCCTCACGCCCGCCGAGAAGAAGCTGGCCATCCGCAACGCGCTGCGCTACTTCCCCGCCAAGTACCATAAGATGCTGGCGCCCGAGTTCGCCGAGGAGTTGAAGAAATACGGTCGCATCTATATGTACCGTCTGCGCCCCACCTACAAGATGTACGCCCGCCCTATCGAGGAGTACCCTGCCAAGTGTCGTCAGGCGGCCGCCATCATGCTGATGATTCAGAACAATCTTGACCCCGCCGTGGCGCAGCATCCGCATGAGCTTATCACTTACGGTGGCAACGGCGCCGTGTTCCAGAACTGGGCCCAGTATCGTCTTGTGATGAAATACCTCAGCGAGATGACCGACGAGCAGACCCTCGTGATGTACAGCGGCCACCCGATGGGGCTCTATCCCAGCCACAAGGAGGCCCCGCGTGTGGTGGTCACCAACGGAATGATGATTCCCAACTACAGCAAACCTGACGACTGGGAGCGTTACAACGCCCTCGGCGTGACGCAATATGGCCAGATGACCGCCGGCAGCTACATGTATATCGGCCCGCAGGGCATTGTCCATGGCACCACCATCACGGTGCTGAATGCCGCCCGTAAACTTGGTGGCGGCACGGCAGGCAAGCTATTTATCACCGCCGGTCTCGGCGGTATGAGCGGCGCCCAGCCCAAGGCCGGCGATATCGCCGGTGTGGTCAGCATCACCGCTGAAATCAACCCCGCCGCCACGCAGAAACGCTATACGCAAGGCTGGGTGGACGAGGTGCACGACAACCTCGACGAACTGTTTGTGGCCGTGAACAAGGCCCGCGAACAGAAAATCGCCCGCTCGTTTGCCTATCAGGGCAATGTGGTCGACCTGTGGGAATACTGTGCCGAGAAGGGTATCCAGGTGGATCTGGGTTCCGACCAGACCTCGCTGCACAACCCCTGGGCTGGTGGCTACTACCCCGTGGGAGTCACCTTCGAGGATGCCAAGGTGATGATGGCCGAGAAACCCGAACTCTTCAAGGAGAAGGTGCAGGAGAGCCTGCGCCGCCATGTGGCTGCGGTCAACAAACTCACCGCCCGCGGCATGTACTTCTTCGACTACGGCAACGCCTTCCTGCTGGAGAGCAGTCGTGCCGGTGCCGACATCTGGAACGCCGACCACACCGCTTTCCGCTATCCGAGTTACGTGCAGGACATCATGGGTCCGATGTGCTTCGACTACGGCTTCGGCCCCTTCCGCTGGGTCTGCACCAGCGGCAAGCCTGAGGACCTCGACAAGAGCGACCATATCGCCATGGAGGTGCTGGGCGAGATTGCCGCCACAGCGCCCGCCGAGATACAACAGCAGATGCACGACAACATCCAGTGGATCAAGGGCGCCAAGGAGAACCACCTCGTGGTGGGTAGCCAGGCCCGCATCCTCTATGCCGACTGCGAAGGACGCACCAAGATTGCCGCCCGTTTCAACGAGGCTATCAAGAAGGGCGAAATCAGCGCCCCCATCGTGCTGGGTCGTGACCACCACGACGTGAGCGGCACCGACAGCCCGTTCCGCGAGACCTCGAATATCTACGACGGCTCCAACCGTTGCGCCGACATGGCCGTGCAGAATGTCATCGGCGACAGCTTCCGCGGCGCCACGTGGGTCAGCATCCACAACGGCGGCGGCGTAGGCTGGGGCGAGGTGATGAACGGCGGCTTCGGTATGGTGCTGGACGGCTCGCCCGAATGCGACCGCCGTCTGCGCATGATGCTGCACTGGGACGTCAACAACGGCATCAGCCGTCGCAGCTGGGCTCGCAACGAAGGCGCCATGTTCGCCATCCAGCGCGCCATGGACATCTGCCCCGAGTTGAAAGTCACCATGCCCAACCTGGTGGAAGACTCCGTCCTCGAAGGTCTGTTCTAACATCATCGGGCCTATAGGATTATAGGCCCGATAAGTCAAAATTTGTGTGCTGTGTCGGCACAATAGAATAGTTAAAATTAGATATTTTAACTATTGGTACGGATTTTTTTCGTACCTTTGCAATTGTGAAAATCGAAGAGGCCATACAGCGATTTGCCGATTATGTCACCACCGAGAGACGTTTGGCGGGTGGCACGGTGAGTTATTATGTGGGCGACGTGAAGCGGTTTGCGGAATTCCTGGCATCGCGTCAGGTGTATGATTTGGAGGAGGTGTCGGCACGCGAGGTGCGAGAGTGGCAGATGGAGTTGATTTCGTCGGGAGAGAAGCCCGGCACGGTGGTCAAGCAGCATGCCGCCCTGCGGGCGTGGTTCAAGTATCTGCGTCGGCAGAACTACCTTGACCGCGACATTATGGCCAAGGTGTCGTCGCCGCGGATGCCGAAGCACCTTCCGGTGTTTTTCCGCGAGAGCGAGGTGGAGCATATCTACGAGGCCTCCCGTTTCCCGGACACCTATGACGGTGAATTGGACAAACTGGTGCTCAGGATGCTCTACGAGACCGGGATGCGTCGCTCGGAGTTGGCCTATCTGACATTGCAGAATATCGACCTGACGGCGCATACTGTGAAAGTGCGAGGAAAGCGCAACAAGGAACGGATAATTCCCATTGAAGAAGAGCTGGCACATAATATTTCGCGTTATCTTGCGTTAAGGGCAGAGATGCTGGAGGAACAGATGCGCAAAAACCCACAGATAAAAATCACCGACAGGCTGCTGGTCAACAGCCGCGGGAGGGAGGTGAGCGACGGGATGATATATACTATCGTGGAGCGATACATGCCGGAACTCTCCCACGCCGACCGCACGAGTCCGCATGTGTTCCGTCACACCTTTGCCACCCACATGCTCAACGAGGGTGCCAACATCGATGCCATCAAAGAACTGTTGGGCCACAGCAGCCTTACCTCCACAGAGATATATACGCATGTGACACGTGAACATCTGAAAGAAACTTACAAACACGCCCATCCAAGGGCAAATAAAAAATAGGAGACAACACTATGAACACCACAATCAATGCTGTGAAATTCAAGGCGGATCCCAAGCTGGAGAAATTCATCATCGACAAGGTGACGAAACTCGACCGCCTGATTGACAACGTCACAAAGTGCGAAGTAACGCTTAAAGTCGACAAACCCGAGAGCGACAACAACAAGATTGCTGAAATCGAGCTCAGCCTTCCCGGGCCGAACCTGTTCATCAGCAAACAAGCCGATAGTTTTGAAGAGGCGGTGTCTGCCTGCATCGACGCACTGAAACCGCAGATTGAGAAATACAAGGAGAAACGTTAACCCTTGTCGTAGATACGGGGTGCCAAAGGGAAGGCCCCTGTATGTCATGTTTCCAAAAAAGAAGAGGATGTCCGATCAGACATCCTCTTCTTTTTTTGATTCGTAAAGACAGCGCTGGACTATTTGTCGAGCTCCTGCTGGCGCAGGTGCTGCACATAGATGGCTTTCTGTCTACGTTCCCTGTTGATAACAGAAGGTTTCGTGAATTTCTGGCGTTCGCGAAGTTCTTTCACGACACCGGTCTTTTCGAATTTTCTTTTGAGTTTCTTAAGGGCTCTCTCGATGTTTTCACCTTCTTTGATAGGAACTACGATCATGTTTAATACCTCTTTCTTGTTAAGGGTTGATAAATGAATTTGTTTATTAAGACTTGTTGGTCTTCGTTTTGGTGTTAGAACTGCAGGTGACCCTGGGCGGCAGCATCGTTAAGGGCGGCAAGGATGCCTTTCTTGTTGATGATGCGCATACCTTTAGCGCTCACTTTCAGAGTAATCCACATATCCTCTTCGGGAATGTAGAATTTCTTGGTCTGCAGGTTGGGGGAGAAGGTTCTCTTGGTGTGGATGCGGGAGTGGGAAACGTTGTAGCCGCGAATCACTTTCTTGCCGGTAATTTCACATATCTTTGACATAATGCTATAATTTTTTATTGTGTTTTACGTTACTTAGAGTGTGTTTTCCTTTTGGAAATCGGGGTGCAAAAGTCGGACTTTTTTTTGAATTGACAAAACTTTTCACCCTTCCGAAATGGGGTAAAAGAATTATTTAACATATCATTAATTATAAAACACAGTATAATAATTGATTGTATAAAATCAAAAATAATAATTTAACACTACTTTTTCAACGTGTTAGGCAGGAATAACCTGTTCAAAACTCGAAAACAAAGACCGAGAAATCAGAAATTGCCCCCTGTTGTATGTACTCAGAAAAGCTCTTAAGATGGTATTCCGAATATGGTCGCAGTTTGCCGTGGCGCGGCATTGACAATCCGTATTTCATCTGGCTGTCGGAGATTATCCTTCAGCAGACGCGCATCGAACAGGGGCGTGGGTATTATGAGCGCTTCACGCGGGAATATCCCACAGTGAGACATTTGGCAGAGGCCACAGAGGAACAGGTGCTGAAGAACTGGCAGGGCCTTGGGTACTACTCCCGCGCCCGCAACCTGCACAAGGCGGCCCGGAAGGTGGCGTTTGATATGGACGGGCGGTTCCCAGACACCTATGAGGGTATTCTGGCGTTGCCGGGTGTAGGCCGCTATACGGCAGCTGCCATTGCGTCGTTTGCTTATCGGCTTCCGTATCCGGTGATAGACGGCAACGTGTATCGTGTGGTCGCCCGCCAGTATGGGTTATATACGCCGATAGGGACAGATGCCGCGTACAAGGAGTTTGAGGAGCTGCTGAACCATTTGATTGACCGCCGGCGGCCAGACCTGTTCAACCAGGCGATTATGGACTTCGGCTCGATATATTGCAAGCCGGCCAATCCAGACTGCCGCAACTGCGTCTTCCGTCAGGAATGTGTGGCATTTCGCAAGGGGAAGGTGGATCAGTTGCCGGTGAGGATGAAGCGGACGGAGGTGAAGCGGCGGTACTTCTATTATTTCGATATCCGATGGCAGAAAGAGGGGCAGGAGTATGTGCTGGTGCGCCGCCGTGGCGAGGGCGACGTGTGGCAGGGACTGTACGATTTCCCGCTGCTGGAGACGGAGACCTCTGTCGCCACATCGAGGAAACTGAAGCGGTTTGCGGCGCAGTTGCAGGAATGGACTGGCAGGGAGGCTGACAAAGTGGAGTTGGGGCCGACATTGCAGCATCAGCTCACCCACCGCACCATTGTGGCGCAGTTTGTGCGGGTGGTTTATGCCGAAGAACCCATGCAAATGCCCCCACAATCCAAGGCAATTGAGGCGAAGGAACTGAAATATCTCCCGATTTCAAGGCTGATGGACAGGTATTTGCATGGATTGTGAATATCTTTATATGGATAATGCTTAAAAAATTGCTATCTTTGCAAACCGAATCCACCGATACGAAGGCAAGAACAGACAGCGTCGCAGGGTGGAGGAGAGACACTACGGCAAGATAACTAAAGATAACTAAACAAACAGTTTTATGATAGGAGTAAACAAGGTTATTCTGATTGGAAACTTGGGGAGGAATCCCGATGTGGTCGTATTCCCGATGGACAAGCATGACGAGACGGCAGGTGTAGTGAAGAAGGCTTCGTTCCCGTTGGCCACGACCGAATATAGAAAGACTCGCGACGGAGAGCGTGTGGAGCAGACGGAATGGCATAATGTGGTCTGTTGGCGCACATTGGCCGAGATAGCGGAGAAGATTCTGCGGAAAGGCACGCAGCTTTATGTCGAAGGAAAGCTGCAGACGCGCTCGTGGGAAGACAGAGACGGCAACAAACGGACGATTACAGAGGTGGTGGCCGAGAACTTCACGGTGCTGGCCAACCGCAACCGCACCGATGAACAGGGGGAGCGTGAGCACGACCCCCTCTCGTCGATACTTTCCAGCGAGACTGCCCCTCTGGGCGATCTGCCATTCTAGTTGTACCATAAACAGAAAAATGAAACCCCGAGGCGGGAAGGCTCTCGGGGTTTAAGTGTATTCTGTAAGGATTACAGATTCTCAGATTTTTTCGTAGCCGGGCTTGCCAAGGAGGTGGAACATATTCTTCTTGTATGCCTCCACACCGGGCTGGTTGAAGGGGTCGACATTGAGCATGTAGCCGCTGACGCCGCAGGCGAATTCGAAGAAATACAGCAACTGTCCGAGGGTGTATTCGTCAACGGTCGGGAGTTCGATGCGCAGTACGGGCACGCCGCCGTCCACATGTGCCATGATGGTGCCCAGTTCGGCGTTATGGTTGATTTCGGTAAGGCTCTTGCCGAGGAGGTAGTTGATGCCGTCGAGATTCTGGGCGTCGGCAGGGATGTTGACGGTATGGGTGGGTTTTGCCACGCTGATGACGGTTTCAAACATTGAGCGTTCGCCGTCTTGGACGTACTGTCCCATGGAGTGCAGGTCGGTGGTGAAGCTGAGGCTGTGGGGTAGGATGCCTTTCCCGTCTTTTCCTTCGCTTTCGCCATACAATTGCTTCCACCATTCGCTGATATAGCGCAACTGGGGGACGAAGTTCTCGAGGATCTCCACCTTGCGTCCGTTTCGGTAGAGAATATTCCGCACGGCGGCATAGAGCAGGGCGGGGTTGCTTTGGATGTCGTCGTTCTGGATACATACCTCCCGCATGTCGCGGGCGCCGGCCAGCAGTCGGTCGATGTCGTAGCCCGCCATGGCGATGGGAAGCAACCCCACGGGGGTGAGGACTGAGAACCGCCCGCCTACGTTGTCGGGGATGATATAGGTGCGGTACCCTTCCTGCTGGGCGATGTCGTGCAGCGCACCCCGCTGTGCATCGGTAACGGCGATTATCCGTTCCGCGGCAGCGGCTTTTCCGTATTTCTTTTCAAGATGACCTTTCACGATGCGGAAAGCGACCGCAGGCTCGGTGGTGGTACCGGATTTGGAAATCACGGCAACTGCGTAGTCACGCGTGTCCAACAGTTGGAGCAGCTGATGGTAATAGTCTTCGCTCAGGGTGTGTCCGGCATAGATGATATACGGATGGCTCCCGTCGGACTGCATGCTGGCAAATTCTGACTGGAGGGCTTCGATGACGGCACGTGCGCCGAGATAACTGCCACCAATACCGATGACCACAAAGAGTTGGGCACTGGGGGTGAGCCGTTTCACATCGGACTTGATGCTGGAGATGATGGACGAATCCAAATCCTGCGGCAGGTCAACCCAGCCGAGGAAGTCATTTCCAAGACCGGAACCGGAAAGCAGGGTCTTCTTTGCGGCCAGCATTTCGGAGGCGATGGCGTCCAATTCCTTCTTGGATATAAATTTTTGCAGATAGTCGGTACAGACTTGGATGGTGTTCATAATGTGATGTGTTGAGAGGTGAATGATTAAAATGCAAAGATACAAATAATTTTATGATATTATATACTTATTACGGGGAAATATTTCAATGTGGTTTTCCAAATACCTGATGGATAGTTCGTAGTATTAGGGCAGAGGGTGTTGGGCTTTCCCTTCTCGGAAGGATGCTTTATGGTGTCTTATATGAGTGAAATACTTGCACTTCCTGTTGGTTCAACTAAATATACTTGTGTGTAATTTGCAATTTGTTGATTTATAGTACGAAAAGTCATTGTTGATTATTTGTTTATAAGTTGCACAAACAACAAAATCACAGAAATTTATAAAAAAAATTTGTTGTATTAAAAAAAAGTAGTATTTTTGCATTTTGAAGTAAACACGAATTATTAATATAAAAATAAGATTAACAACATGTTGAAAAGAGTATCTAAAATTGCGATGCTGGCAGGTTTTATTGCCATAGCCAGTTCTGTATTCGCACAACAAAACGAGTATCCTCGTTATGGCTTCTGGAGCAATTGGGGTATCGGTATTAACGGTTCCTTCAATTACCAGTTGGACACCAAGCAATATTACGGCATTGAGTCTCCCGCTTGGGGTAAAGGTCTCAATGGCGGTCTTGGTGTGACCATCGAGCAGAAGCTGAACCATGTGTGGGGTTTCCGTATGCGCTTCAACTGGCCCAGCCTCTTTGCTGATTGCCAGGATGCCGAAAAGACCGCCACAGGTTCTGTGACCCCTGCACCTGCTACACGTTGGACAATGGACAACCACGCTGCATGGACGGTGGAAATCAAGCTTTCCATCAATGACGCTATCAAAGGTTACGACCCCAACCGCAGAGCTTCGTTCTATACGTTTGCCGGCGGTGGTCTCGCCTTCAGCTTCAACGATGCCCGTAACTTCGGTCACGTGGGTATTCAGATGGATGCCGGTTTAGGTTTCAGCTATAAATTCACCGACAGAAGCTCTCTCTACATCGAGGGCGAGGCCGATGTGCTTGCTGATGCTCCTAACCCCGGTGCCCTGCTGCATGACATGAACCTTCTGGTCAACCTGGGTTACATGTATGACCTCGGCGTAACTCCGACCGACCGCGCTGTGGCCGCCCAGCGTGCCCTGCTGACCCAGGAGCGTTTCGATGCTCTCTCCAACCAGGCCGAGACCCTCAAGAAAGACCTCGTGGAAGCCAAGGCTACCGAGCAGAAACTTGAGAACCAGGTTGAGGAACTCAACACTGAGAACGATCGTATCAAGACCGAGGCTGATGAGCGCAGCAAAGCCGTTGCCGACAGCCTGGCCAAGGTTATCGATCAGCTCAAGACCGACCAGCTCACGTACTATGCTATCCCGTTCTCGGTGCTCTATCCCAACGACGAATGGCGTGTGCCCGACAGCGAGATGGTCAAACTGCAGGCTGTTGCCCGCATCATGAAGGACAATCCCGATGTTAAGCTGACGATTGTTGGTTTCTGCGACCACACTGGTTCGGATGCTTACAACATGAAGCTCTCTCAGAAGCGTGCTGAAGAGGTGAAGCGCATCATGGTGAAGAAGTTTGGTGTTGATGGCGATCGCCTCGATGTGGACTACAAGGGTAAGACGATGGCCTTCGGCGACCTCAAGTTCTCCGTCAACCGTCGCGTCTCCTTCTACCGCGTGATAGAATAAGAGTACTAACGAATAAACCAAAAGAGGGTGTCCTGCAACGGACACCCTCTTTTGCTATAGGGGGGATATCAAATGTATTGTTACCTGTCCGTTACAGCGCGAGAATCTTGAACTCCACACGACGGTTGTTGGCGCGCCCCTCTTCGGTGTCGTTGTCATCGATAGGGAGGCTTTTCCCATACCCGTGGTGCTTGATGCGTTTCTCGTCAATCCCTTTCTTGATAAGGTAATCGGCCACCTCTTTGGCTCGGTTTTCGGAGAGCCGCTGGTTGTAGCTGGCGGACCCTCTGTTGTCGGTATGCCCGCGTATCTCCAGGCGCATCTTCGGGTGCTTCTCCAGCAGCATCCGAAGTTTGAGCAATTCAAAGTAGGACTGTTGGAGGAGGGTGCTTTTGTCAAATTCGAAAAAGATATCCTTCATCACAAACGTGCTCCCGACGGCGAACGAAGGCTGGCTCTCGGAGAGATAGGATGAGTCGATATTGATGTCCTCATCGTTTGCCGTGCGGCAGTTCAGACATTCAATATGAATATCATCTATATAATAATAAGCCCCCGGGAGCAATTTCGTCAAATCATTGGGCTCGGTGTACCCCGAGCGTTCGATAGGGGCGAAATTCCCGATGGTGACATATCGTTCGCCCCCTTTGGCCACGAATACTCCGGTGACACATTGCCAGCCGCGGGTGTCCGTCAACGGCGAGGTGGCGGGATTTTCAATCTGTGGGATGTAGGGTTTTGCGATGACTTGAGACACGTTGGCCGTGAGTCTCACCGTCTCTTGTGCTAAAAGCAGGCTGTGGGATGTGTCGCTGATTTGTTCTTGGGTAAACAATCCACCCAGGGTGGCGATGGCACCGGAAGACTCTTCCGACAGGCTCACATAAAACGTCACCCATATGCTGTCGCCAGCCTCCAACCGCCGCTTCAGTTTGGTCTGAAGGTATTCCCTATATTCAGTCTTGCTGCAATAAATTCCACAGTAGCCGTCGCCGCTATGGGCCGTCTGCTCTCCCATCTTGTTTTTAGGAACGCCACATTCCTTTGTGCCGCAGGTGTTGAAGTAATCGGCGCTGCCCTTTGTGGGCTGGTACCACCCTTCGACGATGGTCAAGACACCGGAGGCATCCACCTTCCTCGGACATGTGCGGTACTCTTCGAAAGACCCGTTATACACCAGGTTGGTCCGTTGCTGCACCGTATCGGCGGCAGGCTGTTGCGCCAGCGCACAAGCCCCGAGCGCAAGCCACATTCCCAATGTCATCCAGGTCTTCCTCATATCATCCTTCCTGCATGGTTTTCATCATGCTCTCCCATAATTTCTCGGCAGTGGCGTCCCAGCTGAACAGCTTGCGCTGTTCGCGTCCCTTCTCCACCAGTTGGTGGCAGAGTGCGCTGTCGCTGGCAGTCCGTGAAAGTGCGTCGGCAAGTCCATCCACATCTGTGGGAGAAACCAGCAGAGCCGCCTCGCCCGCCACTTCGGGCATGGAGGTGCAGTTGGACGTGATGACAGGAGTCTCCGCGTGGAAGGCCTCCAGTATAGGGATTCCGAACCCTTCGTAGAACGATGGGTATGCCAGAGCGGTGGCGGAAGCCAGCAGTCGGGCCAGCGCATCCGGCTCCGCACGACCCACAAAAACCACGTCGGCTTTATGCTGCATCTGGTCGTATGCCTGTTTCAACTCATCTTTCCACCACACACGATGGCCCACAACCACAAGCTTCATCCCTTCGTTGTCCTGTTGTTTGAAACGGTCGAAGGCCGTCAGCAGGGTGGCAAGGTTCTTCCGTTTGATGATGGTGCTGATAAAGATAAAGTATCTGTGGCCGTCGGCGTACCGGTCTCGAGTGAGCTGTTTCTCGGCCTCGTCCAATGGGCGATACCCTGCATGGGCACCGTCATACACCACATCTATTTTCTCGGGGTCGATATGGTATGTCTCGGCGATGTCTTTCTTGGAAAACTCCGAGACAGTGGCAATCCGTGTGCTGTAACGTGCAAATTGCGGCGAGAAATAGGTCATGTACCGCTGGTGCGACGGACGCAGGTTGTCCTTGCTATGCTCAAAATTGATGTCGTGGATGACGGTCAGCGTCGGGACCTTTGTCCCCAGTGTCATATACCCGTCTGGCGACAGGAAGAGGTCTATCTTGTATCGTTTCAAGGCGTGGCGGACACTCCTCTGAAAGAAGATATACCACAGTATCGGGTGACGTGCCGGTGGCCACAGGATTACGGGGTGTACATTTTGGGCATAGATAAACCTGGAGTCATACTTCCGGTCGAAGAGGAAGTAGAACTCGTGCTCGGGATGTGCCAGCACGATACGTTGCAGGGACTCCGCGGTGAACCACCCGATCCCATCCAGCTTTCCTGTCAGCAAAAGTCGGGTATTGACAGCGATATTCATGCGTCTATCGGGCTTCGTTGGTTACAGTCTTTTCAATCACCACGGGGAAATAGGTCTGCTCCAGCTCATGTATCTTGGCGGCAAGGGTGTCGGGTGTATCCTTGTCGGTCAGTTGGCATTTTGCCTGAAACAGGGTCGTCCCCTTGTCGTATTGATGGTCCACAATATGGATGGTGATTCCGCTTTCCTTCTCATGGTTGGCGATGACGGCCTCGTGCACATGCTCGCCATACATCCCCTTCCCGCCATACTTGGGTAGGAGTGCAGGATGGATATTGATGATGCGGTTGGGGAAAGCCTTCAAAATCTCTTCGGGGACAAGCCAGAGAAATCCCGCCAGGATAACCCAATCAATCTCATGTTCCTTCAGGTATTCCAACACCCGGCCGTTGGTGTAGAAATCGTCCCGGGTAAAATAATGTGCGGGGATGTTCAATCGCTTGGCGCGTTCCGCCACATAGGCATCCTTCCGGTTATAGATGATGCAGTCCACCTTTACGGTGTCGCTAGTCGCAAAATACTCGCTGATGCGTTGTGCGTTAGTGCCGTTGCCCGACGCGAAGATGGCTAATTTAATCATAACAGTATCTGTGGTTTGTTAAGAATATGTAATAATAACGCTAAATATCTCAAATTGTTGTATTTCTGCCATATTTAACATTTCACCCTCCCTGCGCCCCCCTGATTTTAACATTTCGCCCTCCGGAAAGCCTTGAAAAAACAAGGAAAAACGTAATGAAATCGGGCTTTTACGGTCCTTTATTTTTGTCTGCAGTAGGCTATGCTCCATACAATTAACAAGGCGTTGGTGAAGAAAAAAAGTTAAAAATGGTGTCTATGTGGTTTTTTTTTCGTTTCTTTGCAACTCGTTAAACCAAAAAAATTAAACAAACATGTCTGAAATTGCAACGAAAGTCAAAGCTATCATTGTTGATAAGCTTGGTGTCGATGAAAAGGATGTAACTTTGGAAGCCAGCTTCACAAGTGATCTTGGCGCAGATTCTTTGGACACTGTCGAGTTAATTATGGAACTTGAGAAGGAGTTTGACATTCAGATTCCCGACGAAGAAGCTGAGAAGATTGTCACTGTGGGCGATGCTGTCGCTTTCATCGAGAAGGCTCAGAAATAATTATTTCGCCTCCCGCTAATGAATTTGAAACGAGTAGTAATCACTGGACTCGGCGCACTTACTCCTGTCGGCAATAAAGTTCCCGAGATATGGGATTCTTTATTGGGAGGAGTAAGTGGTGCCGGGCGGATTACTCGTTTTGATCCCGAACCATTCAAGTGCCGCATCGCGGCAGAGATAAAAGGTTTCTGCTCTGAGGATTTTTTCGATAGGAAAGAGGGGCGGAAACTTGATTTGTTTACACAGTATGGGATTGTAGCCTCGGATGAGGCGATACACGACGCAGGTCTCGATTCGGAGAAACTGGATTTAGACCGTGTGGGTGTTATCTTTGCTTCGGGTATGGGCGGCTGCCAGTCCTTCCAGGATGAAGTGGCATCGTATGTCCAAAATACCACGACGCCCCGGTTCAATCCCTTTTTTGTCACGAAATCGATTGGCGATATCTGCGCGGGTCAGATATCCATACGGCATGGCTATCGTGGCCCCAACTATGCCACCACAGCGGCGTGTGCCTCGTCGGCAATTGCCATCAACGACGCGCTCATGTTGATACGTCTGGGCAAGGCCGATGTGATTGTAACAGGAGGCAGCGAGGCCGCCATCACCCAGTTGGGTATAGGTGGTTTCAGTGGCATGCAGGCCCTCTCCACCCGCAACGACGACCCACAGACGGCTTCGCGGCCGTTCGATAAGGACCGTGACGGCTTCGTGCTGGGCGAAGGTGCGGGAGCCCTTGTGCTGGAAGAATTGGAACATGCCAAAGCCCGTGGGGCGAAAATTTATGCAGAAATCACCGGCAGCGGCCTCTCCGCCGATGCCTACCATATTGCGGCATCCCACCCCGAGGGCATTGGTGCCCGCAACGCGATGAAACTTGCCATCGAAGACTCCGGGATGCAGCTCTCCGACGTAGACCATATCAACACCCACGGTACCTCCACGCCGATAGGCGATATCTCCGAACCTAAGGCCGTGGTGGCGTTGTTTGGCGACCATGCCGGTCATATCACACTCAACTCCACAAAGTCCATGACGGGCCATCTGCTGGGTGCAGCGGGCGCAGTGGAGGCAATCGCTACCGCCCTCGCGGTGCAGAACGATGTCGTCCCGCCGACAATCAACCACTTCACCGACGACCCCAACATCCCCCAGCTCGACTTCTCGTTCAACAAGGCCACCTACAGAAAAGTGGACTTTGCATTGAGCAATGCATTTGGTTTCGGCGGACATAACGTCTGCCTGGCTTTCCGGAAATACTAGCTATGCTGTGTTTCAACCGTTATAAAGGAGAGCATAAGGAATTTTACCTTTTTTTCAAGAATATATTGGGGTTTATCCCCCGTAATACGAGTCTCTATCAGATTGCGTTCATCCACAAGTCCAAGTCGGTGGAAACCGGTGTCGGACGGCGTATCAACAATGAGCGGCTGGAATATCTGGGCGATGCCGTGTTGAGTGCCATTGTGGCGGAATTCCTCTATAAGAAATACCCTTACCAGGGCGAAGGGTTCCTGACCATTATGCGCTCCAAACTGGTAAGCCGCGCCAATTTGAACAAGCTGGCACAGAAAATAGGCCTCTCCCAGCTGATACAGTACAACAAAGAGTCGCAAGGGGTCTTCAAATCCATCGACGGCGATGCCTTCGAGGCATTGGTGGGGGCCATCTATCTGGAAAAAGGCTATAACTTCACCCGCCATGTCATCATCGACAAGGTGTTGAACAACTACCTCGACGTGGATGCCATGGAGCACACCGATTGGAACTTCAAGAGCAAGATTATCGACTGGGGCCAGAAGAACCACAAGAAGATTAGCTTCGAAGTCGAACGGGTCTTCTACCAAGGGAAGGAGAGCCGCCGGCAGTACGACGTCAGGGTGAAGGTAGACGGCGAGCCCGCCGAACATGCCATCGAATACTCCATCAAGTCGGCCGAGCAATTGGCCGCCGAGAAGACATACAAGAAACTGCAGTCCGATGGTCTCATCGACACCCAGTATGGCGAGGCGTAGCCTCTCCTCCAACCAGAAAATTATTAACCCTAAAACTTTTCGATATGAAAGACATTATGCCCATCAACGGACAATTTGCAATGCCGGCACTGCCGTATGGCGATCTTGGCACCATCATCAGCCACTCCACGCTGGAGTACCACCACGGCAAGCACCTGAAAGCCTACGTGGACAACCTCAACAAGATGCTTCCTGGCAGCGGGCTGGAGAACATGCCGCTGAGTGCGGTGGTCTGCAAGGCCGAAGGCGGGTTGTTCAACAATGCCGGCCAGGTGCTGAACCACGCCATGTATTTCGAGCAGTTCTCGCCGTCTCCTCGTCCCATGAGTGCTAAGATGACCACGTTGCTGGAACATAATTTCGGCTCTGTCGAGGCCTTCAAGAAAGAATTCGAGCAGAAAGGGGCCACGCTGTTCGGCAGCGGCTGGGTATGGCTGAGCGCCGACCCGGCAGGCAAGCTGGTCATCACCCAGCAGCGCAACGCCGAAAATCCTGTCACCGACGGCCTGCGGCCGTTGCTGACCTTCGATGTCTGGGAACACGCCTATTACCTCGACTATCAGAATCGCCGTGCCGATTACCTCACAGCCCTCTGGCAGATTGTAGACTGGCCCATCGTGGAATCCCGCCTCTGATTCTGCCTGGCATTCATATACTGGGGGAAGCCTCTCTAGCTAGGCTTCCCCTTTTTGTTTTTCCAGAAATAGGTTGGCAAGGCAGACGGCATATTCCGTGGGTTCTGTCACTGACACTTGTTGCGGAAACATATCGTCATTTTTGGGTCGCCAAGCCACTACAAACCTTACTGTGGCTCGGGTGACTTTATACCCCTTTTGTTCAAAAGTGATGAGTTTTGTTTTCATCGCACTGGAGAGGGCGGCAACATAGACTCCTGTCTGAGTGGTCAAGTATCCGTTGTGGTATAGGAGTTCATCCCCGCTGCGCAACCGTAGTATTGCTTCTTTCTTGTCTCTGAAATAATCAAGCCATACATCACGATGGGTCAAGGCTATTGCAATGGATGAATCCTGTAGTTCTCCATCGCCTTTAAGGAGGAATAAGTTTTTCTTTGCCCGTGTAATGCCGACATATACGACACGCAATACATCTTCGTCAATTTTATCTTTCTTGGGAGGAAACAGGTATACGGTATCGAACTCGCGTCCCTTGGCCTTATGAATTGTAGACACAAGGATGGTCTTGTCATCGGTGGCGATAAAGTCTTCTATATTCGATTCAGTGATATATTCCTTGAGGTCGCTGCGGTAGTATGTCTGGTGTGTCTCTTCGAAGTCGGAGAAGAAATGTTGCAGGATGTCCAGATTCTGGCTGGTGGCATAATAGTCCATTGTGCGTTGCTTGGCATCTTGCCACTGTTTCTTACTGACAATATGGGTGTCCTCGCCCTCATCTGTCTCCGCAAGTTGTATGCATTTCATGAAGTATCGCACCTCCGCCAGGTTGCCAAACCGAAATCCGTCAGTTGACTGGATGAGTTTGGCGTGCAACCCCTGTTGTTCAATCAGGTAAGCCACTTGCATTGCCTCCTCGTTGGTATGTGTAAGAACGGCAGTGTTGCCGGCCATGTGGGCGGCATGGATTGCGAACGGGTCTTTCTCGGGAATATAATCTACCTTTCCCTCCTCGTCGGTCACTGCGACGATAGGGGTTCGTTTCATGCGGTGGGGAATCTTCTTCACGAAACGGTTGGCGATGTCGACGATAGCGCGTGACGAGCGGTAGTTGTCAGTCATTTCATACAGGGTGGCTCCATAGCTGGTAATCAGTGTCCGCATGTGTACGGAGTTGCTTCCTCTGAATGAGTATATATTTTGGTCATCGTCTCCCACGGCAATCACGCGCATTTCCTCATTGCGTTGCATCAGTGCCAGCACCAGTTGGAAATCCTCATGCCCCATGTCCTGAGCTTCGTCAATCACCAGAACACTCTTTGCAATCTTCGAGGTTTCCACCTCGTTGCTCATAATCATTTCTGCCGCCCGGCCCACTACATTGCCTGCTTCTTCCAGGTTGCCTTGCCTCCCGATGATGTCGAAACTGTAAGAATGGAATGTTTTGATGTCAACAAAATGAGCGGCATTGCCCACCAGTTCTATGAGGCGTTTCTTGAATTCGGTGGCGGCCGAGCGCGAGAAAGTGAGCATTAATAACTGCTCGTGCTTCACGTCTTCAAGCAGCAACAGCGAGGCGAGTTTATGCACCAATACGCGTGTCTTGCCGCTGCCAGGTCCTGCGGCAACCACAATATATTTCGATTGCCTGTCGTTGATAATCGCCAGTTGACGGGTCGAAAGGGTGCCAAATATCTTGTCATACTTGGCGGGAGTGATATTTTTGTTTATTTGGTTTTTCCTTTCGCCTTTGAAATATTTCTCAATAAACGCCTTGAAATCCATCAGGAAGTAGTCGCTGACATATTGCAGTGCAGCATCATAGTCTCTCACCATAAGGTTGGCATACTCGCCGACGATGTGGATTTGCTGTATGCGTTGTTTGTAGAACTCGTCGAGCATTCGGTATTGCTCTTTTCCGTAGCGATTGCGCCGTTCAGCCAGTCGGTTGAGTTGCATGGTGTTGTATATCACCAGAAATCCTCCTTCAAGTTTCAGCAACTCGGTCTTGCTGAGGTATAGCAATGCCTCCTCCATGTCGGTAATGGTGGGGGCTTCGGCCAATGCAAGTTGTGAGGAGTTGTACTGTCGAAGCATTTCAACCACGGAGAATGTCACCAGTGAAGTTTCCGATCCCTCTTTCTGTATATACAGCGTTTCCGTCACGAATCGGCATAAGTCCATCCTCCGCTCAAAACGTCTGAGGGTGGCCTCGGGGGTTGTCTGCAACCATAGGTTCACGCTTCCGCCGGAGGGGTGTTCTTTCTTGCGGATATATCCCGTAAGGGTAAGGAAATGAAACAGGGTTTTCAGTCGGCGCACCGTGCAGAAGGAGATTCCCGCCGCCTGTGCCTCCTCGTTTAGTTCCTTGTAGTTAAGCTCTTGCGGAGCCTCCTTTAGGTGGGTTAGCACAAACTGCTCCAGTCGGAGTGTGTTGTCCAGTTCCCGTCGGATACTGCTCTTTGCAATCCATGCTTGCATGTCGCGGCTGTCGGCCAGCAGCCCTTCTTGTCGCATGAGATTGATGTTGCGGATGACGGTTTTGTTTTCCATGCCAAGTACATCGGCAAGGTAGTCGGTGCGGCTCTCCGCTTCGTCTTTGTTTTTTGTCGTGGCCCGACGGCTGATAAGGGAATGAATGATGCGGGCAGCCTCCTCACGGGTGGTATCGTCAAAAAGAGGCGAGAGGTTCAGGCGGCGGCGTGCCTCGTCCATGGTGCTCACGGTGATGCCAGTGGCGAACACATGTGGCATGTTGTTGCCACGCTGGATGAATCCCGCGTTCTCCAGAGCTGCAATGGCGGCCTTTACCCGTGTATCGATATCATCGATCTCTTCGCTCCAGCCAGCCTGACGGGCAATCTCCAGTGGTGAACAACTCACCGTCGGACGTTGTGCAGTGAGGTCTTTAATGGCTTTCCATACCTGTTGGATTTCACTTAGGGATAGTTTTGTCTGGTTAAGCAGGATGAAATGTTTGTCTAGGTCGTTGTCGCTATACAACACATAGCACTCTGCCTCCATCTGTGGGTCGCGTCCGGCGCGCCCCGCTTCCTGTACATAGTTCTCCAACGAATCGCTGATGTCGTAGTGTACCACCAGCCCCACGTCTTTTTTGTCCACCCCCATTCCAAATGCAGAGGTGGCCACCACCACTTGGGCTTCACCATTCATGAAAGCGTCTTGGTTGTGGATTTTCTCTTGGGGCTCCATCTTGCCGTTGAACGGCAAAGCCCGGATACCGTCGGCTCGAAGATGTTCCGATAATTCACGGGTGCGTTTGGTGCGCGAAACGTACACAATCGTTGGGCAGTGTCGGCCAAGGATAAGTGACCGTAGCAAGTTGTATTTCTCTTCGGTGCTTTCTGCGTGAATTACGGAATAGCGGAGGTTTTTTCGCTCGGCATTGGCGGCAAAGACTTTTAGGTCCAGCCCCAGTTTCTGCTTGAAGTAGTCGCAGATGTCGCTAATCACCTTTTGCTTGGCGGTGGCAGTGAAACACGATACGGCAATAGGCTCCTGTCGTTGCTTTAGCTCCTGTAGGTTGCGGATAAAATCACCTATATAGAGGTAGTCCACACGGAAATCTTGTCCCCAGGCAGAGAAACAGTGGGCCTCGTCGATGACGAAACGTATCACGTTGCGTCCTAGCAATAGTCGTTCGATGGTCTTGTTTCGCAACATCTCGGGGGCAATGTAAAGTAGGTTCGCCGCCCCTTCGGCCACCTGTTGGATGGCATTGGCCCGCTCAATAGGGTCGAGCAAGCCGTTTATGGTGACCGCTTCGCTGATGCCACGGGCGGCAAGATTGTCTACCTGGTCTTTCATCAGCGACTGAAGTGGCGAGATCACCACAGTCAATCCGTGAGTGTTGTGTCCTGCCATCAAGGCGGGAAGTTGGAAAGTGAGGCTTTTCCCTCCGCCGGTGGGGAAGATGCAGAGCAGCGACTCCCCTCGGATAGCCGTCTCCACCGCTTCTTCTTGCATTCTTTTTCCGTCAAAGAGGCGGAATTCGTCGTAACCGAAGAATTCCGATAGTCCGTGATGTGCGTCTAGTTGTTGGCGGCAGTATTCGCATTCCCCGCAAGGGGTATTCCGTAATAGATTTATCACATTGCCCACTGCAGGATAGTTTCGCATTACCCATGCGGGGGTGATACTCATTAGGTCTTCGGCGCCGATAATGGCCAAAGCATAGGCCAGTTCTATGGGGTACCGTGTCGCGATGGTGTCGATGTTGACATTGCGACATATCTTGCCTGAGTATTCCGAGGCAATCAGTTGCGATAAGTTGGGCTGTGCAAACAGCATCCTTCCCAACAAGGTGTTGCTTTGTCTGGTGCTGGGGGAGTATGCCAGGTGGGAGAAGAAACCACCAAATTCAGTGGTCTTGTGGAGCAAATGATAATAAATTTCCTTACTGGCTGGCGATAGTTGCTGCCAAGTCTCCACCTCGTCATAAAACAAATCGCGGGCCTTTATAGCATCATTCAGAGGGTTGTTTGGGTCGTCTACCTGTAGTTTGTCGTCCTTTACTAACCGGTGGTACGGTTTGTTGGGAAACATCAACGGCGAGAGGTAAAGTGTGTCGATAAAGAGGGGAGAACCTTGGATTTTTATATATTTGATATCGAAATTCAGTATGTTATGGCCACAAAGGCAGTCGCACTCCTTTACAAATGCATCGAACTCGTCTGCCGAATGTGTATGTAATTTTGCCCCGTCCTCCCGCACTGCGCCAAAATCCCGCACCTGTTGGGACTGTTCGCTGACCTCTGTGTCGATAAAGGCAATCATTGCTGTCCTGCTAATTTTGTGGTTGCAAAAGTACAAATTTTTCGCAACATGGCAAAATAAATTTCACCTTTATGCCATTGCGATACCGTCCTTACTTTTATCACTCATTACTAAACCCTGTTGAACTAAGGTCGGCGACCTTGTGGAGCCAACTAAGGTCGGCGACCTTGTGGCGCCAACTGTTGAATTGTTGATCACTAAAAACTGAAAACTTAAACTTTCGTGTCACTGGTCACTAATCACCAATCACTAGTCACTCATCACCTCCGGCGGTTCGCCGGTCACCAATCACTAGTCACTAATCACTAGTCACTAATCACTAATCACTAACCTTTCCGTATGGCTGCCTTGGGGGGTGACCACGGTGACGAAGTAGGCGCCGGCGGGGAGGCCCTTGAGGTCGAGGCGCAGGCGGGTGGTCTCCGCTGTGGGCGGCAGTGTCTGTCGGCGCACCTCGCGCCCCGTGGCGTCAGCCACCGTCAGTATGCCCCCCTCGCCGAGGGCCGGCAGCACTACCGTGACCATCCCCGTGGTCGGGTTGGGGCTCAGCGTGAAAGCTGTCGTGGCCTCGGGGGCGGCGATGCCCACCTCGCCGGTGTCGGCCTCGGTCCACTGGCCGGAGGAATAAAACACAGCGAGGTCGCTCCACGGCCCCCAC
>CAJOHZ010000032.1 GCA_905234695.1 uncultured Bacteroidales bacterium | reverse complement strand
CTACTATGTGGAGGGCGTCTGAAAGGTGGTGCGCTCATGACGTTTGAAGAGTGGTCGAAGAAATATTCCGGCGCGGGAGTCAGCGCGTCAAAAGGGAAAGATAATTCGACATCGAACGGGAACGGTGATGCTGCGTTTCTGGCATGGAAAAACAAGTGGTCGGTTGAGTCCGCAAAAAAGAGTACCGCGAGGGACACGAACACGCAGCAGAAAACCGCGCCGCACTCCTACAATGCCGGGCAGGCACGCAGCGGACTAACGCGGGAGGTTTATGATTCGCGGGTGCGGTCGAATGACGCCCGGAGGGCCGCATCCCAGGCGCCGGTTGGCGGCACAGGGCAATCCGCGGTCAAGGCCAATACCATAATCAACCCCATTACTCTGAACCGGGGACCTATCAGCGAGGATTATGCATCGGAACTTCTGAAAGGAAGCTCTTATAGCGTTGACCCTGTATTCTACAGCCGGGTTTCTAACGGCACAAAGTCCTATAGCAATTATAACGCGGGGCAGAAGCGCAGCGGGGAAAGCCGAGATTCCTTCGACAGCCGGGTACGGAACAACTATGCCGCCGGGGAGATTGCGCGGGACTACGGCGCGGCGCGGGACGCTTGGAACAAGTCGGAAATGGAGCTCTGGAGCCTGCCGTTTGACGTGTCCATGGAGCAGAAAGAGTCTGTCATGAAAAACCATGATCTGGCCTGGGCCGCGTATCAGGACGCCGCGGACAAGCCGCGGAAAAGCACCGCTGCGGCAGGCGGGCAAAAGACCGACGCAGGAAAGCTGCTGGGCGGCATGGTGCTGAAAGGGGCGGATCAGGCGGTTTACGGAATCGCTTCCACGCTGGATTGGGGAAACCGCCTGCTGACGCAGGCGGGGCTGGTTCTTTCATACAAAAGAAGCAGGGCATCCTTGCGGATGCCCTGCTATAAAAGGAGTATCGTATACTAAATTACTTAGCGAACGATGAGCTTCTCAACCTTGCTGAAGTCGCTGTTGGTGATGCGCACAAAGTAGGCACCCTTGGCGATGTTGTTGAGGTTGATGACCTGAGCGTTCTCGGTGTTCACCATAGCGGTGTAGACCACGCGGCCGCTCATGTCGATGATGGCGCAGTTGACCATGCCGCTCACACCTTCCACGCTCAGGACAACCTGAGAGGTGGCGGGGTTGGGCTGGAGGTTCATGCGGACATTCGAGTACACACCATTGATGCTCTGAGGAGGCTCGGGAGAGGTGGTGTCCTCCATGAAGGTGGCGGTGATGGTATGGGTAATGCCACCAGCAATGTTGACAAAGGCATAACGGCCAACGCCATTCGAACCAAGTTCGTAGTTGGGATCACCAGTGTCCTCATCTTCGTCATAAGGCTCGACAACGACGCCGTCGACTCTGAGTTCGGAAATCATGCAGCCCTCTTCAGGAGACAGGGTGAAGACGGGAGTGGAGTGTTCCACGGGGGTCACGGTAGTACCGCAAGCCTCCTGGCCACCATAGTACACAGAACCGAAATCTTCGCCAGTGCACTCCACATCGACGTTCACGCGCTCAACCTGCTGCTCGGGACCAACAAGGAGACGAATCATGGGGTTGTAGTCCACATACCAGCTAGCAAAGGTGTGACCATTCTCGCGGATAGGATCCCACATGTAGGTCTGGTACTGGTTCACGATGAAACGGTTGGCATACTTGTAAGTAGAAGCGTCGTTGCGGAAATAGAGGATGGTGTCGTACTGGTCGGGACGAGTGGGAGAAGCTTCACGATAGGAGCCAAGGCACTCGTGGGCAAGAGCGATGTAGCTATCCTCGGAGATGGCATAACCCACACGGTAGCTGGTGTTGGCAGCGAGAGCGGGCTGCTCGGGGAACATAATCTTAATGGTGTTGTACTCACCCAGCTCGCGATAACCGTGGCTGTTGCGGCCAATGATGGTGGAGTCGTTGAGGTCGGCATCGACAACCTGATAGGTACCGGCACCGGTGGCAATCTCGTTGAATCCAACGCTACCACCCTCGTAGGCATCCTGATAGAGCTTACCCTGGATGACAGCACCGTTGGTGTGGTAGTTGGGGTTGTTGGAGGGAGAGGCAACGAGCTCAACGCCACGGATGACCCAACCCTCGGGAACGGTGGCACCGGTGGTGAAACGAGAGGTCATGGTGTAACCGGCGGCGTAGTAGTCCACATCGTCGGGATCCTCGGTCACATACCAAGTGGTACCATCCTCACCAAGCACATAGCCAAACAGGAAGTAGTTGCTGGGAGCATAGGTCAACACGCCATTGTCGTGGCCCCAACGATAAGCACCGATGGTGTTGTCGAGGGTGGTGACATTGTAGTAGTGGGTGTCGAAGTTGTGGGTGAGAGAGTCGGTAACAAGCGATGCGAAAACATAGTTGGTACCGGCATCAGCAGTGGGGAGGGTGGTGTTGGCAGTGCCATGACCCTGACCGTTGGCCTGGGCATAGCCATACCAGCCACGATAATCAAGCGAGTCGTAATACAGCCAGTAGTAGGGGTCGCACACGAGGTCGGCATCATTACCGGCAGCAATGGTACCATTGTTGTAGGTGGAGATGGGGGTCATGACATCCTGAGCGGCATTCAGGTGGTTGAGGGTGATGGTGGTGTTGGCCTGAGCCACAGCACCGGTGTTCTTCACCATGGTGTACCAAGCGGGATCAATCTGCATGCCCTGGGGGACAAGACCGTAGTTACCTTCGGTGTATTCCTCAGTGTAGTATTTCAGACGATTCTTGGGACCGCCGATGATGCTGACATCGTCGATCAGCCAGAAGTAACCGTAAGCGGCATGGGTCAGAGGATCGATGTAGGTGTAACGGATACGCACATCGAGGGTGGCCTGGTTGGCAGTGGCCAACGGCAGCGTGAAGGTGTAGTAACCACTGGCGATTTCATTGACAGCCATATCCACGCCGCGGACGTTAATCTCAACAGGAATCCAAGAGGTTCCGTTGTTGACGCTGTAGTCAATGTAGCAGTGATCATAGAATTTACGATAAAACTGATAGAAAGCCACGTCAACGACATCCTGACCAGTGGTGGAAACCTGCTGGAGAGCGATGTAGGCGTTGAAGTTACCGCTACTGGCGCTGGCCTGATCGTACAGAGACATCATCATGATACCGTTCTCACCAGTGGTGTTGGCGGTGTCGCAATAACGGGACATGTACGAGCAGAAGGTTGCCACACCACCGAAATAGCGCTGGGCCAAACGGGAGTAGGTGGAAGCCTGGTCAGCCCAAGTGGAGCTGTCAGCGTTGGGGATACGACGCCAAGTGGCGAAGGCATAGTTCTGACCATGAGCCTCAAGGCCCGAGGTGATCTTGCCGGTGGTGTAGCCCGTACCGGTGTAAACATCGCCACTGGCAGAACCATCGTGGAAGTCAACCGTGAGCAGGGTCTCATCCTTGGTGAAGATGCTGTAGTTGCTGCTACGGTCGTTCTGAACCTGAGCTGCGGTGGAGGCAGCCTTGCTCACCTGCGGGGCACGCAGGGTCGCGGTCTGGGTCTGCGCAAAAGCAAAGGTCGCGCACAGACCGAAGGTTAAAACCATTAATGTTTTTTTCATTTTTTGTGAGTTTTGATGAATAATAGTTTCTTTTCGTTGTTATCTCCTACACGCCATACAACTCTCATCCACAATGGTTTTACGCATTATTCAGAGGGTCGCGGGGGTTTGTATAAGACGGTGCAAATATAGGGCATTTTTTTGACATGGCAAAGGTTTTCAGCAATATTTTTGATTTTTTAACCCAGCAGCCACAATGGTACCTTCGCCGTTCCTTCGGTTTGGTCGGGGTGCTCCCCTTGCGTTCTTCCCATGATCTTCCCATGATCTTCCCATGATCCTCCCATGATCCTCCCATCGATAATGGGAAGAACACGGGAAGAATTCGGGTGGAACTTGGCTCCTACTCCGAGACCACACCGAGACCACACCGAGACCACACCGAAGGCACTCCGGTGTTGAATCTATAGTCTGTGTTTTTTTGCACCCCACACAATAAAGCGGTGTTTTTTGAGTTATAAGCCACATACGCATGATACACCGATGAAAAAGTCCCAATACGCCTTTATTGTAATAAATTTGTTCCTTTTATG
Source organism: uncultured Bacteroidales bacterium (assembly GCA_905234695.1). Classification (GTDB taxonomy): domain Bacteria; phylum Bacteroidota; class Bacteroidia; order Bacteroidales; family P3; genus Colimorpha. The sequence continues at coordinate 37,817 of CAJOHZ010000032.1, read as the reverse complement.
TATGGTATGCGGATGCGGTAGCCGGAAGGCTGCCGTGAAGTCCGACAACCGCTACCAGCGCAAACCCATCGTGGAGGTGACGCTGGAAGAACTGGAGACCGAGAACCTGATGGTGGACGGCATGACCCAGCAGCAACTGGGCAACGGCCGTGAAGCAATCGGCATTTACCAGAAGGTGCTGAAGCGGCATCCCGCCTACGCTCCGGCCCAGTTCGAGACGGGAAAGGTGATGCTGCGGATGGGATGGCTGGACAGCGCACTCTACTATACCCAACAGGCCTGTCAGAACAACGACAGCAATGTGTGGTACCTGCTGCAGTTGGCCCACATATACGAACGGCGGCAGGAGGGGAAAAACCTGGTGGCCACATGGGGGCGCATCGTGAAACAGCACCCCGACGTGGTAGACTACTACTACAGCCTGTCGAACGCCTACCTGATGACTGGCAATATCGCCGGCGGCATCGAGGTGTTGGACCGTGTGGAAAAGCGTTACGGAGTGAGCGAAACGGTGTCGCTACAAAAGCAGAAACTGTGGGATGCCCTCCACCAGCCCGCCAAGGGCCGCAAAGAGCTGGAAAAGCTGGCGGCGGCGCTGCCCAACGACACCCGCTACAACGCCATCCTGGCGGAAAGCTACATGAACGAAAAGGCCTACGGCAAGGCATTGCAATATTACCAAGCCATTCTGACACACCACCCCGAGGACGAGAACGTGCATATCGCCATGGCAGAGTGCTATCTGGCAATGGGCGACATGGAACGCACATACAACCACCTGCGCGAAGGGGTATGCAATCCGCGGCTGGAGTGCAAGACAAGGCTAATGTACATCAACGAATTTCTGCGCCATGAATCCTTCTTCGAGCATTATGCCCGCCGGATGTTCCAACTGGCCGACTCGCTGACGGCAACCTGTCCCAAAGGGGGCGGCCATGCATTCCACTATGGCCTAATGCTGGCCGGCCAGGACCGCTATGCCGAGGCTGCCGAGCAACTGGCGGCGTATGTGGAGAACGACAACAGCCTGTACGAGGCGTGGGATGCCCTGCTGATATGCGAAGGAATGCTGGAGGGACATGACGACGCGCTGATGGAACATGCCCACCGCGCCGCAGAGTTGTTTCCCCTGCACCCCCGCCCTTACTACGTGCTGGCCGAGGGCTACCTGAAACGGGGAGAATGCACACAGGCACTGGAAAATATCAAGCGGTGCCTGACGCTGATGCCCAATGACCCGAATGTGAAGGAGCTCAACCAAAAAATAAAGGAGGGCTGCCGATGAGAAGGCGGCACTTTACCCAGACAACACTGACGCTAGCCACGGCGGCAGTCCTTGTGCTGGCCGGCTGCCGCAGCCATCGCGAGGCGACGCGTCCCCCATTGCCTCCGCCGACCGACAGCGTGGAAGCCACCGTCCAAGAGGCGGAGCCACCTGCCGCACCGCCCTGCCGCATCGCCCGCATCTACGCCACGGTGCAGGGCACCCGCGTGGATGGACAGCTGCGGATGCAGCCTGACAGCGTAATCTGGGTGTGCGCGACGAAAGTGATCGAACTGGGACGCGCCATGTGTACCCCCGACTCAGTGGTGGTGTACGCCAAGGTGGCGGGGCGCTGTTTCCGCGGGAGCTATCTGGATGTATATCGCCGGTTCGGCTGGCGCACCGATTTTGCGACGCTCCAAAGAATGGTAACCGACCCACAGGCGGAAAAAGAACTGGCCGCCATCGCCCGGCGTTTCAACATCGAGGCCTCTGTGCACATAGATGACTGGAAAGAGGTGGAGAAGACCACCTTCCCCATGGCCATACCAAAACAAATCAAACCCCTGTAAAAACCTTATAAGTATGAAACGGACACAAATGTTGCTCACCCTGCTGTGCTGCCTGCCGCTGGCAGTCGTACATGCACAGACCGACAGCACAACGCTCGACACCGCCCAGGCGGCGCGCATCATTGACAATTATTTGGGATATGTGAATTTCGACCCCCTGCTGAAAGAAACCGACAGCATGGTGTGCGTGGTGTCGAAGGTGGTAAACCAAAGCCACCCGACCGACACCCTGACCATCTACCGCTGGTATGCCTCGGGACACCGCCGCCGCATCGAGATGGTACAAGGGAAGAAGATGGCGGAGGGATTCTACTGCGACGGGAGAAGTGTGTTCCGCTCGTTCGACACCAAGCGACGCGTATGGCGCGACCTGAAACCGGAGTCGTTCTACGACATCGCCGACCCCCTCGACATCCGCGGCGCGTTGTACAACTGGCGTTCCAAAGGTGCGGAGGCAAACTATGAAGGATTGGTGGACTACAACGGACACAAGGTGGAGCGTGTGATGTACTCCTCGCCTGGCACTTTCAACCGCCATTACTATTTCGACCCCAACAACGGACTGCCGTTCCTCGTAACAGAGGAGACCACCATGTTCGGCGACGACAAGCCTGCGAAGAACGCCCAGCGGGTGGACTGGCGGGCATGGCATGAATTCGTCCCCTTCGACGGGTATATGATGCCCGGCATCGAATCCTACCAAGCCGAGGGCGACATTGTGTTTATCTACCACACGTATCATCTGGAGAAGACCCGCAAGGGCCTGTTCACCGAAGACTTCCGCAAACAATGAGCCTGTTCGACAATCCCGACGAGTACTACATGCAGCAGGCCCTGCGCGAAGCGCGGGCGGCCTTCGACGAGGAGGAGATTCCCGTGGGGGCGGTAGTGGTAAGCGGCGAACGCATCATCGCCCGCGCCCACAACCAGACCGAACGCCTGCAAGACGTGACCGCCCATGCCGAGATGCTGGCATTTACCGCTGCAGCGGCTCAAATGGGAGCGAAATACCTGACGGATTGTACCCTGTATGTAACACTGGAGCCCTGTGTCATGTGCGCCGGCGCAGCGGGATGGACACAAATCGGGCGCATCGTGTACGGCGCATCGGACCCCAAACGGGGATTTGAACGGCTGGGACGCGCCATGCTTCACCCCAAGACCGAGGTGACAGGCGGTCTGCTGGCCGAGGAGTGCGAGGCACTGTTGAAACAATTCTTTGCCAAAAAACGCTGAATCAAACAATAAAAAAATCAAACAATAGCCTATGAAACCTACTTTATTAGTGCTTGCTGCCGGTATGGGCAGCCGCTACGGCGGACTGAAACAGATGGACGGCGTGGGTCCCCACGGCGAAATCATCATGGACTACAGCATCGAAGACGCCATCCGCGCCGGCTTCGGCAAGGTTGTCTTTGTAATCCGCCACTCATTCGAGGAGGAATTCAAACGCCACATCAATGCCGACCACTTCGGCAACCGCATCCAAGTGGAATATGTCTTCCAGGAGCTTGACAAGCTGCCGGAAGGCTTCACCGTCCCGGAGGGTCGCGAAAAGCCTTGGGGCACCAACCACGCCATCCTGATGGCCAAGGACGCCATCCACGAGCCGTTTGCCATCATCAACGCCGACGACTTCTACGGACGCGACGCTTTCCAGGTGATGGGCGACCATCTGCGCACCCTGGGCGGCAAGAAAGGCGACTACTGCATGGTGGGCTACCGTCTGGAAAACACACTGAGCGAGAACGGCACCGTGAGCCGCGGCGTGTGCGAGGTGGACGAGAAAGGACTGCTGGCCGGCATGACGGAACGTCTCGGCATCGGCCGCACCGCCAACGGCATCGAATACAAAGAGGCCGACGGCTCGATGCACCCCCTGTCGGCCGACGCCACCGTGTCGATGAACCTCTTCGGTTTCACCCCCGACTATTTTGAAGAGAGCGAAAAGCTGTTCGTCACATTCCTGCGCGAGCATGGCCATGAGTTGAAATCGGAATACTACATTCCATACGCGGTCAACACCTTTATCGCCAACGGCTACGCCACCATGCGGGTGCTGAAGACCACCGCCCAGTGGTTCGGCGTGACCTACAAGGAGGACCGCCCCATGGTGGTGCAACGCCTCCAAGCCCTCCATGACCAAGGAATTTACTAAAATTGCTGCTTTTGCACAGGCGCACCGCGGCGAAGACGCGGTGCGCCTGATGCTACAACGCGACCGCTATCCCGAAGTGGAGATGCACCTTGTGGCCCAACAGCTGGAAGGGCTGGCACAGGCCGAGGGGAAGTGGCCGTCGTGGGCGGCATGTCCCGAGGTGTGCTACCCGCCGAAAGTGAACCGCGAGCAAAGCTCGTCGGAAGCCGCCGCACGCTACAAGGCTTCGCTCGTAAGCGGCAACGAGGGGGCCGACCTGACCGGCGGCATGGGGGTGGACAGTTACTACATGGCCCACCACACAACACAGATGCACTACTGCGAACAAGACCCCGCCTTATGCCGCCTGGCGGCGCACAACTTCGCCGCCCTAGGGCAGACGAACATCCTCATCCATGAAGGCGACAGCCTGAAGTGGCTGCAGGGCTGCGATGAGAACCATTTCGACTACCTATATATCGACCCCGCCCGCCGCGACAGCCACGGGGAAAGGGTGACCACATTCGAACACTGCACCCCAAATCTGTTGGAATGCCTTCCCCTGCTGCGCAGCCGCTGCCGACGGTTGATGGTGAAGGCGTCCCCCATGCTCGACCTGACGCTGGCGATGGAACAACTCGGTGGAGTTGCCGAGGTGCATATCGTAGCCGTAGGGGGTGAGTGCAAGGAGATGCTGCTGCTGATATGCGGCGAAGGGCCGACGGAGATTGTCTGCGTCAATCTGCGCCCCGCAGGCCGCGACGAGCATCGCTTCACCCTCGCCGAAGAGCAATCCGCCCCCTACCGCGCCGCCGCCTGCGTGCAACGATACCTATACGAGCCCCACGCCGCCTTGATGAAGGGAGGCTGTTTCCGCCTCCTGGCTCAGTGGTACAACGTCGGCGCCCTCGACCCCCACAGCCACCTGTATACCGCCGACACGCTGCAAGAAGATTTCCCTGGACGCATTTTCGAGGTGGATGGCGCCATACGCCTTGACCGCAAAACCCTTCGGCGGCAGCTGCCCGAAGGGAAAGCCCATGTCATCTGCCGCAACTATCCCGTACGCGCCGACCGACTACAACAGCAACTGGGACTAACCGAGGGAGGTGACCGATATCTGGTGGCCACCACCCACGACGGACAGCGCACGGGACTGCTCTGCCGACTGGTAAAAAGTGCCCTGCGATAGCAGATGGGTAAAAAAAAATTTTGTCAGGTGAAAAAATGTTCGTAACTTTGCAACCTCCAAAAGTAATGTAAGGCGCTTTGTGTACCCGTTCAAAGTGCTCTGCATTAGGTAAATGAGCAAATTCCTCTGGTATCCGTCGCCGGGGAAAATGCCCATAAACCACGGAGAGTTATGAACAAGTAAACAAAAAAAAGACATCATCGTTAAATAAAAAATGAACACCTTAAGTTACAAAACCGTTTCCGCCAACAAGAACACCGTCCAGAAGGAATGGGTTCTCGTTGACGCTGAAAACCAGACCGTGGGACGGTTGGCCACGAGAGTCGCCAACATCCTGAGAGGCAAGACCAAGCCTTGCTTCACCCCGCATGTGGACTGCGGAGACAATGTGATTATCATCAATGCCGAGAAGATTGTCTTCACCGGCAAGAAGATGACGGACAAAATCTACCAGCGTTACACCGGTTATCCCGGCGGCCAGCGCGAGACCACACCCGCCAAGGTGCTGGCCAGCCATCCTGAGCGCGTGCTGGAACACGCCATCCGTGGCATGCTCCCGAAGAACCGCCTGGGTGCCGCCCTGTACCGTAACCTGCATGTGTATGCCGGACCCGAGCATCCCCATCAGGGACAGAACCCCAAAGTAATCAATATTAACGACGTTAGATAGAAGACACTATGGCAGAAGTTATCAATACCATTGGTAGAAGAAAGTGCTCCGTCGCCCGCATCTATATGACCCCCGGCACGGGCAACATCACCGTCAACAAAAGAGACTATAAGGAATATTTCCCCACCGGCCCGCTGCAGTACATCGTCAACCAGCCCCTGCAGGTGGCCAATGCCGAAGGCAAATGGGACATCAAGGCCAACCTCGACGGCGGTGGAATCACCGGTCAGGCTCAGGCACTGCGTATGGCTATCGCCCGCGCGCTGTGCGAGAACAACATCGAGGACCGTCCGGCCCTGAAGAAGGAAGGTTTCCTGATGCGTGACCCCCGCATGGTGGAGCGCAAGAAACCCGGCCAGCCCAAGGCCCGCAAACGCTTCCAGTTCAGCAAACGTTAGTCTGGAAGGACTAGTGGAACTAGTAATCCTAGTGCAACTAGAAAAGATAGAATGTTTAGAATCCAAATCATGGAGACGCTCCGCCCGGTTGCCAGTTCGGCAGCCTAGACTGCTGAAAAACCCGGCCCTCATGGACTACTCCACGATTGGTTCAAATTAGGAATGTAAACAAATAAAAAACAAAATGACTGAATTAAAATTCGAAGAATTACTCGAAGCCGGTTGTCACTTCGGACACCTCAAAAGAAAATGGAACCCCAAAATGGCTCCCTATATCTTCAAGGAGCATAACGGAATCCACGTAATCGACCTGCAGAAGACCATCGCCAAGGCCGACGAGGCCGCCGCCGCCCTCAAACAGATTGCCAAGAGCGGCAAGAAGGTTCTTTTCGTGGCCACCAAGAAACAGGCCAAGGACATCGTGTCCGAAATGGCCAAGAGCGTGGATATGCCGTTCGTTACCGAGCGTTGGCCCGGTGGTATGCTCACCAACTTCACCACCATCCGCAAGGCCGTGAAGAAGATGAACAGCCTCGACCAGCTGATGCACGACAAGGACTTCAACAACATCAGCAAGCGTGAGCGCCTGCAGGTGCAGCGCGAGCGTGCCAAACTGGACAAGAACCTCGGTTCCATCGCCGACCTTACCCGTCTGCCCAGCGCACTGTTCGTCATTGACATCAACAAAGAGCACATTGCCGTGGCTGAGGCCCGCCGCCTCAATATCCCCACATTCGCACTGGTCGACACCAACTGCAACCCCGACCTGATTGATTTCCCCATCCCCGCAAACGATGATGCATCCAAGTCGATTGCCGCCATCCTCAAATATATGATGGAGGCCATCCAGGAAGGTCTGAATGAGCGCCTGCTCAACAAGGACAACCAAAATGAGGAAGAGGAAGTCCCCGCCGAGGAAACCAAGGAGGCCGTCGAAGCTCCCGCTGAGAAGAAGACCCGCACCCGCAAGCCCCGGACTCCCAAGACCGAAACAGCCGTAAAGGTTGCCGAGGCCAAGGCCGAAGAGCCCAAAGAGGAAGAAGCCCCCAAAGCCGAGTAAAATAATGTCGGACTAGTCCGGAGCCATCCGGCCAGTTCAATAAAGTTAAAAGAAAAGAAAGGAAACAACAATATGGCAATTACCGCTTCACAGGTAAACGAGCTCCGTCAGCTGACCGGTGTCGGCATGATGGACTGCAAGAAAGCCCTCGTCGAGTGCGACGGCGACATGCAGAAAGCGATTGAACTCCTCCGTCAGAAAGGCCAGAAGATGGCAGCCAAACGCGCCGACCGCGACGCCAACGAAGGATGCGTCCTCGCCAAGACCCTGGGCAACTACGGTGCCCTCATCATGCTGAGCTGCGAGACCGATTTCGTGGCCACCAACGCCGACTTCGTGGCGTTCACCACCAGCATCCTCGACAACGCCATGGCCAAACACCTCACCGCCAAGGAGCAGGTGCTCGACATGGAGCTGGAAGGCCGCAAGGTGAGCGACTGCATCACCGACCAGATTGCCAAAATCGGTGAGAAGATCGAGCTGGCCCACTTCGAGGCTATCGAGGCCGAGAAGGTGTATGCCTACATCCATCCGGGCAACCGTATGGCCTCTATCGTGGGTCTGAACAAGGCTGGTTTCGACCAAGTGGGTCATGACCTCGCCATGCAGGTCGTCGCTATGCGTCCCGTGGCCCTCGATGCCGCCAGCGTACCCCAGGAGATCAAAGACCAGGAGTTCCGCGTGGCCGTCGAGAAGACCAAGGAAGAGCTCGTCGGCAAGGCCGTCGACGCCGCCCTCAAGAAGGCCGGCATCAACCCCGCCCACGTCGACAGCGAGGAGCACATGGCTTCGAACTGCTCGAAAGGCTGGATCACCGAAGAGCAGGTCAATCAGGCCCGCCAGATCAAGGAGACCGTCGCCGCCGAGAAAGCTGCCCAGCTTAGCGAGCAGCAGATCAACCAGATTGCCAACGGCCGCCTGAACAAGTACTTCCAGGAGAACACCCTCATGGAGCAGGAGTACATCATGGAGTCCAAGGTGAAAGTCAAAGACTTCATCGCCAAGGCCGACAAGGATCTGAAGTGCACGGGTTTCAAGCGCCTCGAACTCGGCGCCTAAGCCTCCGCAACACAAAAACAGAAGAAAGGACTGCCCTCTGGCGGTCCTTTCTTTTTCACCCTCGTACAATATTATCCCCGTACTTCCGTTATCTCTAAGCCTTTGCACTTTGATATATGGCAACAAAGAAGCAGAAATACTATGTGGTGTGGCAGGGCAAGAAGCCCGGCATCTACACGGACTGGGACCAGTGCAAGGAGCAGGTCGTGGGGGTGCAGGGAGCACAGTACAAAGCCTTTGGCACCATGGCCGAGGCCGAGGCGGCAATACACATGCCGTATAACAGTGTAGTTTCCCCTAGAGATTCCAGTGAATCTAGAATATCTAGTTCATCCGGCGTCCTCATCATCGACGAGAACGGCCTCACCACCATCAAGCCCGGCACAGCCAACCCGCCGGTGCTCGACGCGCTGGCCGTGGACGCTGCCTGCAGCGGCAACCCCGGCGTCATGGAGTACCAAGGCATCTATATCCCCACCCGCACACAAGTCTTCCACTTCCGCGCTGAACGCGGCACAAACAATATCGGCGAGTTTCTGGGCATCGTCCACGGGCTGGCCTACCTGAAAAAACACCACCTCAACCAGATTCTCTACTCCGACTCGGTCAACGCCATCGGCTGGGTGCGGCAGAAGGTATGCAAAAGCAAACTGCCTGTCGAGCCCCGCACCGCCGAGCTGTGGGATTATGTACACCGGGCCGAGGCATGGCTGCGCACCCATACCTACACCACCGAGATTCGCAAATGGGACACCGACCACTGGGGTGAGATACCGGCAGACTTTGGACGAAAATGAACACCCGCGACCTCCGTTTCCGTTCCAACCGTATATGCAACATCCTCCAACTCTTCCACGAGGAGTTGGCCCCCCTTTACGGTCACGGCGAGGTATCCACGTTCTGTGAGATGCTCTGCGAGGCTTTCCTCGGTTGGGACAGGGTGCGGCTGATGACCTCCAAAGAGCAGACCATCGACCAGAGCGACCTGCTACGATTCCACTGGGCCTTGGAGGACTTGAAGCGGTACCGCCCCATACAGCATATCATCGGCTACACGGACTTCTGCGGCTGCCGCATCCACGTGAACCCCGATGTGCTTATCCCCCGTCCTGAGACGGCGGAGATGGTGGAATGGCTATGCCGACGGGACGCCTGCGTACCGAGCTCCATCCTCGACTTGTGCACCGGCAGCGGCTGCATCGCCATCGCATTGAAGAAAGCCTTCCCCGAGGCGGAGGTGACCGCCGTGGACCTCTCGTCCGCCGCCCTTGCCGTCGCCCACAAAAATGCAGACGAGAATGGCGTAGAAATAAATTTCCTCCAAGCCGACATCCTCTCCCCTGAATTCTCAATTTTCAATTCTCAATTTTCAATTCTCATCAGCAACCCGCCCTATGTCATGGAGCGTGAGCGGGCGGCCATGAGCCGCAATGTGCTGGACTACGACCCCGGGATGGCCCTCTTCGTTCCCGACGACGATGCCCTGCGCTTCTACCGCGCCATCGGCCGCATTGCGGCACGATACCTTTCGGACGACGGTCTGCTGGCCGTGGAAATCAACGAACAGCTGGGCGAAGAGACCTGCCAGACACTCCAGGCTTCCGGGCTGGAAACCGAGCTTTTGCGCGACTTCCGGGGCAAAGCGCGCAACATAATTGCGAGACGAAAACATTAAATATTTGGTACATCGCAAAAAAACACGTATCTTTGCAGTCTCGTTTTCCTCACAAGAAAAGCATAAAAAACCTCCCATAATCCTAAAAATCTCCCACATGTACAAAATCGAAAAGCACCCGATTTTAGACATCCCGCAAAGCGAGATGACCGAGTTTCTTTACAATGGTCAGAAAGTGCAAGGCCGCAAGGGCTACACCATCGCCGCCGCCCTGCATCAAGCGGGCTTCCCTGTCCACAGCCACAGCCTCAAAGGCCGCAACCGCAGCCTCAACTGCGGCATCGGCAAATGCGGCGCCTGCGAAATGCTCGTCGACGGCAAGGTGCGCCGTATCTGCATCACGCCGGTTGACGGTGTGCACGAAGTGCGCCAGATAGCCCATGAAGAGGCCGAACTCCCCGGCGTGGTCGAGCAAACGCCCCGCGAGGTCAAAATCTACAAGACCACCGTGGCCATCATCGGTGCCGGTCCCGCAGGTCTCGCCTGCCGTGAGCAGCTCAATGCCTTCGGTATCGACAACCTCGTCATCGACTCCATGAACCGCATCGGCGGCCAGTTCAATATGCAGACCCACCAGTTCTTCTTCTTCGAGCGCGAGAAACGCTTCGGTGGCATGCGTGGTTTCGACATTGCCAAGACGCTGGCGGGTGACGACCAGAGCGGCATCCTGCTCAACCACACCGTGTGGGATCTCCTCGAAGGACAGCGGGTGGCCATCAAGAACATCGCCACCGGCGAGATGGCTTACGTCGATGCCCAGCACCTCGTGGTCGCCACGGGTGCCGTGCCGTTCATGCCCTCCTTCGAGAACGACGACGTCCCCGGCGTCTACACCGCCGCCGTCTTCCAGAAGATGATGAACCAAGAGCACACCCTCCTCGGCAAGCGTGTCCTCACTGTCGGTGCAGGCAACATCGGCTACCTCACCTCCTACCAAGGCATGCAGGCCGGCGCCACCATCAAGGCCATCATCGAGGCCATGCCCCGCGAGGGCGGCTTCCCCGTACAGGCCAACCGCGTGCGTCGACTGGGCATCCCCATCATGACGGGATACACCCTTGTCCGCGCCATCCCCAACGACGACTACAGCGGCATCAAGGGCGCCGTCATCGCCAAGTGCGAGAATTTCGCCCCCATCCCCGGAACAGAACAGGTCATCGATGACATCGACATCATCAATATCTGCACCGGCCTCATCCCCGACAACCAGCTCCTCACCAAAGGCCGCGAGGTCTTTGGCCACAACGTCTACGGTGCCGGCGACGCGATCCGCATCGGCGAAGGTACCAGTGCCGTGCTCCGCGGCAAACAGGTGGCCTACGAGGTGGCGCAGAACCTCAATATCCGATACAACTACGACGAGTATCTCGACATCTCCCGCCAGTATATCGACTCGCAGCAGCACCCCGTGCGTGTGCTGGAGAAACCCAATCTCCCCACCCCCGAGCGCATGAAGATGAAACCGTTTGTGCAGACCGACTGCCTCTACGGCTTCGCCTGCAACCCCTGCACCTTCACCTGCCCGCAAGGGGCCATCACCAAGCCCACCACCAGCAGCACTCCCACCGTCGACTATGACAAGTGTATCGGCTGTATGCAGTGCGTATCCGGCTGCCCGGGTCTGGCCATCTTCGGTTACGACCTCGCCAAGAACGTCTGCTTCCTGCCCATCGAGTACGAGGCTGCCGAAGGTACCGAAGTCTTCTTGGTCAACAACAACGGCCAGAAGGTCGGCGAGGGTGTCATCGAGAAGATTCTCAAGAAGAATAACAAGACCAACGTCGCCCGCGTCCACGTCGACAAGGCCGACGGCCAAATGACCGACATCAAGGGTTTCATCCTCAAGGAGAAATACCCCGAACCCCTCCAGATGAAACCGCTCCAGAAGGTGGACGGCAAGACCTATGTCTGCCACTGCGAGGATATCAGCCTCGAAGAGGTTCTCGCCGCCGTGGGCAACCGCAAGGTCATCTCTGTCGACGAGTTGAAGCACATCACCCGCATGGGCATGGGTCCCTGCCGCGGCAAACGCTGTATCCTGCGTGCCCGCCAAGCCCTCCGTGCCCACGGTATTGAGTTGACTGGCGACGCCACCCCGCGCGCACCGCTTTCCAACCAGGTGACCCTCGGCGACCTCTACAACGCCCACACCAAGGAGGTCTTTGTCTACACCAAGGCCGACCACGTGCGCCGCGAACATGTCCGCGTGCTTATCGCCGGTGGCGGTATCGCCGGTAGCGGCGCGTTCCGCTACTTCTCCGAGGCAGGTTGCAGCCCCGTCATGATCAACTACAGCCGCGGTGCCTCGTGGCGTAACATCGGTGGTGGCCGTCCGGCATTCTCCAACCCCGACATCGCCGACATCGCTGCCCACAACCGCGAGATTTTCAAGAGCATCCAGGCTGTCCACAACATCAACTTCCAGCCCACCACTTACGTCAACCTCGTCCACGACGACGCCACCTACCGCTCCCTCGACGCCTCTCGCGCTTGGAGCGACGCCTACATGGTCGATCGCAAGGACTTCAAGAAAGAAATCTCTCCCCTGTGGGACGACAGCAAGGACACCTACAGCCACGCCCTCATTACCCGCGACTGCTGGCAGGCCACCCCGGGCCGCGTCATCGACTACATCCGTGGCATTGGCGTGCAGAATGGCGGCCGCTACTATGAGGACTGCGAACTCCTCCATGTCTGGCGCGACGGCGACAAATACCTCGCCCTTGCCCGCGACCACGAAGGCACCTACGTCGAATACACCTGCGACCACTTCGTCAACGCCATGGGTTGGGGTGCTGAGAAATTCATCGACCAGCTCGACCTCAACATCGGACTCTACCCCGTCAAGCACCAGGCCTTCATCACCCGCCGTCTGCCCATGATGGGTAAGGTGACGAATGGCAAGCAAGGCCCGCTGGATATGATTATCGACCGTCGCCACTACAAAGGCTTCAGTGCCGTCTATGGACAGCAGTTCGGCCACACCGGCCAGATTATCGGCTGCGCCAGCCCCGACACCGACGCCTACGAGGCACGCCAGAATATCAAGTACAACAGCAAGGAGTTCCTTGAAATCGTCTCCGAGGTCTTCGCCGAATGGATTCCCAACTTGCGCGAGGTCGGCTTCCTGGCCGTCTGGGCGGGACGCTACACCGAACCGCGTTATGTCGTCGATCCCGAGGTGGGTCTGCTCACCGGTCTCCGCGGCCACGGCTTCATGCTGGGCCAGTACCTCTCCAAACTTTATGTCGACAAGTACCTCGGCCGTGAGGTGCCCGGCTACATGGAGCAGCTCAAAATCGGTGGCCCCGGCCTCAGCGAAAACGCATTCAAGTAACCGTCATCGAAACCACTCATGATGAAACATAGTCTCATCACCCTCCTGCTCTTGTGTGCCCTCGGCGCACAGGGGCAGGAGGTTCTTAAATACTGGGTGCAGTTCGCCGACAAGGCGGGCTCCCCCTATTCGCTCGACCGGCCCGACGAATACCTCAGCCCGCGGGCGCTGCAACGGCGGCAGGCATTCCGCATCGCCGTCGACAGTCTGGACCTGCCCGTCAGCCCGCAGTATCTACAACAGTTGCAGCAGGCAGGCTTTACGGTACATGCCCTCTCGCGCTGGATGAACGGTGCCGTACTCTTCGCCCCCGACCAACAGACCGCAGCCCGGTTGGACACGCTGCCTTTCGTCATCGGACACACCCTGTACGAGACCGCCTCAGCCACGGCCCCGTACTGGCCGATATATGATTTCGGTGACGAAATTCTACAACAGCCGTTCGACACCCCGTACAGCCCCGCCTACTACGGCTCGGGGTTCACCCAAATCGACCAACTGCACGGCATCGCCCTGCACCGTCACGGCTTTCAGGGGCAGGGACTGCTCATCGGCGTCTGCGACGGGGGCTTCCCCGACGTGGACAACAGTCCCCTCTTCGACTCCTTGCGCCATAGCGGACGCCTCGTCGCCACCCGCGACTTTGTATGGGGCGGACAGGAGGTCTATTCCATCCACACCCATGGCACCATGGTGCTCTCCACCTTGGCCTCCGACCTTCCCGGCTGCTACGTAGGCACCGCCCCCAAGGCTTCCTATATCCTCTGCCGCACCGAAGACACCTTCGCCGAAACCCCGCTGGAGGAATACTACTGGATTGCCGCCGCTGAATATCTCGACAGCATGGGCGCCGACATCATCAGCACCTCGCTGGGATACTACGAATTCGACGATTCCACATTCAATTATCACCTGTCACAACTCGACGGGCAGACCGCCCCCATGACGCGGGCCGCCGACATTGCCGTCTCGCGCGGTATGCTGCTGGTCTGCTCCGCCGGAAACGAGGGGCAGGCCCCCGAGCCCCACCTCGGCGTGCCGGCCGATGCCGCAAGGGTGCTGACCGTCGGAGCCGTCGACAGCGAAGGCGATTATGCCCTCTTCAGCTCGCCCGGTCCCACCGCCGACCTCCGTATCAAACCCGATGTCACCGCCCTTGGCGAACAAATTACCGTGGGCACCACCGATGCACAACTCAGAGTTGCCAACGGCACCTCTTTTTCCTGCCCTGTCATGGCCGGCATGATGGCCTGCCTGTGGCAACGCTATCCTCTCCTGACGCCGGAGCAACTGTGCGACAGTGTCCGTGCCTGGGGCAATAATGCCGACTTCCCCAATTTCCAGACAGGCTACGGCATCCCCGACTTCAGCCGGGCCGTACCCTCCGACGCCACTTCCATTCCGACGACGGAAGAAGGGAGAATGTGCCACCTTTACCCCAACCCCGCCACGGACCGTACCACACTGCTTCTATCCCACGGGGGCATGGCACACATTACCCTGTTCGACCCGCTGGGCCGCCCCTGCCGAACCCTCCACACCACCGCCGCCCAGGTGGACATCCCGCTTGGCGACCTGCCCCGGGGTTGCTATACCCTCCGCATCACCCGCGGCACCGCCACCGAGACCCTTCCGCTCCTGCTGCAATAATGCCACCCGTTTCTGATAAACATAAAAAAAGCACCGCATGTAGCGGTGCTTTTTGTTTTGTACTCCGACCGGGAATCGAACCCGGATCTACTCTTTAGGAGAGAGTTATTCTATCCATTGAACTATCAGAGCAAGAGAATGTGCTTTAAAGTTTTCTCTTAATCTCTATGACCTCGTAGGCCTCGACGATGTCGCCGACCTTGATGTCATTGAATCCTTCGATGTTCAAGCCGCAATCCTGACCGCTGACCACCTCCTTGACATCATCCTTGAAGCGTTTCAGCGAAGCCAGCTTGCCGGTATAGACCACAATACCGTCGCGGATGATGCGGACGTTGTGGTTGCGGGTAATCTTGCCATCCAGACACATACATCCGGCGATGGTGCCCACCTTCGAAATCTTGAAAGTCTCGCGGATTTCGAGGTTGGCGACAATCTTCTCCTGCGTCTCGGGGGCAAGCATACCCTCGATGGCATCCTTCAGTTCGTTGATGGCATCGTAGATGATGCTGTACAGACGGATGTCGATCTTCTCGGTCTCGGCCATCTTGCGGGCACCCACGGAGGGACGCACCTGGAAACCGATGATGATGGCATCGGACGATTCGGCCAGCATCACGTCGGTCTCGGTAATCTGACCCACGGCCTTGTGGATAACATTGACCTGCACCTCGTCGGTCGAGAGCTTCAGCAACGAGTCGCTCAACGCCTCCACCGAGCCGTCCACATCGCCCTTGACAATGATGTTCAGCTCCTTGAAGTTGCCCAATGCGATACGGCGGCCAATCTCGTCGAGGGTGAGGTGGGTCTGCGTGCGCAATCCCATCTCACGCTGCAGCTGGGTACGCTTGGCAGCGATGTCCTTGGCCTCCTTCTCGTTCTCGGTGATGTTGAACGTGTCGCCTGCCTGACAGGCTCCCGTCAGACCCAACAGCAACACAGGCTGCGAGGGGCCGGCGGACATCACCTCCTGGTTGCGCTCGTTGTACATGGCGCGGACACGTCCGTAAATGGCGCCCGCTACGATGGGGTCGCCCTTGCGGATGGTGCCGTTCTCGACCAGCAGCTTGGCCACATAGCCACGCCCCTTGTCGAGCGAGCTCTCCAGCACCGTACCCTTGGCACGTTTCTTGGGATTGCCCTTCAGCTCCATGATATCGGCCTGCAGCAGCACCTTCTCCAGCAGTTCTTCCACACCGATACCCTTCTTGGCACTGATGTCCTGGCTTTGGTACTTACCGCCCCACTCCTCGACCAGCAGGTTCATGTTGGCCAATTCGGTCTTGATGCGGTCGGGGTCGGCGCCGGGCTTATCAATCTTGTTGATGGCAAAGACGATAGGCACACCGGCGGCCTGGGCGTGGTTGATAGCCTCAACCGTCTGCGGCATAATCTTGTCGTCGGCGGCGATGACGATGATGGCAATATCGGTCACCTTGGCACCGCGGGCACGCATGGCGGTGAATGCCTCGTGGCCGGGGGTGTCGAGGAAGGTAATCTTGCGTCCCTCGGCGGTGGTCACCTCGTAAGCACCGATGTGCTGGGTGATGCCGCCTGCCTCGCCGGCAATGACGTTGGTTTTGCGGATATAGTCGAGCAGCGACGTCTTACCGTGGTCCACATGTCCCATCACCGTGATAATCGGGTTGCGGGTCACGAGGTCCTCGGGACGGTCTTCCTCCTCGATTTTGTTCAACTCGTCAATCACATCGGCGCTGGCGAAGTTGATGTCGAAGCCAAACTCGTCGGCAATCAGCTTGATGGTCTCGGCATCGAGGCGCTGGTTGATGCTGACGAAAATGCCCACGCTCATACAGGTACTGATAATCTGTGTGACGGGCACATTCATCATGGTGGCCAGCTCGTTGGCGGTGACGAACTCCGTCACCTGCAACGTCTTCATGCTCTCCATCTCGCTCAGCTGCTCCTCCTCAATACGTTGGTGCACCTTCTGACGTTTCTCGCGGTTATGCTTGGAAGTCTTGGACTTGCCCATGGGGCTGAGGCGGGCCAGCGTGTCGCGAATCTGCTTTTCGATTTCGTTGTCGTCGATTTCAACCTTGACGGGTTTCTTCTCTTTCTTCTTCTTTTTCTCGGCGCGTTCGTTCCTGTCGCTCTTGGCGTTGCCGTCGCCACCCTTGGCAGACTTGGCGCCTTTGTTGGCGGCATCGGCCAGCTGGTTGGCAATCTCTTCCACCTTGATGCCCGACTTCTTGATGCGCTTGCGCTTCTTCTTCTCGCCTGAGCCGGACTTGGGTTTCTCGAACTGGCTCAAATCGACCATGCCGACCAACTTGGGACCTTCGAGTTTCTGGTACTGTGTCTCGATAAACTCAGGGGCGGGCTTGGCAGGTGCCGGAGCGGGTTCAGGCTCGGGGGCGGGTTCGGGCTCAGGGGCCGGAACCTCGACCTTCGGAGCCGGCTCGTCTGCCGGTTTCGCGGCCTTGGCGGGTTTCTCCGTCTTGGCGGGTTTCTCGGCCTTCTCAACCTTCTCGGCCTTGGCGGGTTTCTCGGCTTTGGCTTTCTTTTTCTTGTCGGGGCGCATCTTGGTGTTGATGGCCGAGAGGTCTATCTTGTCGACAATGCGGAGGTCGCCCACGGTGGTGGGCTTGAAAGCCTGCTCCTCCTCGGCGGGCGTCTCGGGCTCTTCCGCGGCGGGTGCCGGGGCTTCTGCGGGAGTGTCGGCAGCGGCAGACGGATGTCCACCCTTGGTTTCGAGGGGCGCGGTATAGTTCTTGATGATGACCTCCTCGTTCTCCTCTTTGTTCTTCTCCTCGGCGGCCTCGATAACCACGCTGCTGCCACTGGGGGTGATTTCAATCTTGTCGGCCTGTTCCTTGACGGCACGCTCGCCCTGGAAAGCCGCCTCCACCAGTTCGTACTGGTCGGCGGAGAGGCGCGTGTTGGGGTTGGCCTCCACTTGATGGCCCTTCTTGGCCAGGAACTCCACGAGGGTGGAGATACCGACATTCAGCTCGGTGGCCGCTTTTTTTAGTCTTATGCCTTTTGTTTCTTCTGCCATAGTCACTCCTTATGTTATTGTTTCGGGGCTGTCTTTCCGTGGTGCGCGTCGGGATTCAGCCCTTCTCCCGTGATTGCTGCGCGGTGGAGGGGTCAGTCTTCCTGCTCCTCGTCCTCGAATTCGGACTTCAGGATGCGGACGACATCGTCGATGGTCTCCTCTTCGAGGTCGGTGCGTTTCAGCAGTTCCTCCTTGCTCAGTGCAAGGACGCTCTTGGCCGTGTCGCAGCCGATATTGATGAGGATGTCGATAATCCACTGGTCGATCTCGTCGGAGAACTCCTTCAGATCCACATCGTCGCTGTCCTCGTCGCCCGTACGGTATACATCGATTTCATAGCCTACCAGCTTGCTGGCCAGCTTGATGTTGCAACCACCCTTGCCGATGGCCAGGGAGACCTGGTCGGGCTCCATGTACACGTCGGCCTTCTTGTTCTCCTCGTCTACCTTAAGCGAGGTAATCTTGGCGGGGGCCAGGGCACGCTGTATCATCACGTCGATACGCGGGGTGTAGTTAAGCACGTCAATATTCTCGTTACGCAACTCGCGGACGATGCCGTGGATGCGGGCGCCCTTGATACCGACGCACGAGCCCACGGGGTCGATACGGTCATCATACGACTCTACCGCAATCTTGGCGCGCTCGCCGGGGATGCGGACGATATTCTTGATGGTGATGAGGCCATCGTAAATCTCCGGCACCTCGGCCTCGAGCAGCCGCTCCAGGAAGATGGGCGATGTGCGGGAGAGGATGATGGCGGGGTTGTTGTTGCGCATCTCCACCTTCAACACCACGGCACGCACCGTGTCGCCCTTGCGGAAGCGGTCGTTGGGAATCTGCTCGGCTTTGGGCAGGATAAGTTCAATCTTCTCCTCGTCGAGAATCAGCACCTCGCGGTTCCAGGGCTGATAGACCTCGCCGACAATGACCTCGCCGACTTTCTCTTTATATTTCTGGAAGATAAGCGACTTCTCGTAATCCTGAATTTTGCTCACCAGGTTCTGGCGGATGGCCAGAATCTCGCGGCGGCCGAAGTCGCTCATGTATATGGGCTCGGAAAGCTCCTCGCCAACCTCGAAGTCGGCCTCGATCTTGATAGCCTCGCTGTAGGCAATCTCCAGATTGGGGTCTTTCACCTCACCGTCCTCAACGATGGTGCGGTTGCGGAAGATTTCGAGGTCGCCCTTGTCGATGTTGACAATGATGTCGAAGTTGTCCTCCGTGCCATAACGCTTGGCGAGGGCGGTGCGGAACACCTCTTCGAGGATATGCATCAATGTCTCGCGGTCAATGTTCTTGAATTCTTTAAATTCCGAAAAGGAATCTATCAGGTCTAACGTCTTCATGTGACTCTCTGTGTTATATTGTTTTTTTCTTTTTCAAAATTGCGGTAGCCGCGCAGCCCTCAGAAACGGAGCGCCACCCGTGCCGTCTTGATGTCGGCATAGGCAAACGACTGCTCCTCGGGGGCGGACTTCTTGGTGCCACGGGTGCGGATGACGAACCCCTGTTCGTCGGCCTCTTTCAACACCCCCTCGGCATGTTCGCCGTCAAGGGTGTCGACCAGCAACTCACGCCCAATATGGCGCAGGTACTGGCGCGGCATTTTCAGCGGCGAGTCAGCCCCAGCCGAGCTGACATTGAGTTCGTAGTCCTCCTCGTCGCGGTCCAGTTTCCCCTCAATGGTGCGGCTCAGTTCGATGCAGTCATCGATATTGATGCCGTTGTCGCCGTCGATGTCCACAAAAATGCGGTTGTCGGGCGTGATTTTCATGCTCACCAGGAACTTATCGCTCCCTTCGAGGGCCTCTTCTACAATGTCTAAAACCTTGAATTTGTCTATCATAAGCAATAAAATAGGGGACCCACGTCCCCTCTGTCAATCGTTGCAAAGATACGAACTTTTTTTAATATAACAACTTTTTCCTTCACATTTTGTGAAGATTGGCCGTTTTCTGCCGCCATGTGACAAGGGAGTGCTCTCGGTGTGGCTCTTATGTGACGCTTATGTTCTTTCGGTGTTCCTTCGGTCCTTCTCTAACGCTTCTCTAACATTTCTCTAACACTTCTCTAACGTACCTTAGGAGAAGTGTGGGAAAAGTGCTGGGTATGTGCAGAAAGAAAAAGGAACATAAAAGCCACTCCGAGAGACGACTAGGAGAAGATTAAAACTAAAAACTAAAAGGTAAAAACTAAAAACTAAAAGGCCGAAGGCCTGTTAAGGTTAAGGTTATACTAACTGAAAACTTAAACTCCGAAGGCCAGTCAAGGTCAAGGTTAATCAAGGTCAAGTTTTTTTTAGGGGCAGAATACTTTTAAACGGCAATCTGCGTTATCTGTAGGACAGATAAAAAAAGTATGCAACAATATCTTGACTTACTGCAGCATGTACTGGACAACGGCGTGCCCAAGCACGACCGCACAGGTACTGGCACGCTCAGCACTTTCGGCTACCAGATGCGCTTCCATCTGGACGACGGGTTTCCGCTGCTGACGACCAAGAAGCTGCATCTGCGCTCCATCATATACGAACTGCTGTGGTTTCTGCGGGGCGACACCAACGTACAATACCTGCACGACCACAAGGTGAGCATCTGGGACGAGTGGGCCGGCCCCGACGGGGAGCTGGGCCCCATATACGGCCACCAGTGGCGGTCCTGGGGCTGCGCCGACGGGCACAAGGTGGACCAGATAAGCACCCTCATCGACGACATCCGCCACAATCCCGACTCACGCCGCCTGCTGGTATCGGCCTGGAATGTGGGCGAGCTGGAGCAGATGCACCTGCCCCCTTGCCACATCCTCTTCCAGTTCTACGTGGCCGACGGACGGCTGAGCTGCCAGCTCTACCAACGCAGCGCCGACATCTTCCTTGGCGTACCGTTCAACATCGCCTCCTACGCCCTCTTCACCATGATGATTGCACAGGCCTGCGGGCTGAAGTACGGTGACTTCGTGCACACCCTCGGCGACGCCCACATCTACAACAACCACATCGACCAGTGCCGCCTGCAACTGACCCGCGAACCGCGGCCCCTGCCGCGCATGATACTGAACCCCGAGGTGAAGAGCGTCTTCGACTTCGACTACGACGATTTTCACCTCGAAGGCTACGACCCCCACCCACACATCAAAGGGGAGGTGAGCGTATGACCCGGCACCCGGGAGGACCAAGACAAAAAGACCGCTTCGCATAGTGACACTTTTAACCTTTTGAACCCTTAATCCCTTACACGCATTTTGGACAAGAACACCTACTGCATCATCATGGCCGGTGGCTCGGGAAGCCGCTTCTGGCCCATGAGCAAAGAAAACAACCCCAAACAGTTTCTCGACATACTGGGTTGTGGCGAGTCAATGTTGCAAACCACGTTCCGCCGTTTCGAGCGTATCTGTCCGAGGGAGAACATCGTCATCGTCACCGGCGAGGCGTATGCCGACCAAGTGCGGGCTCAGATTCCTAACCTGCATCCTTATCAGGTACTCAGCGAACCCGTGCGCCGCAACACAGCCCCTTGCATCGCCTACGCCGCAGCAGTGCTGCATGCCATGAATCCTGAGGCCAACGTCATCGTCAGCCCGTCGGACCATGCCGTCTTCGACGACGGGAGTTTCGACCGCAACCTGGAGCAGGCCCTCGCCATCACGAGGGAACACGACTGGATTGTCACCATCGGCGTGCGGCCCACCAACCCCAACACGAAATACGGCTATATCCAGTTCGACGAGTCTGCCGCCCTGCCCACCGACAACAACCTGCACCGTGTGGTGACCTTCACCGAGAAGCCGCCCGCCGTGGTGGCCCGCCAATTTATCGCCACCGGCGAGTTCTTCTGGAACTCGGGTATCTTCGTATGGCGGCTGCCGGTGCTGATGCAGGCCTACCGCACCTATCTGCCCGACATCGCCCAGAGTTTCTTCCAGCTCGGCAGCAACACCTCCGAAGAGGAGCTGAGCCGTACCTACTCCATCAGCGAGGTCATCTCGGTGGACTTCGGCATCATGGAGAAAGCCGATAACATCTACATGCTGGAGGCCTCGTTCGGGTGGTCGGACGTGGAGTCGTGGGACTCGCTCTACGCCACCTACCCCCACGACGGCGACGGCAACGCCTTCGTGACCGGCGAGGTGTTTGCCTACGACACCCGCGACACCGTGGTCCACATGATGCCCCACCGCACCGTGGTATTGCAGGGTCTGGAGGGCTATATCGTGGCCGAGAACGAGGACACGCTGCTGGTCTGCCGCCGCGACCAAGAGGAGCGTATCGTCAAGTTCGCCTCCGACGTGGAACTGGAAAAGAATAAAAGTACCGCCTCACCTCACAATAAACCGTAACAAGCAACGTTAGTTTTTGTATTCATCCAATCCAAACTCAAGATAAAAACACAACAATAATGAAACGCTACGAAATCAAATATCTGCTGAAAGAAGATGTAAACGCCCTGATGGGTACCACGATATGTGTGAAAGGCTGGGTCCGCACCAAACGCGGCAACAAGAACGTGGCCTTCCTGGCCGTGAATGACGGTTCCATTATCCACAATATCCAAGTGGTCGCCGACCCGATGAAGTTCGAGGAAGAGTTGAAACACATCTCCACCGGTGCCTGCATCGGTGTGGAGGGCAAGCTGGTGGAGAGCCAGGGCAGCGGCCAGGCCGTCGAGGTGCAGGCCGAGCACATTGTCGTCTACGGCGAGGCCGACCCTAACAGCTACCCCCTGCAGAAGAAAGGCCACTCGATGGAATTCCTGCGCGAGATAGGGCACCTGCGCCTGCGCACCAACACCTTCGGCGCCGTGATGCGCCTGCGCCACCACATGGCCATGGCCATCCACACTTTCTTCCACGAACGCGGATTCTTCTACTTCCACACACCCCTCATCACCGCCAGCGACTGCGAGGGGGCCGGCGAGATGTTCCACGTCTCGACCCTCGACCCCGAGAACCCGCCTCGCAAGGAGGATGGCAGCATCGACTGGGAGCAGGACTTCTTCGGCAAGTTCACCGCCCTCACCGTCAGCGGACAGCTGGAAGGTGAACTGGGCGCCACCTCGCTGGGCAAGATATACACCTTCGGCCCCACCTTCCGTGCCGAGAACAGCAACACCCCGCGCCACCTGGCCGAGTTCTGGATGATTGAACCCGAGATGGCATTCTACGACAAGGCCGACCTCACAGCCCTCGAAGAGGAGTTCATCAAATACTGCGTCCAGTGGGCGCTGGACCACTGCATGGACGACTTGGAGTTCCTCAACAAGATGATCGACAACAGCCTGCTGGAGCGCCTCCGCGGTGTGGTCAACACCGAGTTCGTCCGGCTGCCCTACACCGAGGGCATCGCCATTCTGGAAGAGGCGGTGAAGAAAGGCCACAAGTTCGAGTTCCCCGTCTATTGGGGCGTGGACCTGGCCAGCGAGCACGAACGCTACCTCGTCGAGGAACATTTCAAACGGCCCGTCATCATGACCGACTACCCGAAGGAGATCAAGGCTTTCTACATGAAGCAGAACGAGGACGGCAAGACGGTGCAGGGCACCGATGTGCTCTTCCCGCAGATTGGCGAGATTATCGGTGGCTCGGTGCGCGAGGAGAGCTACGACAAGCTCATGAACCGCATCAACGAGCTCAACATCCCGATGAAGGACATGTGGTGGTATCTCGACACCCGTCGCTTCGGCACCTGCCCGCACGCCGGCTTCGGCCTCGGCTTCGAGCGCCTGATGCTCTTCGTCACCGGCATGGCCAACATCCGCGATGTCATCCCCTTCCCGCGGACGCCGAAGACCGCCGAGTTCTAAACAGGTGGTTCATCCTTAAACAAAAAGAGAGCCGTAGGAGTTTGCTTACGGCTCTCTTTTATGCAAGAAGACAAACTTACTTGTTCCGTTTCATATAGCTTATTGCTGTCCATATGACAGATGCGGGAAGAAGACCAGAGAAACAGAGGATGAATATAACAGTCCCTCCTGGATAATGTGCCATCTTAAACCACAGACCGATAATAGTGAGAATCAATACAACCGCGTTGAAGATGACAACACCTTTACTTAGCTTACCTAATTTAGAATGCACGCAAGCACCCCACACGATGGCAATAATAGATAGTATACAGGTGCCCAAAACCATAACATTTCCTCCGGGCCAATGACTTAGCTTGAACACGATTGCACAGCAGATTAACACTGCCACAATGACGCTGTAGACCACATATCCTTTCTTCATTTTGTTTTCCCTGATACGTGTCGGGCGCAACTTTTGGTAAAAACTACATGTTTTATATGATTTCATCGTGAAATCAAGTACAAAAGTACACACTTTTTTACAATTGATAAAAAATATTCTTCCAATTGTCTATTTTTTTGTATCTTTGCATCGGAATTAGTTAATTCTACATGACTAAGAAACAAGCAATACAACTCTTTGAAGAGAAGAAAGTCCGCACTGTCTGGGACGATGAACAAGAGAAGTGGTATTTCTCCATCGTCGATGCTGTGGCAGTGCTGACAGACAGTCCGGACCCCAGAAACTATTGGAAGGTTCTAAAACATAGATTAAAGAAGGAGGGAAATGAGTCGGTTACAAATTGTAACCAACTGAAATTAGTCTCCTCTGATGGTAAAAGATACAAGACCGATGTCGCTGACACCGAGCAACTTTTTCGCCTCATCCAGTCCATTCCATCGCCCAAGGCCGAGCCTTTCAAACAGTGGATGGCGCAGGTTGCCACCGACCGACTGGATCAGTTGCAAGACCCCGAACTCAGTATAGAACAAGCGTTGGCCGACTACAAACGGCTGGGTTATTCCGACAACTGGATCAACCAACGGCTGAAGTCGATAGAGATACGCAAGGACCTCACCGATGAATGGAAGCGCCACGGACTGAGACATCATCTACAGCACATGGTCAGGTATGACTGCCAAAGAGTACAAGCAGTTCAAGGGGCTGAAGAAAGAGAACCTGCGCGACAACATGACCAACCGCGAGTTGGTGCTCAACATGCTGGCGGAACTCTCCACCAAGGATATTTCCGAAGCCCGCAACCCTGAGACCTTTGGCGAACATGCCGAGGTTGCCCGCCAAGGAGGCGAGATTGCCCGCAATGCCCGCACCGAACTGGAGGCCAAGACCGGAAAACCAGTCGTCACCTCCCTCAACGCCAAAGATGTCTTGCAAGTTGAAAGCGGAAAGAAATGACGCAGGAAGAGATTGACATAATGTACATGCGGCGGTGCTTGCAACTGGCCGCCAACGGGCTGGGACGGGTGCGCCCCAATCCGCTGGTGGGTTGTGTTATTGTGGATAGTGACGGCCGCATCATCAGCGAAGGCTATCACCAGGAGTACGGCCACAACCATGCCGAGCGTAACGCATTGCTACGGGTAGAGACGTGCCATGGCACGTCTCTACAGAACGCGACACTATATGTCAACCTCGAGCCCTGCTCGCACTACGGCAAGACACCCCCCTGCGCCGACCTAATCATCGAGAAGGGCATCCGCCGTGTGGTATGCTGCAACGACGACCCCAACCCGCTGGTCGCCGGACGAGGCTTCGCCAAACTGGAGGCGGCAGGCATCGCGGTGACCCGCCACGTGCTGGAGGCCGAAGGGCGCGAGCTGAACCGCCGTTTCTTCACTTTCATGGAGCAGCAGCGGCCATACGTCATCCTCAAATGGGCCGAGAGTGCCGACGGCTTCCTAGCACCTGGTGAAAGGTTAAAGGTGAACTGTGGTCGGCGACCTTGTGGAGCCAAAGGTGAAAGATACTGGCTGTCCACCCCGGCGCAGAACCGACTGAACCACCGCTGGCGCACCGAGGAGGCCGCCATCCTCGTGGGCAGCGAGACGTTCCTGCAGGACTCCCCCACCCTCACCCCGCGCCACTACCTCGGGCCCGCACCGCAGCCCGTAGTGCTCGACCGCCGTAGCCGCCTGACCATCATTCCCTCCCACTGGCTCCATCTGCACTGCCAGACCATCCCCGAGGTGCTGCACGAACTGTACGAGGCCAAGCTGCAGAGCGTCATCGTCGAAGGCGGCCGACAAGTGCTTGACGCCTTCATCGCCAGCGGCCTTTACGACGAGGTGCGTATCCTCCGCAGCCCCCAGACCCTCGGCAGCGGCCTCAAGGCACCTGCCATCCCGCCCATCGCCCCCCACCGCCTAACCATCGTAGAGCCATAATCACGCACATTCAAGCAATCAAGCATTCCGACAATCGCCATGTTCGACGACACATATAAAACGATAGCGGCGCCCAGCGAAGGCCTCTACAAGGAGAAAGGCAGCAAGTTTCTGGCTTTCGCCTACCCCGTGCGCACCATTGAAGAGGTGAAAGGCCATTTGGAGCAATTGCGCAAGGACTATTTCGACGCCCGCCATCACTGCTACGCCTATATCCTCGGGGCCCGCAAGGACGCCTTCCGCGCCAACGACGACGGCGAGCCCAGCGGCACCGGCGGGCGACCCATCCACGGGCAGCTGCTGAGTGCCGACTTGACGGACACCCTTATCGTGGTGGTGCGCTACTTCGGCGGCATCCTATTGGGGGCTTCCGGCCTGGCCAACGCCTACAAGACCGCCGCCCGCGACGCCATCGACCACGCCACTGTCATCGAGAAGACCATCGACACCCGCTACCGTCTCGGCTTTGCCTACGAGACCATGAACGACGTGATGCGTATCCTCAAAGAGTATGACCTCAAGCCTGAGAAGCAGGATTTCAACCTCGACTGCTCGCTCGAAGTCGCCATCCGCCAGTCGCAGAGCGTCCGTTTCTATGATGCCGTGGCCAACCTGCGCACCGTCCACATCGAGGTGCTGTGAGCTCCCGCCGTTGTTGATAAGTTATTTTGCCCGTTCCATAGTATTTTTGTATCTTTGCAGTTTCATTTGATTCCCTGTTATGAGCGAAATACTTGACCAACTGAACGAAGCCCAGCGCGAGGCAGCAGCCTGCACCGAAGGACCCGTGATGATAATCGCCGGGGCAGGTTCGGGCAAAACCCGTACACTGACCTACCGCATCGCCCATCTTATCAGCCTCGGCAACGACCCTTTCAGCATCCTGGCACTGACATTTACCAACAAAGCCGCCAAGGAGATGCGCGACCGTATCACGAAGCTGGTAGGCAACGAGGCCCGCAATATCTGGATGGGCACGTTCCACTCCGTCTTCGCCCGCATTCTCCGTGCCGAAGCCACCAAGCTAGGCTATCAGTCCACCTTCACTATCTACGACAACGACGACAGCAAGAGCGCCATCAAACAAATTGTCAAAGGGCTCAACCTCGACCCCAAGACCTACAACCCCGGCTACGTGCTGGGACGCATCTCGATGGCCAAGAGTAACCTGCTCTCGCCCGACGACTACGCCAGCAACCCCGAGATACAGCAGACCGACAAGGACTCACACAAGCCCATGATAGGCGATATATACAAGATGTACAACCAACGGCTGCGCAACGCCATGGCGATGGACTTCGACGACCTGCTGTTCAACATGAACGTGCTGCTGCGCGACTTCCCTGAGGTGCTGCTGAAATACCAGAACCGGTTCCGCTACATCATGGTCGACGAGTACCAGGATACCAACTACTCGCAATATCTCATCATCAAGAAACTGGCCGCCCGTCACCAGAATATCTGCGTGGTGGGCGACGACGCCCAGAGCATCTACGCCTTCCGCGGGGCGAATATACAGAACATCTTCAATTTCCGCCGCGACTACCCGAATCTGCACCTCTTCAAGCTGGAGCAGAACTACCGCTCGACCCAGAACATCGTCAACGCCGCCAACTCCATCATCGCCAAGAACGTGGAGCAGATTGAGAAGGAGATTTGGACCGACAACGGCATCGGCAACCGCATACGCCTGCTGAGTGCCGCCGACGAGCGCGACGAGGGGCGCCAGGTGGCCCACTCCATCCAGGAGGCCCATCTGGGTGACGGGCTTGACTACCGCTCTTTCGCCGTGCTGTACCGCACCAATGTCCAGTCCCGCGCCATCGAAGAGGCCTTGCGCAAGGCCAACATCCCCTACCGCATCTACCAAGGAATCTCGTTCTACGGGCGCAAGGAAATCAAAGACGTGCTGGCCTACATGCGGCTGGCGGTGAACAACTATGACGAGGAGTCACTGTTGCGTGTCATCAACTACCCCGCCCGCGGCATCGGCCAGACCTCGCTCGACAAGATGCGGCTGGCGGCTGCCGACAACGACGTGGCGCTATGGACCGTCATGGAGCACCTGTCCGATTTCGGCCTCGCCCTCGGAAGCGCCACCCTGCAGCGGATTGACGATTTCCTTATCATGATCAAGCGGTTCACCTCGCTGCTGCCCGCCACCAACGCCTACGACCTGGCCAAGCAGATTGTATACAATTCCGGCATCATCAACCTGCTACGCAACGATGACGACCCCGACAACCCGAACCGCATAGAGAATATCGAGGAGTTGCTGAACGGTGTGCAGGAGTTCTGCGAGAAAGAGGCCCAGTTTGTCGACGAGGGCGACACCCCCGGAGAGGCCGCCCCCGAAGGACTGCGGACACTGGACCAGTTCCTGCAGCAGGTGTTGCTGCTCACCTCCGAGGACAAAGAGGACGACAAGGAGAGCGACAAAGTGTCACTGATGACCATCCACTCCGCCAAGGGACTGGAGTTTCCCCACGTGTATGTCGTCGGCATGGAGGAGAACCTCTTCCCCTCCATCATGTCCATCTCGTCCCGGCAGGAGCTCGAAGAGGAGCGACGGCTGTTCTACGTGGCCGTCACCCGCGCCGAACAGCAGCTCACGCTCTCGTATGCCAACACACGATACCAGTATGGCTCGTCCTCGTGCCAGGAGATGAGCCGTTTCGTGGAGGAAATCGACCATAAATACCTGGAGATGCCACGCCGGACAAGCGCCTTCCCGCAAGTGGGCGAGCTACCCAAAGCGTTCCAGAACATCCCCGGCGTGAAATGGTCCAAACAGCCCCAACGCACAGCCTCCAACACCCCAAAGGCACAACCCTCTGCCTCCAGGATGCCCACCCGGACATCGGGCCCGACACAGATGAACTCGGCCGCCGACATCAACGCCATCCAGCCCGGCATGACGGTGTCGCACGCGAAATTCGGCATCGGGAAGGTCATCTCGGTCGAGGGGGCCGGCACCGGACGCAAAGCCACCGTATTCTTTGAAGGTACCGGACAGAAGACCCTTATGTTGGCCTTCGCAAAACTGGCCATCGTCGAACTTTAACCGCCCCGCCTCATGAGAATCGTTATCCAGCGTGTCACCCAAGCCTCTGTCAGCATCGACGGAAAGATTAAAAGTTCCATCGGCAACGGGATGCTTATCCTTGTGGGCATCGAAGATGCCGACACCACCGACGACATCGACTACCTGTGCCGCAAGGTCGTGGCGCTGCGTATCTTCAACGACGCCGACGGGGTCATGAACCTGCCCATCACCCAAGTGGAGGGGAGCGGCATTCTAGTGGTCAGCCAATTCACCCTCATGGCCAGCACCCGCAAAGGCAACCGCCCCAGCTATATCCGTGCCTCCCGACCCGAGTTCGCCATCCCAATGTACGAGCAGTTCGTCGACCACCTCAGCACCCTGCTGGGACATGAGGTGCAGACGGGCACCTTCGGAGCCGACATGCAGGTCTCCCTCGTCAACGATGGTCCTGTGACCATCCTCATGGACTCGCACCTCCGGGAACAGTTCTAGACCTGCCGAAACGCCCAATAAAAAAGAGCCTCATGGAATCATGAGGCTCTTTTTGTTAGTATTGCCAATCACTTAGTCGAGCACCAGGCTGGGGGCGCTGTAAGTGCGGGCGGCAAGCTCCTGGTTGAGCATGTAGAGGCTCTTGGCGTCGGTTCCGAAGAGTTCCATCTTGGTGATCATGTCGCGGGCATTGGTCTCCTCCTCGCCCTGCTCCTTGACAAACCAGTCAAGGAACTGCATGGTGCGGAAGTCCTTCACCTTGTAAGCGGCATCATAAATGGTATGGATGGAGGCGGTGACATACTCCTCGTGCTCCAGACCGGCCTTCAGCACGTCCATGTCTTTCTTGAAGACCTTGTCGGGCATGGCGATGGCGTTGAGCTTGATGGGGCAGTCGTTATTCTGCATGTACTTGTAGATGAGCATGGCGTGGTCGCGCTCTTCCTGGGCCTGAATCATGTACCAGTTGGCGAAGCCGTTGAGGCCGCGCTTGTCGAAATAGTTGTTCATGTCCAGATAAAGATAGGCGCTGTAGAGCTCCTTATTGATTTGCTCGTTGAGCAGGTCGGAAACTTTTTTGTTAAGCATAGCTTTGAATATTTAAGGATTATTGTTTCTCGAAATGTGTTTTGTCGACCGAGCAGAGGGGGCACACCCAATCGGCGGGAAGGTCTTCGAACTTGGTGCCAGGGGCGATGCCATTGTCGGGGTCGCCCTTTGCGGGATCATACTCATACCCGCATACATTGCATACATACTTTTCCATGGTTTTAGATTTTAGAGGGTTATATATCTGTTTAGGGTAACGTAATTCAACGAGTCTTATTGTGCGACCCATTGGATTTTATTCCATGAGCTTGAAGTCGCTGGCGGGATGTTTACACCAGGGGCACACGAAGTCGGTGGGGAGTTCGTCGCCTTCGTAGACGTAGCCACAGACCTCGCAGACCCACTTCTTCTTGCCGGTGGCGGCGGGAGCGGCAGCGGGCTTGGGTTTGATGTGCTGCTGGTAGTAGGCGTAGGTGATGCTGGGGCTGTCGCTGAGCACCTTGGCCTCCATAGGCATGGCAATGAACATGGTGTGGGTGCCAAGGTCGATGCTCTTGGTAACCACACAACTGATGACGCTGTTGATATACTTGGGCAGGTAGCGCAGTCCGTTGTCGGTGCGCAGCTCCACCTCGCAGTTGGCAAACTTGTCGACCGTCTTGCCGCTCTGGAAGCCGAAGTGCTGGAAGGGTTTCATGGGGTCCTCGTCTTTATGCAAGGTTGTCGGCTGAGCAGACACCTCGCACAAAGGGCAGAGGTTGAACTTGAGTGTGCGCAGTATCATGTCGTGCGTGAGATTCTGCTTGTTGACGCATATCATCAGCTGCAGCGGGTCGCTGGTGACCTGCTGGGCCACGTTGATGATGCAGGCGTTGTCTTTCTCGCCTTGACGGGCCACGAGCACGAAGAGTCCGTAGCTGATATTGAAGAGGGCTTTGTTGTCAATCATAAGGCTTGTGTTGTGTTTTCTATAGGCACTATATAACTATAAGGTGGACACTATCTGGTCTGCCATGGCTGCCAGTGCTTCCTCCTGCGAGGGCTGAAGGGCACTCTTGAGGGTGAGGATGTCACCGAGGATGACGATATCCTTCATCTGCTCCAGCTCGGCGCGCATCAGCTTGCCGCTTTGCGGAGCCCACGAGCCGTTCTCGATGAGGGCCACGGTGCGTTTCTGCCAGGCGTGGGCCTTGAGGTCGAGCAGAAGGCCCTCCATGGGGGTGAAGATGCCGTTGTTGTATGTGCTCGACGCAAACACCACATGGCTGTAGCGGAAACACTCGGCCACCAGCTGGCTGGCGTCGGTATGGCTGGCATCGTATGCCTTGATGCCCTTCACACCGCGCTCGGCGAGCAGCATGCCCAGCCGCATGGCGGCACTCTCGGTATGGCCATAGATGCTGCCATAGACAATGACCACTCCCCTGTCCTCGGGTTCGTAGCGGCTCCATACATCATGCTTGCCGATGAAGAAGTCCAGATTACTGCGCCACACAGGGCCATGCAACGGACATATCATCTGGATGTCGAGGGTGGCGGCTTTCTTCAGTACATTTTGCACCTGCACGCCGTACTTGCCCACGATGTTGATATAATAGCGGCGGGCGTCCTCCAGCCAGTCGCGGACAAAGTCCACCTCGTCGGCGAACAGGTTGCCGGAGAGGGCGCCGAAGGTGCCGAAGGCATCCGCACTGAAAAGAATTTTGTCGGTAGTGTCGTAGGTCATCATCACCTCGGGCCAATGCACCATAGGTGCCATGATGAATGACAGCGTATGGCGACCCGTGCAGAGGGTGTCGCCCTCTTTGACGACCTGCAGGTTCTCCGGCTTGTTGCCGAAGAACTGCTCCATCATCTGAGCCGCCTTTGCGGTGGTCACCACAGTGACCTCGGGGCAACGCAACAACAAGCCCGAAATGAGGGCGGCATGGTCCGGTTCCATGTGGTTCACCACAAGATAATCCAGCCTCCGGCCCGAGAGGACAGCCTCGACATTGGCGAAGAACTGTTCCGCCACTGCCGCATCGGCCGTGTCGAGCAGTGCGGTTTTCTCATCCATCAGCAGATAGCTGTTATACGAAACCCCGCGGGGGATAGGATAGATATTCTCGAAAAGGGCCAGTCGGCGGTCGCTGGCACCCACATAAAAAAGGTCTTGGGTAATTTTGCGGGAGGTGTGCATATGGAATGTGTTATCTGTGTGTACAATAGAATTCTTCGCAGAAGGATTCCGAGACAAGATGATAGGGTTTGCAAAGATACGATTATTTTCGGACACGCACATGTTTTTTTCAGAAAAAAAACGGCCGAATGGCTCTATGTAATTTTTTTTTTGTATCTTTGCAGCGGAAAATTAAACGGTTATCAACAAACTCACGGCAAGATGTCATTCCGGAAAACAGTCTCATGGTTCCTTTTCCCCCTGACAATGTGGTATGCGGTAGGTGTGTGGTTTCGGAACCTTTTGTTCAATTTAGGCATTAAAAAGCAGACAATCCCCCCCGTAACCGCCATCGGGATAGGCAACCTGTGTACGGGAGGTACCGGGAAAACCCCACACGCGGAGTATATCCTCCGCCTGCTGTCCGACAAATACTCCACCGCATTGCTCAGCCGGGGCTATCGGAGGAAAAGCCGCGGATTCCAGATGGACGATGGCACCCATAGCGCCGCCCTGCTGGGCGACGAGCCTGCGATGATTGCCTACAAGCACCCCCGCGTGAAGGTGTCTGTGTGCGAAAGCCGTGTGGAAGGGGTTGACCGACTGATGCATCAGGACGAGCCGCCCCAGGTGGTGGTGATGGACGATGTGTTCCAGCACCGCTACGTCAAACCCACCGTGAATATCCTGCTGACGGAATACGACAACCCCTACTGCCATGACCACGTGATGCCCTTCGGCGACCTGCGGGAGCCCCGCAGCGCCTACCGCCGGGCCAATATCGTCATCGTCACCAAGTCGCCCGAAAAGCTGAACCCGGTAGAGAAACACAACATGATTTCTTCCCTGAAATTGCAACCCTACCAAAAACTGTTCTTCAGCTATATCCACTACTGCGACCCGCTACCGCTGACAGGCGGGACTCCCCTTCCGCTGACGCAAGTCGACGCGGTGATGGCATTGACAGGTATCGCCCACCCCGAGCCGATGCTGCAACACCTGTGCAAACAATGTCAGGTGACACCCCTGCGATATGGCGACCACCACTACTTCACCCTCTCCGACATAAAGCATATCCGCAAGGCATTCGACCAGATGAAAGGAACGCGGAAAATAATACTCACCACCGAGAAAGATGCCGCCCGCCTGCGCGCGCTGGCCGGCAACGATGCCTTGGCCGGACTTCCGATATACTACCTTCCCATCGAGGTGCGCATACACCAGAACAACGACTACAACTTCGACCAGGCAATCTCCAATATTGTCAAAGAGAATGTGTTGTTCCTGCACCGCATGAAGACCACCTCCTTTAACTCGATTAACTGGTAGCGCATGGTCTTCGAGGTGTGCGCCAATTCTCCCCGTTCGGCCGAGAACGTCCGGAAGGGCGGAGCCAACCGAATAGAGTTGTGCCAACGTCTGGAGGTGGGGGGAGTTACCCCTTGTGATGACGATATTGAATACTGCACGCGCAAGCTGCAGTTACGCACCCATGTGCTGGTACGGCCCCGGGAGGGCGATTTCTGCTATACCGACAGCGAGTACACCCTCATCCTCGACCAGGTGGAGATGTGCCGCCGTGCGGGAGCCCACGCCGTGGTGGTGGGATTCCTTACCCCTGAAGGCTACATCGACGAAGCCCGCACCCGCCATATCGTCCAGCTGGCCGCCCCCATGGAGGTTACCTTCCACCGCGCCTTCGACGAGATGCGCCAAGCCCCTTCCGAGGCACTGGAAGCCATCATCCGTTGCGGCTGCCACCGCCTGCTGACCTCGGGTTGTGCCCCGTCGGCAGAACTGGGTATTGACACCCTGCGGGCATTGGTGCAACAAGCCGCCGGCCGCATCCGCATCATGGCCGGGGCCGGCGTCACCCCACAGAACGTCGCCCGCATCATCCGCGAGACCGCCGTGCCCGAAATCCACGCCTCCTGCAAGCACACCCTCCCCGACGGCACCGCCGAAACCGACCCAGAGCAAGTGAAACAAATCATAAACATCCTTTCCGCATGAAAAGACTCCTGATGTCCTTAGTCATTTTGACGCTTATCACGGTGACCGCCTGCCAGCGCGACCCGCATTTCATTACCGACAAAAAGTACCGTGCCGAGGTGCAGAATGATTTTGAGGCCCGCATGTCTCACCTCTCTTCTCTCTCCTCTCACCTTCAGTTCGACACCTTGTGTCGAGCCGAAAAGGAGGCCATGCAGTTCCTCTATGCCTATATGCCTTACAGCGACCTGGCGGACTACAAGCCGGAGTTCTTCCTGCAGCAGGTGCGCTATGCCTTCAAGGCCCGCGAGGAGATGCCGTGGGGGAAGGAAATCCCCGAAGATGTGTTCCGCCATTTCGTGCT
Source organism: uncultured Bacteroidales bacterium (assembly GCA_905234695.1). GTDB lineage: Bacteria > Bacteroidota > Bacteroidia > Bacteroidales > P3 > Colimorpha. Next base: position 2,988 of record CAJOHZ010000032.1, on the reverse strand, counting down.
GGTATACCGCGTAAACAACGAGAACCTCGACACCGCCCGCATGGTTTTCTTCCGCGAGCTGAAAGAACGCGTGAAAGGCATGACCATGGAGGAGGCCGCACTGGAGGTGAACCACTGGTGCCACGAGCATGTGGCCTACCGTGCCGCCGATGCCCGCACGTCGGCACCCCTCGCCACCATGCGCACCTCGTTGGGCCGTTGCGGTGAGGAGAGCACTTTCGCCGTCACCGCCCTGCGCGCTGTCGGCATCCCTGCCCGCCAGTGCTACACCCCCCGCTGGGCACACTGCGACGACAATCACGCCTGGGTGGAGGTATGGGTCGGGAACACGGCCGAAGGGAGTGAAGCACGAAACAAGAAGTGTTGCGATGGCGAATGGAAATTCCTTGGGGCCTGCGAGCCTGACCCCGAGCTGAATATGGGCTGGTTCGCCGTGCCGAGTACCCGCTGCCTGATGGTGCACTCCAAAGCCTTCGGCAAATACAAAGGCGACGAAGAGGTAGTGCGCCGCACGGGGCTCTATAGCGAACTCAACCTGCTCAGCCACTATGCCCCCACACGCCGCGTCACCGTGACAGTTCAAGACGAGAACGGACAACCGCTACAGGGTGTCGACATCAAGTTCAAGATGTACAACTACGCCGAGTACTACACCCTCGCCACCTACAAGAGCGACAGCCACGGCCAGGCCTCCCTCACCACCGGTCTGGGAGACATCCTCGTCTGGGCCACCGACGGCACCCACTACAACTACGCCAAGGTCGACGTGCGGCGTGACAGCGCCGTCACACTCTGCCTCTCCCGCGAGGCCGGCAACACCTATATTGACGAGATAGACATCGTCCCGCCCGTGGCCGGCAAGGCCAAGGTGGAGACCACCCCCGAAAAGGCCGCCGCCAACGCCAAACGCCTCGCCTACGAGGATTCCCTGCGCAACGCCTACACTGCCACGTTCCCCACCAAAGAGTCCCTACAGCAACTCGAAGGGGTACAATACATCGACCAGGAGAAACTCTGGGAACTGGTGCACAAGTCGGAAGGCAACCACCAGACCATCCTCGCCTTCATCATGAAACACGGGTGGCACGAAGAGGAGTTCGGCGACGTGTACGACTACCTGAAGACCTTCTCCGACAAAGACCTACGCGACATCCCCGCCGACGTCTTGGATGCCCACTACACTTCTTACGACTGGGACTGGATAGACGAACAAGAATGTCCTGCGACCACCTCCACGGGCGTATACTATAAAGGCATCCTCCCCGCCCGCATCAGCAATGAGCTCGTCCGCCCCTACCGCGAGGAGCTGGGCAAGCCTTTCAAGGGCATGACCGCCGAACAAATCCGCCAATGGACCCTCGACAGCATCGCCGTGGACGACACCGGCAACTACTACAACTGCCCCATCTCGCCCGTGGGCGTCTACCGTCTGCGCCATGCCGACAAGCACAGCCGCGACATCTTCTTCGTGGCCGCCTGCCGCGCCGCCAACATCCCCGCCTACCTCGACAACGCCACCAACACCATCTACGCTTCCTCCGACGGCAACCACTGGGAGAAGGTCAGTTTCTCTAGTGAAACTAGTGGGACTAGTAGTACTAGTAGCACTAGGAAGACTAGCCTCACCCTAGTCTACCGCGGCAAAGAGCCCGCCAAGCCCGTCTACTGGCCTCACTTCACGCTGGCCAAGCTGGAAAATGGCGACCTGCGCACCTTCGACTTCGAAGACGACCCACGCATGGCCACCTTCCCCGCCACCCTCGAACTGGAGCTCGGCACCTACTGCCTCAGCACCGGAAACCGCTACCCCGACGGAGCCGTGCGGTCGCGCATGGAGTTCTTCGAGATAAAAGCTGGAGAGAAGGTCACCAAGGAAATCATTATCCTGCCTCTGGAAAACAGAAACGCTCTGCTCCCGACCCTCAACTCCCATCTAGAATTATTCGACGGCATTGAACTGAGCGACTATGCCGGAAACGCCGGGATGCTCTACATCAACCTCGGCGACTACAGCGAACCGTCGAAACACCTCGTCGTGGAGCTGCGGGGCCTGCAGAAAGAGATGAAAGCCTGGGGCGGCATGACCCTTATGGTCGGCCCGACGAGCATCGGGATGCCGTCGTGGGGACTGGCCAATACCGACTTCGCCTATCAGAAAGGCCTGCTGGAGCAGCACATCTGCGAAGCCGCCAAACTCGGCAAGGTGGAGTATCCGCTGGTGGCCCTTATCGACAAGGAGGGCCGCATCCTCTACCATAGCGAAGGCTATAAGATCGGCGTGGTGGAGCAAGTTCTCAAAGCCACCCGCCATTGAACATGAAGCAGGGCCGTTTCGCGAAACGGCCCTGCTATATCCATCTATTCTATCGGACGACCACCACCTTGCGGGCGGGGTAGTTCCCGACCTTGATGAGGTAGGTGCCCGACGCCGGCACATCGAGCCGTAGGGGCGTACTCCCGTGTACGCCCTCACCATGCGCACTGCCAAAGCGGAGTACGTCAATTGAATTGTTTTGAAAGGTGGTTTGATTAGAAGTTTAGTCGCAGACCTGCGCCCAAAGCGTAGTTTGATCCCGTGGCCGTGGGAACGCAAACGAGAGACGGCCCTACCTCCAGATAGGAATTCTGCGATAACTGCCTTGTGCTATAGTTGTAGTCGTTTACTGCCCAGTTTGCCCGTCCATTTCCAACACTCTTTAATACGATACCTATCGGCAATAAAACATCCGCTACGCCTATCATTATCCATCCTATAGCTGGATTATAATCAATATCATTCTGAGACGTAGCAATCACCGCAATTCCACAACCTGCCAATACTGCAGAAAAAAAATAGACACCCTCCTCCAGTACCTGATTGGGATATTCCTTCGGTGAATGTATTATATCTCATTAGTGTCCACTAAAAAATTAACATATTAAAAGTTTAACAATAACTGTCCATTTGAATTGTTGAGTTCTTTGAAATCGTTGAGTTGATTATTATTG
>CAJOHZ010000031.1 GCA_905234695.1 uncultured Bacteroidales bacterium | reverse complement strand
AGAGGTCTGTTTCTTCATCCTTGTGTGCAAAAATGGTGATTTATGTGTCTGGAAAATATGCCTTCCCCTTCCGACGCGGGAACTGGAGCCAGAGCGAGCAAAATCTGCCGGCGAGAATGTGGGAGGTTCAGAAATGGACTCAACCCTCTCCGGACCGCAACTTATGCCAGTCCCCACTACGGGCGATGTGAATGTCGTCGGCACAGCGGACGAAGTCACCGAGGTACTTGTGATGGACATGAACGGACGGCGGATAGTCTCATTTGCGAACACTGCCAAGTTCGGCATTGCCGACCTCGCCTCCGGCATCTACATCGTACGAGTCACCACACGACATGATGCCACCAGCCCTGAACGCATTACATATCTTAGACTTATCAAGAAATAATCCATCATTAGAGAGTATGTAACGCACGGCGGGTGAGAATGAATCCGCCGTGCGTTTTTCATTCCATGCCGCATGGGTAGGAACAATATCGGTGCGCACACAGAGCGGTAAAAGTGTGCTCTCGGTGTGCCTTTTATACGGCTTTTATGTGCCTTCGGTTGTTTTCCTGTTAGTATCCAGACCTCTTGCAGCACATTTGCGGCCTTAAGGTTGCAAATGTGTTGCAGAAGTGTTGCAGATATATTGCTAAACAACCGAAGGCACATAAAAGGCACATAAGGACCGCACCGAAGGCACTCCCTTTTCAAGGGGGCGGAATTACACCGAGGGAAACCCCGCACATCATCAACGATGGCGGCCTCCTTGACGGACGCAAAACGGCACACAAATAGCTGTCGGAAAGCGAAGTAAAAAGAGGCCCGACAGACCTCTTGCGTACAAGCGCGAGAAAAATGTGCAAAATGTGGAAAAAATGTCGTATCTTTGCCTTTTGGAAAAGATTATACGTTCATCACCATGAAGAAAAATATTGTATTAGCAATCAGCATGGTAATGCTCTTCGTGTGCATTACGGGATGCAACAACAGTCACAAATATACCGTGTACGGCGAACTGCCGATGGAGGAGTTCGAAGGGGCGACGGTATACCTCAACATCATTGACAACGGCACAACGGCCGACTCCACCGTGGTGGAAAACGGGAAGTTCACCTTCACCGGCACGCTGGAGAAGCCCATGATGGCCACGTTGTCCACCCTGTCGGAGACCACGAACATCGCATGTGAAAGTGTGGTGGTACTGGAACACGGCAAGATACACATCAACATGACCAACGACTCGCTCTACGGCACCCCGCTGAACGAGACACTGTACAAGACCTATACCGCCGACTCGATGTCGCTGGTGTACCGCCAACGCATTGAGAACTGCATCACAAAATACAGCACCGCCACCACGCCGCAGCAGAAAGAGGAGGCCCGCAAGGAATGCGACCAACTGCTGGAACAGGTGACCAGCCACACCATCGACCTCTCGCGTGAGGTCTACAGCAACAACCTCGACAACGTGCTCGGCGCCTACGCCCTCCACATGATTGTGAAGAACGACGGCATCAGCTTCGACAGCCTTGACCGCATCCTGCAGAACGCCGGCCCCATATTCGCCGACTACGAGCCGCTGCGCAAAGCCCGCACCCAACTGTTCCACCTCGCCAACACCGCCGAGGGTAAGCCCTATGTGGACTTTATCGGCACCGACCCCAAGACAGGCGAAGAGACCCACCTGAGCGACCTCATCAGCAACAAACAAATCACCCTCGTCGACTTCTGGGCCTCGTGGTGCAGCCCCTGCCGCCAGGAGATTTCACGCAACCTCAACAACATCTACGCCAAATACCAAAAGAAAGGGGTCAACATCATCGGCGTTGACGTGTGGGACACTCCCGAGAAACACAAAGCCGCTGTGGCCGAACTGGAAGTGAAATACCCGCAGATTATCGACACCGTGGGCACCTCGGCCGAAATCTATGGAGTGACTGGCATTCCTTCCATCATACTAATCGACAAAGAGGGCACCATCGTGCGCCGTGACCTGCGCGGCGAGCAGATAGAGGCCGCCGTCCTGCAGGCTCTGGCCGAATAACACCGAAAAACAACCAATCACACACCACACCAATAATCCACCGCATGAAACGTACAATCCTGCTTCTGGCCGCCGCCATGCTCATGGCGATTCCCTGCCAGGCCCAGAAAAACACTCCGTCCAACGGAGGCATCAGCTCCGAAATGATGCAACAGATTAAGAAAAGCTACGGCGGCAACGCGGCCGACAAAGCGCTGCGCAACGTACTCGTCAACAACAGCCCCACCAAACTGGCACTGAACTACGAGAACGCCACCGCCTTCAACTCGCATTTCTCCCACCGTGTGGAGAGTAAGGCCATTACCGACCAGAAATCAAGCGGTCGCTGCTGGATGTTCACCGGCTTGAACGTGCTGCGCAACAAAGCCATCCGCCAGCACAAGCTGCCCGCCGATTTCCAATTCTCACAGGCCTACCTCTTCTTCTACGACCAGCTGGAGAAGAGCAACCTCTTCCTGCAGGCCGTCATTGACACCTATAAACTGCCCATGGACAGCCAGGAAGTGGAATGGCTCTTTAAGAACCCCCTCAGCGACGGTGGCCAGTTCACTGGCGTGGCCAACCTCATCGACAAATATGGTCTCGTGCCCGGCGACGCCATGCCCGAGACATTCAATACCAACAACACCAGCGCCATCGCCAGCCTGCTGAAACTGAAACTGCGCGAAGACGGACTGCAACTGCGCGAAATGGCCGCCCAGAAAGGCATGACCCCCGCCAAGCTGCAGGCCAAGAAAACCGAGATGCTGGGCACCATCTACCGTATGCTGGCCCTCACTTTCGGCGAGCCTCCGGCACAGTTCACTTGGAACCAAAAGAACGCCAAGGGCGAGATTGTCTCGACCGAGACATACACCCCCATGTCCTTCTACGAGAAATTCGCCAAGACCGACTTCTCGAAATTCTACATGGTGATGAACGACCCCACCCGCGAGTACTACAAAGTATATGAAATCCAGTACGACCGCCACGTGTACGATGGCCAGAACTGGAAATACCTCAACCTCCCCATGGAGAAAATCGCCCCGATGTGCATCGCCTCCATCAAAGACAGCACCATGATGTACTTCAGCTGCGACGTAGGCAAATTCCTTGACCGCGACAAGGGCCTGATGGACATGAACAACTACGACTACGCTTCTCTGATGGGAACCACCTTCGGTATGAACAAAGAGCAGCGCGTACGCACCTTCGCCAGCGGCAGCAGCCACGCTATGACCCTCTGCGCCGTAGACCTTGACAAAGACGGCAATCCCATCAAATGGATGGTGGAGAACAGCTGGGGAAGCAACTACGGCCATCAAGGGTTCCTCATCATGACCAACGACTGGTTCAACGAATACATGTTCCGCGTGGTGCTGGAGGAAAAATATATTCCCGCCGACATCCGCGCCATGCTCGACCAGAAGCCCATCATGCTCCCCGCATGGGACCCCATGTTCGCCCCCGAGGAATAAACCCCTGTAGCCAACTACTCAGACAGAAAAACATTCAGATAATCAAGCATTCATGCAATAAAATATGACAACAATGAAAAAGATTTTCGCATTAACCTTCTTGGTTTTCACCTTTCAACTGTTACCTCTCACCTCCCAAGCCCAGGAATTCACCCTCTTCGGCGAAGGGTTCATCCCCACAGGGCGGTATGCCAAGAGCCTGATGGTCCAGAACTCCGTCGGCGACTACTATCCCATGTGCGCGGTCACCGACAGCGAAAACTGGCTGGGCGGTGCTGGCGGCGGCTGGGGTGTAGGCTTGCAGTTCGCACAGAACATCGGCCGCAAAAACCTCGATATGGTGGTGGACTTGGGATTCCGCATGGGCTGGACCAACAGCGACGTGCGCATGTACTTCGACGACTACGCCACCCACTACCGTAGCATTGGCGTCACCAAAGCTCCGATGTATTACAATATTCCTATCCTGATCGGTCCCCGCTGGACGTTCGATCTGGGCAATGCCCTCGACCTTTTCTTCGCGCTGGAATTCGGCGGCAACATCCGAATCATCTCTGACGCCGTCTACACCACCAGCAAGTTCGCCGACTACTATACCGCCGGCACCTTCGGGTTCCGTGTGGCCGCGGGCGTGCTTCTGTTCGAACACCTGCGTCTGGAAGCCAACTGGAGCTGGCTGGGCGACGACCCCGTCGAGGCCACCCTCTACGAAAACGGTTCGACTCTGAGCGGGTTCTACGGCAACATGGAAACCATGCAGATGGGACTCCGCCTCGGCTGGACCTTCTAACCCACCCCTTTTGATTCAATTAATTCAATAACAAAGATACAAAAATGAAAAAGATTTTCGCAATCCTCGGCGCATTTGCCATCTGCGCCACTGCCTTGGCCCAGGAGACCAAGGAGGAACAGAAAGAAGACGAAGGCTACAAATTCAATGTTGTAAAAGAACTCCCCGTCACTTCCGTCAAGAACCAACACCGTGCGGGCACCTGCTGGTGCTACAGCGGCTTGGCATTCATCGAGGCAGAACTGCTCCGCATGAATAAAGGCGAGTACGATTTCAGCGAGATGTATATCGTCGAGAACACCTACAACGACCGTGCCATGGCTGCCATCCGCACCAGCGGCGACGTCAGTTTCAGCCAGGGTGGCTCGTTCTACGATGTCATTTATGGTATGAAGACCTTCGGTCTCATTCCCGAAGCGGAGATGCGCCCCGGTGCAATGTACGGCGACACCCTCTCCGACCACGGTGAGCTCTCCGCCGTCACTAATGCCATGGTGAAAGCCATCGCCAAAGGCGAACTCAAGAAACTCCAGAGCGACAAGGACGGCCAGCTGCTTTGCATGAAGGCCATCCGCGCCGTCCACGCTGTCTATCTGGGCGAGATGCCTGAGAAGTTCAAATACAACGGAAAAGAGTATACCCCCAAGAGCTTCTACGAGAGCCTGGACCTCAACGCCGACGACTATGTGAGCATCACCTCCTACACCCATCACCCCTTCTATGAGAAGTTTGTCCTCGAAATTCAGGACAACTGGCGCTGGGCACAGTGCTACAACCTGCCCCTCGACGAAATGATGCAGGTCTTCGACAACGCTATCGAGAACGGTTATCCCGTCGCCTGGGGTGCCGATGTCAGCGAGCAGGGCTTCCGCATGGGTGTCCGCAAGGGCTTCTGCGTCCTTCCCGCCACCGAGGTCAACGCCTCCATGGGTAGCGACATGGCCCACTGGACCGGCATGAAAGCCAAAGCCATCCAGGACGAGGCTGCCAAGCATCCCACTCCTCAGCGTTGGGTGACCCAAGAAGAGCGCCAGGTTGCCTATGACAACCGCGAAACCACCGATGATCACGGTATGCTTATCTACGGCACTGCCAAGGACCAGATGGGCAACGAGTACTACATGGTCAAGAACAGCTGGGGCACCGACTTCGAGCCCTACCATGGCATGTTCTTCGCTTCCAAGGCCTTTGTGCGCTACAAGACCATGAACATCATCGTCCACAAAGATGCCCTCCCCGCCGCCATCAAGGACAAACTCGGCATCGAGGACAATAACACCAAAGCCACCAAAAAAGGCAAGAAGAAATAAATTGGCAACAGCCACATAATAACAAATCCGTCATTCATTTGGGATGACGGATTTTTTTTGTCCCAAAAGTATTTGTATAAAGTTTCTTGCCAATCCAAATAAAATTCGTAAATTTGCAGACGAAATAACGATAAATCCATAAATCATGAAAGAAATTGTCTGTCCTAACTGCGGGAAGGTGTTCAATGTCGACGAGACAACATATGCCAGTATCTTGAACCAGGTAAAGAACAAGGAATTCAACGAAGAACTGGCAAACAGAATCCATGAACTGGAACAACGACATGAGGTAGAGCAGCAGAAACTAAACCTACAGAACGAACAAAGAGTCCAGCAGGTACTGACCGAAAAGGAGAGCGCCATCAAGGGACTGGAGATGCAGATTGCCACCCTCAAACAGAAGGAGGTGAACATCCGCAACGAGGAGCAACACAAGGCCGCCCAGCAGGTGGCCCAGCTGAATCTTGAAATTGAGCAATTGAGGGCCACTGTGGAGAAAGAACGAGGACGTGTGACCATCACACAGTTGGAGGAGCAAAACAAAGCCAAGGAAGCTCTGCACAAGAAGGACAGCGAAATCGATCGGCTAAACAATCAAATACTGAGCGACAAGAATGCCGCTACCGAGCGGGAAAACGACATCAAAGAGAAATACGAGCTCCAACTGAGACAAAGCCAAGAACTGATAGACTACTATAAAGACATGAAGACCCGCTTGTCGACAAAAATGGTGGGAGAGTCCTTGGAACAGCACTGCAATGCGCTATACAACAATACCCTCCGTCCCATACTGCCGTTTGCCTATTTCAACAAGGACAACGAGACCGTCGAAGGAACCAAAGGCGACTTTGTATTCCGCGACTATGACGACGACCAGGAATACATCTCCATCATGTTCGAGATGAAGAATGAGATGGATACGACCGCCACCAAGCACAAGAACGAAGACTTCCTGAAGAAGCTCGACGACGACCGCAATAAGAAAGGCTGCGAATACGCGGTGCTGGTATCCCTGCTCGAACCCGATAGCGAAATCTACAACAACGGTATTGTGGACGTTTCGTACAAATATCCCAAAATGTACGTCATCCGCCCCCAGTTCTTCATCCCCATCATCACCCTGCTTGTGCAAACCTCGCGCAAGGCGCTGGAGTACAAAAAGAAGCTCGCTTTGGCCGAACAACAGTCCATCGATGTCTCAAAGTTCGAAGAGAAACTGGAAAAATTCAAAGACGCGTTCGGCAAGAATTTTGCCATAGCACAGAAAAAATACAGCAGCGCCATCGATGAGATTGACAAGGCCATCAAGAACCTACAAAAGGTCCGGGAGGCGTTGGTCGGTTCGGAGAGTGCACTGAAGAAAGCCAACGAGAACACCGAAGATTTGACCATCAAGAAACTCACTTACGGTAATCCTACGATGCGCGAGAAACTTCAAGCCGCCAAACAGCAGTGATGAATCCCGTAGCCAGCCGACTTCTCAACCAGCAGCTTGCCGCCCCTCAGTTCCGTACACCGGCCGAGGTAGTGGGCTACATGGGGGCTATGCAGGCACAGGAGTACCGCTTGATGCGATGGGCGGTGGCCATACGGACACGGAAACCATCGGCAACGGCGTTCAAACAAGCTTTCGATAGCGGACAGATTATCCGCCTGCACCTGATGCGGGGCACCTGGCAACTTGTGTCGGCCGAGGACTACTGGCCACTGCTCGAACTCTGCGCCCCTCGCGCATTAGCGGTAATCAAAGGCTGGATGAGCAGCAACAAGATAAGCCTCCCCGACGAGGAGGTGGCGAGCATCCGCGAGATCCTCATCCAGGCCGCCGAGCACAGAAGCGTCTGCAAAGAGGATTTCGCCCTTGCACTGGCGAAGAAGGGCATCCAGATGGACGACCACCGCCTGTCGTACCACATCCGCATGGCGGAGCTTTCGGGAGTTCTCTGCAGCGGCGACCTGCTGCCCATGAAAGCCTCCTATGCGCTCACCGCCGACAAGGTGGGCCCCCGGAGACCGTTCGACCGAGAGGAGGCCCTGGCGATGCTTACCCGCAAATATTTCCAGAGCCGACAGCCGGCAACGCTTGAAGACTTTGTGTGGTGGTCGGGGCTGAACATCGGCGACTGCCGCAGGGGAATTGCGCTCCTCGGAGACAGGCTTCACACGGAGCGGTGGGGCGACCGCGAGTTCTACCTGACGGAGAGTTGCCGCAGAGGAGGGTTCCGCAAAGGGAAATACCTCTTGATTCCTCCCTACGACGAGTATCTCATCAGCTATAAAAGCCGCGACATCGTATTGCCGGCGGAACATCGGCACAGGGCCCACAACAACAGCGGCATCTTCCAGCCCATCATCGCATGCGACGGCATCGTCTGCGGCAACTGGGCGCCCTTCCGCGAGGAACTACAGGCGACATTCTTTTTGGGCGAACACAGCCACGACCTCAAAGAGGAATGGAGGAAATACAGACGCTTCGCCGACGGGAACGGGAGACCCCTCCCGTAAGGGGGTGGCCGTCTCCACGCAGGGTTTTCTTGCTATGTGAGGATTTATTCGTATCTTTGCAGTGCGTAAGGGCCGTTGTGGCGTTTGCGTAGGACCACGTAATGAAACAGATACTGCTTATCAACGATGTTGTGGGGTACAGCCATGTGGGGATGGCGGCGATGCTGCCGATCCTGACGTACCTCGGACATCCTGTATACAACCTGCCGACGGCACTGGTGTCGAACACCCTCGACTATGGCCATTTCAACGTGATGGAAACGACGGACTACATGCGCGGCACCCTGCCTGTATGGAAGAAGCTGGGATTCCGCTTTGATGCGGTGTGCACAGGACTGATGTTCAGCGAGGAGCAGGCCCGTCTGGTGGCGGAGTACTGCGGTAGCCTGCACCGCGATGGGACAACGGTGTTCGTCGACCCTATCATGGGCGACGGGGGCCGGCTGTACAACGGCATCACGGAGCAGCAGGTGGAGCTGATGCGGAGGATGGTGGGCGTGGCCGACCTCACTTTCCCCAACTATACCGAGGCCTGCTACCTGACCGACACCCCCTACCGTGCGGAGGGGCTGAACTGGGAGGAGGCCTGCCAGTTGCTGGACAAGATTGTGGAGTTGGGAGCGCGGACGGCGGTTGTGACCAGCGCGCGTGTGGAGGGGCAGAGTTGTGTAATTGGGCGTCGGAGTAGCGAGCCGCTGTCGGGATTTCCGCAAGAACTGGCAGAGGGGGCCTACTTCCGTATCGACTACGAGGAGATTCCCGTGGCGTTCCACGGCACAGGCGACATTTTCTCGGCCGTGCTGATAGGGCACCTGATGAACGGTGAAACGCTAAAGGCGAGCACCCAGACGGCCATGGACGTGGTGAGCCGCTTGATTGACCGCAACCGGGCGTTGCCCGACAAATGCCGCGGCATTCCTATTGAGCAGTGTCTTGACCTTCTGTAAGGCCTACCGAATTTTCTTTTACTTTATTGCAGGGGCATGCCAGCTGGCAGATATCGCAGCCCAGGGTGTATCCGTGTGCGTCCATCCCTTCGGGCAGGGGTTGCGGATGATGGGTGGTGTAATAGGCGGTGCAGCGACGCACGTCAATCATATTGTCACCGATGGCGTGGTTGTGACAGGCCTCGACACAGAGACTGCAGTTGATACAACCGTTGTCGATAGGGCTGTCATATACATCGCACTCCTCGGTGGTGACAATCTCGCCAAGGTTTACCCATGAACCCCATTTGGGGGTGACGAGGAGGGTGTGGCGCCCAATCCATCCGAGGCCTGCACGTGCGGCCCAGTGCTTGTCGCTGATGGGCACGGTGTCGCAGCAGACCTTGCCGTCGATGCCCAGCCGCTGCTTCAATGCGTGGAGCATATTCTTCACCACCTCATGGTACTCGCGGGTGCGTGCATAGGCGGCCACGCCACCAGAGGAGGCAGGGGGTGGATAGGCACTTACACAACATATCACAGAGCGGGCTCCCGGCAACAAGAGTCGTGGGTCCATGCGTTTATCAACATTCCGCTCCATATAGGAAAGTCCCCCATGCCAACCTCGGCGGAGCCATTCATGGAGGGGGTATTCCGCATCGGTAAGTGCATCGGCAGGCGCAATGCCACAGGCATCGAACCCCGATTCAAGCGCGAGACGCTTGACCAAACGGGAATCGAGCTGCGGAGAGGCAGATGGCATGACGGAAACCCTCTTACTCTGCGGATTCTTCCGACTCGCCGGAATGCTTCCTGGAACCTTCGTAAAGTTCGAAATGGAGGAAGCGGCAGTCCAGCTGGCCATTGAGGAGTGGCGTTTTTTGGGACGGCTTGAGGCCGATATGCTTGATGGCCTCGAAATCGGAGGTGATCAGCCACACCTCACACTGACCGCCATACTTGCGCTTGAAGGTGTCGCCAAGACGTTCGTAGAGGTTATTGAGGTCTTCGACCTTGATGCGCTCGCCATAGGGCGGGTTGGTAATGATGAGGGTGCGGCCTTCGGGCGGGTCTTGGTCCTCGAAAGAGCCATTGAAGAGCATCACGTCGTGGTGAAGTTTGGCAAACTCCAGGTTCTTCTCGGCTTGCTGGAGCACCTGCATATCGATGTCGTTGCCCCATATCTCATACTCGAAATCGAGCGAGCCGATTTTCTTGTCCTCTTGGGCCTTGACGCTCTTCCACTCGCCGAGGTTGAATTCCTTCCACCGCTTGAAAGCGAAGCGGTCGCCGCGGTAGTATTGGGCGGGAATACGGTTGGCGAGCATGGCGGCCTCGATGAGGATGGTGCCGGAGCCGCACATGGGGTCGTAGAAGTTGCAGTCGCATTTCCAACCCGACAGCTTAATCATGCCCGCTGCCAACACCTCGTTAATGGGGGCAATGCCCACGGCCTGGCGATAGCCGCGCTTGTGGAGGGATTCGCCACTGGAGTTGATGAGAATGGTGACTTGGTTGTCGCGAATATAAAGGTTGAACTTATAGTCGGCATTCTCGGTATCGATGGAGGGGCGCTGACCGAAATTACGGCGGAAACGGTCGACGATGGCGTCCTTGGTTTTTAGGGCGGCATAGAAGGAATGGGTGAAAATCTCGCCGCTGGTAGTGCTGTCGATCATGAAAGTGCAGTCCACATCAAGAATCTTCTCCCACTTGATACGGTAGACCTGGTCATAGAGTTCCTGCTCGTTATTAGCCTCGAACTCGGCGAAGGGTTTGAGGATGGCCAGGGCGGTACGGCAGGTGTAGTTGGCACGGTACAACACACGCATGTCGCCGTCGAAATAGACAGCCCGCTTGCCGCACTCGATATTTTCCGCACCGCATTCGCGCAGTTCGTCGGCCAGGATTTCTTCAAATCCCATCATGGTCTTGGCCACCATTTTAAACTTTTCCCTTCCGCTTGCCGAGGAGGGGATGACTTTACCGTTTTCTTTCTGAATGATCATTCGGAGTATGTTGAATAGTTGGAAATGTTATTTGCTGACGAGCGAGATGTCCATGCTCTTGATATGATGCGTGAGGGCTCCGACAGAGATGAAGTCGACTCCCGTCTCGGCATAGGCGCGCAACGTGGCATCGGTGATGCCGCCGCTGGCCTCGGTCTCGTAACGGCCATCGATACGATGCACCGCCTCCTTAAGGGTCGGAATGTCAAAGTTATCCAGCATGATGCGGTCAACTCCGCCATGCCGAAGCACCCGCTCCAGCTCGTCGAGGTTGCGCACCTCTATCTCGATTTTCAGGTTCTTGCCTTTCTCTTTCAGATAGGCATGGGTGCGGTCGATAGCCGCCTCGATACCGCCAGCGAAATCGACGTGGTTGTCCTTGAGCATCACCATGTCGTAGAGGCCGATACGGTGGTTTGTTCCGCCACCGCAGTGGACGGCGTATTTCTCCAGCAGGCGCATGTTGGGCGTGGTCTTGCGGGTGTCGAGCAGACGGGTATGGAGCCCGTCGAGCATCTGCACCATCATGTGGGTCTGCGTGGCGATACCGCTAAGGCGCTGCATGAAGTTCAGCGCTGTGCGCTCGGCGGTCAGGATTGCCCCCGACGCACCCTCGACAATCATCAACACATCGCCTTTCGCGACCTCGTCCCCATCATTTTTCAGCTTGGTAATGGTCATGGGAATGCGGGTGTGGTAGAAGGTGTCGTTGACGAAACGGAACACCCGTTCACCCACCTCCATGCCACAGACGATTCCCGCCTGTTTCGCTACCATCTTAGCTGAATTTGTGGCGGTTGTGGGAATACATGCCAAGGTACTGTGGTCGCCGTCGCCCACATCCTCCATCAGTGCCATGCGGATTAATTCATCCAGATTGGGAATGCTGGTCATCATGTCAAACAACGATTAATGAATTTGCAAATATACGAATATTCTTTGGATTACATAAAATATTCTTTCTGATTTCTGTTTTTTTCGTACTTTTGCAACATGAAAGCAACCCTTATCAACATAGGCGACGAACTGCTTATCGGGCAGGTTGTCAACACCAACGCCAGCGTTATGGCCCGTATGCTGATAGCTGCGGGTATCGACGTTTGCGGCACATACGTCATCGGCGACAACGCCGCCGACATCGAAAGTCATCTACGCCTCGGACTGCAGCAGAGCGATGTTGTGCTGATGACCGGCGGTCTGGGACCCACCAAAGACGACATCACCAAGAAAACCCTTTGCCGTTTCTTCAACAGCGAGCTGGTGGAAAACGAGGAGGCCCTGAACAACGTCAAGCGCATCTTCGCTGCAAGAGGCTATGAACTGACCCCCATCAATCGCGCCCAGGCATTGGTGCCCAAGTGCTGCGAGATGCTGAACAACGACCTGGGCACCGCCCCCTGCATGTGGTTTGAGCACGAAGGGGGAAAGATTCTCGTTTCCCTTCCCGGAGTGCCCTTCGAGATGGAATGGCTGATGCGCAACCGCGTCATCCCCAAACTGCAAGACACATTCCTCACGGAGACCATCATCAACAAAAACATCCTGGTGCAGGGCATCGGCGAGAGTTTTCTGAGCGACCTTATCGAGCCCTGGGAGTTGAAACTTCCCGAGAACATCAAACTGGCCTACCTCCCCGTGGCTGGCATGATTAAACTAAGATTAACTGCTAGATATCCAGAAAATTCCAAAGAGCCTGACATTTCCAGCTTCTTGCCTGGCCTGTATGCCCTGGCTGGCCAATATATCGTCGGCGAGGACTGCGAGACGCTGGCCGAATTAGTTCACCAGAAACTCACGGCCACAGGCAAGACCCTCGCCACCGCCGAAAGTTGCACGGGCGGCACCATCGCCAGTCGCCTTACCGCGTTGGCAGGTGCCTCGGTCTACTTCAAAGGCGGTGTAATAGCCTACAGCAACGAGGTCAAGGAAACCGCTCTCGGTGTGAAGCACGAAACACTCGCGGCCCATGGCGCCGTCAGCGAAGAGACCGTCCGCGAGATGGTGGAAGGGGTGCGGGGCCGCCTCGACAGCGACTACGCTATCGCCACCACAGGCATCGCGGGTCCCGGTGGCGGAACTCCCGAGAAGCCCGTCGGCACCGTCTGGGTGGCCGTGGCCTCCAAGGAGAAGACCGTCGCGCAACTCATGCACTACGGCGACCGTCGCCAGCAGACCATCGACCGCACCGTCAACCAAGCCTTCGCCATGCTCCTGAGGGAATTGAAAAATCAAAATTGAAAATTGTAGTATGCCAAAAGGACTTCTTACCATACTGATGCTTATCGTCAGCAATGTCTTCATGACTTTTGCCTGGTACGGCAACCTGAAACTGACAGAGATGAAAATCAACACCGACTGGCCGTTGATACTCATTATCCTCTCGTCGTGGGGCGTTGCCTTGCTCGAATATGCGTTCCTTATCCCCGCCAACCGTATCGGTTCACAGATTAACGGCGGCCCATTCAGCCTTATGCAGCTCAAAATACTGGCGGAATGCATCTCTCTGACGGTCTTCACCGTCATCGTCGCCACAGTATTCAAAAATGAGCCCATCAAATGGAACCACTTTGTGGCCTTCGGCTTCATCATCCTCGCGGTGGTGTTCGCTTTCATGAAAACGGAATAGGCCATGAAAAAGATATGCCTTATCCTTTTGCCGCTGCTGCTGGTGGCATGTACTGCACCGAAGAATGAGCGGGTGCTGCTGACGGAATGGATGTTTGACTATGGTGGGACCGACTACCCCGCCACAGTGCCGGGCTTTGTTCATACCGACCTGATGACCAACGGCATCATTCCCGACCCTTACCTCACTACCAACGAGGACTCGGTGCGCTGGGTGGGAGATTGCAAATGGACCTACACCCTGAAACTGGACCGCAGCCGACTGTCCAAAGGGGATTCGCTGTGGATTGTCTTTGAGGGAGTGGCGGGACACGCCGATGTGGTGTTCTACGGGGCTGCGACACCCGGGGGCGTCGGATTGACGGAAATGCACGAGATGGACAATATGTTTGTCGAATACGCCTTTCCCCTACCCGACTTCACCGAGGATATCATGGTGCAGTTCTATCCTCTCTACGACTCCTGCTTGGAGGCCGAATATGGCATCCCGCTGCCCGACCGTCGCGCCTTCACCCGCATCGCCCCCTACCAACAGGGCTGGGACTGGGGTCCCAAGCTGCCCACCTGCGGCATCTGGAAGCCGGTGTATATCACATCTAAGAAACCTAGTATAACTGGTTTTTCTAGTACAACGAGTGCTTCTAGGGTCGAGCTCCGTCAGGAGCCCGACACCATCGGCCAGAGTTTCACCTTCTATCGCGACGGCAAGCCCATCTTCGTGAAGGGGGCCAACTGGATTCCCGTCCACAGTTACCCTGTGGACGATAAAGCCAACCGTGACCGTTACCGCCTGCTACTCACCTCCGCCAAGGAGGCGGGATTCAACATGCTGCGCGTCTGGGGCGGCGGCATCTACGAGCACGATTACTTCTTCGACCTCTGCGACTCCCTCGGTCTCATGGTATGGATGGACTTCAACTTCTCCACCATGCTCTATCCCGACACTCCCGAAATGCTGGAGAGCATCCGCGAGGAGGCCCGGCAGAACGTCTCGCGCATCGCCAAGCACCCCTGCGTGGTGCTGTGGTGCGGCAACAACGAGGTGAAGAACGGCTGGGAAGACTGGGGCTGGCAGAGCCAGTTCCTCTGGACTCCCGAGCAACGGGAACGATTGCAGCACGGCATTGACACCCTCTTTGGCGAGAATGGCATCCTGGCCCAGGCCGTGAAGGCCTGCGACCCACTGCACCGCCCCTACATCACCACCTCGCCACTCTACGGATGGGGACATCCCGAATGCGTCACCCATGGCGACAGCCACTACTGGGGCGTCTGGTGGGGCGAGGAGCCCTTTGAGAAATACGCCGAGAAAACCGGCCGTTTCATGAGCGAGTTCGGCTTTCAGAGCTACCCCATGCCCAGCACCCTCCGCCAGTTCTGCCCGGAAGACCAACTATACATCGACTCCCCCACCCTGCGCAGCCATCAGAAGCACCCCCGCGGCCGCGAGATTATCGACAAGGCCATGCGCCAATACTACGGCTTCGACAGCCGCACCCTCTCGCTCGACGACTACTGCTACGTCAGCCAACTGCTCCAAGCCTGGGGAGTCGGCTTTGGAATCTTCCAGCATATCAAGCAATTTATTGTCAGCGGCGACACGCCGTCCCATTGCATGGGCACCCTCTACTGGCAGTTGAACGACTGCTGGCCTGTGGCGTCGTGGTCGTCCATCGACTACTATGGAAACTGGAAAGCCCTGCACTACCGTGTGCAGGCACTCTATGCCGACGACGTGGACCTCGCACAGTGGGAGGAATACTACAAAACCTATCCCAAAGACCGCCAGTACCCCACCCCAAAATACACCATCAAACCGGCTGCCATACACGGAGGTATGCCCCTACAGGCGACCCTCACCGCCGAGACAGACCTCTATGACGTCTACCTCGAGACCGTGCCGCATATCAACGGCCATTTCTCCCGCAATTTCTTCGACCTCAAAGCCGGAGAGAGTATCACCGTCACCCTCGTCCCTGCCGACCCCAAGGCCGACATGTCTCAGGTGAGCTTCGCCGTCCGCACCCTCAACGACCTATACCAAAAGAAGTAACCCGCCATGAATATCCTCGAAGCCGTCCTCCTTGCCCTCTCGCTCTGTGTCGACTCTCTGGTGGTGTCGACCACCACGGCGCTCCACAGCAAGATAAGTCTCCGGCGGGGCGTGGCCATGGCGTTGGTCTTCGGCGTGTGCCAAGGGGGATTCCCCCTCCTCGGCGCCCTCATCGGCGACGTGGCACGGGCTTTCATCGAGGCCGTCGACCACTGGGTGGCCTTCGGCCTGCTGCTGTTCGTGGGCGGAAAGATGCTGGTCGACGCACTCAAGCATTCGGATAATCCAACAATAACACAATCCAACCATAAAACAATCACCCTCGGCACCATGTTCCTGCTCGGCACCGCCACCAGCATCGACGCCTTTGCCGTCGGCATCGGCCTCGGCCTGGAGCACCCGATGGTCACCGTGCTGTGGGTGGTGACAACTATCGGGGCCTGCACCGTGGCCGCCTCGCTCGTGGGCGCCTACCTCGGCCGCCGCCACATACCCGTCCCCGAACGCACCGCGACCCTCATCGCCGGCATCGTCCTCATCGCACTCGGCACCAAGATACTGCTAGAGCATCTCGTGTTCTCATAACGAAGCAAAGTAAAAGCCTCCTCCCTATTGGAGCGGGAGGTAGATGACCTTCTTGGTCTGGAAATATTCCTCCTCAAAGAAGTCGATGATATCCCATGTGCGCACTTTCTTTCGGAAGGGCGCCAGCTCGGCATCGAGGTCGCCGCCCTTCAGGTAGAGGATGCCGTTGCGCAAGTTGTGATACTGCGACTTGGAAATCTTCCTCTTCACCCACGGCACAAATTCATCCAGCGTGGTCACAGCGCGCGACACCACAAAATCGTATTCCCCCTCCAACGCCTCGGCCCGTATCTGCATGGCCGTGGCATTGTCCAGTCCCACGCGTTCAATCACGTCACTCACCACCTTTATCTTCTTGCCGATGGAGTCTATCAACGTAAACCGCGCGTCGGGGAACATGATGGCCAACGGCACACCCGGGAAGCCGCCGCCGGTGCCCACATCCAGTATCTCACACATCGATTTGAACTGCATCACTTTGGCGATAGCCAGCGAATGCAGCACATGGTGTTCATAGAAATGTTCCATGTCCTTGCGCGAGATAACGTTAATCTGGGCGTTCCACTCCTCGTATAAAGGCAGCAGAGCGGCAAACTGTTCCTTTTGCCGCTCTGTAAGTTTTGGAAAATATTTCAGGATGATATCCATCGTGGAAGTGAAAAGGTTGAAAGGCGAAAAAGATAAAAAGTTGCGAAACCCTTTAAACTCTTAACCCATCCTACAAGTAAGCCATCAGGTGCTTGCTCTTGCTGCTGACACGCAGCCGCTTGATACCTTTCTCCTTGATTTGGCGCACACGCTCGCGAGTGAGGCCGAACTTCATGGCAATCTCGTCAAGGCTGAGGGCGTGGGGGATGCCAATGCCGAAATACATCTTGATAACCTCGCGCTCATATTCCGTCAACGTCGAAAGCGACCGCTCGATTTCCTGCGACAGCGACTCCTGCATCAGCGCGCTGTCGGTGGGCGGTGTATCCTCGTTGGGCAGCACGTCGACGAAGTTCACATCCTCGTCGGCCACCAGCGGGGCGTCGATGGAAATATGGCGGCCCGAAATGCCCAGGATGCTCTTGATTTTGTCCTCGGGGATGTCCAGCATCTCGGCCAGTTCCTCCTCCGATGGCGGACGCTCCAATTCCTGTTCCAACTTGCTTATCTCCTTCTTCAACTTGTTGAGGGCTCCCAGCTGGTTGGAGGGCAGGCGCACGATGCGCGAGTTCTCGGCGATGGCCTGGAGAATCGACTGGCGAATCCACCACACGGCATAGGAGATAAACTTGAACCCACGGGTCTCGTCGAACCGCTTGGCGGCCTTGATAAGGCCCACATTGCCCTCGTTAATCAAATCCGGCAGGCTCAATCCCTGGTTTTGGTATTGCTTGGCCACCGAAACCACAAAGCGCAGATTGGCCTTGGTGAGGCGGTCGAGGGCGGCCTGGTCGCCGGCCTTGATACGCTGGGCCAACTGCACCTCCTCTTCGGGCGTCAACAGTTCCTCGCTGCAGATGTCCTGCAAATACTTGTCCAGCGACTTGATGTCACGATTGGTAATGGAATGGGTTATCTTTAACTGTCTCATACGATTGATTTGTTCCGCACGGTTTTTCTACTACGTATAACGGCAAAAGTGTAAAAAAGTTTCATTATTTTTAAAAAAAATTTCATTTCCCGCCTCATCCGCCCGCAGAAATATGGCGCGTCGTGTCTGTTTTTTTATACATGTCAAAAAAAAATTGTAAATTTGCAATCTAATAGACCGACCCCATCACGATATGTTTGAAAGCATCAGTAGCAAGATAGAGAAAGCGTTACATACGCTGCGCGGAAAAGGGAGCATTACCGACATCAATGTGGCGGAGACCGTCAAGGAGGTCCGCAAGGCGTTGCTCGACGCCGATGTGAGTTATCCCGTCGCCAAGGAATTCACCGACAAAGTGAAGGCCGAAGCCCTAGGCCGCAACGTCATCCAAAGCATCGAACCCGGCCAGTTGATGGTCAAAATCGTCCATGAGAAACTCACCGAGCTCATGGGCAGCGAGGCGACCGACATCAACCTCAAGGGCACCCCCGCCATCATCCTCATCGCAGGTTTGCAAGGTTCCGGTAAGACCACCTTCTCGGCCAAACTGGCCCACTACCTGAAGACCAAACGCAACAAAAGCGTCATGTTGGTGGCTGGCGATGTCTACCGTCCCGCCGCTATCAGCCAGTTGCAGACCCTCGGCAGCCAGATTGACGTACCCGTCTTCACCGAAGAAGGCAACACCAACCCCGTGGACATCGCCGAAAAGGCGCTCCGCGATGCCAAGCAGAAGAATATCAACGTCGTCATCGTCGATACCGCCGGTCGTCTGGCCGTCGACGAGGAGATGATGGACGAGATTTCGCGACTCAAGACAACGCTCCAGCCGCAGGAGACCCTCTTCGTCGTCGACGCCATGACTGGACAGGATGCCGTCAACACCGCCAAAGCCTTCAACGAACGCATTGACTTCGACGGTGTGGTGCTCACCAAACTCGACGGCGACACCCGCGGCGGTGCGGCTCTCACCATCCGCTCCTCCGTGCAGAAGCCCATCAAGTTCGTCGGCATCGGCGAGAAGATGGATGCCCTTGATGTCTTCCACCCCGACCGCATGGCCAGCCGCATCCTCGGCATGGGCGACGTGGTATCCCTCGTCGAGCGTGCCCAGGAGCAATACGACGAGCAGGAAGCCCGCAAGATACAGAAGAAACTCATCCACAACGACTACAACTTCGACGACTTCCTGACCCAGATTGCCCAAATCAAGAAGATGGGAAGTATGAAAGACCTCATCGGCATGATTCCCGGCATGAGCAAGATGACCAAGGACATCGAGATTGGCGACGACGCCTTCAAGCCCATCGAGTCGATGATTGGCAGCATGACCCCCTACGAGCGGCGCAACCCCGGTTGCCTCAACGGCAGCCGCAAGCAACGCATCGCCACCGGCAGCGGCCACACCATCCAGGAGGTCAACCGCTTCATCAAGCAGTTCGACGACACCCGCAAGATGATGAAGACCATCAGCACCAAAGGCAAAATGGGACAAATGCCCCGCCGCCATCGCTAACCCCCTACCCGTCTTCCATTAATTTTCATCAGCACAATCACTTCCTATATATGCAGCAGATCTTAGACGGCAAGGCCCTGGCCCTGCAAATCAAAGAAGAAATCGCCAACGAAGTGCGCCAGCACACCTCCCGCGGCCTGCGCCCGCCCCATCTGGCGGCCATCATCGTGGGCACCGACGGCGCCAGCCAGACCTATGTGGCCAACAAAGAGAAATCCAGCCACGAAGTGGGCTTCACCTCTTCAGTATACCGCTATCCCGAGCGCACCACCGAAGAAGAACTTCTTGAGGCCATCAACTTCCTCAACAGCGACCCCGACATCGACGGTTTCATCGTGCAGCTGCCCCTGCCCAAGCATATCAACGAGCAGCACGTCATCAACGCCATCTCGCCCGACAAGGATGTCGACGGCTTCACTCCCGTCAACATCGGCCGCATGGTGCTGGGCGAAGATGCCTTCATCCCCGCCACTCCGATGGGCATCTGCACCCTTCTGGAGCGCTACGACGTACCCACCGCTGGACAACACTGTGTGGTGCTGGGCCGCAGCAACATTGTCGGTACCCCCGCAGCCAACCTGCTGTCACGCAAAGGGGTTGATTGCACCGTCACCCTCTGCCACAGCCGCACCCAGAACCTGGCCGAGCTCACCCGCCAGGCCGATATCCTGGTCGTGGCCATCGGCAAGCCCGAATTCGTCACTGCCGACATGGTCAAAGAGGGCGTCGCCCTCATCGACGTAGGCATTCATCGCATCGCCGACGAAACCCGCAAGAGCGGTTACCGCATCATCGGCGACGTGAAGCACAGCGAAGTCGACAAACTCTGCAGCGCCTTCACACCGGTCCCCGGCGGTGTCGGCCCGCTGACCATCGTCTCCCTCCTCCAGAACACGCTCAAAGCCTACAAGCGGACCTTCAAACTGAAATAGTCATCAGACGCAATATAAAAACGAGGGTGTCTCATGCAGAGGCACCCTCGTTTGTTTTTTCCGGTATCGGACTACTTGGTGACAGTGACCTTGAAGTGGAGGGTCTGAACCATGTCTTCGGGATCATAACCGTCCAGTTCTTGGATGATGAACGTCACCTTGCCCTGCTCCCATTCAAAGCGCACCGTCTCGGGGGAAATGACCATCTCGCGATCACCAGCCGTGTTGGTGACCCAGACCTCCAACGGATAGATGAAAGGAAGGGCATTCCAGGCACCTTCGTTGGTGGCCACATCGTAGACGTTGTAGACATAGGCGTTCACCGCGCCGTTGTTCATCACACCGGCATCGATGTCGGCATTCTGGAACGAGGCGTAGAGGTAGTTGCCGCCACCCGGAAGGTTGCTGCCTTGCACACGGTTCCACTGGGCAGGCACCACCTTATACTCGTGGGTATAGACCTCCGTACCGTAGGTGATGTACTCCTTTTTGCATCCCGTAGCCAGCAGCGTAATCACCAGCATCGGGAGGAACATTTTGATTAACTTCATATTACAAAACTTTTTGGTGACACATTAAGTTCTTTTTCCATTTGCAAAGATACAAATAATCTTGTTATATTTTCCCGAAAATACACATATTTTTCCTGTAAAAGGTGTTGAAAACCTACTTCAGCGACACCACAGTGACCCCGTCGCCCCCCAGCTCGATGGCTTCCGAACGGAAACTGCGGACGTCGCGGTTGGCCTGCAACTGCTCACGGATAATCTGCTTCAGGATACCGTAGCCTTTGCCGTGCAATATACGTAGTTCTTTCTCGCTCAACAGGATGGCATCGTCCAAGAAATGCTGCAGATTGTCCAATGCCTCCTCGGCACGCTGACCGCGCAAGTCGAGGGTGGGGTTGAACGTCTTGCGTTTCTCGTTGATGTCGTCGTAGATACTCTGGAACCGGTTGTTGCGCTGGCTCAGTTTGTCGGTCGGCAGTTTTTTCTTCTTCGTGCCCGTAAGTCGGTCCAGGGCGATGGTCATGCGGATGCTGTTGCTCTCCACCACCGCTTTCTTGCCTTTCATCTCCACCACCTCGCCGTAGGTCTCCTGCCCGTCGATACGGACGATGCTGCCCACGGCAATGGGGGCGGCGTCTGTCCCGTCCGGCACATCCGACCCGTCCGACCATTCGGCCCTGTCGGACAAATCCGACTTGGCCATCTGCGCATCGTGCTTCTCCTGTGCCGACTGCAGCCGCTCGCTCTCGTCTTTGAGCCGCTGGCGGGCTTGCAGAGTGGCCTCGCGCTCGGCTTGGGCGGTGCGGATGTCGCTGATGGTCTGCTCCACCGTTCTGTTGGCGTCGGTCAGTATCTGCTGAGCCTCCTTGCGGGCGGCGCTGAGGATGTCGTGTTTCTTGCCCTCCAGTTTGTCCGACAGCCGCTGGTATTTGGCCGTCACCTCGGCCAGGAAGTTGTCTGCCACCTCCAACTCGGTGCGTTGGCGGGCCACCTCCTGTTTGTCGAGTTCCAGCTGCTGCAGCTGGTGTTCGAAATTGAGCATCTCGCTGCCCACCTTCTCCCCTGCCGCCTTCAGCACCTCCTCGGGAAAGCCGATATTGCGGGCAATCTCGAAGGCGAACGAGCTGCCGGGGTGGCCCACGGAGAGTCGGTACAGCGGTTTCATCTGTTCCGTGTCAAACATCATGGCCCCGTTGACGATGCCCGGATGCCTATCGGCCATCAGTTTCAAGTCGGCGAAATGGGTCGTCACCACACCGTAGGCTTGGCGTCGGTACAGCTCTTCCAGCACCGCCTCGGCAATGGCGCATCCCGACCGCGGTTCCGTGCCGCCCCCCAACTCGTCGAGCAGGAAGAGTGTCGCGCCGTCGGCGGTTTCCAGCAGCTGCTTCATATTCTGCAGATGCGAGGTGTATGTGCTCAGGTCGTTGTCGATAGACTGTTGGTCGCCGATGTCGATGAAGATGCGGTCGAAGATGCCGAACTCCGATGTCTCGCGACAGGGCACCAACAGGCCGCACTGCAACATATATTGTATCAACCCCACCGCTTTCAGGCATACCGACTTCCCGCCGGCGTTGGGTCCCGAGACGATAAGGATGCGGCGGCTGTCGTCCAGTTCGAGGCTGAAGGGCACCACCTCGGAGGTGGTCTCTCCGTTCGGTTTCAGCCGACTGAGGTACAGCAGCGGATGGCGGGCGTCGAGCCATTGTATCTTGGTGACGTTGTCGACGATGGGCCGTCCGGCATGGAGGGTGAGGGCGAAACGGGCCTTGGCTCGGATGAAGTCGACCCGAGCCAGAAACCAATAGGCTTCGGCCAATGCCTCCAGGCAGGGCCGCAACAGGTCGGTGAAGCGTGAAAGAATCTTCTGTATCTCGTGCCGTTCGGCAAATTCCAGCTCGCGCAGGTCGTTATTGAGCTCCACCACCTCGGCGGGCTCCAGATAGGCGGTCTGACGGGTGGCCGACTCGTCGTGGATGAGGCCTTTTATCTTACGGCGATGGGTGTCGAGCATGGGGATGACGGTGCGGCCGTTGCGGATGGTCGGCTCGGCGTTCTCCGGTGCCCACCCCTCACGTTTGGCACGGGCCAGTTGGCGGCTGATCTGCTCGTCCACGTCGCCACGCTTGCGGACCATCTGGCGGCGGAGCTCCTGCAACTCGGGCGAAGCGTCGTCGTATATCTCGCCGCGGTCATCGACAATCCTGTCCGCCGCCTTGCCAATGGCGGGGTCCAGTTCCACACGGGAGGCCAGCTCATACAGGCAGGGGTAGCGCACCGGGTCGTCGCGCAGCAGGAAACGTAGGCAATCGGCAATGGTGCGCAGCGAACACTTGAGGGCGAACAGTTCCGGCAAGCCGATAACGGTGCCCTCCACCCGGAGGCGCACCAGCTCGTCGGTGAGGTCGGCGAAATCCTGGCTGGGGAAACTGTTCTCCAGCACCAGTATCTGGCGGAACTCCTCGGTCTGCTGCAACTCACGCACCACGTGGTCGTAGCTGGCCGAGAAGGTCATCTCGTGTGCCATGCGCACCGCCAAGGGGTTGGTGCACTCGGCAGCCACAAACTCGCGTATCTTGTCAAATCCCAGTTTTTCTTCAATGTTCATAGGCAAAACATGTTTTCGGGCGCAACCCTGTCGAAGTCGAGGTAGAAGGGCCAGTGGCTGCGGAAGGTACGGAGGGTTTCATAGTCCAGCGTGGCCACCGCCACCGATGCCTCGTCGTGGGCGCAGGAGGCCAGCGTGTGGCCTTTGTAGTCCACCGCCATGCTGTCGCCGCTGTAGGGAATCTCCACTCCGTCGGTCCCCACGCGGTTGACCCCCACCACATAACTGAGGTTCTCGATGGCGCGGGCGCGCAGAAGGGTGCTCCATGCCTCGTAACGCGACTGGGGCCAGTTGGCGCATACAATCATGAGGTCGTAGCCCAGACGCACCTCTTCCCCTTCGCAGGCCCCCTCGGGGGCCGTCTGGCGCAGCCAGAGCGGGAAACGGAGGTCGTAGCAGACCGCAGGCTTGACACGCCAGCCACGCCATTCAAAAATGACGCGGCGGGTGCCGCGAGCCAGCTGCGACGCCTCGCTGCTCATGCGGAAGGTGTGGGCCT
Organism: uncultured Bacteroidales bacterium; assembly: GCA_905234695.1. Classification (GTDB taxonomy): domain Bacteria; phylum Bacteroidota; class Bacteroidia; order Bacteroidales; family P3; genus Colimorpha. The sequence goes on along the minus strand of CAJOHZ010000031.1, from coordinate 2,284 downwards.
TGTCGTACCAGCCATAGCGGCCGTCGGGGTATACCCAATGCAGGCGGTTGACCACCTGTCCCTTCTCGCGCACCGTCCAGGTGCCCACAAACAGGGCGTCGTGCTGGCGGGCCATGCGGCGGGCGAACTGGAGCGTCGCGCCCTCCTGCGGCTCCGCCATGGCGGCCATGCAGTCGGAGAAACCCGTGGCAAAAGTCTCGGGCACCACCAGCACATCGGCCGGCTGCGCCAGCCGACTGAATGCCTCCTCCACCATACGGTGGTTGGCCTCGGGCTGCTCCCAGGCGATATCCTGCTGGAAGAAGGCCACCGTGAGCCGTTCTTTGGGGGTTGTGTATGTCGTCATCTCCATGGCATTGTCATATCATCGGGCCCGCCGCCGCTCAGTCCGAGCAGTTGCAGGCATAGTCCCATAATTTCTTTACCGTCGGAAGCATCCGTGTGAGAACCGTCTGGTCGTCGAGCGTCAGCGGACAGCTACGGAGGTCCAGCAGCTCCAGCGACCCGTCCAGGGCCGCACAGTCTGGCGGCAGGGCGGTGACGTAGGTGTCCCACAGCACCAGCTCGCGCAGTTCCGACAGTCGGGAAAGGCTGTCGGGCAGAAACGTCAGGGGATTGCGACTGAGGTCGAGGCGCTGCAGATGCACCAGCCGCCCCACGCTGTCGGGCAGCATCGCGATGCGGTTGCCCCGCAAGTCCAGCACTTGCAGGTTGGGCATGCGCCACACCTCGGGCGGAATCTCGCGTAGCCGACGGTGTCGCAACTGCAGATGATACACCTGCGACGGGTCCTTCACCTGCGCCAGCGAGGTATACACCTTGTCCTCCTGCCCACATAGCACAGCCGGCAGAAGTCCCAGCAGCAGTCCTATCCAGTATCTCCTCTTCATTGTGTCAATCCAAGTATTGTCCGCACCGCCTCGCGGTCGCAGGCCAGCTGCGCCGCCAATGCCGCGCCCGACTCAAAGCGGCGGATGTCGCGCAGGCGGGCCATAAACTCCACCGTCGCCGGCTGGCCGTACAGGTCACCGTCAAAATCCAGCAGGTTCACCTCCAGGGCCGGGTGGTCGGAGCCAAAAGTGGGCTGCGCCCCCACATTGGCCATCGCTGCATAGGGCGCAGTGCCGCCAGACAGCCGCATACGCACCGCATACACTCCCTCGGCGGGCAGCATTTTCAGCTCGCTGTCAGGCTGCACGTTGGCCGTCGGGAAACCGATTTGGCGCCCCACCTGGCGCCCCGCCACCACGTGGCCGGAAACGCTGTAGGGGCCACCCAGCAGTTGCGCTGCCTCGGCCACATCACCCGCATCCAGCAAGCGGCGGATGCGCGTCGAGCTCACCTCACCCCCTCTGCACAGCACCGCCGTATCCTCCAGCACCCGCACTCCGAGTGAGGCGGCCAATGCAGGCACACGGCCGAAGTCGTTGCGCCCCTTGTTGCCAAACATATTGTCGAATCCCAGCACCAACACGCGGGCGTGGAGCCTGCCGACCAGTACCTGTTGCAGAAACTCGCAAGCCGACAGCTGTGCCAGGGCAGGCGTGAAATGCAGCACCGCCACTTCGCACACGCCGCACGCCTCCAGCAACCGGTTGCGTTCCTCGTTGGTCGTAATGCGACTGAAACGGACAGCGTCCGCCGAAAGCACCTGCCGTGGGTGGTTGTCGAACGTCACCACCACGGGCCGCAGGCCATCGTGCCGCGCCACCTCGGCCAGCGTCGCGAGAATATGGCGATGGCCCAAGTGGACACCGTCGAACATCCCCACCGTCACCGCTGTCCCCGGGACGCAGAATGGGTCATCGGCAACTTCCCGCGGACGGCTCCCGTCCTCAGAAAAAACCGCCAACCCACTGGCTTCGTCTATATTATATACTCTCATGCGGTACAATATGAAATTGCAAAGTTACACAAAAATATTGAGGTTTCAGTTTTTAGAAACTGTTTAAATTTGATTGATGGATTTTGTTATGCAGCAAGGCGAGCAGATTTTTATTCTTTTTGAGGGAGCAATGGAGATCCATTGTGACCGAAAAAAGGAGGGAAAGATGCCGTTTTGATGCTTTAAGAAAAACATTGGATTAATTTTAAACAGTTTCTTAGTTTCAACCGTCTCCCAACCTTCTTACGGTGTGGCTTTTATGCGCCTTCTCCGTGCCTTTTACTCTTATCTCACGCATATCCAGCACTTTTCCCGCACTTCTCCCGACATAGGTCGGAGAAGTGTCGGAGATATGTCGGGGAAACGTCGGAGAAGAGTAAAAGGCACATAAGCGTCACA
>CAJOHZ010000030.1 GCA_905234695.1 uncultured Bacteroidales bacterium | reverse complement strand
GATACAAATTCAAATCCGTTCTCTCGAAAAACCTCTGCAATTAATTAACTCACAATAATTTCAAAGAACTTTCACTGATTTTTAGTGGACAGCAATGATTATATCTTTCTTGGCCCAACACAGAAAGTGCTTCCTCTTTACTTAGAGTATTACCATTTAAGAGAAGTGTTTCTTCCCTTCGCTCCAGACGACCATAATATGTTGTGGATTTTGTGTCAGACAATAAGGATACTTGGCTTTGCTCATATATTTTTTTAGTTCCATTGTGGTACTTTATCATATAGATGTCACTAACCTCTTGTACATACACGGGGCCCTCTTGGCTGTCCCACAGTAAATACTTTATCTGTGTTTTGGATACTTCCGTGACTTTTACGACTTGTATATCTCCGTTAAGAAAAATGATGGTGTCTTGAGCGTTGGCGGCTATTGACAATGCAATCGCAAGGATAAATAGATACAATTTTTTCATATTGAAAAGTTGCCTATGATGTGCATATTAAACTATGCGTTATGCTTCATTGGCAAAAAGATTGGTTTCACATAGGGTTGATTATCTTATTCCCTATACCCCGCAGGCGCTTCTGCCACAGAGGGAAGGGGTGTTTCGTCGTCGAAGTCGTAGGGCCGATTGTAATAGACCGAGTCCTCAGTGTCTGTAAGTTCACACAAACCTGCATGATGGAACATGCCCTCAAAACTCAAGTCTTCATCAATGCTCGGCCAGTGGATGCCAAGATGCGTGAGATAGAAATCCCGACGTTCGGCATCGCTGGCATCCCGCAGTCGCGGCCACAAAGAAAACGCGTAACTGGCACGAAGGCCGTCAGTGGTCTCGGCATGGACGGCGTGGTCGTCCACCCATACGCGGGCTATTTGTTTCTTGTCTATCATTGCTTATCCTTAAAGAACTCTTTCCATCTTTCCGTGATTACCTCAACGTTCTCCTCCACAAGAGATTTGATGAGGGACAACTCGTGCCGTTTGAATCCGTGGTTTGAGACCATCACCACAGGCTATACATTGAACTTTGCCTCGCATCCATCTTTTATGATGTGCACATGTATAGGCTCATGATCGTCTGAGAAGAACATGAATCGTAATCCGAATATTTTGAAGATGGTAGGCATATTATCTATTGTCAATCCACGCTGCAAATTTACAAAAATATTCTGACACGGCAAGAAAAAGTCACCTCTGCCTGTATTCCGCGGACAGAGGTGATTACTTATGATAATCGAACGGAGAAGCACCCAATGACTCCTATTCATCATGTTTGCGGGCTTGACTCTCCAGTTCGAGTTTGCCGAAGCGGAGGGTGAGGCCCAGGGAGATGTAGCGGGAACTGGTAGAGGATGTGCCTGTGGTGCCGAGGTAGGGGTTGGTGTTTTCCCACTGCTGCACGTTGGTGGCAAAGATGTCCTTGATGTTGAGATAGAGCGACAGTTTTCGCTCCCAGAAGTCGGCACTCACGCCAGCATCGGCAGTGAAGAGAGCCCCTGTGTACTGCATAAGCGAGAGTCGACGGGTAGAGTAGTTGAGCGTGCCAAAGAGTTGGAGACAATCCCATAGCTTCGCCCAGACATTGAGGTGGGCAGAACCGCTCCAGAGACTTTCATCGTACCATTCATCGGGGCGGAACTGCATGTGGTAGCCCTGATTGTACATCGAAGCCGAGAGGCGGACGTTGAGCATAGCCGTAGGGCGATAGGTGGCATTGAGTGAGAAACCTCCGTTGTAGCTGCTACCGATGTTAATGGGTTGGGTGAACTGCACCTCACGGCCGAAGACAGGACTGTAGATTACGTCGGTGAGGTCTCTTATCTCGTCGGTGTTGGCTTGATACCAGGCACTGACGCCGACATTGCCAAAGTTTTCGAGGAACTTGTTCCATCCGCACTCCAGATTGTGGGTGTGGCTGGGAAGCAGGGCGGGGTTGCCCTGGTTATAGCTCTCGATATGGTATTCCACAAACTCGGTCAGTTGGGACGCCCTCGGTGTCATCATGCGACGGGTATAGGAGAAGGAGAAGTTGTGCATGGAGGCGGTGCGGTAAGAGAGGTGGAATGAGGGTACCGGCACGAACCAACGGGTCTTGGTGGGGATGGTGACAGAGGCCGAGGAATAGGTGTTCTCTAAGAAAGCCTCGCCTGCTCTCAGGCCCAGTTTGGCGGTGAGGTTGCCGAAACGGCGCTGCAAGGTGGTGTAGGCTTCGTAGCCGAAGTTGGTGCCCGTGTATCCATAGCTGCGCAGACGGTCGCGCCGTGTTATGCCGTCGGGCATCAGAGAGTCGGAGGTATAGTTATAGGCGATGGGAAAGTCGTAGGCAACAATGGCACCAGTCTCCCATTCCCAGTGCTCGGCGAAGGGCAGGGTGTATCCTGCTTCGAGGTGTGTGCTTCCCCAGGAGTCGCTTACGGAAAGGTCGTGGACGCTGAAATTTAGTTCCTCGTGCTGGTTGTAGTGGCGCTGCTGGTCACCCTCGCTACGATAGCCGAAGCCATCGGCGTGAACCCTCAGCCAGAGACGCTCACCCTTGTCGTTGAATTGGTGAGAATAGTCAAGTCCGGTGTAGTACCCGCATTGGGGGATAGCTCCCGTGGAAAAGGAGCGATGGCCATAGTCGCCCGGGGTGTGAAGATATTCCTGCCACGATGTTTCGGAAACCGACTCGTAACGGTAGGTGGAGGGGTAGGCGCCTCCCCAGAAATAGAGGGAACGCAGGGAGTCGAAGTCGTAGTGGCCGCCGAAGTAGAAGTAGCTGCCATGGCGGCGGTAGTCGCTATGGGAGGTGTAGGACTGGCACGAGGAGGTGTCGCCCTCGGGGGAGAGCATTGTGACACTGCCTTGCTTGTCGCCCCAAGTATGGCTGTAGTCATACTCGGCGTAGGCGTTGATGGAGAACTTCTCGTTGGCGTAGACATACGAAAGCCACGGGGAAACCTGCGGACGAAGGTTGGCATTGGTACCAAAGGAGAGGAACTCATTGCGAGAGACCTTGGCGGTGGTGACAATGTTGACCACGGGGCCTCCCCCACCGTAACGTGCGGAGGGGTTGGTGATGACCTCGATGCGGGCAATGGCGTTAGCAGGGAGGGTCTTGATATACTGCCGGAGGGCTTCGCCCGTGAGGTGCGACGGGCGGTCGTTGATCCAGATATCGACACTCTGTGAACCTCTAAGGGTGATATTGCCCTCGGCGTCGACCTCCACGCCCGGGGCATTCTGGAGGGCATCGCTGGCGGTGCCAGTCTGGACACTGGGGTCGTCAGCGGTGTTGTAGAGCTGCTTCTCGCCATCCACGGCGTAGAGAGGTCTCTCGGCGGTAATCTTCACCTCCTCCAAAGCCTTGACGGAAGGTGAAAGGTAGATGCTGTCGGACGGAAGCGTGTCGAGGGTTTCAAAGGCATGGACGGGGAGGTCCAGTGTTTGGGTTGTGTCGGTTACTTGGGCGTGCATTGCCCCTGCCACTGCCATCAGCGGCAGCAGCCAAAAAAGTTTTTTCATTGTTGATTAGGGTTTTACTGGATTATTGGTATGGAAGATTTTTCGGTGGATTTCAACACGACTTCGAGGATGAAACGATCGCCCTCCATGCGGGGATTGAGTGTCTGGATGGTGTCGTACATCTCGCGGGCGCCGGCCACCAGTGTGTCGCCCGCAAATTCCCAGCCAGTGTAGAATTGGGTTACTTTCTTCCCTGTCGAGTCCGTGTACTCGCTCATCCCTGTTATCCTCTCAGGGGCGGTGGAAGTCATGAGTCGGTTCCCGTAGCGCCATCGCCCGTACTCGCAAGGAACAGTGACATGGGCGAAAGTCGTGTCCACCACCTTGTGCGGGTTTACCTCTATATGTTCGCCATTGGGGCCAACGCCTGAGCTGGACACCTCTACGGTATCCACTCTGTAGCGATATGACGGGAGGCCACGAAGCATCTTGCCGAGACCACCGACAGGGTCGGGGTCGATGAAGCGCAGCACGATGCTGTCGCCGTCACAATGGAGGGTTTCGAGTGCCATATCCATCCAAGGGCGCCCTGTGCTGTCGTAAAGGTGGAGGCCTGTGGAATCAAGTGTATAGGTAAACTGTTGCTTGTAGCCATTGCTGTCGCGGGCGAGAAGACGCATCCTTCCGTCACGCTGGAAAGCGAACAGCCTGTTCTCCAATCCCAGGAACTCAGAGCACTGCAAGGCAGGCTCGGCGGGATTGTCGGACATAAGCGTCATTCTCTCTACGGAGTAGAACCCGCTCAAAGACCCTTTGGAGGTACACCCCGCCACCAATACCAACGCAACCAAAGGCACAAGCACCAGGGGTTTCATCCATCCCCGGCGGGAACGAGCCTGTCGCATCATTCCGATGCGCTGGTGCAGCATACGGTAGTCGAATGTGTTGCCGATGGGGCTGTAGACCCTGCCACTCACCTGATGGTAGAACAGTTCGGCATAGCCGGCGGCATTGTCGGCATGAAGCATCTCACTGTCGGCGATATACTCGTGGACACGTTTCAGTTCACGCCCATAGAGCCACACGAAAGGATTAAACCACAGCAGCACCCGCACCAACTGATACAAAAGCAAATCGGCAGTATGGGCCTGACGCACATGCACCATCTCATGCCCGACGAGTTGCTGCACCTCGCCCTCGCTGAAACCTTTGCAGCCCACAACAATGCGACGGCCAAAGGAGAAGGCAGTCGTGTCGTCATCCAACAGTGAGATACGGACACCTTCCTTCTCAGTGTAGGGCAACTTCTGCAGACGCCGGTCGAGTCGGACCAAGCGCGCCACCAAAAGCGCCAACATCACCACACCTCCCGCCAGCCAGACCCACGGAAGGAGCTCTTTCCATAACGGGGTGTACACTTCGGGGTGGGCTGATACCATCGAGAGGTGCTTGATACCCGTCTCACTTTGCTGCATGGAGATATTTATTGTGTTACCATTGGTCATGACACCTGGGAGGGTACTGCTCTCGAGAGCGGCACTCCTAAGGACACGTTGGACAGACGGGTCGGCAGGGGCCTCAAAATGTATCGGCAACGCCAACTGAAGATGGATGGCAGGCAACAGCAGTGCCAACAGCAATGTACCCACCAAGTATACCCGTACCATCGTATGCCGCGTCTCGCGGCGCATCAACAGCCAGTAGGCACCAAAGAACAGAGCGGTGCCAAGCGTGACTAAAAGGAGGTATCTCATTGCGCAACCTCCTTTCTGTCCTGTGCTGCCTGACGTTTTTCCTCGATGATATGGCTCAGTGTCTGCAACTCTTCGTCGGTGATATTCTTGTCCTCAATAAAGAACGATACCAGCGATGCATAAGAGGCATTGAAATAGTTCTTCATCAGAGAACCCAGCATGCGACTAGAATAGTCGGCCTTCGAGACCAACGGATAGTACTGGTTGTTACCATTGAAGTCCTTGTGCCCCACAAAGCCCTTCTGCTCTAGAATGCGAATCTCGGTGAGGACGGTGCGATAAGCGGGCTTGGGATCGACAACGGCGGCAGCAATGTCACCTGCAAACCCTTTCCCAATGCGCCATACAGCCTGCATCACCTGCTCTTCGGCCTTGGTGAGACTGGTACTGTTTTCTTGTTTCTTTCTTGCCATAATAATGGATATTGAAATTAAACCTTGGATTAAATGTTTAATCCATATCATAACGGCAACCAAAAAAGAATATTGTATCTATATGATTAATTTTTTAATCCTTTTTTATGATATTTTCCTCAATGCACTGGAATATACATCTCTATAAAAATAAAAAAATCCCGTCGGGAGTGTTCCCCACGGGATTTTCTCTATAATGGCAATCTTTTACTTCTTGAGGAATTTGAAGTCCTTGCCGAGGTAAGCGGCCTGGTCGCCGAGAAGTTCCTCGATACGCATCAGCTGGTTATACTTGCAGATACGGTCGGTGCGGCTGGCGCTGCCCGTCTTGATAAGGCCGGCATTCATAGCCACTACGAGGTCGGCGATGGTGGTGTCCTCGGTCTCGCCCGAACGGTGCGAGATGATGGCGGTGTAGTTGTTGCACATGGCCAGGTTGACCGCGTCGATGGTCTCGCTGAGGGTTCCGATCTGGTTGAGCTTGATGAGGATGGAGTTTGCCACCTTCTGGTCAAGACCCATCTGCAGACGCTCCACATTGGTGACAAAGAGGTCGTCGCCCACCAGCTGGCAGCGGTCGCCGATGGCGTCGGTGAGGAGTTTCCAACCGTCCCAGTCGTCCTCGGCCATACCGTCCTCGATGGAGATGACGGGGTACTTGTCGACCCAGGTCTTCCAGAAGTCCACCATCTGGGCAGAGGTGTATTCCTCGCCAGAGGACCAGCGCAGCTTGTATATCTTGCGCTCGGTATCGTAGTATTCGGACGAAGCGGCATCGAGACCGATGAAGACATCCTCGCCAGGACGATAGCCGGCCTTCTCGATGGCCTGACAGACCACCTGGATGGCCTCGTCGTTGGACGCCAGGTTGGGGGCAAAGCCACCCTCGTCGCCCACGTTGGTGGACATGCCGCGCGACTTCAGCACGCTGCGGAGGTTGTGAAACACCTCGACACCCATACGCAACGCCTCAGAGAAGGTAGGCGCACCCACAGGCATAATCATAAACTCTTGGAAGTCGATGCTGTTGTCGGCATGAGAACCGCCGTTGAGGATGTTCATCATGGGGATGGGCAGCATATAGGCTCCGCAACCGCCAAGATAGCGGTAGAGGTTCTGATTGCTTTCGAGTGCGGCAGCCTTGGCACAGGCCAGCGAGACACCCAGGATAGCGTTGGCACCCAGACGGCCCTTGTTGGGGGTGCCGTCAATCTCGATCATCTTCTGGTCGATGGCGCGCTGCTCCTCGACATACATGCCGCGGAGTTCCTCGTTAAGCACGTTGTTGACATTGTTGACCGCGTTCATGACGCCTTTGCCCATGAAGACGGATTTGTCGCCGTCGCGAAGCTCGCAAGCTTCGTGGACACCCGTGGAGGCTCCCGAAGGAACGGCGGCACGGCCCATGATACCCTGTTCGGTGTAAACTTCGACTTCTACTGTGGGATTGCCGCGAGAGTCGAGTATCTGGCGGCCCCTGAGTCCTATGATTTGTGACATAATGATATGTGTTAATTAATATTGTACGATGTTTGTCGGATGCCCTAGCCGGTGTCGCGAGAGGCAACAGAAAAAGGAATGCCGAGATGTTGTATATCCCGCATTCCTTTTTGTGTATTGACCTATCCGCAATGCTTATTCAGCCTTGGGCGCTTCTTCGGCGGCGGGAGCCTCGGCCACGGGTGCCTCGACTACGGGAGTCTCAGCCACGGGGGCTTCAGCGGTCTCGGCCTTCTTGGCGCGGCTGCGGCGGGTGCTCTTGGCCTTCTTGGCGGTCTTTTCCTTCAGCATGTTCTCGTTGTAGTCAACGAGTTCAATCATGGCCATGGCAGAGTTGTCACCGTGACGGATGCCGGTCTTCAGGATGCGGGTATAGCCACCGGGGCGGTTGGCGACCTTCTGCGACACTTCGCGGAAGAGCTCGTTGACGGCCTCTTTGCTGTGCAGATAGCTGAAAACTATACGGCGGTTATGGGTGGTATCCTCTTTCGAGCGGTTGATGATAGGCTCGACATATACTCTGAGTGCCTTGGCTTTGGCCAGCGTGGTTTCGAGACGCTTGTGCATGATGAGCGAGGTAGCCATGTTGGAAAGCATGGCAACGCGGTGGGCGTGGGTTCTTGACAGATGATTTATTTTACAACCGTGTCTCATTTCTTTATTCTTTATCTAATTTATACTTGGTGATATTCATACCGAACTCAAGGTTCTTGGAAGCCACCAGGTTTTCCAGTTCGGTAAGCGATTTTTTTCCGAAGTTACGGAACTTCAGCAGGTCGGCCTTGTTGAACGAGACCAGGTCGCCCAAAGTCTCGACCTCAGCGGCCTTGAGGCAGTTGAGTGCACGGACGGAGAGGTCCATGTCGACCAGCTTGGTTTTGAGCAGCTGGCGGATGTGCAACGTGCCTTCGTCAAACTCTTCCTGCACGGGCTTGGAGTCAGCCTCCAGGGTGATGCGCTCGTCGCTGAAGAGCATGAAATGCTGAATGAGGATGGTGGCAGCTTCCTTCAAAGCCTCCTTCGGATGGATGGAACCGTCGGTCTGGATGTCGAACGTCAACTTCTCATAGTCCGTACGCTGCTCCACACGATAGTCGCTGACCTCGTATTTTACATTCTTGATAGGCGTATGGATGGAGTCGATGGCGATCACGCCGATGGCGTCACCCGGTTTCTTGTTTTCGTCGGCAGGCACATATCCGCGACCCTTGTCGATGGTGAGCTCGATTTTGAGTTCGGTGGTAGCCTCCATGTGACAGATTTCAAGGTCGGGATTGAGCACCTGGAACCCATTGAGGTAGTTGTTCAGGTCGCCGGCTTTGAAGACCGTCTGGCCCACTACGTCAAAGGCAAGTTTCTCACTCTCGGTATCCTCAATCTGACGGCGGAAACGGATTTGTTTCAACTTAAGGATGATATCCGTCATGTCCTCCACCACACCCGGCAGCGAAGAGAATTCGTGGTCGACACCCTCTATGCGGACAGACGTGATAGCGAAACCTTCGAGAGACGAGAGGAGAACGCGACGCAGCGCATTTCCAATGGTGATGCCGTAACCCGGCTCCAGCGGACGGAACTCAAACGTGCCACGGAAGTCATCGGACTCAAGCATGACCACCTTGTCAGGTTTCTGGAAAGATAATATTGCCATTTTGTATCCTTTCTTGTCTTGTTGGTTTGTTGATTCTGGTTTCTTGTATTTCTGGACTTTTCTGGTCTTTGGATTCTAGTTAATTGATTCTTGCCAACCAGTAACCAGCAATCAGTAACCAGAGCCTGACGGCTACTACTTGGAGTAAAGCTCGACGATGAGCTGTTCGTTGATAGTCTCGGGGATATCGGCGCGCTCGGGATAGCTGACGAACTTACCCGACATAGTGGCACCATCCCACTCCAGCCAAGCGTAATTGTTGGCACGGGAAGCCAGAGAGTCGGTGATAACCTCCAGCGACTTGGAACGCTCACGGACGGAGACGACATCGCCTGCCCTCAACTCATAGGAAGGAACATTAACAACATTGCCGTTGACTGCGATGTGGCAGTGGGAGACCAGCTGACGGGCCTGGGCACGGCTGCGGGCGATTCCGAGACGGTAGACAACATTGTCAAGACGAGCCTCGATGAGTTTCATCAACTCCTCACCGGTGATACCGCCGCGACGGGACGCTTCGGCATACAGTTTGCGGAACTGACGCTCAAGGATGCCATAAGTATATTTGGCTTTCTGCTTCTCCTGAAGCTGGATGCCATATTCCGAGGTCTTGCCGCGGCGCTTGTTCTGGCCGTGCATACCCGGAGCATAAGGTTTCTTTTCGTAGTTCTTGTCGGGACCGAAGATCGGCTCGTGGAACTTTCTTGCGATTTTGGTTTTAGGACCTGTATATCTTGCCATTTTTTACTGTTTTGAATGTTGAATGAACGAGAAACACAAAATTCTCACTTCGAAATTAATTACACGCGGCGGCGTTTGGGGGGACGGCAACCATTATGGGGCAGCGGGGTGATGTCGACGATTTCGGTAACCTCGATACCGCAGCCATTGATTGCACGGATTGCAGATTCACGTCCTGAACCAGGTCCCTTGACAAAGACCTTGACTTTTCTTAGGCCCAAATCATAAGCAACTTTACCGCAATCTTCCGCAGCCATCTGGGCGGCATACGGAGTGTTTTTCTTCGATCCGCGGAAGCCCATTTTTCCAGCAGACGACCAAGAAATCACTTGACCGGCATTATTCGTCAACGAAATAATAACGTTGTTGAAAGAAGCAAAGATACATGCTCTTCCAAGAGGTTCAACTTTTACGACTCTCTTTTTAGTCGGTTTAGAAGTTTTTGCCATAATTTTTTTGTTGTGCTTGATTTTACTTTTGTTCACCAGCGGCTTCTGAGTCAACTATGATCCGCTGCTGGCCGCTACACTGTCATTTACTTGGTAGCTTTCTTCTTGTTAGCGATTGTTTTCTTCTTACCCTTACGAGTACGGGCGTTGTTCTTGGTGCTCTGACCACGCAGAGGAAGACCCAGGCGGTGACGGATGCCGCGATAGCAGCCGATATCCATCAGTCGCTTGATGTTCATCTGTACCTCGGAACGGAGGGCGCCTTCCACTTTGTACTCATCGTTGATGATGGTACGCAGGGCATTCTGCTCGTCGTCGGTCCAGTCCTGCACCTTTTTGTCCTCGCTGATGCCAGCCTTAGCCAGAATCTCGGATGCGAGGCTTCTTCCAATGCCGTAGATATAGGTCAGACCTATAACTCCTCTTTTGTTTTTGGGTAAGTCAATACCTGCAATTCTTGCCATAAATTCTTTTTATTCTTTTTTTTGTTAGTTAAATCATCCTTGTCTCTGTTTGAACTTCGGATTCTTCTTGTTGATTACATAGACAACCCCATGGCGGCGGACCACCTTGCACTCGGGGGATCTTTTCTTTACAGAAACTCTTACTTTCATGTTTTATTTATTTTATCTGTTATTTCTTCTTTGTTTGCCGGCAGGGCAAATGCCGACTACTTGTGGCGGTAAGTGATACGGCCTTTGGTCAAGTCATACGGGGACATCTCAATCTGGACCTTGTCGCCGGGAAGTATCTTGATATAATGCATGCGCATCTTGCCCGAGATATGGGCGATAATCTGGTGACCGTTCTCCAGTTCTACGCGAAACATGGCGTTACCCAATGATTCGACCACTGTTCCGTCCAACTGTATGGATGATTGCTTTGCCATTTACTTATCGTTCTTTTTAGTTATTCTCAATGTATTCAAAGGTGGAGAGTATTTCAGGACCCGTCTTTCCGATGGCGACCGTGTGCTCGAAATGCGCGGCCGGCTTCCCATCTTTGGTACGGCACGTCCAGCCGTCCTCTTTCGAGAACTTGACATTCTTCGATCCCATGTTGACCATCGGCTCGACTGCGATGACCATACCCTCCTTGAGCAGCGGACCTGTGCCGGGGGTGCCGTAGTTCGGGACATTCGGGCTTTCGTGCATCTTGAACCCCACCCCGTGGCCACAAAGCTCGCGAACCACCGAGTAGCCGTTCTTCTCGCAATGCTGCTGCACAGCATGGCCGATGTCGCCCACACGGTTGCCCACCTTGCATTTGTCCAGACCGATATACAACGCCTCCTTGGTAACCTTCAGAAGCCGTTGCATCTCGGGCGAGACCTCGCCGCAGGTGAACGTGTAGGCCGAATCGCCCACATATCCGTTCAACTCTATGACACAATCCACCGAAACATTGTCGCCCTCTTTGATAAAGAGGTTCTCGCTCGGAATTCCATGCACCACCACATCATTGACCGAGATACAGAGCGCCGACGGGAACCCCTCGTAGCCTTTGCAGAGAGGGATTCCGCCGTTGTCGCGGATGAACTGCTCGCCTATCTTGTCCAGAAAGGCGGTCGGCACACCCGGGCGGATATGACGGCCCACCTCGGCGAGAGTTCTCCCGACGAGGCGTGCGCTGTCACGTATCAGCTCTATTTCTTCTTTGGTCTTGATGAGAATCATTTGTGCGCTGAAATGTTTTATGCCTGGATGGACATCGAGGTACGACCCTTGATACGTCCGGTTTTGGTGAGTCCGTCGTAATGACGCATGAGCAGGTGGCTCTCAATCTGCTGGAGCGTGTCGAGGATGACACCCACGAGAATCAGCAGGGAAGTGCCGCCGTAGAACTGGGCAAACTGAGTGTTGACACCGAACAGACGGACCAACGCGGGCAGGATGGCCACGATGGCCAGGAAGATGGAACCCGGGAGCGTCACTCTCGAAAGGATTTCCTCAAGATACTCGGCCGTCTTCTTGCCGGGCTTCACACCGGGGATAAAGCCACCGTTCTTCTTCATATCGTCGGCCATCTGGTTGGGGTTGATGGCGATGGCGGTATAGAAATAGGTGAAGATCACCACCAGGATGAAGAACACAAAGTTATACCAGAAACCGTCGAAGTTGGTGAACACCTGCCAGAAACTGGAAGCGCCCTCCTCCGAAAAGCCCATGATTGTAATGGGGATGAACATGATGGCCTGGGCGAAGATGATGGGCATGACACCGGCAGCATTCACCTTGATGGGGATATACTGACGGACACCGCCATACTGCTTGTTGCCGACAATGCGCTTGGCATACTGCACGGGGATACGACGCGTACCCTGGACCAACAGGATGACCAGCAGGATGACAGCCAACAGGACAACAATCTCGAACAGGAACATCACCAGTCCGCCTCCCACATCCGTGAGTTTCGAAGCCAACTCACCGAAGAGGGCGAAGGGCAGACGGGCAATGATACCAATCATAATCAACAGCGAGATACCATTACCGACACCATTCTCAGTGATGCGCTCACCCAGCCACATGACAAACAACGTACCTGCAATCAGGATGATGATGCTTGATATTCCGAAGAAGGAGAGGATGGAGGGAGCCACATCGGGGCTGAAAGGATAGAAAGCCTCGTTGGGTGCCTGGAACATCATGTTCTTGATGTAGGCGGGAGCCTGGAAACCGGTAATCAGCACCGTCAGCAGACGGGTAATCTGGTTCATCTTACGGCGGCCGTTCTCACCGTCGCGCTGCATCTTCTGGAAATAGGGAATCACCATGACGAACAGCTGTATCACGATGGAGGCAGTGATGTACGGCATGATACCCAGAGCAAAGATGGAGGCATTGGAGAATGCACCACCCGAGAACATGTTCAACAGACCCATCAGACCGTCGGCACCTTGAGAATGCATTTTTTCCAGACCCGCGGGGTCGACACCCGGAAGGACGACATAACAACCAATGCGGTAAATAAGCACCAACCCGAGGGTATAGAGGATTCTTTTCCGCAGGTCTTCAATCGACCAGATGTTTTTGAGTGTCTGTATAAATCTCTTCATAGTTTAGTTTTCGATTTTCAGATTTTCAGATTTTCAGATTTTCAGAGGTCTCCAATCACCCGAAAATCTGAACTCTGATTATCAATTGTTATTCAATTACAGTGGCGACACCACCTTTTGCCTCAATCGCCTGCTTGGCCGTGGCGGTGAAGGCGTGGGCGGTGACGTTGACGGTCTTGTTCAGCTCGCCGCGTCCGAGGATTTTGATACGGTCTCTGGAAGAGACAAGGCCGTTCTGCTTGAAGACCTCGATATTGAAATCCGTAATGTTTTTGGCCTCGGCAATGGCATTGAGGGTGTCGATGTTGATACCGACATACTCAACACGGTTGATGTTCTTGAAGCCGAACTTCGGGAGACGACGGTAGATAGGCATCTGGCCGCCTTCGAAACCGATTTTCTGGTGATAGCCCGAACGAGCTTTGGCACCCTTGTTACCACGGGTGGCAGTACCGCCCTTGCCGGAACCGGCACCGCGGCCGATACGTTTGGAGTGCTTGATAGAACCCTTGGCGGGTTTGAGATTATTTAAACTCATAACTATTACTCTTTTTAATCCCTTTTAGAATGGGAAAGTGTCCAACTAATTAAATTTCCTCAACAGTGATTAAGTGTTTCACCTTCTCAATCATCCCAAGAATCTGCGGAGTAGCAACCACTTCGCGCTCATGGTTGATTCTTCTGAGACCAAGTGCCTCCATCGTTCTCTTCTGACGGGCAGGACGGCCGATGATACTTCTCACTTGCTTGATTTTTAAAGTCTTTTCTGCCATGATTGTTACCTCCTATGATTAACCGTTAAACACTTTGTCGAGGGTGATACCGCGGAGTTCTGCGACCATGCAGGGATCTTTCATCTGCAGCAGGGCATTGATGGTAGCCTTGACAACGCTGTGGGGGTTCGAGGAACCCTTGCACTTTGCCAACACGTCCTTCACACCCACGCTCTCCAGCACGGCACGCATGGCACCGCCGGCGATGACACCGGTACCGGGGGCAGCGGGTTTCAGGAAGACTCGGGCACCGCTATACTTGCCGGTCTGCTCATGGGGAATGGTGCCTTTCAGCACGGGGACCTTGATGAGGTTCTTCTTGGCATCGTCGACACCCTTCTGGATGGCGGCCTGGACCTCCTTGGCTTTACCGAGGCCGTAACCGACCACACCATTCTCATTTCCAATAACGACAATGGCAGCAAAGGTGAATGTTCTACCACCCTTGGTAACCTTGGTTACACGATTGATTGCAACAAGACGATCCTTGAATTCAATCTCGCTTGACTTGACTCTTTTTATGTTTACTTCTGCCATGACTTTATTAGAATTTTAATCCACCTTCTCTGGCACCATCTGCCAACGATTTAACACGACCGTGGTAGAGGTAACCGTTACGGTCAAACACCACAGTATTGATACCTGCGGCGAGGGCGCGCTCAGCCAGCATCTTGCCGACCTTGGCAGCCATCTCGCTCTTTGTGCCACTCTTTTCAACACCTTTCTCGCGGGAGGAAGCTGCGGTCAGTGTCACACCTTTTACATCGTCAATCACCTGTGCATAAATTTCCTTGTTGCTTCTGAACACAGACAAGCGCGGCTTTTCTGCTGTACCGCTGACTTTATGACGAATGCGGAATTTGATTTTTGTTCTTCTTATATCCTTTCTTGTAGCCATAATTGCTTATTCTTTGGCGTTCTAAATAATTTTATTTAGCAGCAGCTTTACCTGCCTTCTTACGAATCTCTTCACCCTGGAAGCGGATACCCTTACCCTTGTAAGGCTCCGGCTTGCGGAGGGAACGGATCTTTGCTGCGGCCTGACCCAGAATCTGCTTGTCGCAGCAGGTCATGGTGATGATGGGGTTCTTACCTTTCTCCGTGACGGTCTCCACATGGATTTCGGGAGCCAGCTCGAAGAAAATCTTATGGCTGTAGCCAAGATCCATCTCCATCACATTGCCCGTGGCCTGGACTTTGTAACCCACGCCGATGACTTCCTGGACACATTTGAATCCTTCGGAGACACCTTTCACCATATTGGCGACGAGGGCGCGGTAGAGGCCGTGCAGGGCCTTGTGCTCCTTGCTGTCGGACGGACGCTCGAAAGTAAGCACACCGTCTTCCAGTTTGGCGGTGATGAGGGGGTTCACCTGCTGGGTAAGTTCACCCTTGGGGCCCTTCACCGTGACAACATTCTCGGGAGATACCTTAACTTCAACACCTGCGGGCAGGTGGATGGGCATTTTACCTATTCTTGACATTTCTTACAATCTCCTCTCTTTTATTAGCTGATATAACAAATAACTTCCCCACCCACATTCAGAGTACGGGCCTCCTTGTCGGTCATGAGACCTTTGGAGGTGGAGATGATGGCGATGCCAAGGCCGTTGAGCACGCGGGGCATCTCGTCGACGGACACATAGCGACGCAGACCGGGGCTGCTGATACGCTTGAGGTCGGAGATGGCCGAGACCTTGGTCACGGGGTGATATTTCAAGGCAATCTTGATGCTCTGGTTGTGGGAACCCTCGTTCTCAAACCGGTAGTTCAGGATATAGCCCTTCTCAAAGAGAATCTTGGTAATCTCTTTTTTAACATTGGATGCAGGGATTTCAACGACTCTGTGCTTGGCGGCAATCGCGTTGCGCATACGGGTCAAGTAATCTGCAATAGGATCTGTTACCATTTTTTCTTGATTTTAAGTTTTGTAGTATTGGCTCTGCCAACTTGCAAAGCTACCATTTTATTGATTCACGATTACCAGCTGGCTTTCTTCACACCGGGGATGAGACCGCTGACGGCCATCTCGCGGAAATTGATACGGGAAATGCCGAACTGACGCATATAGCCCTTCGGACGGCCGGTGAGCTGACAACGGTTGTGCATCCGGATGGGGCAGGCGTTCTTCGGGAGCTTCTGGAGGGCAATGACAGCCTTCTCCACCTCCTCGGGTTCACCCGTGCGGACGATTTCCTTTAATGCAGCGCGTTTGGCAGCGTAGCGTGCCACCATCTTGGCTCTTTTGCGTTCTCTCGCTTTGATTGATTCTTTTGCCATTATCTGTTATTTTTGTTGATTCTTGAAAGGTATACCGAACTGTTTGAGCAGCGACATAGCCTCCTTGTCGGTGTTGGCCGAGGTGACAAAAGTGATGTCCATACCCTGGATACGGTCGATTTTGTCGATGTCGATTTCCGGGAAGATAATCTGCTCGGAGATGCCAAAGGTATAGTTACCCTTGCCGTCGAATCCCTTGTCGTTGATACCGCGGAAGTCGCGGATACGGGGGATGGAGGCGGTAATCAGGCGCTCCAGGAACTCATACATGCGCTCGCCGCGGAGGGTCACACGGACACCGATCGGCATACCGCGACGCAGTTTGAAGTTCGAAATATCCTTGCGAGACTTGGTGGCGACAGCCTTCTGGCCGGCGATCAGCGTCATCTCCTCGATACCCTTGTCGATGACCTTCTTGTCGGCGATGGCAGCCTTGCCAAGACCTTGGTTAAGGGTGATTTTCTTCAGACGAGGGCACTGCATGACAGTCTTGTATCCATACTCCTTCATCAGCGCGGGCAGGATTTCCTCGTTGTATCTAGTCTTTAATGTAGGAATGTATGCCATTATTTGATTTCCTCCCCTGATTTTTTAGAATAACGAACGATTTTACCAGTCTTCTCGTCCACTCTACGGCCGATTCTGGTCGGGGTCTTGCCGTCCATGACCATGAGGTTCGAGATGTGGATGGGGGCTTCCTGCTCGACGATACCGCCCTGGGTGTTCTTTGCGTTGGGCTTGGTATGCTTCTTCACGAGATTGCGGCCTTCCACGATGGCGCGATTCTTTTCGGGATAAACCTTCAGCACCTTGCCGGTCTTGCCTTTATCCTCGCCGGCAATCACCATGACGGTATCCCCTTTTTTAACGTGCAGTTTCATTTCTTTTTCTTCTTTTTAATTTTACAATACTTCAGGGGCCAGGGAAACGATCTTCATGAATTGCTTCTCACGGAGTTCGCGACCGACGGGTCCGAAGATACGGGTACCGCGGAGCTCATCATTGGCGGTGAGCAGGACGCAGGCATTGTCGTCGAAGCGGATGTAGCTGCCATCATTGCGACGAATCTCCTTTTTGGTACGGACCACGACTGCTTTGGAAACAGCCCCCTTTTTAATGTTGCCGGAAGGGAGGGCGTCTTTGATGGCCACCACGATAGTGTCGCCAATCGAGGCGTAACGCTTCTTCGTGCCACCGAGAACGCGGATACAGAGGGCGTTCTTTGCGCCACTGTTATCGGCAACGGTCATTCTGGTTTCTTGTTGTATCATTTCTTATTGGTCTTTTTGTCTTGATTGTGACTGTTTACTTGGCTCTCTCGACAATTTCAACGAGACGCCAGCATTTGTTCTTGCTCAGCGGACGGGTTTCCATAATGCGAACGGTGTCGCCAATGTTGGCCTCATTCTTTTCATCGTGAGCCATAAACTTGGTGGACTTCTTCACAAACTTGCCATACTTGGGGTGCTTAACCTTGCGCTCAACCATGATGACAATGGACTTGTCCATCTTGTTGCTCACCACAACGCCGACTCTTTCTTTTCTTAAATTTCTTTCCATATCTGCATTAGTTCTGCTTCTGCTCAGCAATCTCGCGGGCGCGGAGTTCGGTGAGACAGCGGGCAATGGTTTTTCTACTTTCTTTTATTTTGTTAGGATTCTCAAGCGGCGAGACAGCATGGCTCAGCAGCATCTTCTGATACATACTGCGCTCGGTATCCAGCTTCTCCTTCAATTCGGCAGTCGAAAGCTCTTTTAATACTAATTCGTTCTTCATGACTGTATCTTCTTTTTATTCTTCGATATAATCTCTTTTAACAACAAATTTGGTCGAGATGGGGAGCTTCTGGGCTGCCAGGCGGAGAGCCTCCTTGGCGATATCCATGGGGACGCCTTCGCACTCGAACAGGATCGTTCCCGGCATGACGCGGGCGACGAAGTATTCGGGAGCACCCTTACCTTTACCCATACGCACCTCATTGGGCTTCTTGGTGATGGGCTTGTCCGGGAAGATGCGAATCCAAATCTGACCTTCACGTTTCATGTGACGCGTTACAGCTTGACGTGCAGCCTCTATTTGACGGCCTGTGATGAAACAGGTTTCCAGGGATTTGATACCAAAGGTACCGAAAGCCAACTCGTGACCACGGAAAGCATTGCCTTTAATTTTACCCTTCTGCTGCTTTCTATATCTTGTTTTCTTAGGTTGTAACATTTCTTCTTACTGTTTGTGTATAGCCTCTGGTGCAGGCGGCCAGCCGCCTGGCCAATCTTCTATAACCTTTTATTTACTGTTGTTATTTCTACTGTTGCTCGGACGGCGGCGGGGGGCACCATTGCCGGGGCGGCGGTCGCCACCCATTGCCGGGCGGTGATCCTTCTGCATTCCACCGACAGTGGAGGGAACCAACTCGCGCTTGCCGTAGATGACACCGCGGCAGATGTACACCTTGACACCGATGCGGCCATAGGTGGTGTGAGCCTCCGCATGGGCATAGTCGATGTCGGCACGGAGGGTATGCAGCGGGGTGCGGCCCTCTTTGTAGTGCTCGCTACGTGCAATTTCAGCACCGCCGATACGGCCGCTGATGGAAACCTTGATTCCCTCGGCGCCGGAACGCATGGTGGAGACAATTGCATTCTTGATGGCGCGGCGGTACTGCACGCGGCCTTCAATCTGCTTGGCGATATTCTGAGCAACCAACACGGCATCCAGTTCAGGACGCTTCACCTCAGAAATATTAATCTGGACATCCTTTCCAGTAAGTTTCTTCAATTCTTCCTTCAGCTTGTCAACCTCGGAACCGGCCTTGCCGATAATCAAACCCGGACGGGCGGTGTTAATCGTGACGGTCAGGAGCTTGAGGGTTCTCTCGATATATATCTTCGAGATGCTGGCTTTGGCAAGACGGGCGTTGAGATATTTACGGATCTTGTCGTCCTCGACGAGCTTCTGCTCGAAGCGACGGCCACCGTACCAGTTAGAATCCCATCCGCGGATGATACCTAAGCGATTTCCAATTGGGTTAGTTTTTTGTCCCATTGTAATGTTTCTTCTTATTTAATTAACTATTTGGTTTCTTCTTCAGCCTGCTGCGCCACGGGAGCCTCTTCGACACGGCTGCCCAGCACCACGGTGATGTGGTTGCTGCGCTTGCGGATTCTGTATCCGCGGCCCTGCGGGGCGGTCATCATACGGCGCAAGGTGCGGCCCTCGTTCACCATGATTTGTTTCACATAGAGCTGGCTGTCTTCGATGCGCTTGCCCTCGTTCTTGGCCTGCCAGTTGGCGACGGCGCTGAGGATGAGCTTGTACATCTTAGGAGCGGACTCCCTGGGGCAATACTTCAAAATTCCCAGAGCTTTGTCAACGTCAACGCCGCGGACCATATCGGCGACGAGACGGGTCTTACGGGGCGAAGTCGGGTTGTTCATCAACTTTGCCACGTAGAGGGTCTTCTTGGCTTCTTTATGTGCGTTTGCACTATTTGTTTTTCTACGTCCCATTTCTTATTATTCTTCTTTTGGGAGACTGCCTCCGCGGCATTGCCGCCTCCGCAGTCCTCTTTTCACTTATTTTTTAGCTTTGTCCTTCGATCCGGCGTGGCCGCGGAAGATACGGGTGGGGGCGAACTCGCCCAGCTTGTGGCCAACCATATTCTCCGTTACGTAGACTGGGATGAACTTGTTGCCGTTGTGCACAGCGATGGTCTGGCCGACGAAATCGGGGGAAATCATGCTGGCGCGGCTCCAGGTCTTGATGGTGACCTTCTTGTTCGACTCCTGAGCCTCGATAACTCTTTTCTCCAACTTGTGGAAGATATACGGACCTTTCTTAATTGAACGACTCATGTTCTTCTTCTTTTAATGGTTACTTCTTTCTTCTTTCGACAATGTACTTACTCGACTGTTTCTTCGGGGAGCGAGTCTTGTAACCCTTAGCCGGGATACCCTTACGGCTGCGCGGGTGTCCACCGGTCTGACGGCCTTCACCACCGCCCATCGGGTGGTCCACAGGATTCATCACAACACCGCGGTTGCGCGGACGGCGACCCAGCCAACGGCTGCGACCGGCCTTACCACCCACCTCAAGGTTGTGCTCGGGGTTGGAGACGATACCCACAGTGGCGCGGCAGGCCTGAAGGATCATGCGCATCTCGCCGCTGGGCATCTTGATGATTGCATACTTGTCGTCACGGGACATCAGCTGGGCATACGCGCCGGCGCTGCGCACCATCTTGGCGCCCTGGCCGGGACGAAGCTCGATGTTGTGGATCAACGTACCGAAAGGAATCTCGGCAAGCGTCAGCGTGTTGCCGATCTCGGGAGCGGCACCGGTGCCCGACATAATGGTCTGACCCACTTTCAGGCCCTGGGGAGCCAGGATGTAACGTTTCTCGCCGTCGGCATAGAACACGAGGGCGATACGGGAACTGCGGTTGGGGTCATACTCGATGGTCTTCACCACGGCGGGGATGCCATCCTTTTCTCTCTTGAAGTCAACCAGACGGTATTTCTGCTTGTGGCCACCGCCGAGGTAGCGCATGGTCATCTTACCCTGATTGTTACGGCCACCACTCTTGCTGTAGCCGAATACCAAACTCTTTTCCGGCTTGCTGGCCGTAATGTCATCGTTGGTCACAATGAGTTTGTGACGCTGGCCAGGGGTTGTCGGTTTGATTTTCTTTAAAGCCATTTCTTTTTGTTCTTTTTAGTCGCTTATCAGTGGACTATTACTATTATTGTTACTTGTGTTATCTATCGCTCTGGTTAGATGCTTGCATAGAAATCGATGGTGTCGCCTTCCGCCAGGGTCACGATGGCCTTTTTGAAGGCATTGGTGCGGCCCACCAGATAGCCCGACTTCGTATAGCGGGCTTTGACCTTACCGGAGTAGTTCATGGTGTTGACATCAAGAACCTTCACGCCATAGAACTCCTCGACGGCTTTCTTGATCTCAATCTTATTGGCGCGCTTGTCGACCACAAAACCATAACGATTCAGGACCTTCGGGGCGGGCTTGTTCTTGTCGCGCTGAATACGGGTCAGCTTGGGAGAAGCGGCGGCCTCGGTGAGTCTCGTCATCTTTTCACTGATCAGAGGTTTTACTATGATATTCATGTTAAACTTTCTTAATACGATTTTCTACTACTTTATTTTGTCGCCAAAACGCGGTTGATTTCGTTGATTGAGCCTTCCGAAACAACGATATTGGAAGCGTTAACTATGTCGTAAGTATTTAACTCACACACAGTAACCACTTTCACGGTCGGAATGTTTCGAGCAGACAAAAATACGAAATTATTTTGATTTTCAACAACTACGAGCGATTTTTTATCCGCCAGTTTCAGGTTGTTGAGAACCTCAATCATCTTTTTGGTCTTGGGAGCCTCGAAGCTGAAATTCTCGACGACGGTCATCGCGCTGTCGGCCACCTTCGTGCTGAGGGCGGAACGGCGGGCGAGGCGTTTCGTCTTGATGTTCAGTTTGAAACGATAGTCGCGGGGCTTGGGTCCGAAGATACGGCCGCCGCCGACAAACACGGGGCTCTTCAAATCGCCCGAACGGGCACCGCCGGTGCCTTTCTGGCGTTTCAGCTTGCGGGTGCTGTGGGCGTTCTCGCTGCGCTCCTTGGCTTTGTGTGTGCCCTGACGGTTGTCTGCCATGTACTGCTTGCAGTCCAGGTAGATCGCGTGCTCGTTGGGCTCAATGGCGAAGATAGAATCGTCAAGAGTGATGGTTCTACCGGTTTCGCTTCCGTTGATGTTATAGACTTTTAACTCCATCTTTCAAGTTTTAAAATTGAACCTTTGGGTCCCGGTACAGAACCTTTGACTAAAATTAAATTCTTCTCGGCGATAATCTTGACAACCTGAAGGTTTTGAATCTTCACGCGGTGGTTGCCCGTCTGACCGGCCATGCGCATACCCTTGAAGATACGCGAGGGATACGAGCTTGCGCCGATCGAACCGGGGGCACGCAGGCGGTCGTGCTGGCCGTGAGTCAAGTCACCGACACCACCAAAACCGTGTCTTTTCACCACACCCTGGAAACCCTTACCTTTGGAGGTTCCCACGACATCGACGTACTCGCCTTCCTGGAAGACGCTCACCGTCAATATCTCGCCATATTTTTTCTTATGGCCCTCCTCAAAGCGGCTAAACTCTGCGAGATAGCGTTTGGGAGTGGTATTGGCCTTTGCAAAATGGCCCTTCATGGGCTTGTTTGTACGGCTCTCCTTCTGCTCGCCAAAAGCCAGCTGGATAGCCTCATAACCATCCTTCTCGATGGTTCTCACTTGTGTCACGACACAAGGACCAGCTTCAATCACTGTGCACGGAATCTGCTTTCCGTCGGCATCAAAAAGACTGGTCATTCCGATTTTCTTACCAATTAATCCTGACATTTCTTTTTTTGGATTGTTTTGTTGTTAGTTTTCAGCTTACACTCCTCTGCCGGGGTCACCCGGCAGCCGGGCACATTGGCTGAGTTTAATTTCACACCTTGATTTCGACTTCCACACCACTGGGGAGTTCCAGTTTCATGAGGGCGTCAATCGTCTTGGCACGGTCATTGATTTCAATGTCCATCAGACGCTTGTACGAGCTCAGTTCGAACTGCTCACGGCTCTTCTTGTTCACGAACGTGGAGCGGTTCACAGTGAAAATCTTTTTGTTGGTCGGCAGCGGAATGGGGCCATTCACAACTGCACCGGTCATCTTGACGGTCTTCACAATCTTCTCCGCCGATTTGTCGACGAGATTGTGGTCGTAAGACTTCAGTTTGATTCTAATTCTTTGACTCACGGTTAATGATTTTTTATTATTAATAATTATATTTATTCTTCAATATGTTCTCCTGCTGCTCGCGGGTCACTTCGGCGTAGTGCGAGAACTCCATGGTCGAGTTGGCGCGGCCCGAGGTGATGGTGCGCAGCGCGGTGACGTAGCCGAACATCTGCTCCAGCGGCACCTTGGCATGGATGGCCTGGACACCCACCTTGGCGGTGATGTTCTCCAACATGCCGCGGCGGCGGTTCAGGTCGCCGGTCACGTCGCCCACGTAAGCGTCGGGGGTCAGCACCTCCAGCTTCATAATCGGCTCCAGCAGGACCGACGCTGCCTTGCGGCAGGCCTCCTTGAAACCGATCTTGGCGCACACCTCGAACGACAGCTGGTCGCTGTCCACCGGGTGTGCCGAGCCGTCGATGACGCGCACCTTCAGGCTGTCCATCGGATAGCCCGCCAGCACGCCGTTCTGCATCGCCTCCTTGAAACCCTTCTCGATGGCAGGAATATACTCTTTGGGGATGTTTCCACCCTTCACGTCGTTGATGAACTGCAGTCCCATGACGCCTTCGTCGGCCGGACCCAGTTCAAACAGGATGTCGGCAAACTTGCCCTTGCCGCCGGTCTGTTTCTTGTATATCTCATGGTGCTGCACAGTGGCAGTCACGGCCTCTTTATAGGCCACCTGCGGACGGCCTTGGTTGACCTCCACATTGAACTCCCTGCGCAGACGGTCGAGGATAATGTCCAGATGCAACTCGCCCATGCCGCTGATGATGGTCTGACCCGACACCTCGTCGGTCTTCACCCGGAAGGTGGGGTCTTCCTCCACCAGTTTCGTCAGTGCGTTGGTCAGCTTGTCCATGTCGCCCTGTGTCAACGGCTCCACGGCGATGCTGATCACCGGCTCGGGGAACTTCATCGACTCGAGGATGATGGGGTGCTTCTCGTCGCACAGCGTATGGCCTGTCTTGATTTCCTTGAAGCCCACGGCGGCGCCGATATCGCCCGCCTCGATGCGGTCCAGCGGATTCTGCTTGTTGGAATGCATCTGCATGATGCGCGAGATACGCTCCTTCTTGCCCGTGTTGGCGTTGTAGACATACGAGCCCGACTCCAGCACGCCGCTATACACGCGGAAGAAGCAGAGCCGTCCCACATAGGGGTCGGTGGCAATCTTGAACGCCAGTGCCGAGAAGGGGGCGTTCACGTCAATCGGACGCATCTCCTCCTTTTCGGTCTTCGGGTTGATGCCGTCGACCTCTTTCATGTCGAGCGGACTGGGCAGGAAAGCGGCCACTGCGTCCAGCAGGGTCTGCACGCCCTTGTTCTTGAAAGCCGAGCCGCACATCACCGGCACAATCTTCATGGCCAGCGTAGCCTTGCGGATTTCGGCAATCACCTCGTCGGCGGTGATGCTGTCCGGGTCGTCGAAGAACTTCATCATCAGTTCCTCGTTCTCCTCGGCCACACCCTCAATCAGGCGCTGGCGATACTCCGCCACCACCTCCTTGAGGTCCTCCGGCATCGGGATTTCCTCGAAACGCTGCCCGTTGGAACTCTCGTCCCATACCAAGGCTCGGTTTGCGATGAGGTCCACGACCCCTTTGTACAGGTCTTCCTGTCCGATAGGAATCTCAATAGGGATGGGATTGGCACCTAGACGTTCCTTGATTTGGTTCACCACGCCGAAGAAATCGGCACCCGCGCGGTCCATCTTGTTGATGAACGCAATGCGGGGCACCCGGTACTTGTCGGCCTGGCGCCACACCGTCTCCGACTGAGGCTCCACCCCGCCCACGGCGCAGAAAATGGCGATGGCACCGTCGAGCACGCGCAGCGAACGCTCCACCTCGACCGTGAAATCCACATGGCCGGGAGTGTCGATGATGTTGTACTTGTAGCGGTTGTCGTGCCAATTCCAGTAGACAGTCGTCGCGGCCGAGGTAATCGTGATGCCGCGTTCCTGCTCCTGCACCATCCAGTCCATCGTGGCCGAACCCTCGTGGGTCTCACCGAGCTTGTAATTCTTGCCGGTGTAGAAAAGGATACGCTCAGTCGTCGTAGTCTTTCCGGCGTCGATGTGGGCCATGATACCGATGTTTCTTGTATAATGCAGGTCTGACATTGGGCTGGGAGATTGCTGGGGTGATGTTGTTTGTTATATCCTATTATATATACAAGGGTATTAGAAACGGAAGTGCGAGAAAGCCTTGTTGGCCTCGGCCATGCGGTGGATATCCTCCTTGCGCTTGAAGGCGGCGCCCTCTTCCTTGTAAGCGGCCTGGATTTCGGCGGCCAGCTTCAGGGCCATCGTCTTCTCACCGCGTTTGCGGCTGAAGCTGATGAGGTTCTTCATACCGATCGACTGCTTGCGCTCGGGGCGGATCTCGGTGGGTACCTGAAAGGTGGCACCGCCGATACGGCGGCTCTTCACCTCGACCGAAGGAGTGATGTTGGCCAGGGCCTTCTTCCAAACCTCCAGGCCGTCCTCTTTCGTGCGGTCGGACACGACATCGATTGCCTCATAGAAAATCTTATAGGCGATGGTCTTCTTGCCGCCCAGCATCAGGTTGTTGACGAACTTGGTGACGAGCACATCGTTATACTTGGGATCCGGGAGGATGATACGTTTTCTGGGTTTAGCTTTTCTCATTTCTTTACTTTGCTTTTTGTGAACCGCTCGGTCTCTTTTGTTTTTTGCCGGCAAGCTCACCGTTCACTTTTTCTTAACTTACTTTGCAGCCTGTTTGGGGCGTTTGGCACCGTATTTCGAACGGCGCTGGCGACGGCCGTCCACTCCGCTGGTGTCGAGGGCACCGCGGATGATATGATAACGCACACCGGGGAGATCCTTCACACGGCCTCCGCGGATCATCACGATGGAGTGCTCCTGCAGGTTGTGGCCCTCACCGGGGATGTAGGCGTTGACCTCTTTCTGGTTGGTGAGACGCACACGGGCAACCTTACGCATTGCCGAGTTAGGTTTTTTAGGGGTGGTGGTGTACACACGGGTGCAGACGCCACGACGCTGAGGGCAGCTGTCCAAAGCGGGAGATTTCGACTTATACTCCATCTGCTGACGTCCTTTGCGAACTAATTGCTGAATTGTTGGCATTTTGCTTTTTGATGTTATATATTTAATTACTAGTACTTTCTGTTACGTTTTTGGGTACAATGTACCCACTCAAACGGATTGCAAAATTACAACTATTTTTCCAACTGGCAAAGCACCCTGCGCACCCATATATGTTAAAAAAACATAAAATCTCACGGGAGTATTGTAATACAAAAAGATACAATTGTGTTAAAATGATTTTTTGAACCTCTTTTTCAAGAGTTATCAACAGCGTCAACCACCCTTCCGGCCCCCTGTGCGAAGAATTTTATCAACAACTTATCAACAAGCCTTCTCGACCTTAACGTTAACCTTAACCTTGACTGGCTTTCGGCCTATGGTTTTTAGTTTAAGTTTTCAGCTTGTAATGATAAACAATTAAGAAACTGTTTAAAATTAATCCTATGTTTTTCTTAAGACATCAAAACGGCATCTTTCCCTCCTTTTATCGGTCGCAATGGTCCCCATTGCTCCCTCAAAAAGAAGACAAATCCGCTCGCTTTGCTGTATAACAAAATCCATCAATTAAATTTAAACAGTTTCTAAACGGTTAAACAAATGTTTAGTGACCAGTGATTAGTGACTAGTGATTGGTGAGTTTTAAGTTTTTAGTTTCAGTAATCAACGATTAAACAACTCAACAATTAAACATGGTTTAGTGAGTTTTTAGTTTTTACCTTTTAGTTTTTAGTTTTAATCTTCTCCTAGTCGTCTCTCGGTGTTCCTTTTATGATCCTTCGCCCTTCCTTCTGCACTTACCCTGCTGATATTCAACTGTTCGCCCACTGTTTTCCTATCCTACGTTGGAGAACAGTTGGAGAACAGTAGGGAAACAGTTGGAGAAATACCG
>CAJOHZ010000029.1 GCA_905234695.1 uncultured Bacteroidales bacterium | reverse complement strand
GAGGTGTCGGAGATTTCCTCGAGATACTTCATGGCCTGATAGACGGCGCGGTGATTCCTGATGTTGGCGGTGTCGGCCGGCGTGCGGAAGAAGAGCTCGCCGGTGGTGTCCAGCTTGCCGTCGGGACCGAGGATGCCCATCAAGGCGGCCTTCTCTCGCACGATGGCCGTCTGCGACCGCAACGACACCTGCTGGGCCGAGAGGGGTCCCCCGACCGTCAGCACCACGCCGCAGAGGACAACAAGGGCGGTGGTGAGGTAGTTGAGGAGTGACAATCTGGCATTGAGAACCAATGTACACGCCAGATAGAGGGTCATCAGGACGCCCACAACGACAAGGATGCAGCGGTCGATGGTGACGCCGTACTGCCCGATGCGGTAGCTCACGGACACCCAGAAAAGCGCCACCAACGGGAGGGCGAAGAGGGCGAACCAGCGGAAGTACCACTTGAGGGGCTGTTTGACAAGCAAGGGCCGCACCAGCCGGATGGCCACGGCAACGAGGGTGAAGGCCATCACCATGGTGGAGACGGAACTCTTGGGGAGGTCCCAGTTCACCAGAATGACGGCGAGGTAGACATAGAGGATGACATTGTAGACAAGGAGCACTGGCGTGAGGACATAGTTGAAGGTCACCTCCACCAGCAGGAGGACTGAGGGCTGCTCCTTCTGGCTTTCCAGAGTGATGAAGAGGATCGGGGCAAGCAGAATAAAGCAGAAAGAGGCTGACAGCTCATAAAACCGATAATTCGGGGAGGAGGGGAAGAGTAACTCGACTGTCAAAATGACAAGCAGCAGGAGTAGGTAGAGGATGGCGGCGAGGCCTAAGGCTACGGCCATGGAACGCAGCATCCGGTAGAACCGCTCCGAGAAACGTTGCCCCTCCCACGCGGGGAAGGTCAGCAGGTAGGCGAAGGGGAGAAGGAAGTTGAGGATGGCGAACTCGGTGCTTCCCGGCCATGCCGAGGGCAGCAGAGCGGTGAGGGCATAGAGGGGAAGAACAGCGAAATAGACCCATTGGGCCCAGTTGTAGCCCTTGCGGAACCGGGAGAGGCAGAAGGCGGCCACGACGGCAAAGGCGGCATAGGAGGCGGGCTGCTGCCACCAGGGGTTGCCTTTCAAAAATGCCGAAGCGGCGGCATGCAACAGGATGAGGAGCTCGACGGGGTGGCTCTTGAGGGCTGCCCACAGGCGCGCGAAGCCGTCGGCAAGGCGGGTCTTGAATGGTGTGCGGGTCTTCATGGGATGGTTTTTATTGATTAGGGCCATGGTGCATGGCAAAAGTGACAAAAGGGGTCAATTTATCATGCCGGAGGCCACGACCAGATGGGCGTCGTTGTCGTAGATGGTGGCGTACTGGCCGGCGGCGATACCCTGGATGCGGCTGTCGGAATGGATGCAGTGGCCCTCGGGCGTGCGGACGAGGTGGCCCTGGGCGAAGTCGGGCGTGTGGCGTATCTTGAACTTCACATCCACCGCCTGCCCTGCCTCCAGCCGGGTCTCCCATTCGGGCAGAGGGGCACTGAGGTAACGGAAGCCGAGGAGGCCGATTTCGGTGCCGTACTGCGCGTCGGGGTCGTAGCCCTGCGAGACGTAGAGGACGTTCCCGTCGATGTCTTTCTTCACCACGAACCAGGGGCCGCCACTCAGGAAGAGCCCCTTGCGCTGCCCGATGGTGTGGAACCAGTACCCTTTGTGGGTGCCGAGGATTTTGCCGGTCTCCAATTCCACAATCTTGCCCTCGCGTTCGCCGAGGTAGCGGCGGAGGAAGTCGTTATAGTTGATTTTGCCAAGGAAACAGATGCCCTGCGAGTCCTTGCGGTCGGCCGAGGGGAGATGCGCCTCGTGGGCGATGCGCCGCACGTCGGCCTTCATGAGGTGGCCGATGGGGAACATGAGCTTCTTTATCTGGTCGTAGGAAAGCTGCGAGAGGAAGTCGGTCTGGTCCTTGACGGGGTCTAGGGCGGTGGCAAGAAACCGGGTGTCCCGGTCGACATTCTCACGACCAGCGATTTCGTCGGCTCCAGTATCCATGCTGACAATCTGGGCATAGTGGCCGGTGGCGGTACGGTCATAGTCCTTGCCACAGCGTTGCTCGAAGGCACCGAATTTGATGAGTTTGTTGCACATCACGTCGGGATTGGGCGTAAGTCCACGGCGCACCGAATCGATGGTATAGCTGACCACGTTGTCCCAGTACTCCTTGTGGAGGTTGACCTCCTCGAAACGGAGACCGTACTTGCGGGCGATATACTTGGTAATCTCTATGTCCTCCTCGGCGGGGCAGTCGATATAACCATCCTCAGCCTCCATACCGATGCGGATATAGAAGAGGTCGGGGGTGTAGCCCTGCTCCTTGAGCAGGTGTACCACCACAGAGCTGTCGACGCCTCCCGATACCAATGCCGCTATGTTCATCTATTTGAAAATTTAAAAGTTACCGAGGCTATTTATCTTTTACGCGATGCGGTTCTTTCGCCTTTTCCTCTTTCTTTGTGACGATAAGGACTACGGCACCGAGAATCAAGACGATGCCCACCGCCAAGGTGGCGGTGAAACGCTCACCGAAGACGAAAATGCCGATAAGCACCGCTGTCAGCGGTTCCAACGCCCCAAGGATTGCAGTGGCCGTGCTGCCCACATACTTGGCGGCATAGACCATGAGCACAAGTGCCATGATGGCGGGCACCAACGCCAGCCATCCCACATAGAACCATGCCGTCGGGGTGGGCGGAAGCGTTATCTCCTGTCTTGACAGGAGGGCATAACACAACATGCCCAGGGCACAGTAAAAAAGCACAAAGAAGTTTATCTTGAACGACGACATCCGCAGCTCGCTGCGGTTCACCACAATGATATACAAGGCATACGTCAATGCCGATACCAGCACCAACACCACTCCGCCCAAAGGCAGCGTCGTCGTACCGTCGCCCCAATAGAGGAGCGCCACGCCAATGAATGAGAGCAGAATGGAGGAGACCGTCACCCAGTTCACCCGCTCGTGGAAGAAGAGGGCCATGATGGTGGCCGTCATCACGGGATAGGTGAACAAAATGGTCGAGGCCACCCCTGCATCCATCACATGGAAACTGAGGTAGAGCGTCAACGACGAAGCGATGAACAGCAGTCCCAAGCCCGTCAACGCAAGAAATTCTTTCCCACTTACCCGCAGAGTCTCCCGATGCCGGCCCGCCACGGAAAGGCTCCGCACGGCCATCACCCCGGCGATAATCAGCCACGCCAGGGCAAAGCGATAGAAGAGCACACTGGGGGTGTTCATCCCCTCGTCATAAAGCTTCAAGGCACCCAGCGGATTGGTGCCGTAGGCCACGGCAGCGGCTATCCCACAGATAGTTCCTATAATTTTCTTATCTCTCATTCCTTTGCAAATATACATTTTTTTTTGGACATACGGGAGTCCCGCAAGTCGTGGGAACATGAAAAAACGAATCCGGGCTTCGCCGAAAGGCGAAACCCGGAGTGAGTTTTATGAAGAGAAGCAAAGTTCTCAATCGGGATTGTCGTAGAGGTAGGGGTTGCCCTCCTGGATTGCCCCCGAGGCGTCCAGCATCGTTGCGGAGACTTCGGACTGCGACGAGTGGGCCATCTCGTAGATGTGCTCGCCGACAAGCTCTGCGGGGTTCATGGACTCCACAATCTGGGCACCGTTGACGTCGTTGCGCAGCAGGTCGTGCATCGCCTTGATGCGGTCGGCACGGTTCAGGGCCTCCAGGTCAATCCTGGGGGTGTGGACGGGCTGTGCCGCGGGACGCTCGGAAACCAGAGGAGACACATAGGGACGCAGGGGCTCCATGGGCTGTGGAGCGGCGGCGGGTTCTTCGGTCACAGCCGTCTCCGCTACATGGTTGAGCACGAAGATACCGTCCTCGACGGGCTTCTCCACGGGGCGCGTGGCCTCGGCCTTCAACTCCTCCTCATCGTAGAGGTTGATCACATGTTTCTGCGACTCGGCAGAGGCCTCGGGCTGAAAGGTCTCGCTATCCTTCACCTCCTCGGAGGCAGTAGGTGCGGCCACATCCTGCAGGGTGTCGGAGGCTTCCCCGACAGACTCTTCGTGATGCACGATGGTGGGCTCGGTGATAGGTTCGGCGGGCTTGGCGGGAGTGGTGTCCACCGGACGTTCGGTGCTCAGGGGAATGACACGACCCTCGGGATTTTCCTTCTGTTCGAAGCCCGTGGCGATAAGGGTAATCTTGACCTCATCGGTGAGGGAGTCGTCGGTGCCGGTACCCCAGATGACGTTGGTGTCGGGGCTGCCGGTCTTCTTGGTGATGTAGTCGGTGACCTCGCCCATCTCGTCCATGGTGATTTCGTGGTCGGGACCATAGGAGAAGTAGAGGAGGACGTTCTTGGCGCCGGCGATGTCGCTGTCGTTGAGGAGCACGGAGGTGGCGGCAGCCTCGACGGCCTGGAGGGCGCGGTTCTCGCCCTTGCCAATACCGATACCCATAAGGGCGGTACCGCTCTTCTCCATTACCGTGTTGACATCACGGAAGTCGATATTGACGTATGCGTTGAGGGTGATAATCTCGGCAATGCCCTTGACGGCAGTGAGGAGCACATCGTTGGCCATGGCAAAGGCTTCGGACATGCAGAGGTTGCCGTAGGAGCGCAGTTTCTCGTTGTTGATGACCAGAATCGAGTCGACCTGCTTGCTCAGTTCCTCGACGCCAGCCAGGGCCTGGTTGTTGCGGCCGCTGCCCTCGAACTTGAAGGGGGTGGTGACAACGGCGACGACGAGAATCTTGCCGGGATCGTCCTCGTCCTCGGTTTCCAGTTTAATCTCCTTGGCGAGACGGGCGATGACGGGTGCCGCGCCAGTGCCGGTGCCGCCGCCCATACCCGCGGTGATGAAGACCATCTTGGTGTTGGAAGAGAAGAGTTCCTTGATTTCCTCAGCCTTCTCCTCGGCAGCCTTGCGGGCCTTGGCGGGACGGCCGCCGACGCCCAGACCCTCGTGACCGAGCACGAGTTTGTTGGGCACAGGGCTGGAGTTAAGGGCCTTCATATCGGTGTTGCTGACGATGAAGTCGACGCCTGTGATACCTTTGCGGTACATGTGATTGACAGCGTTGTTGCCGCCACCACCGACGCCGATGACCTTGATATAGGATGACTGATTCAACGGGGAATCGAAGGTGATAAATGTGGAATTGTTGTTGTCGTCCATACTATATAATGTGTCTTACTTATTAATAATCCGATGTTTGCAAATATTTCGGGGATTATTTTCAGAGTGTAAAAATACGTATTTTTCATCACATTCAAGCCTGCCGGTCAAATTGTTTACCAACAGGTTATGAACAATCTATTCCCCGAGTTCCTCTTCGGTGAAGATTTTCGAGAGGAAATCGCCGACGACCTTGCCGAGATTGCGACCGTCGCCATCCTTTCTCTTCTTCTTGTCCACCACCTGTTCGGCATCGGCGATAGGATCGGGTACGGGCTCGTCAACGGGTTCCGGTTCCGGCGAAGAGGGGATTGCCTCGGCCTCCTCATCGACATGTTCCAACTGCTCATGTTCGAGGATGCCGTAGATGACCAAACCGATACCCGTGGCATACATCGGGTGGGAGAAGTCTTCGAAGGTGATGCTACCCTCCTTGTCGAGGTGCTCGTCGGGCATTCCCAGACGGGTGTCGATTCCAACGATGAATTCCGAGAGCTCCTTGACGTTCTTCATCCGTGCGCCGCCACCGGTCAGCACCACACCGGCGATGAGCTGACGCTCGAAGCCAGAGAGCTGAATCTCGTAGGAGACCTGTTCCAAAATCACCTGCATGCGGGCCTTGATGATGCCGGCGAGGGTTTTGACGCTAATTTCGCGGGGAGCCTGGTTGCGAATACCGGGGATGGCGATGATGTCGTCCTGATTGACGCTGGTGGGGAGGCAGGAGCCGAATTTGGTTTTGAGGCTCTCGGCCTGGTGTTTCAGAATCTTGCAGTTCTCGCGGATGTCGTTGGTGATGACGTTACCCGCCAAGGGAAGGACGGAGGTGTGGCGGATAATGCCCTCCTGGAAGATGGCAATATCGGTCGTGCCGCCACCAATGTCCACCAAGGCCACACCGGCATCCTTGTCGCGGTCGTCGAGAACAGCATAGGCCGAAGCGATGGGCTCCAAAACGACATTCTTGATACGGAATCCGGCATCCATGACGGCGTCACGAATATTCTGGAGGTTGGCCGTGTTGCCGGTGACGATATGGAAGTCGGCCATGAGGCACTTGCCGGCGACACCCACGGGGTCGATGTCGGGGGCCAGGTCTTCGTTGTCGACGGTGAACTTCTGCGGGAAGACATGGATAATCTCCTCGCCCGGTTCCAGCATAATGCGGTACTGGTCCTCGATGAGGCGGTCGACATCCTCCTGTTCAATCTGCCGGTGGTCTTCCGGAATCATCACGCTGCCGCGGTTGGAACGGCTCTTGATGTGCTGGCCGGCGATGCCGACATAGACCTCCTTGACATCATATTTCGCCATTTCCGACGCATCCGCGACGGCGCGACGGATGGACTCTGAGGTACTGCGGATATTGCGCACGATGCCACGCTCGACACCGACCGATTCGGTCTTGCCGAAGCCCACGATGCGGATTTTGCCGTTTTCGGCACGCTCGCCTATGAAGCAGGCGATTTTGGTTGTCCCGATGTCGAGACCTACGATGTACTGGCTCATATTTCTTAGATGTTTAGTTTGTATTCACGAATGATATTGTATTCAATTTCCCGGCGACGATGCCTGTCGACGGCGACCCACCACCTGTCCGCGATACTTTACGCTGACCTGCCGATAGGTGTCCCACCCCGCCAGCGGCAAGCCGAGGCGGTAGAAGGCCATGAGGTTGGTGAATTTCTCATCGAGGTTGTCCACCGACCCCACCTGCACCACATGGTCTCCCAGCTTGGGGGTAAGGTACAGGTCGCCCTTGTCGTCGCGGTATATCTGGTCGAACAGGGGCGATAGCTCTGGATGGCTGTCCAAATACTTGGCTAGCTTCCACACCTGGTTGAGGCCAACCCCTCTGTGAGGGATGTTGCCGCTGGCCACGATGACGTTGCATGAACCGTGGATGCTTATGGGCACCTGGCAGCCGCGGTCGTCCAAATAGAACTCCTGTCCGCCGACAAACACCCTCACGATAGGCCTCCGTTGCACAGCAAAGAGCACCACGCTGCCGCTGATGGAGGTGGCCGCCTCGCAATTGCGCAGATAGGGAGAGCGCGCAGCACGTTCCACGGCCTTGAGGTCCACATGGCCTATCCGGGTGGAGGAAAGGGTCGGCAGGGCCGCCCTGATGGAATCGGCCACCTCGGCCCCCCTCACCAAAGTGTCGGCCCCGTCATACTGGATTTCGACACGGATGCCACGTACCAGCGACTTCTCTCGCCATACGTTGGCAGCCACTATCAACACCACTAGCAGGGCGACGGCAGAGACGGTCAGTATTTTCGTTTTCTTCTTCACAAGATGAGTGATGCGGGTTTATGCGGTTTGTATTTATTCTTCCAATGTGTTGCGCAGGGTCTCCTCCAGCCGAGGAACCAATCGGTCGATGTCGCCAGCCCCCATCGTCACCACGATGTCGGGACACAAGGCGGGTATCAGTTCCAATACCTGGTCGGGCGTGCAGAGATATTTCGACATGCTGTCGATTTTCCGCAGCACCATCGACGAGGTGACCCCCGGGATGGGTTTCTCGCGGGCGGGATAGATGGGCATCATCACCAGCTCGTCGAGGGTTGAAAGGACTTCGGCGAACTGGTCGGCGAAATCGCGAGTGCGGCTATAGAGGTGTGGCTGGAAGATGCCGACCACCCGCTTGCCGGGATACAGGTAGCGGATGCTCTCCAAGCAGGCGGCAATCTCCTGCGGATGGTGAGCATAGTCGTCAATCATGACCAGTTCCTTGGTCTTGATACGATAGTCGAAGCGGCGGCGCACCCCGCGGTAAGTCTTCAAGCCGTACCGCAGCTGGTGCTCGTTGACCCCCAAAGTCATGACCACCGCAGCGGCGGCTACGGCATTCTCTACATTGTAGAGGCTGCTCTCGGGCAACTCCAAATCGTACAACACCCCTTTGGGCGTGCGCAGGTCGAAGAAGATGTTGCCGCCGTAGTTGCGGACATTCCATGGGTAATAGTCGGCCTCAATGCCGTGGGCGGTATAATTAAGTATAGAGAATTGGGTATTGGATATTCCAAGCTCTTCACGGAGGTCGTGGTGCTCATGGTGGTCGTGCTCGTGGTGGTCATGCTCATCGGACTCGTCAGACACAAGAGCGACCCCCTGCTTGATGACGAGGGACCCGTCAGGGGTAATCTGCTCGGCAAACTGGCGGAAGGCCTCGACGAGGTGTTCACGGGTGCCATAGATATCCAAATGGTCTGCCTCGGTGGCAGTGATGACTGCACAGTAGGGATGCAACTGCAGGAAGGAGCGGTCGTATTCGTCCGCCTCCACCACTACATAGTCGCTCTTGGTATCCACCACCACGTTGGAGTCGAAGTTCTTGGATATTCCTCCCAAGAAGGCACTGCATCCAAATTCCGTGTGGCTCAATATATGGGCGATAAGGGTAGAGGTAGAGGTCTTGCCATGCGTGCCGGCCACGGCAATGCACTTCTTGCCTTCCGTCAGTTCGCCCAGCACCTGCGACCGTTTCCGCATCGGCACACCCTTCTCCTCCAGGTAGCGGAACTCCGCCGTATCGGCGGGCACCGCGGGGGTATACACCACGAGGTCTATCTTGTCCGGCACCAGCGCAGGGTCGTCGGTATAATGCACCGCGATGCCCTCTTCCGCCAACTGACGCGTAAGGGGCGATTCCGTGCGGTCATATCCGCTCACCGTGTCGCCTCTGCGGTGGAAGAAGCGCGCCAACGCGCTCATGCCGATGCCTCCGATACCGAGGAAGTAGTAGTTCATTGTATTTAGTGATTGGTGAATTGTGATTGATTATTGGTGACTGGTGAGTAGTTTGTCTATTTCGTCCACAATGCGGTCCGCGGCCTTGGGGGCTGCCATGGCGCGGATGGCCTGGCTCATAGCCTCGCGTTTCTCAGTGTCGCGCAACAGCGCCAGCGCCTGCGGGAGCCCTTGGGTGCCGCAATCCACATCCCGCACCATCAAGGCGGCGCCTTTGTTCACCAAGGCCATGGCGTTCTTGGTCTGATGATCCTCGGCCACATTGGGTGACGGTATCAACACCACGGGTTTGCCTACCAGGCAAAGCTCCGAGATGGCGATGGCACCCGCACGCGACACCACCACATCGGCGGCGGCATAGGCCAAATCCATACGGCTGACAAACTGGTGCACCTTGACCCAACGCTCCACGCCGGCGGCACGCACGGCGGCCACAGCCTCGTCATACATCCAGCGACCCGTCTGCCATATAATCTGTATCTCGTTTTCCTTAAAGAACTGGAGGTTGCCCATCACCATCCGATTGATGCTTCTGGCACCGAGGCTTCCGCCCACTGACAGCAGCACCGGCATCGATGCATCCACCTCGAAGTGTGCGCAGCCCTCCTCACGCGTGACGTTCATCTGCTCGATGTCAGCCCGCACGGGGTTGCCGGTATACACAATCTTGTCGGCCGGGAAGAAACGGTCCATGCCGTCGTAGGCCACACAGATGACCGCTGCCGACTTGGCGAGGGTCTTGTTGGTGAGGCCCGCATACGAGTTCTGCTCTTGCAGCAGGGTGGTATAGCCCATCCGCGAGGCCATCTTCAGCGTAGGTTCGCTGGCGAAACCGCCCACCCCCACCACGATGTCGGGGTTGAAGTCGCGTATCACCCCCTTCACCTTGCGTTGGCTCCGGAGCACCTTGAAAGGCAGCTGCAGGTTCTTGACGATATTGCCCGGCGTCAACTTGCGCTGAAGACCGGCGATAGGCAGTCCGATAATCTCATACCCTGCCGCCGGCACTTTCTCCATCTCCATGCGCCCCTCCGCCCCTACAAAGAGTATCTGGGCATCGGCATGGCGCGCCTTGATGGCATTGGCAATGGCAATGGCGGGAAATATATGTCCGCCGCTTCCTCCTCCGCTGATGATTGCTTTCATGGTGATGATGGGTTTATGATGGAATTATTTGAGGATATTCGAGACGAATTGTGTTAATTGGATTTCAGAGAGTCCGACGTGGGCTCTTCGGGGGTTGTGCTTTCTGTTTCCGCCTCGGCTTTGGCGGCTTCGGCTTTCTTGGCCAGCAACTCCTGCCGCTTGTTGTCGGCAGCCACGGCCTGTATCACTCCCACGCCACAGCCCAGGAACAGATAGGCCGTGCCGCCATAGCTGATGAACGGCAACGTCTGGCCTGTGACGGGCAGTACCCCCACCGCCACCGACATGTTGACGATGGCCTGCAGGAAGATGGCCGTGCCCAGCCCCGCCACACAGAGGCTTCCGAAGAGGCCGTTGCAACGGGTGGCGATGCGGATGCAGCGGAAATAGAAGAGCGCATAAAGGAGGAAGATGAGGATGGCCGAGAGCAGTCCCGCCTCCTCAATGATAATGGCATAGATAAAGTCGTTATGGGCCTGCGTCATCAAGCGGCCGTGGATAGTGGAGCCGATGCCTGTGCCGAAGAAGCCGCCACGGGCCACGGCCATACGCGCCATGTTTTCTTGGGTGAGTTCATCGGGATTCGGATGCATCCAAGCCTGCAAGCGATGCCCCCAAGTACTGGTACGGGCCATATCCATCTTGTCGCCCACCAGATACAAAATGATGAATCCAACGACTGCCACTGCCAGGATAATGCCCATGCCTCGCCACCACATCTTCTTGTTCACCCCACCGAAGAGGAGCATGAAATAGCAGGACAGGAAGATAAGGATGGCGGTGGAGAGGTTCTCCGGCATCACGAGCGCGCAGGTAACCGCCACAGGCACCAGCAGCCAGTAGAACGTACGATTGTCGCCGAACTTCTCTCGATTGAGGGTGATGGTACGCGCCACAAAGATAATCAACGCCACTTTGGCAATCTCCGAAGGCTGGAAACGTCCCACCTTCGGAATCACCAGCCACCGCTCGGTGCCCATAATCAACACCACGGCCAGCATTGCCAAGGAGATATAGAACACCCATTTCGCCATCTTGGAGAAGTAGCGGTAGTTGATGTGCGAGATGATGATAATCGCAACATAAGTGGCCACTACGATACCCAGATGCTTGAAGAATATCGCCATGGGCGTGGCATGCAGGTCGCTGATGGCCGTGAGGCCGATGGTGCTGTAGACCGCAATCAGCGAGATGCCGCTCAGCAGGAAGAATATCACCCACAGCGCAGTGTCGCCAGCCAGTATGTTGAGTTTCCGTTTCATCTATATTGTTTATAGTTCGTTGACTTCATGGCGGAACACCTCGCCGGCCATCTCGGCAGTGAGCACATCGGGTGCGGCAGGCGAGTAGACCACCTTCGCATGTTCGAACTGGCTGTAGCAGGCCTTATGCACGGCTTCGCCGATACTGTCCACATCCTCGATGACGGGAACGATGCCTTGGAACGCCTCGTGCAGCGCCTCGGTGTCGCCACCCACGCATATCAGCATACGCACCTTGCGCAGCACCACCGAACGCAACATGGAGTAGTTGGCCTTGGCGTCGCCTCCGTTGGCAATCCAGATGATGGCCCCTTCGGTATTCTCAAGGGCGTACCATGTGGCGTTGACCGTGCGGGCCGCCGCGTCATTGATAAATTCCTTGCCGCGGATGCGGGCCACATATTCCATGCGGTACGAAGTCTCTTCAAAACGAGTGAAACATGTGCGCAAGGCACTGTTGCGCATCTGCCGCAGCTTGAGGCTCTCCACTGCGGCCAGACCGCCGTAGACGCGGTCTCTTCCCTGTTTGGCTAATGTCTCAATATTCATTAATAAAAGATGTATTTGACGGGTTGTGTGCTTATTTTTTCTTTAACGTAGTTTGAGTGTCACGATACTGACGATGGCCAGGAGGATGCCGATGATGGCAAACCGCTGCACAATCTTGGGCTCCGGAAGTCCTTTCTTCTGATAATGGTGGTGTATCGGCGTCATCAGGAAAGGCCTCTTCTCTATCGGCACCGGCTGTCCGGCCGGCAGCTTATACTTGCGACGGTAGCGCTTGCAGCCCCAGGTCTGCAGAATCACCGAGAAGTCTTCCACCAGATAGATACCACACAACACGGGCAACAGCAACTCCTTGCGTATCAGCAGGGCGAAGACGGCAATGATGCCGCCCAGCGCCAGCGAGCCCGTATCGCCCATGAACATTTCGGCCGGATAGGTGTTGAACCACATGAATCCCAGCGTGGCTCCCACAAAAGCGGTGATGAACACCGTGAGTTCGCCGATATCTGACAGATAGACAATATTCAGATAGTTGGCCATGATGATATTGCCCGACAGCCACGCCAGTATAGCCAGCGCAACGCCGATGATGGAGGCCGTCGTGGTTGCCAGGCCGTCCATTCCATCGGTGAGGTTGGCCGCATTGGAGATCGCTGTCACCACGAATATCGACACCAGCACATAGACCACCCACACCCAGTTCTGCGTCCAATCGCCCATCCAGCTGATGAGCCAGGCATAGTCGAACTCGTTGCCCTTCACAAAGGGGATGGTGGTCTTGGTGGAGGCGATGTCGGGATGGAACGACAGCAGCAGTCCCACGCCCAGACCCAGAACGACCTGCCCGAACACCTTGAACTTGCCAGGAAGCCCTTTCTTGTCCTTGCGGAACACCTTGATGTAATCATCTATGAACCCTATCAGTCCCAGCCATACCGTGGTCACCAGCATGGCCAGCACATAGACGTTGTCCAACTTGGCAAAGAGCAATGTAGGCACAATCACCGCCGCCAGTATCAGCAGACCGCCCATGGTCGGGGTACCCTCTTTCTCTTTCTGTCCCTCCAATCCCAGGTTGCGCACCGTCTCGCCTATCGACCTGCGCCGGATGAAGCGGATGAACGGCTTGCCGAAGATCAGCATGATGAACAGCGACACAATGGCCGACATCGAAGCGCGGAACGAGATGTACTGGAACACCCCTGCCCCGGGAAAGTCAAAGCTCTTGTCCAACCAATCGAAAAAGTAGTATAACATATCTCAATTATTAATTCTCATTTTTTAATTCCCAACTCTCTTTCCAGTTCCTCGCAGTCGTCGAAATGGTGTTTCACGCCGTCGATGTCCTGATATTTCTCGTGCCCCTTGCCGGCCACCAGGATGATGTCGCCCTCGCGGGCAATCATCACCGCGGTGCGGATAGCCTGCCGGCGGTTGGTGATACGCACCACCATGCCACGCTCCTCGTCTGTCAGTCCAGCCTCCATGTCGTCGAGTATCTGCTCGGGGTCCTCGGTACGGGGATTGTCGGAAGTCAGTATCAGTTTATCGCTCATCGTACAGGCAATCTTGGCCATCTCGGGACGTTTGGTCTTGTCGCGGTCGCCACCACAGCCTACCACGGTCACCAACTGCTGACCCGCCCGACGGATGTCGTTGATGGTGGAGAGAACATTCTCCAGTGCGTCGGGCGTATGGGCATAGTCCACAATGCCGACAATTCCCTTGCCCGTCACATACTGGAAACGACCCTCGGCGGCGCCGAGCGTGCTGAGCAGCCGCAGTGCCTCGTCGGGAGCGATGCCGCACAGCACCGCCGTGCCATATATCGCTGTGAGGTTATATGCGTTGAATCGACCCACCAAACGCGTCGACACCTCGCGGCCGTTGAGATTGAGCAGCAATCCCTGGAAGGTATCCTCCACCACACGGCAGTGGAAGTCGGCCATCCGTTGGAGGCTGTAGGTGTGCACCTCGGCCCGCGTGTTCTGCACCATCACCATCCCGTTACGGTCGTCCATGTTGGTCAACGCAAAGGCCCCTTCGGGCAAGTTGTCGAAGAATATCTTCTTTGCCGCGATATAGTTGGCCATGGTCTTGTGGAAATCCAGATGGTCGTGGGTGATATTGCTGAACACCCCGCCCACAAAGGTGAGACCCGCAATGCGTTGCTGCACCACGGAATGGCTGCTCACCTCCATGAAGGCATACTTGCAGCCGGCGGCTACCATCTCGGCCAGCAGCCGGTTCAATTCCAGCGCGTCGGGGGTGGTATGGGTGGCAGGCACCTCAGTATCGTCGATTTTGTTGACAATGGTGGAGAGCAGTCCCGCAGGGTATCCCGCCTCACGGAACAGTCGGTGCAGCAGGGTCACCGTGGTGGTCTTGCCATTGGTGCCGGTGACGCCCACCAACTTCAGCTTTCGCGAGGGGTGGCCGTAGAAATTGTCGGCCATCACACCCAACGCGAGGTCGCTGTCGGCCACCTGCACGTATGTCACGCCCTCCGCACGCTGTTCGGGCATCCGCTGGCATACTACCGCCACAGCGCCATCGTGTACCGCAGCGGCAATATAGTCATGGCCATCGGTGCGGGTACCCACCTGCGCCACAAAGCAGCACCCCTTCCCCACTTGGCGCGAGTCGAAGCAAATGCCGCTCACCTCGGGATCTCCCCCGATGGTCTGCAGTGGTACAATACCCTTTATTATCTCAAACAGTCTCATATATCTCAATCCTATCTATTCTATTTCAATTCCAGATACACCGTGGTGCCTTTCTTGTATGGAGTCCTGGCTTTCGGATTCTGGCTCGCCACCTTGCCCTGCCCACGGAAACGGACCTTGTAGCCCGCACCGCGCAGCAGCTCCATGGCATCGCGCACCGTCATGCCTTTGCAGTCGGGCACCACACCTTCGGGCAGCATATAGTCGTCGTAACGGCCAAGCGTGCCGTCATACACTGTCCAGCGAGTCGTCAGGCTGCTGTCGGCCACGGTAAAGGGAAGCCCCAAGAACTTGTGTATCTGCTGCAGTTGCTGCCGGTCGCCTTTGGTCACATACGGATTAGCCGTCCGCTCTGCCTCCTGCAGGCGGATACTTCCCAACTCCTTGTCGAAGGCCATCACGCAGTCGGCAATCTTCTTGAAGACCGGGGCAGCGGCATGACGGCCGGCGATGCTGGTGCGCTCCACCAGTACCAGGCAGGAGTATTTCGGATTGTCCGACGGGAAGAAGCCCACAAACGAGGAATTCTTGATACTCTTGTCGCTGATGCCTTGGGTAGTACCGGTCTTACCGGCGATGCCATACACCGTGTTGTGGATGATATCGCCCGTGCCGCTCTTCACCACTCCCTCCAACATCTCGCGCATCACCCGCGCGGTCTCTTCGCTGCACACACGCTCATTCAGCACCACCGGACGTATCTCCGAACGGCGACGGCCGTCGAGCACCTCACGGCAGAAGAGCGGTTTTACCATCTTGCCG
This sequence comes from uncultured Bacteroidales bacterium, assembly GCA_905234695.1. Classification (GTDB taxonomy): domain Bacteria; phylum Bacteroidota; class Bacteroidia; order Bacteroidales; family P3; genus Colimorpha. The sequence goes on along the minus strand of CAJOHZ010000029.1, from coordinate 11,483 downwards.
TCGTTGGCGAGGGCATTGTAGAAGGTAATCATCTGCAACGGCGTCACGGTGGCCGAATAACCATAGCTGAGGTTCAGGAAGTCGCGGTCGGAGTTGAGGGCGACCACCCGGGTCGGGTTCTCCTCCACCTTCAAATCCAGATTCATCACCCCAAAGGGGAAGATTTCTTCAATGCCTTGCTTGAACTCCTGACGGCGGTCGCGGTAGTACTCCCACGCCAATTCGCACATTCCGATATTCGACGAGCGGGCCAGCACGCCCACCAGATTGGCGGTATCGTGCGAATTGCCATGACCGTCGTTAATCTCGCCACTGGAGGCGCTGTAACTCTTCACGCCACCGGCACGCACTCGCTTGTTGGTGTCCAGCTCGACCTTCTTGTCGTTGAACATGGAGGTCATCGCCACCGTCTTAAAGGTAGAGCCGGGCTCATATATGTCGCTGCAGGCCACGTTGCTCCACAGCATCTCCGACAGGCAGCCCGAAGTGTCGCGCGTTAGACTACTGCAGGCCAGCACATAGCCTGTCTCCACTTCCATCAAAATGGCACAGCCCCGCTGTCCGCCGTATTGTTTCATCGAACTGCGCAGGGCACTCTCTGCAATATCTTGGTAGCGGGTGTCGATGGTAGCCACGATGCTCCGACCGTCGATACGTGGCTGCACCAACGTCGAGTCCTCGTCACCCTCCATCGGAAGCCATACCCCGCGGGTAAGGCGGCGGCAGATATACTGGCCGTCCTGACCCCGCAACACGCTGTCGTAGTAGCCCTCTAGTCCTGTATAGCCCTCCACCTGCGGGGAAATTTTGTAATGTAAACCGATGGTATTCTCACCCAGATTTCCGTAGATATGCGCCCGCACATAGTTCGTCACGCTCCCCTCTCTCGTCTTGGCCACCACACACTTGCCCCATCCTTTGAGGCTGCGGATGTGCGCCCACTGCGAATAGGGCACCCGCCGCTCTACATACAGGCAGCGGCTGGGCTCGGGATCTTCATATTCTGTCAACACACGGTTGCGGTAATACTCCACCGATTTGGCAGGGAAACAGCTGTGCAGCACGCGGCACACCTCGTCCAGATTCGCACGGAAGGCGGAGTCGTCGGTCACACAACTCTCCATGACTACCTTACCGTCCTTGTATACCACACCCCCCTTGCTGTTCTTCTTGGGCCAACGGCCTAAGTCGAGGCAGAGGTCGCATACCGGCACCGTGGTGGCCAGTACCTTGCCATCGGACGAGAAGATGGTGCCCCTGCGGGCCGGCTCAGTACGGTGTATCTGCTCGCGCTCCTTGGCTTTCTTGCGCCACATGTCGCCGTCCACCACCTGGGTTCTCAGGGTGGACCACAACATCGCGCCACCACCTACGAACACCAACAGCAGGTACAGCACCAGCATCTTGATGAACAAAGGATTGTTATGTTTCTTCTGATCCATTTCTACGTTTAACGCTCTATTCTCATTTTCCAATTCTCAATTCGTACGGTGGTCCCGCAGTGATGCCCACCCCCGTGCTGTCCAGCAATTCGGCAATCTCGGAAATCTTGATGGTCTCCTGATAGCGTTTCTGCAGCTCTATACGGGTCTCGCGAAGATAGTTGATACGCTCCTGCGCTTCAATTTTCTCCTTGGTAAGGTCTTCCACACGGTAGCGACAGTACACCAACACCAAGGCATAGAAGCAAAGCAGGATGATCAGCGGAATGCGATTCAGCACCTGACGGCTCTGCAACACATCGCCCCCCAGGATGCGAGGCACCACCCGCTTATGGCGGCGCTTTTCACCCTTCTCTGTCGCGACCCGCGGCTGACGGGGTTCCTGTTTCTTCTCTTCTTCCATGATGCGGATAATTTATCTCTATAGTCTTATTATATTTTTAATGTTATTCTGTGTCGGCCCTCACTTCTTCTCCGCCACCCTCAGTCTTGCGCTGCGAGCCCGGCTGTTACGCTGCAATTCCTCCTCGCCGGCCACCAGTGCCTTGCGTGTCACCGGCAGCAACGGCACGATGGGATTGCCGTAAAAATCCTTTTCCAACACGCCCTCGAAGTTGCCTGTCTTGAAAAAGTTCTTCACCAGCCGGTCTTCCAGCGAGTGATACGAAATCACCGCCAAACGACCTCCGGCAACCAACAACTCCGTGGCCTGTTGCAACAGGGCCTTCAAGGCCTCCAACTCACCGTTGACCTCGATGCGGAGCGCCTGGAAGAGCATGGCCAGGTACTTGTTCTCCGCCCCCCGCGGCAGATGGTGTGCCACCGCCTCGCGTAGGTCGAAGGTGGTCACAATCTCCCGTTCGGCGCGGGCGCGGCAGATGGCTCGCGCCATCTGTGTGGCATTGGGCAGCTCGCCATACAAACGCAGCAGGCGCGCCAATTCCCCCTCGTCGGCGCTGTTGACAAGCGTCCGGGCCGTCAGCTCCTGCCGCCGGTCCATACGAAGGTCCAACTCCCCTTCCAGACGAGTCGAAAAGCCCCGGTCGGCTTCGTCGAACTGGTGCGACGACACGCCGAGGTCCGCCAACACCCCATCCACACTACGAATTCCCTGCAACCGCAGGAAGTTCTTCATGTAGCGGAAATTCTCATGTATCAGGGTGAACCGGGAATCGTCGATGGCGTTGGCCAATGCATCGGCATCCTGGTCGAAGGCCACCAACCGACCTTGCGGCCCCAGCCGCTCCAGCAACGCACGCGAATGGCCGCCTCCCCCAAAGGTGGCGTCCACATACGTACCGTCTGGACGTATGGCCAATCCCTCAATGCTTTCAGTCAGCATCACCGGCAGATGGTAGTCCATGCAATTCTCCCAATCGTTTATCGACAATCGACGCGAAGTCGGCGGTCTCCTGGTTCATCTTGTCGTAGGCCTGTCGATTCCAAATTTCAATGCATTTGCCGGTGGACTGCAGTACAATCTCTTTGGCATCCCCTATCACAGACTTGCGCTCGGGCGGTATCAGCAACCGGTCCGTGCTGTCCATCTCCACGAGGTTGGCGCGGGTCAGCTTGCGCATAATCTGGTTGTCGCGGATACTGTAGGGATTCAGCATTTTCTGAAGCTCTCCCACCTCTACCTGAAAACTGGCATACGGCCACAGCTCCAAACACTCGGCATTCACACTTTGGCGGATGACAAAACGGCTATCCTCCGTCTCCAACTGCCTTTTTAGTGCAATCGGGAACTTGAATCGACCGTTCGAATCCACTTTACAGTATTCTGTACCAAGTATTAAGGCCATGTTTACCTACAATTTTTCAATTTGTAAAGGTACGAAGAATTTTCCAAAAAATACCATTTTCTACCAAAAAAAGTTTTTCACTGCCATGTTTATAACTATGGGAGTATACGAAATTCCATGAAAAAAGTTTCACTCTTGAGGGAGATTTACACTTTCGGTAGTCCTAGAGTGCTCCAAATGTGACGCTTATACGCCTTTTTCCTTCCTTTTACTCTTATCTTACGCATACCCAGCACTTTTCCCACACTTCTCCCAATCTACATTGGAGAAGTATTAGAGAAGCATTGGAGATGGACCGAAGGAACATAAGCGTCACATAAGGACCACACCGGGACCACACCGATACCACTTCCTTGCCATCGGTGACCATAGTGGAGCCAAAGTACTCCCATGCCACAGCAACGGGTGGTTGCGCGGAATTTTGCAAGAAAATTATCGCTAATCGGAAAAAATTGCGTATTTTTGCAAATTCAAACCGTACCAGTCTCCCGCGGGTGCAGGTGGCACGAAATCGCCTGTGTCCGTGAGGGAGAGGTGCAGAATCAAGAACACAAATAAACAATTATACACCAATGAAAAAGATTATCCTTTCTCTGACCCTGGCCCTGCTGGCCATGGCTCCCGCCGCCAGCCGCGCCGACGAGGGCATGTGGCTGCTCTCGCTCATCGGCAAGAACTATGCCGACATGCAGAAGGCCGGCTTCAAGCTGTCGCCCGAAGACATTTACAGCATCAACCAGTCGTGCATCAAGGACGCCGTCGTCGGCCTCGGCCACGAGGGCCGTTCCTTCTCGCACTTCTGCACTGGCGAAATTATCAGCGACAAGGGACTTATCTCCACCAACCACCACTGCGGCTACGGCCAGTTGCAGGAGCACTCGTCGGTGGAACACGACTACCTCCGCGATGGCTTCTGGGCCTATAACATGCAGCAGGAGCTGCCCAACCCGGGCCTGACAGCGTCGATACTCATCCGCATGGAGGATGTCACCGACCGCGTGATGGAGTGCCTGAGCGACGACATGAACGAGACCGACCGCGCCAAGGCGGTACGCAACGTCAGCCAGCGCATCGCCGAGGAGGCCACCCGTGGCACTGACTACGAAGCCGCCGTGCGGCCGATGTTCAACGGCAACCAGTACTTCCTCTTCGTCCACATCATCTACAAGGATGTCCGCCTGGTGGGCGCACCCCCTTCGTCGATGGGTAAATTCGGCGGCGACACCGACAACTGGTCGTGGCCCCGCCATACTTGCGACTTCTCGATGTTCCGCATCTACACCGCCCCCGACGGCAAACCCGCAGCCTACGCCAAAGAGAACATCCCCCTGAAACCCAAGCACCACTTCCCCGTGAGCTGCCGCGAGCTTAAGGACAACGACTTCGCCATGGTGCTCGGCTTCCCCGGCACGACGAACCGCTTCCTGACCTCCTACGGCCTGAAGGAGACCATGGACGTGACCAACACCATCCGCTACAACCTCCGCACCGTCAAGATCAACAGCCTGCGCTTCTACATGCGCCGCGACCAGGGCATCCAAATCAAATATGCCTCCAAATATGCCAGCTGCTCCAACTACTGGAAATACAGCAACGAGCAGAACGTCGCCTTGAAGAAACTCAACACCATGGGCCTCAAGAAAGACATCGAGAACGAGTACCTCGAATGGGCCAAGAACAAAGACCCCAAATACACCAACGCCCTCGACCTCATCAAGAAATCCTATGCCAACCGCCGCGAACTGCAGGAGGCTGTCACCTACATCGACGAGGGTCTGCTGGAAGGTCCTGAGCTGCTGTACCAGTCCACCGTCTTCGGCCGCAAAATCAAAGCCCTCTGCGAGGAGAACAACCCCGACAAGCGCGACGCCCTCCTTGCCGCCCTCCGCACCGAAGCCGAGGCATTCTACAAGGACTATGACGAGATGGTGGAGCAGCGCATCACCGCCTCGATGATGGAATACACGTACCAACACATCAACGTCCAATACGTGCCCGACTGCCTCAAGACCGCCGACCGTCGCTACAAGAGCGATTTCCGGGTCATGGTCACCCACCTGTTCAACCAGTCCTTCTTCGCAAACCGCGACGCATTCATGCGGTTCCTCGACAACCCCGATGTCAAGACCCTCGAACGCGACGTCATCTACAAGATGGGTAAAGAGATTCTGGAGAAATACCGCGAGCTGTACAACGCCATCCCCAAGGAGAACCGCGACAACATGACCCGCGGCACGCGCGACTTCGTCGACGGCATCCTCCAAATCAATGCCGGCAAGCAACTCCTCTCGCCCGATGCCAACAGCACCATCCGCCTCACCTACGGCAACATCAAGGCTTACGAGCCCCGCGATGGTGTGAGCTACCACTACTACACCACCCTCGACGGTGTGATGCAGAAGGAAGACCCCACTTCGTATGAGTTTGCCGTCCCCCAACGGTTGAAAGACCTCTATAACGCCAAGGACTTCGGCCCCTATGCCAACAAACAGGGCCAGCTGCCCACCTGCTTCATCACCACCAACGATATCACCGGCGGCAACAGTGGCTCGCCTGTGTTGGACGCCTACGGTAACCTCATCGGCCTAGCCTTCGACGGCAACGGCGAAGCCATGTCGGGAGATATCGACTTCGAGGAGAACCTGCAACGCTGCATCTGCCTCGACAGCCGCTACATGCTCTTCGTCATCGACAAATATGCCAACGCGCAGAACCTCATCGACGAACTCGACATCGTGCGCTAACCGCACATAGAGATAACAAGAGGGGGCCCGCATCGGATGATGCGGGCCCCCTTCTTAATATTATTGACAAGTGGGATTACCCCACCGAGACTTTCAGTTTCTCTGCATTTTCAGCAAGCTGGAGGGCTTCGATGCACTCTTCGATGTTGCCGTCCATGAAGTCGGGGAGGTTGTGCATAGACCAGCCAATACGATGGTCGGTGACTCGGCTCTGAGGGTAGTTGTAGGTGCGCACCTTCTCACTGCGGTCGCCCGTGGCCACCATGGTTTTGCGCTTGGAGGAGAGCTCTTCCATATATTTGTTGTACTCGCGCTCATAGAGGCGGGTACGGAGAATGGCGATGGCTTTCTCCTTGTTCTTAATCTGCGATTTCTGGTCCTGCATGGAGACGACGATTCCCGTGGGGATATGGGTGAGACGCACGGCGCTGTATGTGGTGTTGACACACTGGCCGCCGGGGCCGGAGGCACAGAAGGTGTCGATGCGCACGTCGGCCATATTGAGCTCAACATCGAATTCCTCGGCCTCGGGCAGCACCACCACGCCGGCGGCACTGGTATGCACACGGCCCTGGGTCTCGGTGGCGGGGACTCGCTGCACGCGGTGCACGCCGCTCTCGTATTTCAGCAGGCCATAGACCCCCTCGCCGGTGACGGTGAAGGTGATGTCCTTGTAACCGCCCGCGGGGCCGTCGTTGAAGTCGGTGACTTCGACTTTCCAGTGTTTCTTCTCGCAGTAGCGGGTGTACATACGGAAGAGGTCGCCGGCAAAGATGCAGGCCTCGTCGCCGCCCGTACCACCACGGATTTCGACGACGGCGTTCTTGCTGTCGGTGGGGTCGGCGGGGATGAGGAGGATTCGGATTTCCTCTTCCATGCGGTCGCGACGTTCCTGGCTCTCGACCAACTCGGTCTTGGCCATCTCGCGCAATTCGGGGTCTTTCTCGTTTTCGAGCAACTCCTTGCACTCAGCGATGGTGTCGAGGAGGGCCTTGTAGTCGTGGTATGCCTTGACGACAGGCTGGAGGTCCTTATAGTCTTTGCTGAGCTTGACATAGCGCTTCATATCGGCCGTGACCTGGGGATCATTCATCTGCTGCTCAATTTCCTGATAACGGGCGTATATGGCTTCAAGTTTGTCTAACATGGGGATATTGATTGGTGATTATGACTAGTGATGGGTGAATCGTAATTAGTGATTAGGGATGGGTGATGGGTGATGAGTGATTAGCGGTTTGTGTTTAGGGAATTGGCATAAATGCCGAGGAGAATTTCGCGGAAGCCCTCGATGGGATTGTCGGCACAGGCGCTGTCGAGGTAGCGCTCGAAGGCCTCTCGCTCGGCAGGGGTGTAACCGCTGCCTGCGGAACGGCCAGCGAGGATGTCGGCGGCAATATAGTGGTTGGGCCAGAGACGGAAGCCGTCGGCAATGCGGCGGTCGAGCAACTGCGCCACGCCTTTGAAATCTCCCTGCAGGGCCTGGAGCTCGGAGGGCTGGACTGGCGGACAGATGGCGAGATGGACACGTCCCTTGAAGTCGGCAATGCCCCTGACGATACTCTGGGTGTCCTCGCCGGGCTGCTTGACATAGGGTCCCTGACGGGTGAGGCTCACCTCGCGGGCTTTCTGTATTCCACAGGGCTCCCATTCGTAGGAGATGCTGACGGGAATGATGTTCATCCCGATAAGGGAACCCGTCGGGTCGGCGGGGTCGCCGCTGGCGGCAATCATCTTGACGAGGGCCGGGTCGGTACGGTCGAGGCCGTCCTTGGTGCGACCGTTGCGCTGGGCAATCCAGGCATAGCTATGCCGCTGAACGACGACATAGCGCAGATATTGCGACATGGTCATCAGCACCTCATAGTACTCACGGGGACTACCGCCACGGCCAATGCCGAACATCTTGTTGACGCGGGCCAAAATGGCCATCAGGGGGGTGGCGAAAAGGTTGCTGCCCACCACCAGATAGGAGGAGTCGTGACCGTTGGCCAGTTGGAGACATTGCAGCAGCATGGCATCGAGGACAATGTCGCGGTGGTTAGAGATAAAAAGTGCGGGACGACCGTCAGCGATATACTCCCAGCCGCTGTAAGTGAACGAAGTCATGCTATGATCAATGATATACTGACAAGCATGAGACATCACTTTCTCCTGAAACTCGCGCACACCGCTCATGGCATAGAGCTGACGGCACAACTCATCGGGCGTGAGGTCGGGGTAGAGCAGCGGTGCAATCTGTGCATACTGAGGGTCGGCGGTAAGCCGCTCCATGGCATCGCGGAACTCAGCAGGGCTACAAGTATATAGGTCTTCGAAAGATTCCATGTATGTTATCGTGTGTTGTGTTTCGTGAAACAAGTTACCGGACTTTTCCCGGCAAACGGGAGAGTATTTTATCCACCTCGGGCGAGACATGCATCCGGCGGAGCCCCCAAAGGGCGACCAGCATGAAGAGGAGGGTGCGTGTGAAGGCATCAGCCAAAATCGGCAGCAGCCCCGTGCCCATCCCATCAAAGAGGGGCTGCACCAGCCACTCCCACATGGCGTTAAGGCCAAAGAGGAGGAGTGTGAGCAGGATGACGTGGAGTTGCTTCCCAGAGAAAAGCGACACCTTCAGCCGCCGCCAAAGGAAGGTGAGCAGGAGGGCGAAGTAGAGGAGGTATGACAGCAGTGTGGCGCAAGCCGACCCCGTGGCATCCCACCGCGGGATAAACACCAGGTTGAGCACGATGGCCGAGATAGTGAGTACCAGGATAAAAATCAGCGAGAAGGTGTAGTATCGGGAGAAGTTAAGGATGTTGGTGGAGATACTGAGGGTAGAATTGAGCAGGTTGGCCAAGCCAAGGAATAATACCACGCCGGCACCCGACTCGTACTCGCTGCCATTGGGGATGACGGCAAAGAGGGGGTGCAAGTTAATCCAGATGAAGAAGAGCAACAGAGAGGCCACCAGCAACTGGTGGAGCGACACCTGACGACCTAGGCGGTTGACCTCGGAGAAATTGCCCTCCTGAACCGCCTGCGAGATAATGGGGCTGGAGATGGCCCCCAGCGAACGGTAGGGAATCTCGATGACGTTTGCGATATAGCAGGCAATGGTGTAGATACCCGCCAGGGCCAGTCCCTCACGGGCCAGGAAAACCGAGTTGAAGAGTTTGATATTGCCCGCCAACACCGTTGCCGTCATGAAGAGGGTGTAGAGAAGTATCTGGCGGAACAGACGATGGTCGACGAAATGCCAGTCGGGCTTGAAGGAGATGCGACCCAAAGTAATAAGATAGAAGAAGTTGATTGCCGTCGCCACCGCATAGGAGGAACAGAAAAGGATGACAAAGAGGTCGCAGGAGATGAGGTCATGTCCATAGAGCAGATAGGTAACCAATGTGAGCAGGCGGATGACTACCTCGCGTACAAACTTGGGAACAGCGATATGCAGCAGGACATTGGCGTTGGTCTCAAAGACTGTCATGTAGAGGACGAAAAACGTCAAAGGCAGCAGCAGCCAGGCATACTTGATAATCAGCGGGGAGTTGTCGGCATAGTAGTCGATGATGTTGTCCTTGAGGATGAAGAAAAGCGTGGCAATAAGGAGAAATCCCAAGAACGGGAGGAGGAGCGTCCAACCGAAGAAGCCGTGGTCGCGGCTTTCGGGGTCCTTGAAAAGGGGATAGAATTTCAGGATGGAGGCATTGGTGCCCAACTGGGCCAGACCGGCAAAGAGCATGGCGGCATCCACCATGACACGGGTAAGGCCTATCACCTCAGGTTTCAGCAGGTCGGTGACGACAAAAAATGTCGTCACTGCGCCGATGATAACCCCTATGTAATTGGCTATCGCTCCGCGGATACTCTGTTTAGCTATGACTCCCATTGCGGTTGCAAAAGTACTACTTTTTTTTGGCTTTTTGAGAATATTTTCACATTTTGTCCTCATGAATGGGATTTTATTCGTATCTTTGCTTTCCCGTAATCGGATGCCGCAGGCATTTCAAATGCCTGTAAGGTATTTGTAGTCAGAAAGAAAAACAAAAATCAATATAGTTATTACAATGAAAATTTATCAGACTCAGGACATTCGTAACATCGCCCTCGTGGGCGGCGCCAAATCCGGCAAGACCTCTATGGCTGAAGCTATGGCTTTCTGCGGCGGCCTCATCAACCGTCGTGGCTCCGTGGACAGCAAGAACACCATCAGCGACTACCGCGACATCGAGCACGACCGCGGCTACTCCGTGGAAAACACCCTCATGTACACCGAATTCGGTGGCAAGAAGGTCAACATCATCGATGTGCCCGGCTTCGCCGACTACCAGGGCGAGCTCGTGAGCGCGCTGAACGTGGTCGAGGCCGCCGTCGTCGTGGTCAACGCCCAGAGCGGCGTCGAGGTCGGCACCGAGATCGCCAACCGCTACGCCGCCAAGCTCGACACCCCCATGCTCTTCGTCGTCAACCACCTCGACGCCGAGAAGGCCAACTTCGACGAAGCCGTCAACCAGCTGAAGGACTTCTTCGGCGGCAAGTGCACCGTGCTGCAGTTCCCGACCAACGCCGGCCTGGGCTTCAACCAGGTGGTCGACATCGTGGCCAACAAGATGTACACCTTCACCGACGGCAAGATGACCGAGGCCGACATCCCCTCGCAGTATGCCGACAAGGCCGAGGAGATGCGTATGGCCCTCGTCGAGGAAGCCGCCGCTGCCGACGACGCCCTCATGGAGAAATACTTCGAGAATGGCGACCTGACCCCCGAGGAGCTCACCCAGGCCCTGAAGCTCGCCATCGACAAGCGCGACCTCTTCCCCATCCTCTGCACCAGCGCCAAGGAGAACTTCGGCGTCAACCGTCTGCTCGAGTTCATCTGTCAGAACGTCCCCGCCCCCTGCGAGGTGGCCGACGCCAAGAAGACCAAAGGCGGCAAGGAGCTGAAATGCAACAGTGCCAACCCCACCGTGGCCTTCTGCTTCAAGAGCGCCAAGGACAAGAACCTCGGTGAGATTAGCTACCTCCGCATCTACGACGGTGAGCTGGCCGAGGCCCAGGATGTGGTCAACGCCTGCAACCAGAGCAAGGAGCGCGTCAGCCAGGTGCTCGTGTGCAGCGGCAGCAACCGCCAGCGCGTTGAGAAGGCTTGCGCCGGCGACATCGTCTGCACCATCAAGCTGAAAGACGTCAAGATCAACCATACCCTCACCACCCCGAAGAACACCGACGACATCGTCGAGGAGATCCAGTTCCCGACTCCTATCTACACCGTCGCCGTCAAGGCTGCCAACAGCAACGACGACGAGAAGGTCGGCGCCGCCCTGAAGGACCTCGTCTCCTACGACCGCAGCCTCACGCTGGAGAACAGCCGCGAGCTGCGCCAGGTCATCCTCGGCTGCCAGGGCGAGCTGCACCTCAACACCGTGAAGTGGTACTTCGAGAACCAGTACAAGCTGGCCGTCAACTTCACCGCCCCCAACATCCCCTACCGCGAGACCATCACCAAGAGC